>NZ_JBVJRL010000018.1:0-174554 GCF_055607665.1 Streptomyces sp. NPDC036984
AAACGCCCGGTTACATACCGAACCCGGAAGCTAAGCCTCACAGCGCCGATGGTACTGCAGGGGGGACCCTGTGGGAGAGTAGGACGCCGCCGAACTCCTTTTGAAGCTCCGGCTCTTGGGCACTGCCCAAGAGCCGGAGCTTTTTTGCGTTGAGGTAAGGTCAGGGGGCATCGTCGGCTCTTTTCCCACAGGAGGCCCCCGGGTGGAGGTCCAGGAGACCCGTGTCCAAACAGACCGGGTCCTCACCATCCCCAACATTCTCAGCATGGCGCGGCTCGTCGGCGTACCCCTCTTCCTCTGGCTGATCCTCAGGCCGGAGTTCGGCGGACCCAACAGCGACGGCTGGGCCCTCCTGGTGCTGGCCTTCAGCGGAGTCAGCGACTACCTCGACGGCAAGCTCGCCCGGCGCTGGAATCAGATCAGCAGCCTCGGCCGGCTTCTCGACCCTGCCGCCGACCGGCTCTACGTGCTGTCCACGCTGGTCGGTCTCACCTGGCGGGAGATCCTCCCGATCTGGCTGACCGGGCTGCTGCTGGTGAGGGAACTGGTTCTCCTGGTGATGGTGGGGATCCTCCGCCGGCACGGGTATCCGCCGCCGCAGGTGAACTTCCTGGGGAAGGCCGCAACCTTCAACCTGATGTATGCCTTCCCGCTCCTGCTCCTCAGTGACGGAAGTGATTGGATCGCGTCACTGGCTGCCATTTTCGGATGGGCGTTCGCCGGATGGGGTACAACCCTCTACTGGTGGGCAGGAGTGCTCTACGTGGTACAGGTCCGCCGATTGGTTCGAGCGGACACCACGGCCGATTGAGCTCGGCGATTGTCCCGACCTGACGCCTCGATGGCCCGCGGTGGAAAAGTGCGGGACAATCTGGACGGGTGAAGTCGGCTAGACCGTCGTCTCTTGGAGGAGGACGCTTCCGACATGAAGGCCGTCGTGATGGCCGGGGGCGAAGGCACTCGCCTGCGCCCCATGACCTCTAGCATGCCCAAGCCGCTCCTGCCCGTGGTGAACCGCCCGATCATGGAGCACGTGCTACGGCTGCTCAAAAGGCACGGGCTCACCGAGACCGTTGTCACCGTGCAGTTCCTGGCATCGCTCGTCAAGAACTATTTCGGTGACGGCGAAGAGCTCGGTATGGAGCTCACCTATGCCAATGAGGAGAAGCCACTCGGTACCGCCGGAAGCGTCAAGAACGCCGAAGAGGCGTTGAAGGACGATGCCTTCCTCGTCATCTCCGGTGATGCCCTGACCGACTTCGACCTCACGGAGCTGATCAACTTCCACAAGGAGAAGGGCGCGCTGGTCACGGTCTGTCTGACCCGTGTGCCCAATCCGCTGGAGTTCGGCATCACCATCGTCGACGAGGAAGGCAAGGTCGAACGCTTCCTGGAGAAGCCGACCTGGGGACAGGTCTTCTCCGACACCGTCAACACGGGCATCTATGTGATGGAGCCCGAGGTCTTCAACTACGTCGAGGCCGACGTGCCGGTCGACTGGTCCGGCGACGTCTTCCCGCAGCTGATGAAGGAAGGCAAGCCGATCTACGGCTATGTCGCCGAGGGCTACTGGGAGGACGTCGGCACGCACGAGAGCTACGTGAAGGCTCAGGCGGACGTACTCGAAGGCAAGGTCAACGTCGACATCGACGGCTTCGAGCTCTCCCCGGGCGTGTGGGTCGCCGAGGGCGCCGAGGTGCACCCCGACGCCGTACTGCGCGGGCCGCTCTACATCGGCGACTACGCCAAGGTGGAGGCCGGCGCGGAGATCCGCGAGCACACCGTCGTGGGTTCCAACGTCGTCGTCAAGAGCGGTGCCTTCCTGCACAAGGCCGTCGTGCACGACAACGTGTACGTCGGGCAGCACAGCAATCTGCGTGGCTGCGTCGTCGGGAAGAACACCGACATCATGCGGGCGGCCCGCATCGAGGACGGCGCGGTCATCGGTGACGAGTGCCTGATCGGTGAGGAATCGATTGTTCAGGGCAACGTCCGGGTCTATCCGTTCAAGACCATCGAGGCCGGTGCCTTCGTCAACACCTCGGTGATCTGGGAGTCCCGGGGCCAGGCCCATCTGTTCGGCGCCCGGGGTGTCTCCGGCATCCTGAACGTCGAGATCACGCCCGAGCTGGCGGTGCGGCTCGCCGGCGCCTACGCGACGACCCTGAAGAAGGGCTCCACCGTCACCACCGCTCGCGACCACTCCCGGGGGGCCCGGGCGCTCAAGCGTGCGGTGATCTCCGCGCTTCAGGCCAGCGCCATCGACGTACGGGACCTGGAGAACGTGCCGCTGCCGGTGGCCCGGCAGCAGACCGCGCGCGGCAGCGCCGGCGGCATCATGATCCGGACCTCACCGGGTGTCCCGGACTCGGTGGACATCATGTTCTTCGACGGCCAGGGCGCGGACCTCTCCCAGGGCAGCCAGCGGAAGCTGGACCGGGTGTTCGCACGCCAGGAATACCGGCGGGCGTTCCCGGGCGAGATCGGTGACCTGTACTTCCCGGCGAGCGTCTTCGACTCGTACACCGGGTCGCTGCTGCGGAACGTCGACACGACCGGGATAGCGGCAGCGGGTCTCAAGGTTGTTGTGGACGCTTCGAACGGCAGCGCTGGTCTGGTGCTGCCCAGCCTGCTCGGCAAGCTCGGGGTGGACTCGCTGACCATCAACCCCGGTCTGGACGAGTCCCGGCCCACGGAGACGGCCGAGATGCGGCGCAACGGGCTGGTGCGCCTCGGGGAGATCGTGGCCTCCTCGGGTGCCGCCTTCGGTGTGCGGTTCGACCCGGTCGGCGAGCGGCTGTCGCTCGTGGACGAGAAGGGCCGGATCATCGAAGACGACCGGGCGCTGCTGGTGATGCTGGACCTGGTGGCCGCCGAGCGGCGCAGCGGGCGGGTGGCGCTGCCGGTCACCACCACCCGGATCGCCGAGCAGGTGGCCGCCTATCACGGCACCCAGGTCGAGTGGACCACCACCTCGCCCGACGACCTCACGCGCGTGGGGCGCGAGGAGGGCACCATCTTCGGCGGCGACGGCAAGGGCGGGTTCATCGTCCCCGAGTTCAGCGGCGTCTACGACGGCACGGCGGCCTTCGTGCGGCTCATCGGGCTGGTGGCGCGGACGCAGCTCACGTTGAGCCAGATCGATGCCCGGATCCCGCGGGCGCACGTCCTCAAGCGGGACCTCGCGACGCCGTGGGCCGTCAAGGGGCTGGTGATGCGACGGGTGGTCGAGGCCGCAGGAGATCGCTTTGTCGACACGACCGACGGTGTGCGGGTCGTGGAGACCGACGGGCGCTGGGTGATGGTGCTGCCCGACCCGGCGGAGGCGGTCACTCACCTGTGGGCGGAGGGCCCTGACGACGCCTCCGCGCAGGCTCTGCTGGACGAGTGGTCGGCCGTCGTGGACAGCGCCGGCCGGTGATCCTGGTGGCAGCGGTCGGCTGCCGGTCAGGTTGCGCCCACGGCTGAGCCGGGCGGCAGCGGACAGCCGTCGGCCCGGCCGCGCCCGCCGGTGAGCCCTGGCCGGTGAGGACGGCAAAAGCCGCTGCACGCGTGCGTGCCGGACAAGTGTCCCCAAGGGGGCCTGTCCGGCACGCCGGTGGGGCCGTTCGGAGGTACTGCTCGCGACATGCGACGATGTGCGGCATGCCGCAGCAACCCCCCGTTCGGAGCAGCCCCACGCGGCCGCAGCGCCCGGACGCCTCCATGTCGTTGATCACCAACGTCATGGACCACAGCCTCGACGACGGGTACGCCGAGGCCGCCGCCCGGAAGAAGTCGCTGGGCGAGGGCGGTCTGCCGAGGACACTCCGGGCCAAGCTGGGCCTGGCCGCCGGTCTCGTCCTCGCGGCGCTGGTCGTGACCGTGGGAGCGGCACAGGCGCGCGTGACGGCGCCCGTGGTGGCCAAGGAGCGCCAGGAGCTGATCGACCGCATCGACAGCGAGACCGCGGACGCGGACAAGCTCGAGAGCACGGTGGACAAGCTGCGCGACGACGTCAGCGCTCGCCAGCGGGCGGCTCTGAAGTCGAGCGGCGGCAGCGCCGACGCGGATCTGGTGGGTCTGCTGTCCGGCGCCACCGCGGCGCACGGTCCCGGGGTCAAGCTCGTCGTGAACGACGCCAAGGAGGCCGGCACCGGCGGCGACGGCGCCAATCCCCGGGAGACGTCGGGCTTCTCCGACACCGGCCGGGTGCGTGACCGCGACATGCAGCGCGTGGTCAACGGGTTGTGGGCCTCCGGGGCCGAGGCGATCTCCATCAACGGGCAGCGGCTGACCGCCCTGTCCGCGATCAGGGCCGCGGGCGACGCGATACTGGTCGACAACAGGCCGCTGGTGCCGCCGTACACGGTGCTGGCGGTGGGCGACGGGGACAGGTTGAGCACCAGGTTCCAGAACAGCGCCGACGGCCTGTATCTGCATGCCCTGGAGGAGAACTACGGCATCCGCGCCACCATCTCCACGGAGGGCGATCTCCGGCTGCCCGCCGCCCCCAGTGTGATCGTACGAACAGCACAGCCGAAGTCCGAGAAAACCGAGAAGGGCACATCGTGATCGCCGTACTGGGCCTCGTCGTGGGAGTCGTGGCCGGCCTGTTGGTCCGTCCCGAGGTTCCGGCGGTCGTCGAGCCTTATCTGCCGATCGCCGTCGTCGCGGCGCTGGACGCCGTCTTCGGCGGCCTGCGGGCCATGCTGGACGGCATCTTCGACGACAAGGTCTTCGTGGTGTCGTTCCTGTCGAACGTGGTCGTCGCCGCCCTGATCGTGTTCCTGGGTGACAAGTTGGGCGTGGGCGCGCAGCTGTCCACGGGTGTGGTCGTGGTCCTGGGCATCCGGATCTTCTCCAACGCCGCGGCGATCCGTCGGCACGTGTTCCGGGCGTGACGGTCATGAGCGAGCAGAACGACCGCAACGGCCGGAGTGATCAGCCCGAGAACCGGCTGCGCAGGGAACTGCCGGCCGAGGTGCCCGCGCCCGCACCCGCGCCCGATGCCGGGCAGCAGGCCGGCGAAGATCCTCAGCAGCCGCTGACGGGCCGGCAGCGGCTCGTCAAGGGCCTGTGGCCGCCGCGCTTCACCCGGGCTCAACTCATCGTGGCGCTGCTGCTGTTCGGCCTCGGCTTCGGCCTGGCGGTGCAGGTGGCGTCCAACAGTGACACCGACAGCGCGCTGCGCGGGGCACGTCAGGAAGATCTTGTGCGCATCCTCGATGAACTGGATTCGCGTACTCAGCGTCTTGAGGACGAGAAGCAGGGACTCGAAAAGCAGCGTCAGGAGCTGCAGAGCAGCTCCGACCAGGCCGCGGAGGCACGCCGGCAGACCGCCGAGAAGGAAAGACAACTCGGCATTCTGGCGGGCACCGTGGCGGCGGAGGGTCCCGGCATCACCATGACGATCGAGGACACGAAGGGGACGGTCCAGGCGGACATGCTGCTCGACGCGATCCAGGAGTTGCGCGCGGCCGGCGCGGAGGCGATCCAGGTCAACGGGGTCCGGGTGGTCACCGGCACCTATTTCACCGACGGGGACAAAGCGGTGAGCGTCGACGGGAACAAGATCAACGCTCCCTATCGTTTCAAGGTCATCGGCAAGCCGCAGGACCTCGAGCCGGCGCTGAACATCCCTGGAGGTGTGGTGCAGACCCTGGAGAAGGAGCAGGCGACGGTGACTGTCGAGCGGTCGGACAAGATCGTCGTGGACGCCTTGCGACAGGCGAAGCGGCCTGACTACGCTCGGTCGTCCTCCCAGTGAACCGGCGGTGCATGGGGGCCGTCGGGCAGGGGCATGAGGTTGCGGGGGGTCGGCGCACCGAAGAGGTGGTGCGTGATGGAAACTGTTTGGTGGATACGGACGTTGTGAGAATGTCCGGCTCGGCCGGTGTAGGCAATCAGGGTTCGTCCTGCCCCACGGGCGGGTCTGTTTCGGTCAAGGGGAATCGCCCGTGAAGTTGTTTGCGAAGTTGTTCGGCAAGAGCGCGCGAGAGGGCAGCGACAACGCGACCGCTCGTCATCGCGCACAGCCCGACGCGGAGGGCCAGCGCCCGCTGTTCCGGGACCAGGTCGCTGGTCCGGGCGGTGACATTTCGGGTGTTCAGGGCGCGGCGTCTGTTGACCCTGCCCGGTCCGGCGGCATAGGTTTCGGGCAACCGTCAACCTCAGGTACGGGTGGAGGGTTTGCCTCCGGCCCGTACGCGTCCAACGCCCCGGCGGGGCAGCCGCGGCAGGAGGATCCGTCGATGTCGGTCCTGGTATGTACGAGGTGCGGTAACCGGAATGCGGAGAACGCCCGGTTCTGCTCCAACTGCGGGGCGCCGCTGCGTCCCGGTGTGGCGCCCGAGCGAGCCTCCGAGACGACCTCGACGATCTCGATCTCCGGTCTCGAGGCCTACGACTCCGAGGCGACGGGCCAGACGCCGCTGCCGATGCTCTCCCCGGAGGCGCAGGCCGCGGTGGACGCGCTGCCGCTGGGTTCGGCGCTGCTGGTGGTGCGCCGGGGTCCGAACTCGGGCAGCCGCTTCCTGCTGGACAGCGACCTGACCACGGCCGGCCGTCACCCGCAGAGCGACATCTTCCTGGACGACGTGACGGTCTCCCGGAGGCACGTGGAGTTCCGGCGCTCCCCGGACGGCTCCTTCACGGTGGCCGACGTGGGCAGCCTGAACGGCACGTACGTCAACCGCGAGCGCATCGACCAGGTCGCTCTGTCGAACGGTGACGAGGTGCAGATCGGCAAGTACCGGCTGGTGTTCTACGCGAGCCGGCAGGGCATCTGACCCGCCCCCGGACTGACGTCCGGGGGGATCCCCCAGGGAAGGTCCATGCTTCAAACACCGAGCGGCGGTGCCGGAAGCGGTACCGCCGCCAGGGACAGTGGGCTGATGAGCATCGGCACGGTGCTGAACGTGCTGCGCGACGAGTTCCCCGAAGTCACCATCTCCAAGATTCGCTTTCTGGAGTCGGAGGGGCTCATCGAGCCGCAGCGGACCCCGTCGGGGTACCGAAAGTTCAGTGCCGAGGATGTCGAGCGCCTCGGTCACGTCCTGCGGATGCAGCGGGACCACTATCTGCCGCTCAAGGTGATCCGCGAGCATCTGGAGGCCATGGAGCGGGGTGAGGCCCTCCCGCTGCCGCTGGTCGGGCGCCAGCGCACCCCGGAAGACGCGCCGGAGGTCATGCCGGGGCCCACGGTGGCCCGGGTCGGCAGGGCCGAGCTGCTGGCCGCGGCGGACATCGACGAGGGCGAGCTGAAGGAGTGGGAGTCCTACGGGCTCATCGCTCCTCTGGAGGAAGGGGCGTACGACGCCGAGGCCGTCACCGTGGCCACGCTCGTCGCCGAGCTGGGCCGATTCGGCATCGAGCCGCGCCACCTTCGGGTGATGAAGGCCGCCGCCGACCGTGAGGCGGGGCTGGTCGACCAGGTGGTGGCCCCCCTCAAGCGTCACCGCAACCCGCAGACCAGAGCGCTTGCCGAGGCTCGCACGAAGGAGCTGGCGGCCCTCACGGTCAAGCTGCACGCGGCCCTGGTCAAGACCGCCCTCGGCGTGCGGCTGCCCTGAAGCGGCGGGTCCCGGAGAGGCCGGATCGGGCACCTGTTCCCGGCCCGACTACCCAAACGTCCCGAGCACGGCCTAGGGTTGCTGTGTGAACGAGCTCGATGTCGTAGGTGTCCGGGTCGAAATGCCCTCCAACCAACCGATCGTGCTCCTGCGCGAAGTGGGGGGCGACCGTTATCTCCCCATCTGGATCGGGCCGGGGGAGGCGACGGCGATCGCCTTCGCCCAGCAGGGCATGGCGCCCGCGCGACCGCTGACGCACGACCTGTTCAAGGACGTGCTGGAGGCGGTCGGCCAGGAGCTGACCGAAGTGCGCATCACCGATCTGCGGGAGGGCGTCTTCTACGCGGAGCTGGTGTTCGCCAGCGGGGTCGAGGTCAGCGCCCGCCCCTCCGATGCCATAGCGCTCGCCCTGCGCACCGGGACGCCGATCTACGGCAGTGACACGGTGCTGGACGACGCGGGCATCGCCATTCCGGACGAGCAGGAGGACGAGGTGGAGAAGTTCCGCGAGTTCCTCGATCAGATCTCGCCCGAGGACTTCGGCACCAGCAGCCAGTGAGGCGGGGGCCGGCCCTGTCGGCCCGGTCTTTCCGGGGGCGAACGGCGGCTCCGCGCGGCCGGCGCCCCGGCAATTGCCTCCGGCCAGTGAGAGCGTCCTACGGCTCCCCGGGAGCGCATTCGGCTAGCCTTTCCCCGCGGTGGGACACGGGAAACCACTCCTAGGGTGATTATCACTCGGCGTGCCGAGTGTGGCGATCGTTGACGCACCCCTGGTGACTGCCTACCGTCGAGAAGGCAGGTCAAGGACGGAGGTCGGCGTGAGAACGAGCGGCGACGGTACGGCTGGGGGTGCCCCCGGACGCAGTTTGGGGGAGAGCGGTCCGTACCCGCCCCCGAGTTCACGGCCGCGCTCGAGCGGGGGATTCCCCCATCCGGGCAGCGCGGTCGATCACGCTCCGCAGCTTCCGACGGCGGTGCCGAACGGCGGAGGGGTGGCGGCCATGACGTCCGAGCAGATCGGCTACCGCGGGCCCACGGCCTGCGCGGCTGCCGGCATCACCTACCGGCAGCTCGACTACTGGGCGCGTACCGGTCTGGTCGAGCCCAGTGTGCGGCCCGCCTACGGGTCGGGCACCCAGCGGCTGTACAGCTTCCGGGACGTCGTCGTCCTGAAGATCGTGAAGCGGTTCCTGGACACCGGGGTGTCGCTCCAGAACATCCGCACGGCCGTCCAGCACCTCAGGGAACGCGGTTTCCGCGATCTGGAGCGGATGACGCTCATGAGCGACGGCGCCACCGTGTACGAGTGCACCTCGCCGGACGAGGTCCATGCCCTGCTCCAGGGCGGTCAGGGCATCTTCGGGATCGCCGTCGGCGTGGTGTGGCGGGACGTGGAAAGCGCCCTCTCCCAGCTGCACGGCGAGCGCATCGACACCGGCGAGACACTCGTCGGGCACAACCCCGCGGACGAGCTGGCCCGGCGCCGCAACCGGGCGGTCTGACCGCCGGAATCCCGTCGGGCGCTCCGGCACCACCGCATTGTCAGTGCCGTGGTGCAGCATCGGAGATGTGAGAAACGCGCCCACGATCCTGCATCTCGACATGGATGCCTTCTTCGCCTCGGTGGAGCAGGCATCCAAGCCGAGCCTGCGCGGGAAGGCGGTCGTCGTGGGCGGGCTCGGACCGCGCGGGGTGGTGGCCACCGCGTCGTACGAGGCACGGGTGTTCGGGGTCCACTCGGCGATGCCCATGGCCCAGGCGCGCCGGCTGGCACCCAACGCCGCGTATCTGGTGCCGCGCTTCTCTCTGTACCGGGCGATCAGCGAGCAGGTGATGGCGCTGCTGCGGGAGCTGTCGCCGCTGGTGGAGCCGCTGAGCCTGGACGAGGCGTTCGTGGATCTCGAGGCCGGGGGAGCGGCCTGGGACGAGGAGTCGGCGCGGCGGGCCGGAGTGCGGCTGCGGGCGGACATCCGGGCGGTCACCGGGCTCACCGGGTCGGTCGGGCTCGCCGCCTCCAAGATGCTCGCGAAGATCGCTTCCGAGCAGGCCAAGCCGGACGGCCTGGTGGTGATCGAGCCGGGGACCGAGCGGGCCCTGCTGGGGCCGATGCCGGTGCGGACCCTGCCGGGGGTCGGGCCGGCCACCGGCGACCATCTGCGCAGAGCCGGGATCACCACGGTGGACGAGCTGGCGGAGGCCGGCGAGGACGAGCTCGTCCGGCTGCTCGGCAAGGCGCACGGACACGCGCTGTACGCGATGGCCCTGGCGCGCGACGAGCGGCCCGTGGTGGCCGAGCGGGAGGCGAAGTCGGTGTCGGTGGAGGACACCTACGACGTGGACATCCACGACCGGCTGCGGGTCGGTATGGAGGTGCAGCGGCTGGCCGACCGGTGCGTACGGCGGCTGCGCGAGGCCGGGCTGTCGGGGCGGACCATCGTGCTGAAGGTGCGGCGGTACGACTTCTCCACCCTGACCCGGTCGGAGACGCTCAGAGGGCCCACGGACGATCCGGCGGTCATCCGCGAGGCGGCGGCGCGGCTGCTGGACTCGGTGGACACCACGGGCGGGGTGCGGCTGCTCGGGGTGGGGGTGTCCGGGCTCGCCTACTACACACAGGAGGATCTGTTCGCGCAGGCGATGCCGGTGCCGGTGCCTGCGGCGGAGGAGCCGGGAACAGGTGCGGCTCCGGCTGTTGCGGAGCGGCCGGAGCCGGTCGAACGGCAGTGGCGGGCCGGGCAGGATGTGCGGCACGCCGAGCACGGGCATGGGTGGGTGCAGGGGAGTGGGCTGGGCCGGGTGACGGTGCGGTTCGAGACGCCTCAGTCCGAGCCGGGCCGGGTACGGACGTTTTTTGTCGACGATCCTGCGCTGGAGCCCGCTGATCCGTTGCCGTTGGTTCCGGATTCTTCCCATCCGCCCGCCGGTCTGGGTCCGCCGAGCAGTGGCCGACACGGGGCTCCGCCCCGGACCCCGGAGCAATTCAGCGATGAGGCATCTTCCGACCTCGCCGAAGCCACGCATCAGGCATTCTCCGACCCGGCCGAAGGTACTGATCAGGCATTCTCCGCCCCCGCCGAAGCCACTGATCAGGCCTCTTCCGACCCCGCCAGCTTCCCGAAGTCGTGGTCCGGGACCGTGGGAGGTGAGGCCACGTCGAGGCCGTAGTGGTGGTAGAGCTGGAGTTCCTGCTCGGGGGAGAGATGACGGCCCACGCCGAAGTCGGGGGCGTCCTTGATCAGGGCGCGGTCGAAGGGGACGTGGAGGGTGCCCTCGACGAGTTCGCTGGGCTCCAAGGGCACGAAGGCGTCCCGGGAGAACAGGCCGGTGCGTATGGCCGCCCATTCGGGTACGCCGGTCGCGTCGTCCAGGTACACCTCGTCGATGGTGCCGATCTTGGTGCCATTGCGGTCGAACGCCTTGCGGCCGATCAGGTTCCGCGGATCGATGTCCGTCTGCACGGGCCCTCTCCCTCCACGTGGTCGCAACTCATCCGTAAGCACTACAAAAGAGCACATTCAAGGAGGCGGCCACTCGAAGGCTCAGGCGTTGACCTCGCTGGTAGGCTGACAGCGGCTGCTGACCCCGTGCGGGAGAGTCCTCCGACCACCTCGGAGGCGCCGAAGGAGCAAATCCTCCCCGGAATCTCTCAGGCTCACGTACCGCACGGACGAGGTCACTCTGGAAAGCAGAGCGGGTGTCGACGGCTTCCGCTCTCACCGACGGGGAAAGCCGGCGCGCACAGGCGCCCGGTGAAGCTCTCAGGTTGAGATGACAGAGGGGGAGGCCGTCGGGGTACCCGCGCCGTGGTGCCCCTCGAAGGTCGCGTCAGACCAGGAGGCCTCCGCCATGACCGCCCACCGTACGCCGCTTTCGGAGCTCGAAGCGGGCATCCCCTTCGAGCAGCGCCACATCGGGCCCGACCAGGAGGCGCGGGCCAAGATGCTCGCGCAGGCCGGGTACGGCTCGCTCGACGAGCTGACCGCCGCCGCGGTCCCGGATGTGATCAAGAACGCCGATGCCCTGGACCTGCCGGGCGCCCGCACCGAGGCGGAGGTGCTCGCCGAGCTGCGCTCGCTCGCCGACCGCAACCAGGTCCTCGACTCCATGATCGGCCTCGGCTACTACGGCACCTTCACCCCGCCGGTCATCCTGCGCAACGTCATGGAGAACCCGGCTTGGTACACGGCCTACACGCCGTACCAGCCGGAGATCTCCCAGGGGCGGCTCGAGGCCCTGCTGAACTTCCAGACCGTGGTCGCCGACCTCACCGGTCTGCCCACGTCCGGCGCCTCCCTCCTCGACGAGGGCACGGCCGCCGCGGAGGCGATGTCGCTGTCGCGGCGCATGGGCAAGAACAAGAAGGGCCTGTTCCTGGTCGACGCGGACGCGCTGCCGCAGACCATCGCCGTGATCGAGACGCGTGCCGAGCCGACCGGCGTCGAGGTCGTCGTCGCCGACCTGAGCGACGGCATCCCGGCCGAGATCGCCGAGCGCGAGATCAACGGCGTACTGATCCAGTACCCGGGCGCCTCCGGTGCCGTACGGGACATCAAGCCGGTCATCGACCAGGCGCACGAGCTGGGCGCCCTGGTCACCGTCGCCGCCGACCTGCTCGCCCTGACCCTGCTGACCTCGCCGGGCGAGCTGGGTGCCGACATCGCCGTCGGCACCACCCAGCGCTTCGGTGTGCCGATGGGCTTCGGCGGTCCGCACGCCGGCTACATGGCGGTGCAGGAGAAGTTCGCGCGCAGCCTGCCCGGCCGTCTCGTCGGTGTCTCCCTCGACGCCGACGGGCACAAGGCCTACCGGCTCGCGCTCCAGACCCGTGAGCAGCACATCCGCCGCGAGAAGGCGACCAGCAACATCTGCACCGCGCAGGTGCTGCTCGCCGTGATGGCCGGCATGTACGCCGTCTACCACGGCCCCGAGGGGCTCAGGACCATCGCGCGGCGCACCCACCGGTACGCCACGATCCTCGCCGAGGGCCTGAAGGCTGCCGGTGTCGAGATCGTCCACGGCGCGTTCTTCGACACCGTCACCGCGCGCGTGCCCGGCAAGGCCGCCGAGGTCGTCGCCGCCGCCCGGGAGAACGGCGTCAACCTGCGCCTGGTCGACGCCGACCACGTCTCCATGGCCTGCGACGAGACGACCGGCCGGGCCCAGCTGGCCGCCGTCTGGGCCGCCTTCGGCGCCGAGGCCGACGTCGAGGCGCTGGACGCGACCGCAGAGGACACCCTGCCCGAGGCGCTGCTGCGCACCGACGTCTACCTCAACCACCCGGTCTTCCACCAGCACCGCTCCGAGACGGCGATGCTGCGCTACCTGCGCAAGCTGGCCGACCGCGACTACGCGCTCGACCGCGGCATGATCCCGCTGGGCTCCTGCACCATGAAGCTCAACGCGACCACCGAGATGGAGCCGGTCACCTGGCCCGAGTTCGGCCAGCTGCACCCCTTCGCGCCCGCCGAGCAGGCCCAGGGCTACCTCACGCTCATCCACGAGCTGGAGGACCGCCTCGCCGAGGTCACCGGCTACGACAAGGTCTCCCTCCAGCCGAACGCCGGCTCGCAGGGCGAGCTGGCCGGTCTGCTCGCCGTCCGCGGCTACCACCGCGCCAACGGCGACGAGCAGCGGACCGTCTGCCTGATCCCGTCCTCCGCGCACGGCACCAACGCCGCCAGCGCCGTGATGGCCGGCATGAAGGTCGTCGTCGTGAAGACCGCCGAGGACGGCGAGATCGACGTCGAGGACCTGCGCGCCAAGATCGAGCAGTACCGCGACGAGCTGGCGGTGCTGATGATCACCTACCCGTCGACACACGGCGTGTTCGAGGAGCACGTCGCCGACATCTGCGCCCAGGTGCACGAGGCGGGCGGCCAGGTGTACGTCGACGGCGCCAACCTCAACGCGCTGGTCGGCCTCGCCAAGCCGGGCCACTTCGGCGGTGACGTCTCCCACCTGAACCTGCACAAGACGTTCTGCATCCCGCACGGCGGCGGCGGCCCGGGTGTCGGCCCGGTCGCGGTCCGCGAGCACCTGGCGCCGTACCTGCCGAACCACCCGCTCCAGCCGGAGGCGGGCCCGGAGACGGGCGTCGGGCCGATCTCGGCGGCCCCCTGGGGCAGCGCGGGCATCCTGCCCATCTCCTGGGCGTACGTCCGCCTGATGGGCGGCGAGGGCCTGAAGCGGGCCACCCAGGTGGCCGTGCTGTCGGCGAACTACATCGCCAAGCGCCTGGAGCCGCACTACCCGGTGCTCTACACCGGCCCCGGCGGCCTGGTGGCGCACGAGTGCATCATCGACCTGCGCCCGCTGACCAAGGCGACCGGCGTGACCGTGGACGATGTCGCCAAGCGCCTGATCGACTACGGCTTCCACGCGCCGACGATGTCCTTCCCGGTGGCCGGCACGCTGATGATCGAGCCGACCGAGTCCGAGGACCTCACCGAGCTGGATCGTTTCTGCGATGCGATGATCGCCATCCGCGCGGAGATCGAGAAGGTCGGCGCGGGCGAGTGGCCCGCGGAGGACAACCCGCTGCGGGGTGCCCCGCACACGGCCGCCGCGCTCGGCGGTGAGTGGACGCACGGCTACAGCCGCGAGGAGGCCGTCTTCCCGGCCGGCGTCTCGATCGCCGACAAGTACTGGCCGCCGGTGCGCCGCATCGACCAGGCCTTCGGCGACCGGAACCTGGTGTGCTCCTGCCCGCCGCTGGACGCGTACGAGGACTGAGCGACGAGGGTGAGGGCCCCGTCCGTGCCGCGGACGGGGCCTTCACCCGTTCCTATGCCGTCGCCAGGGACACCTCGGTCGCCTTGATCAGGGCGATGACGTCTGAGCCCACGAAAAGACCGAGGTCGCCGACCGCGTCCTTGGTGATCACGGCGGTGATCCGGCCGCCGGGCACGGTGATCTTCAGGGAGGCCATGGCCTCACCGGTGGTGAGCTGGGCGATGGTGCCGGGGAGCTGGTTGCGGATCGACAGGCCGTCGACGCGACTCGTGGCCACGGCCACCTCGGTCGCCTTCACCAGCGCGCGGACGGGTGTGCCGGGGGAGAGGGCGAGCTGCTCGGCGGCCTCGCGGGTGATGGCGGCGGTGAGGAGCGGGCCGTCGTCCAGCCGGAGCTTGACGGTGGCCATGACCTCGCCGGGGTGCACCTCGGTGACGGTTCCGGGGAGCTGGTTGCGGATGCTGAGCGTCATGGGCACCCACCGTAGAGCGCCGGTCCGCTCAGGCCGGGTATGCGTGGGTCTGCGCCGCCTTGACCGTCGCCCAGACTGGTGCACCCGGGTGCAGGTCCAGCTCGGCGGCGGCGACCGTCGTCAGATCCGCCGCGAGCGGCAGCTCGCCGGTGAGGTCGGCGCGGATCTGGTCGCCGTGCGTCTCCAGGCCGGCGACCTCGCAGCGCCACAGGTTCCGGGCGCTGGCGCCCGAGGGCCGGTCCCGGAACAGGGTCACGGCGGACGGCGGGAACGCCACGAAGGCCGGCCCCGACAGCTCCTCCGTGGTGGTGATCGCGGGGCCCGCGTCGAGCCGTACGGTGTGCCCGGTGGCCTGCCCCCGGTAGAGGTTGAGACCGACGAGCTGGGCGATGTAGTCCGTGCGCGGGTGGCGGGCGATGTCGGCGGGCGTGCCCTCCTGGACGACCCGGCCGTGTTCCACGACCACCAGCCGGTCCGCGAGCACCATGGCGTCCAGCGGGTCGTGGGTGACCAGCACGGAGACCGCCTCGAACTCGGCCAGATGGCGGCGCAGCTGCGCGCGGATCTCCAGCCGGGTCCGGGCGTCCAGGGCGGCCAGCGGCTCGTCCAGGAGCAGCAGCCGGGGCCGGGTGGCGAGGGCGCGGGCGAGGGCCACGCGCTGGGCCTGGCCGCCCGACAGGCGGCGCGGCTTGGCGCCCGCGTGGCCGGCGAGGCCCATCCGCTCCAGCCAGGCCGCCGCCTGGGCGCGGGCCTCGGCCTTGCCCGTTCCCCGGCAGCGCGGTCCGAAGGCCACGTTGTCCAGGGCGGACAGGTGCGGGAAGAGCAGATAGTCCTGGAAGACCACGCCGACCGGCCGGGACTCCGGGGGAGTGCGCTCCAGCGGGGTGCCGTCCAGGCGCAGGTGGCCGTCGGTGAGCGGGGTGAGCCCGGCGAGCGCGCGCAGGGCGGTGGTCTTGCCGGCGCCGTTGGGCCCGAGCAGCGCGACGACGTCTCCCGGGGCGGCCGTCAGGGCCACGTCCAGCCGGAACGCGCCTCGGTCCACGACGAGACGGGCGTCGAGGCCCGCATCACGTACGACCTCGGAGGCCGCGTTCCGGTGGGCGTCGATGTCCGTCATGAATCGGTCCGTCGGCATGGGTGCGGGGGTCCTCTCCACTCCTTCCGGCATCCTCACGCTCCCGTCGTCCAACGGTCCCTGAGCCCCGCCAGCACCGCGATCGACACGGTCAGCAGCACCAGGCTGAGGGCGATGGCGGCATCGGGGTCGTTCTGGAGCGCGAGGTACACCGCGAGGGGCATGGTCTGGGTGCGGTCGGGGAAGTTGCCCGCGAAGGTGATCGTCGCGCCGAACTCGCCGAGTGCCCGGGCCCAGGCCAGCACCGCGCCGGCCGCGATGCCGGGCGCGATCAGCGGCAGCGTGACCCGCCGGAAGGCGGTGAAGCGGGACGCGCCGAGCGTGGTCGCCGCCTCCTCGTAGCGCGGGTCGGCGGCGCGCAGGGTGCCCTCGACGCTGATGACCAGGAACGGCATCGCGACGAACGCCTCCGCGATCACCACCCCGGTGGTGGTGAACGGCAGGGTGATCCCGAACCACGCGTCGAGCCACTTGCCGACGACGCCGTTGCGGCCGAGCGCGAGCAGCAGCGCCACACCGCCGACCACCGGCGGCAGCACGAGCGGCAGGGTCACCAGGGCTCGTACGAGGCCCCGGCCGGGGAAGTCCGTACGGGCCAGCAGCCAGGCCAGCGGAACCCCGAGCACGAGGCTGACGGCGGTCGCCGCGGTGGCGCTGACCAGGGAGAGCTGGAGCGCCTGCCAGACCTCGGCGCTGGTCAACTGGTCCGGCAGGCTGCGCCAGGGCGTGCGGAGCAGCAGCGCGAGCAGCGGCAGCAGCAGGAACGCCAGGGCCAGCACGCCCGGCAGCAGCAGCGGCAACGGCACCAGGCGTCGGCCCCCCGTGCCGCCGCGACGGCGCTGCGACCCGCCCGTGCGGGGGCCGGTCGCGGCGCCGGGCTTGTGGAGCGAGGTCATGGCTTGAGGAACCCGGCCTCGCTCAGCACCTTCTGGCCCTCGGCGGACCGCACGAGGGCGATGAACGCCTTGGCGGCCTCGGCGTTCTCCCCGTTCTTCAGCAGCGCGATCGGGTAGTCGTTGACGGCCTCGGCCGACTCCGGGAACTCCACGCCCTCCACCTTGTCGCCCGCGGCCCGCACATCGGTCTTGTAGACCACGGCCGCGTCGGCCTCCTTCAGCGCCACCTTGTTCAGGGCGCCCTTGACGTCCTGCTCGTAGGAGACCGGGGTGAGCTTGAGGTCGGCGGCGTCCAGAGCCTTCTGGGCGGCGGTGCCGCAGGGCACCGTCTTGTCGCACAGGACCACCTTCAGACCGGACTTGGTGAGGTCCTTCAGGGAGGCCACCTTGTGCGGGTTGCCCGGCACGGTGGCGATCTCCAGCTGGTTGCGGACGAAGGTGGCCGGGGTGCCGACCGCGTCCTGCCCGTCCGTCACGATCGCCATGGTCTTGGGGCTCGCGGCGGCGAAGACGTCCGCCGGGGCGCCGCTGGTGATGCTCGCGGCGAGCGAGTCGCTGCCGCCGAAGTTGAAGCCGACCTTGGTGCCCGGGTGCCGCTTCTCGAATTCCCTGCCCAGGAGCGTGAAGCTCTCCTTCAGGGAGGCGGCGGCGAACACGGTGACCGTGCCAGAGAGCTTCGGGGACGCGGACGCGTCCGGCGTACCGGAGGAGTCCTTCGAGTCGGACGCGGAGGAGCAGGCGCTCAGTGCCATCAGGGCGGCGGCTCCCGCACCGGCCAGCTGCACCATCCGGCGGATTCGGCGCACGGAACGGGTCATGACGGATCTACTCCTCGAGTTCTGTGGAACAAGCGTCGCGCCCTGTACGACCGGTCATCGGTCGTGCGGCGATGATACTGCCGCATCTGCCAGGAAGAAGTCTCCTGTCACATCGCATGAGCTGCGAACTCGCGGCTTGTAGCTTGCATGTGCGTTTGTACGGCCCACTCGCGCCGGAGCCTCGCGGTGGCGGTTCCGGGTACGGCGGTGCCCGGGACGGCGGTAGGGGCGGGGTCCCGGTGCGAGGCTGGGCGAGGCGGCCTGTGACGGCTCCTGCGTACGTACGCGCAGGGCGCTGCGCCTACGTGGCGGCACCGTGCACCCCCGGGTGCCGCGTACGCGGCGCGACTCGTGGGCGGCGCTGCTGTGCCGGTGGGCGCGCCGGGTCAGACGCGGTCGATGTGCACGTTGGTGGACTTCACGCGCGCGGTGGCCTCCATGCCGACCTCCAGGCCCAGTTCCTCCACGGCTTCCCGGGTCAGCAGGGAGACCAGCCGGTGCGGGCCGGCCTGGATCTCCACCTGGGCGGCGACATCGCCGAGCTTGATCGCGGTGACGATGCCGGGGAAGGCGTTGCGGACGGAGGTGTGGGAGGCGTCCTCCTCGCCGCCGCCTCCCTTGGCCAGTTCCACCGAGAACGCGGCGAGGTCCCGGCCGTCGATGAGCCGCCGCCCGGATTCGTCGCGGTGGGTGGCCACCCGGCCGGCGTCGGCCCAGCGGCGGGCGGTGTCCGGGCTGACGCCGAGCAGCCGCGCGGCCTGGCCGATCGTGTAGGACTGCATGCCGGTCACGATAGGGCCATCCTCCGGAACCACGGACCTGGGGTTGGGCGTTGGGTACAACGCGATATGGCTCTACGGCGTGAGAGCCCCCGTTCGTGACAGCTCTGCGGAGTGGGCCGCGACTCCCGTCGGAGCGTCCGAACCGGGGAGCGAGGTGCCTGATGCCCTGCCGTGTCGCGCTCAGCCGGTGTGCACCCGTGGCCGGCGGTCCGGGTCCGGTTCCGCCTCGCGCAGCACCTCACGGGTGACCGGGGCGACCTCGCCCTGGCCGAAGAGGAAGAAGCGCAGGAAGTTGGCGAACGGGTTGCCCTCGGTCCACTCGAAGTAGATGTGCGGGGTGCAGCCGGTGAGGTCACGGACGTGCAGCAGCAGTGCGGCGAGGGCGTTGGGGATGGAGGCGGACTCCACGGTCAGCACCCGGTAACGGCCGTGCAGCACCTCGCCGCGCGCGGTCAGACTCGCCTCGAACTCGGACGGATCGGTGACCGTGACCTCGACGAAGACGAAGTCCTCCTGCTCGGGCATGTCGTTGTCGGCGCGGATCTGCTCTGTCTTGTCGCGGTACTCGGCCTTGTCGCGCCGGTCCGGCTCGTTGGCGATGAACCGTATCTTGCGGCTGGCCATGTCCCGGACGAATCGTTCCGCCATGGGGTCGAGCGACACACTGGTCACACGCAGCTCGAAGGCGCGGGCCAGCCGGGACAGCAGCGAGACCAGCATGATGCCCGCGATGAAGCAGGCACCGATCTTCACACCGTCCGGGCGCTCGATGACGTTCACGACGGTCGTGTAGAGGAACACCGCCGAGATCACCGCGA
The DNA here is from genome assembly GCF_055607665.1 of Streptomyces sp. NPDC036984. Classification (NCBI taxonomy): domain Bacteria; kingdom Bacillati; phylum Actinomycetota; class Actinomycetes; order Kitasatosporales; family Streptomycetaceae; genus Streptomyces; species Streptomyces sp. NPDC036984. The sequence goes on from NZ_JBVJRL010000018.1 coordinate 19,207, forward strand.
ACGCCACGGTCCAGCCGCGCTGTCCCGCCTTGTGCGCGGCGATGGTCACCGCGATCGCGGCCGAGCTGATCAGCACCAGCACACCGGTGGCGTAGGCGCCGCCCTGCTTGTCGACGTTGGCGTCGAAGATCCAGGTCACCAGGAACGCGACCAGGGTGAAGACGAGGACCATCGGGCGTACCGCCCGCGCCCAGTGCGGAGCCATGCCGTAGCGGGGCAGGTAGCGCGGCATGAGGTTGAGCAGACCGGCCATCGCGGAGGCGCCCGCGAACCACAGGATCGCGATGGTCGAGACGTCGTACACCGTGCCGAAGACGTTGCCGAGGTACTCGTGCGCGAGGTAGGCGAGCGCGCGGCCGTTGGCGTCGCCGCCCGGCTTGAACTCCTGCTCCGGGATCAGCAGCGTGGTGATGAAGCTGGTGGTGATCAGGAAGCAGCTCATGATCAGCGCGGCGGTGGTCAGGAGCTTCTTGGTGTCCCGGATCCGGCCGGCGGGCCGCTCCTCGGTGTCGCCCGGGTCGCCCTGCACATGCGGCATGACGGCGACACCGGTCTCGAAGCCGGACAGGCCCAGGGCGAGCTTCGGGAAGACGATCAGCGCGACGCCGATCATCACGAACACGTTCCCGTGTTCCGCGGTCAGGGCGCTGCTCCAGTCGGTGATCACATGCCCGGCGGTGATGACGTGCCACAGGCCGACGATCACGACGACGACATTGAGCGCGAGGTACACGCCCACCAGGGCGACCGCGACCCCGATCGCCTCCAGGAAGCCCTTGAGGAAGACCGCGCCGAGCAGCGCCACGAGGAACAGCGTGATCAGCATCTGCCTGCCCGCCAGGGCTTCCGTCAGATGCGGGTTCTCCACCAGGTGGGTGGAGGCGTCGGCGGCGGAGAGGGTGATGGTAATCAGGAAGTCGGTCGCCGCGAAACCCAGCAGCGTGAGTACGAAAAGCTTGCCCTGCCAGAACGAGAGCAGCCGCTCCAGCATCGCGATCGAGCCCTCGCCGCGCGGGCTTTCCTCGGCCACCCGGCGGTAGACCGGCAGCGCGCCGGCCAGCGTCACGACGACGAGCACAATGGTCGCCACGGGCGAGAGCAGGCCGGCCGCGAGGGCCGCGATGCCCGGCTGGTAGCCGAGGGTGGAGAAGTAGTCGACACCGGTCAGGCACATCACCCGCCACCAGCGCTGTCCCAGGTGCGGGGGCTCCGGCTCGGCGTGCGGCCCGGGGTGACCATGACCTTTGCCCATGTCGGACAGGCCCTCCAGCATCCAGGCGCGTATGCGGCTGGTACTGGGAGGGCGCTCGATCGTGGCCATCGGCGTGCTCCTGACGTGCGGCTCAGCTGTTTTCGGCCATCACGCGGACGGCGACACCAGCGTAAGCAGAGCGTGATGCCTGGGCCCATGGATCAGGGCGGCGCTGGCGTCAAGCCTGCGTTAAGAGTGGCCCGGTGCCGGGCGAGACGCACGAGGAAGGGACAGGGTCGGGGCGTCTCGCTCACTCCAGGCCGGAGGCCCGGAACACGCGGAGGGCTGTGTCGTAGTCCGGTCGGCGGCCCAGGTGGTGCAGGGCTGTCGTGCCGCACAACAGGGTGCCGGCCGCCTCGGAACGGCGGGTGCCCTCGTCGAGCCGGTGCCAGAGCAGGCCCGCCGCTCACAGTCCCTTGGTGTCGATGCGCAGATGCCAGGTGTTGCGCCGGTGGACGGACAGCAGTTCGGACTCCAGCGGGGACGGGGGTACCGCCAGGACGGGGCAGACCGCGTGGGCCAGGCAGTGCCGCGAGACCCGGCCCGAGAAGGCCCGCTGGAGACCGCGCCGGCCCGCGCCCACGACCAGGACGTCGTTCTCCCGGTCGGCGGCCGCCACCAGTGCCCGGCCCGGGGTACCGCGGACGACGAGGGCGTGCATCGGCACCCCGGGACCCTCCGCGCCGAAGATCTCGTCGAGCACCGCGGCCAGCCGCTGCCTGGCCAGCCGCCGCCACTCCTCGACCGGCAGGCCGGCGGCGGGGGAGCGCCGTGCGGCCGGGTCACCGCCCGGTGGTTCCCAGGCCAGCACCGGCCACAGCTCGGCCCCCAGCCGACGGGCCAGCGCGGTGGCCCGCCGCAGGGCCGTGACGCTGCCCAGGGAACCGCTCACACCGACCACCACTCGCGCGACCGCCGAGGCGTCGTAACCGGACATGGCTCCACCGTTCCGCACGGGCACCGGCGGGGTGACACCCGCGGACGTGCCCGCCTGCCAAGGACCTCGCTTCCTTCCATCCCACCCCCGCACCGGCGATCCGACCAGCCGGACGACGGCACCCCATGGGGCCGGTCGGCTTCAACCGTTAAGATTCGGAATCCAAGTCGAAACTTTCGAGCGCCTCCGGGAGGCGAGCATGCGGACCTACGGCAACCCCGTCATCCCCGGCTTCCACCCCGACCCGAGCGTGTGCCGGGTCGGCGACGACTACTACCTGGTGTGCTCCAGCTTCGCGTACTTCCCCGGTGTTCCGCTGTTCCACAGCCGGGACCTGGTGCACTGGCGCCAGATCGGCAACGTCCTCGACCGGCCGGGCCGGCTGGCGCTGCCCGACGACGTCCCGGCCTCCGGCGGCATCTACGCCCCGACGATCCGTCACCACGAGGGCCGCTTCCACGTCATCACCACCTGTGCGGGCGCCGGCGGCACCTTCCTCGTCACCGCCGACCGCCCCGAGGGCCCCTGGTCCGATCCGGTGTGGATCGACCTGCCCGGCATCGACCCCGACCTGGCATGGGACGAGGACGGCTCGTGCTGGTGCGCGATGGCCGGGGTCAGCGTCGCCCGGATCGACCCGCGCACCGGCCGGGTCCTGGAGGGTCCGCTGCCCATGTGGTCCGGCACCGGCCTCAGGGATCCCGAGGCCCCGCACCTGTACCGGATCGGCGACTGGTGGTACCTGCTGCTCGCCGAGGGCGGCACCGCCCTGGGCCACGGTGTCTCGGCCGCCCGGGCCCGCTCACCGCGCGGCCCCTGGGAACCGGCCTCCGGCAATCCGCTGCTGTCCCACCGCGGCACCGGCCTGCCCGTCCAGTGCACCGGCCACGGCGACCTGGTCGAGGCGGCCGACGGCACGTGGTGGATGGTGCTGCTCGGCACCCGGCCGCGCGGCTGGTTCCCGGAGTTCCACGTCCTCGGCCGGGAGACCTTCCTGGTCCCGGTGGAGTGGGCCGACGGCTGGCCCAGGGTCGGCCCGGTGCGGGAGCGGCACCCGGCGCCGGCCGCCTGGGCCCCCGTCGAACAGCCGCCGGTACGGGACGACTTCACCGGTCCACAGCTCGCACCCCACTGGATATCCCCGCACCGCAGGCCCGAGGCGTGCTGGTCGCTGACCGAACGGCCCGGCCGGCTCACCCTGACCGCCACCGGCGACAGCCTCGACCGGCCCGGACACACCTTCGTCGGCCGCCGCCAGCAGCACCACGACTGCCGGGCCGCCACGCTGCTGGAGCCCGGCGCCGCGCGAGCCGGGCTGTCCGTCCGCCTGGACGAGGCGCACCACTACGACCTGGAGGTGAGCGGGGGAACGGCGGCCGTGATCGCCCGGATCGGCCCGCTGCGGCAGCGCGTCGCCGCACACCCCCTGCCGGCCGGCCCGGTCACCCTGGCCGTGGAGATCCGGTCGACCCGGCAGCCAGGGCCGCAGGACGGTCCCGACACCCTCGCCTTCTCCGTCGAGACCGGCGAAGGAACCGTCCGGCTCGCCGAACTCGACGGCCGCTATCTGTCCACTCAGGTGGCCACCGGATTCACCGGCCGGGTCATCGGCGTGTACGTCACCGAGGGCCGTGCGTCCTTCGACTGGTTCGACTACGCGCCCGCCGACCCGGGCACGACACCTTGACGTTTCCGCGCGCCTTGGTGCCGCTTGCCACCGTCGGGGTTCTCGGCGAGGTGGCTCCGAAAGTTTCGAGGGCGGGGGCTGCCTCCAGGCACACGTCGGGGCCGGTACGCACCGGGTGCGTGCGGCCGGCCCCTCAGGGTCACTGTGCCGTGGTCAGGCGGCGGTCATCACCTGGTCCGTCCCGAGCGGGCGGTGCGGGGCGATGATGCGGCCATCGGGCAGCAGCTCACCGGTGTCCTCGAAGAGCAGGACGCCGTTGCACAGCAGGCTCCAGCCCTGCTCCGGGTGGTGCGCCACGAGGCGGGCGGACTCCCGGTCGGCGGATTCGGCTGTCGGGCACGGCGGCTGGTGCTGGCACATGGATGGGATCTCTCGCTCTGTCGTGATCATGTCCGTCCCCCGTGATGAAGAGTCGGTCTGAGTCCAGTGTTGTCCTCTCCGCGTGGTTCCGCAGGGATTTCACAGCACCGCTTCTCACAGGTTCATGACGCGTCACCCGCCCGGGCGGTTCAGCCCAACTGCACTGTCATTTCGGGTGGTTCGCACTGGCCGGATAGGACTAGTCCGGGCGTACCCCGCTTCCTTTGCAGGTGGCGGGGTACGCGGGCGTCGGATCAGGCAGGCGAGCCGAGCAGTGGGAGGGGAGTCGCCCGATGGGTGAGCACCGGAAGCAACTCGGCGACCCGGAACGGACGGTGCGCCGGGATGCCGGGCGGTGCCGGGGCCAGCGGGACGAGCAGATCGGTGGCCGCCGGATGGCCCTCGCCGCCATCACCGGTGCAGTCCCCGTGCAGCCACAGGGTGAGCATGTACAGGCCGGGCACGGAGAGCAGCCGCGCCTGGTACGGCTGTGGCAGCGCCTCGGCCTGCTGAAGGGCGCGCTCGGTCGAGGCGACGTACGGGCCCTCGAAGAAGTGCGAGAAGGCCCAGCCGTCAGGGGTGAGCATGGTCTCGGCCGCGGCCACCGCCCGGTCGCCGCACCGGATCAGAAAGCGCCAGCCGGCCAGCTTCGTCGCGGACAGGCCTTGCGCGGTGATCCGGTCGAGCACATGGACCGGGAGCGGGAGCTCCGGTGTCGCGGGACCCTGCGCGGCGCGCAGGGAGGGGGTGCGGGCCTCACGGACCGCGGTCGGGGAACCAAGGGCGGTGAGGACGGAGCGCAGGGCAGGCGCGGGGGCAGGGGATACGTGCAGGGGCATGTGGCTCGCCTCTCGTTCGACAGGCGCGGCGGCGCGAGGGAGGGTGGGGCGGACAGCGCTGTCTGCTCACGGAAGGCCGGAGAGGTGGGGCCCGGGTCGGGTGTGAACGAGGGTGCGGCTCGGTTTGCCGCCCGTCAACCGGGGCGGCAGGAACACGGCAGGAACCAGGACCGAGGGCGCCAACCTTCCGCCTTGTGGACGGAGTTTATACGACGCGTGTTCGGCCGGTGATTCGTCTATCCGATTCCGGTTGCCGCGGTAAGGCCGTATTGGGTCACGGATTTGCGAAACTCATCCCGATTTCCGGACCGGGCCCTCGGGGCTGACCTCGTAATACGCGCCGGTAGCGGTCGGCCGAATGTCGTCGGCGTTTTTCACGAGGCGTTCGGGGCACCCGAAGGTGCGAGTTGCGGCATGCCTCGTGAATGTGCCGCCGGGAACATACCGACAGAGTAGCGGGCGGCGGGCCCGTGCGGGACGTTATCGATCGCTTCGGCTGGGCATCATCCCCCCTGACCCGGGAGCCCGGCGCGCCGGATCGTCGGCCCGCCCATCCGAGGAGGGACACTTCGATGGGGGAGAAGGTCGTGGCAGGGCAGTTCGACCTGTCCGATCGCCAGCGCTACCGCGAAAAGCTCCAAAAGTGTCTGACGGGGCTGGAGCGGTTGCTGAGCGAGAAGCGATTCGATCGCCCCAAGGCCCTCATGGGTGTCGAGATCGAGCTGAATCTCGCGGGGCCGGACGGTATGCCGAAAATGTTGAACGGGCAGGTACTGGAGCGCATCGCGAGTCGTGATTTCCAAACAGAACTCGCCATGTTCAACCTGGAAGTGAACATAGCCCCACACCGATTGGGGGGCCGGGTATTCGACCGGCTCGCCGAGGAACTGCGCACGTCGCTCGCCTACGCCGACCGCAAGGCCGGGGAGGTGGACGCCGGCATTGTGATGATCGGCATCCTGCCCACCCTCGACCGGGACGACCTGGTCTCCTCCAACCTCTCCGAGGTCGACCGCTACACCCTCCTCAACGACCAGATCGTCGCCGCGCGCGGAGAGGACTTCCGGCTCGACATCGAGGGCGTCGAGCACCTGGTGTGCACCTCCAAGTCCATCGTGCCGGAGGCCGCCTGTACCTCCGTACAGCTGCACCTCCAGGTCACCCCGGCGCGGTTCGCCGACGTGTGGAACGCGGCCCAGGCGGCGTCCGCCGCGCAGATCGCCGTCGGTGCCAACTCGCCGTTCCTCTTCGGGCACGAGCTGTGGCGCGAGTCCCGGCCCCCGTTGTTCCTCCAGTCCACCGACACCAGGCCGCCGGAGCTCCAGGCCCAGGGCGTACGGCCGCGCACCTGGTTCGGCGAACGGTGGATCTCCTCCGCGTACGACCTGTTCGAGGAGAACCTGCGCTATTTCCCGGCCCTGCTGCCGCTCTGCGACGACGAGGAGCCGCTGGAGGCCATCGCGGCCGGCGGGGTGCCGAAACTCGCCGAACTCGTGCTGCACAACGGCACGATCTACCGCTGGAACCGGCCGGTGTACGGCATCGCGGACGGCGTCCCGCACCTCAGGGTGGAGAACCGGGTGCTGCCGGCCGGGCCGACCATCACCGATGTGATCGCCAACGCGGCCTTCTACTACGGCCTCGTCCGCGCCCTCGCCGAGGACTCCCGGCCGGTGTGGACGCGGCTTCCGTTCGCCGCGGCCGAGGCGAACTTCGACGCGGCGTGCCGGTACGGCATCGACGCGCGCTTCGTGTGGCCCCGGCGGGGACGGTACGGCGGCACGGGCGAGGTCGACGCGGTCACGCTGGTCCGCGACGAGCTGCTGCCGCTCGCCTCGGCCGGACTGGACGCGTGGGGCGTGGAGGCTGCCGACCGGGATCTGTACCTGGGCGTCATCGAGGAGCGCTGCCGCCGCCGGGTCAACGGCGCTTCCTGGCAGGCGGCCACCTTCCACCGGGCGCTGGAGCGGGGCCTGTCCCGCGAAGCGGCACTGGCCGCGACGACCCGACGGTACGCCGAGCTCATGCATGTGGGGGAGCCGGTGCACATGTGGCCGGTGGGGTTGCCGGAGGCGGTGCCGTTGGGGTGACGGCGGCCGGTGCGAGGAGACCGGCGTGCCGGGCCGCTGGTCGGGGCAGTGCGGGATCCGAGGTCGGGCCACCGGTCGGTCTGTGCGGGGTCTGAGGTCGGGCGGGCGTCGGGGCAGTGCGGGATCCGAGGTCGGGCCACCGGTCGTGTCGGGCCACCGGTCGTGCTGTCGCGGGTCAGAGTCGCCGGGCGGCGGGGCCCGGGTGAAGGGGAGGCGGCGCGGGGCGGAGACCTGTTCGCGGGGCTGACAGCTGCTTCTGCGATCCTTGCCAGGCGAAGGTGGGCCAGGGGCCCGTGAGCCGGCTGGAGGCAGGGGTGCAGGTGGAGGCTGACTCGGTGGCCGATTCCGCGGCGCGGGAGCGCGATCCGCGGCGGATCCTGCGGGACGAGACGCTGCTCGTGCTCGGTCTCTCGCTCGGCGCGAGCGGGGTGTCCGCGCTGATCAGTTTCATCGGCTCGGTCACCAAGCCGGGCGGCCTCAAGGACCAGGCGGCCACCCTCAACGCCTCGGCCGCACCGGGCCGCCCCTGGCTGGACCTGGCCTGGCAGCTCTTCGGCATCGCCAGCGCGCTGGTTCCCGTGGCCCTCGTGGCCCACCTGCTGCTGCGCGAGGGCACGAGCCTGCGCGCCCTCGGCTTCGACCGCACCCGCCCCTGGCCGGACCTGGCCCGGGGCGCCGGCGTCGCGGCCGTGATCGGCAGCACCGGCATCGCCTTCTACCTGGCCGCCCGCGGCCTCGGCTTCAACCTGACCGTCGTACCCGAGGCGCTGCCGGAGGTGTGGTGGAAGTACCCGGTGCTGGTCCTGTCCGCCCTGCAGAACGCGATCCTCGAAGAGGTGATCGTCGTCGGCTATCTGCTGCGCAGGCTGGGCCGGTTGGGCTGGACCCCGGGGACCGCGCTGGTGGCCAGCGCGGTCCTGCGCGGCTCGTACCACCTCTACCAGGGCATCGGCGGCTTCCTCGGCAACATGGTCATGGGCGTGGTGTTCGTCTGGCTGTACCGCCGCTGGGGCCGGGTCGGGCCCTTGGTCGTCGCGCACTCACTGCTCGACATCGGCGCGTTCGTCGGCTACGCCCTCCTCGCGGGCAAGGTGGGCTGGCTGCCGACGGCCTGAGAACGCCGTCAGGCGCGCAGTTCGCCCTCGATGACCGTGATCGCGCGGCCGGTGAGCAGGGTGCGCTCGCCGCGCAGGGCGGTGCGGACGAGCCCGGTGCGGCGGGATGCCTGGAGCCCGGTGAGCTCGTCGCGGCTGAGCCGGGCGGCCCAGTGCGGGGCGAGCGCGGTGTGGGCGCTGCCGGTCACCGGGTCCTCGTCGATGCCGACGTTCGGGAAGAAGCACCGGGAGACGAAGTCGTGGCCGCGTGACGGGTCGTCGGCGCGGGCGGTCGCGATGACGCCCCGTGAGGAGTAGGCGCCGAGGGCCCTCAGGTCGGGGGAGAGACCGAGCACCGTCTTCTCGTCGGCCAGCTCCAGCAGCAGGTCGCCGACGTTCTCCCCGGTGTCGAAGGCGGCCACCGGCTCCGTCCCGAGGGCCTCGGCGACCCCGGCGGGGATCTCGACCGGGGTGAGCGGCGCGGTCGGGAAGTCCAGGGTGATCGAGCCGTCGGTGCCGGGTGTGGCGATGAGCACGCCACTGCGGGTGGCGAACCGCACCGGGCCCTCGTGGGCGCCGGTGGTGTGCAGGACGTGGGCCGTGGCGAGGGTGGCGTGTCCGCACATCGCGACCTCGGTGACCGGCGTGAACCAGCGCAGTGCCCAGTCCGCCGCGCCGCCCGCGGGCAGCCGGTGCGCGAACGCCGTCTCAGCGTGATTGACCTCCATCGCGACGTTCTGGAGCCAGTCGTCGTCCGGGAAGACGTCGTCCAGGAGCAGGACTCCGGCCGGGTTGCCGGCGAAGGGGCGGTCGGTGAAGGCGTCCACGATTCGAATGCGCATGGCACCGACGCTAGTGGTTACGCCGGCCCGCGGGACAAGGCCAATTCACGAGTGCCGGACTGAGTTCCGTGCCCCCGGTGCCTGGTGGCGTCCCTCCGCGCAGGTCGGAAGGGGGTTGTCAGACCCATTCTTCCGATATATCGTTGAGGCATCGCGAACGATACGCGATGCATACGTGACAGATCAGCGATGGAATGGAGTGATCACGATGCGTACCCACGGATTCGAGCGTGGACATCGGCACGAGGGCCCCGGACGCCGGGGCATGGGCGGCTTCGAGGCCCGGCGGGCGGCCTTCGGGCCCTTCGGCCCGGGTGGTCCGGGTGGCCCGGGGTTCGGTCCCGGCGGACCGGGCTTCGGCCCCGGTGGCTGGGGGCCGCGAGGGAGGGGCGGTCCGCGAGGGAGGGCGCGGCGAGGTGACGTACGCGCCTCGATCCTGGCCCTGCTCAAGGAACGGCCCATGCACGGCTACGAGATGATCCAGGAGATCGCCGAACGCAGTGGCGGCGCCTGGAAGCCCAGCCCCGGCTCGGTCTACCCGACCCTCCAGCTACTGGAGGACGAGGGTCTGATCGCCAGCGAGAGCGAGGGCGGCAAGAAGCTGTTCGCCCTCACCGAGAGCGGGCGCGCCGCCGCCGAGGAAGGGGCGGAGGCGCCCTGGGAGGAGGCCTCGCGCGGAGTCGACTGGGAGGCCCTAAGCGAGATCCGCCAGGCCGGCTTCGGCCTGATGGAGGCCTTCGGGCAGGTCTGGAAGACCGGCAGCAAGGAGCAGCGCGAGAAGGCGCTGGCCGTCATCAACGACGCCCGCAAGAAGCTGTACCTGATCCTCGCCGACGAGGACTGAGCGCGACGAGCGACGAGCGCCGAGTGCGACGAGCGCTGAACGCCGACGACGACTGAGGTGCCGATGAGCACCGAGGCGTGTAGGTGGGTTCCGTCGCCCGTACGGCATCCCGGGCGCCCCGCGCGGTATCCGCACGGGGCGCCTTCGCGTGCCCGGGTTCACGTGCCCGGGTTCAGGTCACCAGGCCGCCCAGCTTGCGCAGCGATTCGTTCAGGGCCGCGGTCGCCGAGTCCTTGAGCTTGCCCGCCATCAGTGACACCGCGGCGCCGGTGAACTCGCCGTCGATGCGGACCGTCGTGGCGTCCCCGTCGGGGATGAGCGTGTAGCGGGTGGCGACGGTCACCGCCATCGGCCCCTTGCCGCGGATGGCGAGGAGCCGGGCCGGCTCCAACTCCTCGACGGTCCAGTCGACCTCCGCCGGAAAGCCCATCAGCTTCATGTTCTCCTGGAAGGTTCCGCCCACCGCCAGGGTTTCCGGGCCGCCCCGGGGGAAGTTGGTGTGGGTCGCGTTCCACTCTCCGTACGACGGCCAGTCGGTGAGCTGCGCCCACACCCTCTCGGCCGGCGCCTGGATGCGTGCCTCCGCGCTGACTTCGGCCATGCGGCCACCCCTTCGGCTCGGGCGTATCGGGCTACGGTGTCGCGGAACGTAGCCGCAGGGGCGCGAACATTCAATACTGATGAACCGTCAGAAATGTTCCGGTCGGTGAGCAGCGCGTCCTGCGGTGCGCAGACCCGGTACACGTAACGTCTGCCGTCCACCGCCGGCAGCGCACAAGCCGGCCCGCCCGCACGCTCTCCATATCGGTGGGGAACGAGGGGCGGGGCGGCACAGTTGGGTTGGGAGCGCAGAGCAAGGCGGCGCGTGCCCCTCGGGGCCGATTCGGCCAGATCTCCTCCGCAAGGATGAGATCCGGGCCGGTGATGTCCACTCCTCGTGGGACGCGAAGATGGTTCCCCTCGTGGATGTCCTCTCCCGTTGGGGCTGATGAGGTAGAGGATGTGCAACCCCGTACAACCCACCGGGCCGCCCCCGACGCAGCGGTTCCGCACAGGGACGGCGCTGCCGGGCTCGGTGCCGAGCTGGCGGTGGTGGTCGCCGCTGCCCGCCGCCGGGCCGTCCGGGACGGGGACCGGCAGACCGACACCGCCCATCTGCTCCACGCCCTGCTGGAACACGACCCCGAGGCGCGTGCCGCCGTAGGGGGACCGCCGCAGCTCGCCCGGCTCCTCGGTTACCTCGTGCAGCGCAGCATCGGCTACGGACTGCGCTGGCAGAGCAGCGTGGAGGACTCCGGCGCGATCGCCGTCGTACCCGCGCCCGCCGGACCGGACGCGCGGGCCGGGCAGGCCGCGGGCCGGTCCGTCACCGCTGCCGCCGGCCGGGACGGCGGGGCCAGGGATGCCGGGGGCGAGGCCAGGGATGATGCCGGGGGCGCTGCGAGGGATGCCGGGGGCTGGTCGCCCGCCGCGTCCGCCGCGCTCACGGCCGCCCGTGCGCGTGCCCGGCGTCGGGGGACGCCTCGCGTCGCCGGCACCGATCTGCTGGCGGCGCTCGCCGCGGACCCCAGCTCGCGGGCCGTCGAGGTCCTCGGACGCGCCGGCATCCCGGCCGGCGAGCTGTCCGCCCGGATCGAGGCCGCGGCCGGGGAGCACGCCGACGACGGCGGGGCGGCCCGCTGATGCGCCCGCCCTCCATCACCTGAGACAGGTGGACGGCCGCGGGGCGGCCTGCTGATGCGCCCGCCCTTCACCACCCGAGAGAGATTACGACCGCGGGGCGGCCCGCTGAGGCGTCCGCCGTCCACCACCTGAGACAGGTGTCAACAGGGGTGACGCTCATGTCGTCGCCTGTCATCATGTGCCGGTGCATACGTCTGTGAGCAGTCAGGACAGCCCCGGCAAGGGGGCCGGGCTCGGCCTCGCGCTCGCCTCGGCGCTGGCTTTCGGCGGGTCCGGTGTGGCCGCCAAGCCGCTGATCGAGGCGGGACTCGACCCGCTGCACGTGGTGTGGCTGCGAGTGGCGGGCGCCGCCCTGGTCATGCTGCCTCTCGCGGTCCGGCACCGCGCCCTGCCGCGCCGCCGGCCCGCACTGCTCGCCGGGTTCGGCCTGCTCGCCGTCGCCGGTGTCCAGGCCTGCTACTTCGCCGCGCTCTCCCGGATCCCGGTGGGCGTGGCCCTGCTCATCGAGTACCTGGCCCCGGCTCTCGTGCTGGGCTGGGTGCGGTTCGTGCAGCGGCGGCCCGTGACCCGCGCCGCCGCGCTCGGCGTGGTCCTCGCGGCGGGCGGCCTCGCCTGCGTGGTGGAGGTCTGGTCGGGGTTGAGCTTCGACGCACTGGGCCTGCTCCTCGCCCTCGGCGCCGCCTGCTGCCAGGTCGGCTACTTCGTCCTGTCCGACCAGGGCAGCGACGCGGGCGACGCGGCGCCGGACCCGCTCGGTGTGATCGCCTACGGGCTGCTCACCGGCGCCGCTGTGCTCACGGCCGTGGCCCGCCCCTGGAGCATGGACTGGTCGGTGCTGGCCGGCACCGCGCGGCTGAACGGCACGGCCGTACCGGCGGTCGCGCTGCTGGCCTGGATCGTGCTGGTCGCCACGGTGCTCGCGTACGTCACCGGCGTGCTGTCCGTGCGCCGGCTGTCGCCGCAGGTCGCCGGTGTCGTCGCCTGCCTGGAGGCGGTCATCGCCACCGTGCTGGCCTGGGTGCTGCTCGGCGAGCACCTGTCCGCGCCGCAGGTCGCCGGTGGCGCGGTCGTCCTGGTCGGCGCCTTCATCGCCCAGTCCTCCGCCCCCGCCGCACCCTCCCCGGAGCCGGTCGCCTCGGGCGGCGCCGAAAGGGAGTTGTCCGCCCGCGGCTCCGCCGCCTAAGGTGCCGGTCATGCCGTCGACACGCGTCCTTCCGCCCCCGGCCGCCTGAGGCGGGCCTCCGGGACACACGCCCCGCGCGCACGCGCCGGGCCGGACCGTGCTGCCCGCAGATGAAGTCCGCGCGCCCCGCCGAGGCGGGGCGCTCCCGAACTTCCGCACCGTCGTGTGCGTTTCTGCGGAGAAGATCCCTTGTCGAACGCTGCCTCTGGCCTGCCCGTCGGGCGTGGCCTGCTCTACCTGATCATCACCGGTGCCGCCTGGGGCACCGCCGGCGCCGCCGCCTCGCTGGTCTACCGGACCAGCGACACGGGCGCCCTCGCTCTGTCCTTCTGGCGCTGCGCGCTGGGCCTCCTGCTGCTGCTGGCCGGCCGCGGGCTGCGCCCGCATGTCCGTCCTGCCGCGGCCGAGCCCCTGCGCCGCAGGGCCGGCCGGGCCGTGGCCACCGGTCTGGGCCTCGCCGTGTTCCAGACCGCGTACTTCGCGGCCGTGGAGTCGACCGGGCTGGCCGTGGCCACGGTCGTCACGCTCGGCGCGGGCCCTGTCCTCATCGCGCTCGGCGCCCGGCTGCTGCTCGGCGAGCGGCTCGGCGCGGGCGGTGTCCTCGCGGTCGCCGGTGCGCTCGCCGGACTGGCCGTCCTCACCTTCGGCGGTTCGGCCGCGACCGTCCGGCCGGCGGGTGTGCTCCTTGCGCTGGCGTCGGCGGCGGGCTACGGCGCCATGACCCTGCTCACCCGCTGGTGGGGCAGGGACGGCGGCGCCGACGCCTCCGACACCACGGTCGGTGCCTTCGCCGTGACGAGCCTGTGCCTGCTGCCGTTCGCGGTGCACGAGGGTCTGCTCCCGCACACCGCCCACCCGGCGCGGCTGCTCTGGCTACTGCTGTACATCGCCGCCGTGCCCACGGCCCTCGCGTACGCGCTCTACTTCGCGGGAGCGGCCGTCGTCCGGTCCGCGGTCGTGTCCGTGATCATGCTGCTGGAGCCGGTGACCGCGGCCGTGCTCGCCGTCGGCCTGCTCGGCGAGCGGCTCACCGCGACCACCGTGGCCGGCACTTTGCTGCTGCTCGGCGCGGTCGCGGGCCTTGCGGTGAGCGAGGCCCGCGGGGCCCGGCGGGAGCCGGTGCCGGTGTGACCGGCCCGCCCTACCTCGCCGCCAGGTAGTCCGGAAGTTCGATGCCGGGTGCGAGGTCGGCGTTGCGGACCGGCGTGTCGTAGCCCTTGCGGAGCGGGACGACCCCGGCCCAGTGCGGCAGGGACAGGTCCTCCGGCTCGTCGTTGGCGCCGCCGGTGCGGACCTTGGCCGAGACCTCCTCCAGGTCCAGGCGGATGACCGCGGTGGCGGCCAGCTCCTTCTTGTTCGCGGGCCGGGAGTCGGCGGCCCGGCCCGGTACGACGTGGTCGACCAGCGCGTCCAGGGCCAGCCGCCGCTCCTCGGGGTCGGTGACCTCGTGCGCGACGCCGTGCACCACGACCGAGCGGTAGTTGATCGAATGGTGGAAGGCGGAGCGGGCCAGTACCAGCCCGTCGACATGGGTGACCGTCAGGCACACCGGCAGACCCGGGCTGGCCTGGCCGGTCATCCGCAGCGGGCGCGAGCCGGTGGACCCGTGCACGTACAGCCGCTCGCCGACCCGGCCGTAGAGCGTCGGCAGCACCACCGGGGCGCCGTCGCGGACGAAGCCCAGGTGGCAGACGTACCCCTCGTCCAATATCGCGTGCACGAGCTCCTTGTCGTACGACGCCCGGTCCGCGGAGCGCGTGGGCACGGTGCGGTCGGTCGGTGTGTAGGCGGTGGTCTGCGCGCCCTCGGTGGTGCCCGGCATGGCGGTCCCCTCCGCGGTCCCCTGCGACTGGCGGACCGCTTTGTACTAGTGCATAATGTTCTTTGTGCTAGGAGAATATCGGATCACCGGGCGCGGCGCAGCCGAGATCGCGGCCGGCATCGAGCGCGCGGTAGGTGCCGGAGAGCTGGAACCGGGTCAACACCTGCCCCCCATGCGGGAGCTGGCGGCCCAGCTGGGGGTGAACCCGAACACGGTCGCGGCCGCGTATCGCACCCTGCGCGAACGCGGGGTGATCGAGACGGCCGGTCGCCGGGGCAGCCGTATCCGCCCCAATCCGGCCACCACGAGGCGTGAGCAACTGGGCGTGGAGGTGCCCCCGGGAGGCCGGGACCTCGCCTCGGGCAATCCCGACCCTGCCCTGTTGCCCCGCCTGGCCCCGGCCCTCGCCGCGGCGGCCGAGCGGGGCGACGGCCGGCCCGTCCGCTACGGCGACGACCCCGTCGACGCGGACCTCGCCCGCATCGCCCGCGCCGAACTCGACGCCGACGGTGTCCCCGCAGGCCCGCTGACCGTCACCTCCGGCTCCCTCGACGCGATCGAACGCATTCTGACCGCGCACCTCAAACCGGGCGACACGGTCGCCGTCGAGGACCCGGGCTGGGGGAGCGTCCTCGACCTCGTCCCCGCCCTGGGCCTGCACACGGCCCCGGTCGGCGTGGACGACGACGGCCCACGCCCCGACGAGCTGCGCCGCGCCCTGGAAGCCGGAGCCCGCGCCCTGATCGTCACCGACCGCGCGCAGAACCCGACCGGCGCCTCGCTGACCGCCACGCGCGCGCGTGCCCTGCGCGCGGTGCTGCGGGACCACCCGCAGACCCTGCTCATCGAGGACGACCACGGCCACGGCATCGTCGACCTGCCGCTGCACCCTCTCGCGGGCGTCACCCGCCACTGGGCCTTCCTCCGCTCGGCCGCCAAGGCGTACGGCCCCGATCTGCGCCTCGCCGTCCTCGCCGGGGACCCCGTCACGGTCGACCGGGTCCAGGGCCGCCAGCGCCTGGGCCCCGGCTGGGTGAGCCTGCTCCTCCAGCGGGCCGCGGTGCACCTCTGGGTGAACGGCGCGGTGGACCGGGTGGCGGTGGCCCGGGCCTACGGCGTGCGCCGGAACGCCCTGGTCGACGCGCTGGCGGAGCGCGGGGTCACCGCCCACGGCCGCAGCGGCATGAATATCTGGGTGCCGGTCCCGGACGAGACCGGCACGGTGGCCCGCCTGCTGCAAAGCGGGTGGGCGGTGGCTCCGGGCGCCCGCTTCCGCCTCGCCTCCCGGCAGGGCATCCGCCTCACGGTCTCGGCGCTCGCGGAAGCGGACATCGCCCCGGTGGCGGACGCGGTGGCGGCGGCGGTACGGCCTTCTCCGGCGCGCGTCTACGGATAGGCGTCTCCGACGCGCGTCTACGGACTGGGGGCGCGGCGAGCCGCGTGAACGGCCACCCGGCTCAGGCGTTCTTCGGTCGCAGTTGAGTGAGCGCGGCCCCCGCGAGAACGATCACCGCGCCCACCGGGGTGGTCCACCGCAGCGACTCCCCGAGGATCGCCACTCCCGCGGCCGTGGCGATGACGGGAATGAAGTACGTGACCATCTGGGCGGTGGTGGGCCCGACCTCGGCGACCAGGCCGTACTGGATGAGCACCGCGAGCCCGGTGCCCAGCGCGCCCAGCGCGGCGACGGCCAGCAGCGGAACGAACGCGACACGCTCGGGAACGCTGGTGAACAGAGGGGTCACCACGGCCAGCTGCGCCGTCGCGAGCAGCAGTTGGCCTCCCGTCATGGCCAGGTGGGAATTGCCGGTGCCGGCCAGCGTCCGCCGGACGTAGATCCACCCCACCGGGTAGCTCAGCGAGGCCAGCAGCGCCATCGCCGTGCCCGTGGCGTCCAGTCCGTGGAAGCCCTGCCAGGCGCCCAGCACGGTCAGCACGCCCAGGAACCCCAGGCCGAGGCCGGCGACCCGGACCCGGGTGGGCCGGTCCTCCGACAGCGCGACCAGGGACAGGGCCATGCCCCACAGCGGTGATGTCGCGTTGCAGATGCCGGCCAGCGTGGACGGGATCGTCAGCTCGGAGTAGGCGAACAGGGAGAAGGGCAGGGCGTTCAACAGGAACGCGGCCACCGCCATGTGCCCCCACAGCCGGGCCCCGCGCGGCAGCCGCTCCCGCTTCACGGCCATCGCCGCCACCAGCACCGCCGTACCGAACATCAGCCGCCCGAGGGTGACCTGGAAGGGCGCGTAGCCTTCCGTCCCCACCTTGATCAACAGGAAGCTGAAGCCCCAGATCAGGGACAGGGCGCCGAAGCGGAGCCGCCAGTCGAGGCGGGCGCGGGCGCGAGGGCGGGCGGGGGCGGGGGACTGCGTGCGGGATGAGGTGACGGTGCTCATGACCTCAACGATGCTGCAGGCAACCTCGTAGGACAATCGAGATTTCTCACCTGGTACCTCTTAGAATCACTTACATGTTGAACCTTGAGCGCCTGCGCACCCTGGACGCCCTGGCCCGGCACGGCTCGGTCAGCGCCGCCGCCGACGCCCTGCACGTCACCACCTCCGCGGTCTCGCAGCAGCTGGGCAAGCTGGAGCGGGAGATCGGCCAGCAGCTCCTCGCCAAGAACGGCCGGGGTGTACGGCTCACCGACGCGGGCCGGCTGCTGTCGGAGCACGCGGCGCGCATCCTGTCGCAGGTCGAGCTGGCCGAGTCCGACCTGGAGGCACACCGCGGCCAGGTCGTCGGCGAACTCCGGCTGTCCGCGTTCCCGACCGCCGCCCGCGGCCTGTTCCCCGCCGCGCTCGGCGCCCTGCGCACCGAGCATCCGGGGCTGCGCGTGCGCTCCAGCGAACTGGAACCGGAACAGGGCGTCGCCGGGGTGGTCCGCGGCGATCTCGACCTCGCGGTGGTCCTGGACTGGTACAACAAGCCGATGCCCGTGCCCGACGGGCTCGTCAAGGCGCCCCTGCTGGACGACCCGGCCGATGTCGCCATGCCCGCCGGACACCGGCTCGCCGACCGGGACGAGGTGGACCTCACCGAGTTCGCCGAGGACGAGTGGATCACCTGGGGCGAGGGCGAGTTCTGCCACGAGTGGCTGATCTTCACCCTGCGGTCCAAGGGCGTCGAGCCGATCGTCGGCCACCGTGCGGGCGAGACCCACACCCAGCTCGGGCTCGTGGCCGCCGGTCTCGGCGTGTGCATCGCACCGCTGCTGGGCCGCCACCCGGTGCCCGACGGCGTCGTCCTGGTGCCGCTCAAGCAGCACGTGCGCCGCCATGTCTACGTGGTCTGGCGGGCGGACGCGGACCGCCGGCCGTCGATCCGCGCGGCGGTGGACGCCCTGCGCACCACGGCCCGCGCGGTGGGGTGAGCCCTACACGGCCCCCAGCTTCCGGAAGTCCCAGGACACGATCTTCTCCGGCGTCAGCCGGGCCCAGGCGTGCCGGCCGTCGTGCGGCATCTCGTCCAGGCCGAAGTTCTTGCGGGCGAACAGCGTCTCGGCGGAGTCGAGTTCGGCGCACAGCTCACCCCTGCGCGGCACCTCGCCCACGAACTCCACCCGGCCGGACAGCTCGACCCCGCGCAACTCGTCGTACTCCTCGCCCGAGTCGACCACGACGGCCACCCGCGGATCGCGGCGCAGTTGCGCCCAACGGCGGCTGCGCACCACCGAGTACAGCCACAGCGAGGTGCCGTCCCAGGCGAACCACAACGCGCTGACATGCGGTGTGCCGTCGGCCGACACGGTCGCGACCCGGCAGGTGCGCTGGCTCGTGAGGAACTCGTCCAGCTCGCCGGGCGTCATCATGATCCTGCGGCCCCGGCGCTGCTCGGTGACGGTCATGCGGCCCCCTCTTCTCCCACGTCGTGCCAGAGGAACTCCTCTGCTGCGGTGATCCTCTGACATCACGTCAGAAAAGGGAATGGCCCCGCTTCCGCTCGCACCCGGATGTGGCTACTCTCACCGCCCCGGACCTCGGTGAAAGGATGTGCCATGCCGTCGTACGAGCACCTCGGCGAACTCCTCGACCCCGTGAGCACCGTCCTGCTGACCGTGGAGTGCCAGCAGGGCGTCGTCGGCCCGGACAGCGCCCTGCCCGAGCTGGCCCGCGAGGCGCGTTCCTCCGGCGCCCTGCGCAACGTGGCCCGGCTGGTCGCCGCCGCCCACGAGACCGGCGTACAGGTGATCCACGCGATCGCCGAGCGCCGGCCCGACGGCCGGGGCGCCGGCCGCAACGCCCGGCTGTTCCGGGCCGCCGAACGGCTCCCCGTACAGCAGCTGACCGGCAGCGCGGCGGTCCGGGTCGCGCCCCCGATCGAGGTCACCGAGGAGGACTTCGTCGTACGACGGCTGCACGGGCTGTCCCCCCTCCACGGCACCGGCGTCGACGCCCTGCTGCGCAACCTCGGCTGCCGCACACTCGTCGTCACCGGCGTCTCGGCCAACGTGGCCATACCCAACGCGGTGTTCGACGCCGTCAACCTCGGTTACACCGCCGTCGTCCCGGCCGACGCCGTCGCGGGGGTGCCCGCCGAGTACACGCCCGCGATGATCCGCCACACCCTCGCGCTGGTCGCCACGGTCGCGACCACCGACGAGGTGCTCGGCTGCCTCAAACGGGCGTACGGGCGCGGCTGAGCCGACTCAGGCCAGCGTGATCTCGTCGCCGGAGACGGTGATCTTCGCGGCGGGCAGCCCCTGTGTCGCGGGCCCCTTCTGCACGCTGCCGTCCTCCACCGAGAAGTGGCTCTGGTGACACGGGCAGACGATCACGCCGTCCGCCACGCTGCCCACCGCGCAGCCCCGGTGGGTGCACTTCGACGAGAACGCCTTGAACGTGCCCGCCTTCGGCTGGGTGACCACGACCCCCTGGTCCTTGAAGATCTTGCCGCCGCCCTCGGGGATGTCCGCGGTCCTGGCGAGCGCGGAACCGCCGGTGTCCGCCGCGGACCCGCCGGAACCGGAGGCCTTGGACCCGGTGTCGGCGGAACCCGACGAGTCGTCGCCCGAACCGCAGGCGGTCAGCGCGGCGGCGAGTCCCGCGGCTCCGGCCGCCGCCACGACGGTACGGCGGGCCGGCTTTCCTGCGGGCTGGAGCGAGGCGCTGGTCATGTGGGGCTTCCCTTCCGCGGAGCTTGTCGTGGTCCGTCATGGGGTACGGCCCTACGGCGGCCGCCGTTCAGCCGGGCACCCGGATCCTTGCCGTCCGGTGATGAGCGGGCGGTGCGCCGGGGCTGTCGCTCGGCTGTGGGCCGGACGCCGGACCGTGCCCCAGTAACCTGGGGCGATGCTCAAGGAAGTCACCGCGACCCGCTACATCACGCCCCTGCGTGAGGGGGGCTCGCTGCCGGGGCTCGTCGAGGCCGACGACTTCGGGACCTACGTCATGAAGTTCACCGGCGCCGGACAGGGCCGCAAGACCCTGGTCGCCGAGGTGGTGTGCGGCGAACTCGCCCGGCGCCTCGGATTCCGGATGCCCCGCCTGGTCACCGTCCAGCTGGACCCGGTCCTCGGGCTCGGCGAACCCGAGCAGCAGGTGCAGGACCTGCTGCGGGCCAGTGGCGGCACCAACCTCGGGATGGACTTCCTGTCCGGCGCGCTCGGCTACGACCCGCTCGCGTTCCCGGTGAGCCCCGAGGAGGCCGGCCGGATCCTCTGGTTCGACGCGCTGATCAACAACGTCGACCGCTCCTGGCGCAACCCCAACCTCCTGGTCCACCAGGGCGAGCTGTGGCTCATCGACCACGGCGCCACCATGATCTGGCACCACAACTGGCCCGCCGCTTCAGCCTCCGCGGCCCGTCCGTACGACGCCTCCGACCACGCCCTCGCCCGCTTCGCCCCCGACGTGTCCGCCGCCGCGGCCGAGCTGGCACCCCGGGTCACCGAGGACCTGCTCGCCGAGGTCACCGCGGAGATCCCCGAGACGTGGCTCGCCGACGAGCCCGGCTTCGACACCCCGGACGACCTGCGCCGGGCCTATGCCCGGCCGCTGCTCGCACGGGCGGCCGTCATCGCCGACCGCATCACCGGCACCGGCTCCGGACTCCAGGAGGACAAGTGAGCGAGCGCCACATCCATATGGCCGGCCATGTGGCCGAGCGGCACATCACCCGGGCGGGTCAGGGCGGCGACCGGGACGTGTTCGAGTACGCGCTGCTGCGGGTCGTGCCGCGCGTGGAGCGCGGGGAGTGCATCAACGCGGGCGTGGTCGTCTACTGCCGCGCCCAGACCTACGTCGGCGCCCGCACCCATCTGGACGAGGCGCGGTTGCTCGCGCTGGACCCGGCCGCCGACGTCGCCGGGGTGCGCGCCGCGCTGCGGGCGATCGAGCGGCACTGCGCGGGCGGTGAGGAGGCCGGACAGGCGGCCGGCGACGACGCCGGCCGGCGCTACCGCTGGCTGATCGCGCCCCGCTCCACCGTGGTCCAGCCCGGGCCCGTGCACACCGGCCTGACCACCGACCCGGCCGCCGAGACGGAGCGGTTGCTGGACCTCCTGGTGAGGTAATGGATCACACCGGCCTGATGTGCCGTTGACACCGGGTGCCATGGCTTCTAGCGTCACGGGTGCTGAAGGTACTAAGCGGTCGCTCACCGCATGAGGGGTTCTCTCCGAGGGCCCCGTCAGGTTCTCTCAAGGGCGAGGAGAAACAATGTCCACCACTGAACAGCGGGTCGCGGTAGTCACCGGCGCGGCGCGCGGCATCGGCGCCGCCACCGCCGTACGGCTGGCCGCCGAGGGTCGCGCGGTCGCCGTGATCGACCTGGACGAGGCCGCCTGCAAGGACACCGTCGAGAAGATCACCGCGGCCGGCGGCAAGGCCATCGCGGTCGGCGCGGACGTCTCCGACGAGGCGCAGGTCGAGGCGGCCGTCGCCCGGATCGTCGAGGAGCTGGGCGCGCCCACCATCCTCGTCAACAACGCGGGCGTGCTCCGCGACAACCTGCTGTTCAAGATGAGCGTCTCCGACTGGGACACCGTCCTGAACGTCCACCTGCGCGGCTCGTTCCTGATGACCAAGGCCGTCCAGAAGCACATGGTGGACGCGGGCTTCGGCCGGATCGTCAACCTCTCCTCCTCCTCGGCGCTCGGCAACCGCGGACAGGCCAACTACTCCGCCGCCAAGGCCGGCCTCCAGGGCTTCACCAAGACCCTCGCCATCGAGCTCGGCAAGTTCGGCATCACCGCCAACGCCGTCGCCCCCGGCTTCATCGCCACCGAGATGACCAAGGCCACCGCCGACCGCGTCGGCATGGGCTTCGACGACTTCAAGAAGGCCGCCGCCACCCAGATCCCGGTGCAGCGCGTCGGCGAGCCCGAGGACATCGCCAACGCCGTCGCCTTCTTCACCGACGAGGCGGCCGGCTTCGTCTCCGGCCAGGTGCTGTACGTCGCCGGCGGACCGCTCAACTAAGGGATTCAGAGGTAACACGGACATGACTGAACTCCCCGAGCTGTCGGGCCGGGTCGCCCTCGTCACGGGCGCGAGCCGCGGCATCGGCTACGGCGTCGCCGAGGCCCTGGTCGCCCGCGGCGACCGCGTGTGCATCACCGGCCGCAACGAGGACGCGCTGAAGGAGGCCGTCGAGACGCTCGGCGCCGAGCGGGTCATCGCCGTCGCCGGCAAGGCCCACGACCTGGACCACCAGACCGAGGCCGTCGCGCGCACCATGGAGGCCTTCGGCAGGGTCGACTTCCTGGTCAACAACGCGGGCACCAACCCGGTCTTCGGCCCGATCGCGGACCTCGACCTGAGCGTCGCCCGCAAGGTCTTCGAGACCAACGTGATCTCCGCGCTCGGCTTCGCCCAGAAGACCTGGCACGCCTGGCAGAAGGACAACGGCGGCGCGATCGTCAACATCGCCTCGGTCGCGGGCCTCGCGCCCTCGCCGTTCATCGGCGCCTACGGCGTGAGCAAGGCGGCGATGATCAACCTGACCCAGCAGCTGGCGCACGAGTTCGCGCCGAAGGTACGGGTCAACGCGATCGCCCCGGCCGTGATCAAGACCAAGTTCGCACAGGCCCTGTACGAGGGCCGGGAGGAGGAGGCGGCCTCCGCCTACCCGCTCGGCCGGCTCGGCGTGCCCTCCGACATCGGCGGCGCCACCGCGTTCCTCACCTCCGAGCAGTCCGACTGGATCACCGGTCAGACGCTCGTCGTGGACGGCGGCATCTTCCTCAACGCCGGTGTGAGCTGAGCATCCTCCGGGCGCCGATATCCGGACGGATCGGCGCCCGGAACACCGTTGGGAATCCGCAAAGCGGACTGACAACGTCGTCATGGCCGAGACGATCAAGAAAGCGCTTCTCCGGGGTGGTTCACGGGGCCGAACGCTGCGGTATGGTCTGCCGACCCTTGGTATGGCAGATCGAGGAGCGTGCGCGTGTTCAACCGGAACCGATTCCTGCGGAGAGTCGCGGCAATCGCGTCCATATCCCTGGTGACCGGGTGCAGTCTGCTGTCCGACGGCGACCCCGACAGCCAGGGGCCGATCGTCGTGGGCACCACCAGCGTCCCCAGCACGCTCGACCCGGCCGGTGCCTGGGACGGCTCCTGGGAGCTGTACCGGAACATCTTCCAGACGCTCCTCGCCTACCCGAACGGCGCCACCACCCCTCAGCCCGACGCCGCCGAGAGCTGCTCCTTCACCGACTCCTCCAGTCGCACCTACCGCTGCAAGCTGCGCGCCGGCCTGAAGTTCGCCGACGGCGACCCGCTGACCGCCGAGGCCGTCCAGCACTCGATCGACCGCATCCGCACCATCAACGCCCAGGGCGGCCCCGCCGGGCTGCTCGGCAGCCTGGACCGCGTCGAGACGTCCGGCGACCGCGAGATCGTCTTCCACCTCAACCAGCCGGACGCCACCTTCCCCTTCGTGCTGGCCACCCCCGCCATGTCGATCGTGGACCCGGACGACTACCCCGCCAGCTCGCTGCGCAAGGACACCTCGGTGCACGGCTCCGGGCCGTACAAGCTCCAGTCCTACGAGGAGGGCGCCGAGGCCGTCCTGGTCCGCAACGACAGCTACCAGGGCTTCGCCAAGCCGCAGAACGAAGCGGTGACCATCCGCTACTTCAAGGACTCCGCCGGCATGGTCAAGGCGCTGCGGGACAAGCAGATCGACGTCACCTACCGAGGTCTCGCCGCCGACGACATCCTCGCCCTCCAGGAGCACGACGACGAGGACCTTCAGCTGGTCGACGGCGCCGGCACCGACATCAGCTACCTGGTCTTCAACCCCAAGGACCCGTGGGCCAAGCAGCCCGCCGTACGCAAGGCCATCGCGCAGCTCGTGGACCGGGGCGCGATCGCGCACAAGGTCTACAAGGACACCGTCGACCCGCTGTACTCGATGGTCCCCAAGGGCCTGACCGGCCACGCCACCGGCTTCTTCGACGACTTCGGCGAACCGAGCGTCTCCAAGGCCCGCAAGATCCTCTCCGACGCCGGCATCACCCAGCCCGTCCCGCTCACCTTCTGGTACACCACCGACCGCTACGGCTCCGAGACGGCCCTGATGTTCAAGGAGCTGAAGCGGCAGCTGGAGGACTCCGGCCTCTTCACCATCACCCTCAAGAGCCGCCCCTGGAAGAGCTATGTGGTCGGCTACCAGAAGGGCGAGTACCCGGTGTTCGGGCGCGGCTGGTTCCCGGACTTCCCCGACGCGGACAACTTCATCGCCCCCTTCGTCGGCGAGCACAACGCCCTCGGCACGCCCTACCCGGCCAAGGAGATCACCGGCAAGCTGCTGCCCCACGCGCGCGCGGAGAGCAACCGCGCCAAGACGGTCAAGGACATGGAGGAGGCCCAGCAGATCATCGTGAACGACGCCCGGCTGGTCCCGCTGTGGCAGGGCCGGCAGTACGTGGCGGCCAATGTCGACATCTCCGGTGGAGAGCAGGCCCTGGACCCGTCGACGATCATGATGATGTGGATGCTGCACCGCAAGACGAGCTGGTGAACCGGCCTTCCGGCACGCGTTGTCAGTGGTCGCCTGTAGGTTCTGAAGCCTGGAAGTGACCGCACGCCGTAGTTGCCTGACATCGTGAGGACGTTGACGTGACCGACATCGCCATGCTGCCCGAATCCTGGCGCGGGGTTCTGGGCGACGAGCTCCAGCAGCCCTACTTCAAGGAGCTGACGGAGTTCGTGGAGGAGGAGCGGGCGAAGGGTCCCGTCTACCCGCCGCGCGAGGAGGTCTTCGCCGCGCTGGACGCGACGCCGTACGAGCAGGTGAAGGTCCTCGTCCTGGGCCAGGACCCCTACCACGGCGAGGGCCAGGGCCATGGCCTGTGCTTCTCGGTCCGTCCGGGCGTGAAGACCCCGCCGTCCCTGCGGAACATCTACAAGGAGATGCAGGAGGAGCTGGGCCTGCCCGTCCCGGACAACGGCTATCTGATGCCGTGGGCCCGGCAGGGCGTGCTGCTGCTCAACGCGGTGCTCACCGTCCGGGCGGGCGAGGCCAACTCGCACAAGGGCAAGGGCTGGGAGAAGTTCACCGACGCCGTGATCCGCGCGGTGGCCTCCCGCCCCGACCCGGCGGTCTTCGTCCTGTGGGGCAACTACGCGCAGAAGAAGCTTCCGCTGATCGACGAGACCCGGCATGTGGTGGTCAAGGGGGCGCACCCCTCGCCGCTGTCCGCGAAGAAGTTCTTCGGTTCCCGCCCGTTCACCCAGATCAACGAGGCGATCGCCCGCCAGGGCCACGAGCCGGTCGACTGGCGCATCCCGAACCTGGGCTGACGGGTGACGGCCGCGGGTGACGGCCGGCTGAGGGCTGAGGGTGACGGCTGTCGGGTCACGTGTGACGGTGACAGCGGGCGGCGAACCGTGCGGGCCGGCCGCGACGAGCCCGCGGCCGACCCGCGGCCGATCACCGGCCCCCAGTGGCACGGCGCCGCCTGACCAGGAATCCTCGCGGCGCCGGTTAGCGTCAGGAGCGGACCATTGCCGACGGCCCGGAGGACCACCGTGGCGGAGCGACAGGAGCAGACGGCGCCGGACGCCGTGCTGACGCGGATCGGGCAGGTCGTGATGCTGCACCACGGAGGCGACCGCGAGGAGGCCCGCAGCCGCTTCCTGGACCTGTGGACGGAGATCGGCGAGGACGGTGACCCGCTGCACCGCTGCACGGTCGCGCACTACCTGGCCGACACCCAGGACGACCCGGCGGACGAACTGGCCTGGGACCTGCGGGCCTTGTCGGCGGCCGAGGAGGTGGCCGAGGGCCGCGCGGCCGGCGACCCGGCGAGCGTCCGGGGCTTCTTCCCCTCGCTCCACCTCAATCTGGCCGCCGACTACGTCAAACTGGGCCGCGCCGAGGCCGCCCGCAGCCATCTGCGCCGGGCCCGCAGCGCCGCGGGTTCCCTGGCCGACGACGGCTACGGCGACGGAGTCAGGTCCGCGATCAGCCGCCTGGAGCTGCGGCTGCGGGAGGACGGCACCCCGGGCGGCGACGGCTGGGGGCCGCCCCGGCAGCGCTGAGCCTCCGCGGGTGGTGCAGTTGAAGGGCGTCGGTTCCGGTCAGGACCCCCCGAGTCCCGCGCCCCTCCCTGCTGCGGCGCCCTTGCGGCTGGTCGCCCACGCGGCGGTGCCGCACATCGATACCGGCCCGCGCGTCTTCGGGGCGCGGATCAGTGGCCGTACCTCTGCTCGCAGATCCTCGCTTCCGGGCTGTCCTTGTGCCAGCCGCCGTACGCCTTGCCCAGGGCGCACACGTCCGGGGCCGTGGGCAGCAGTAGCGGGGGCGGGCCGGGCAGGTGGCTGTGCCGTCGCCCGGCGGGGTCAGGGTGCGGGCGGGTTCGCGGGGGATCGGGCGGGCCCGGCGGCCGGTGCGTGGTCTCAGGTGCGGCCGGGGCGTGCTGCCGGGCGGGTGGCCCGGAGTGTGCCGGGCGCCGGGACGGCCCGGCCATCCCCAGCGCCTCGCGGGCCGGCGCCTGCACCACGTGGGACTCCGCGCTGCCGTCCGGCCGCGACGCCATCGGCTGCGAGGGCGCGGTGTCCCGCTGCGATCCGGGTGTCACCGGGTGCCGCACCGTCACACAGCCGGAGAGGGCCGAAACGGCCACGGTGACCAGAAGCGCTGCGATGGTCGTCGTTCGATGCACCCGCGCAACTCTGCTGGGTGGGCCGCCGGCTTGGCACGAGGGAGCCGGATCCGATGCCCCGCAGGGGTGATTGCATGCCCCGTGCGGAGGGATTCCGTGTGCCCGGGGTGACGTTCTCGGCGTCCGGCAGGCCCACGAGCAGCTCCCGCAGGCCCGTCCGGATCCCCACCTGTCGAAGACCGGGCCGGCGCTCTTCCCGTGCGGCTGCGACGGCATCGCCGACCGGCGGCCCCCCGTATGCTTCGGCAGGGACCACGCAGGCAAGCGCCAGGGGAGAGCACGTGAAGGTCGGCTGTATCGGACTCGGGGACATCGCGCAGAAGGCGTACCTGCCGGTGCTGGGCGCGCAGCCGGGGCTGGACCTGCACCTCCAGACCCGCACGCCCGCCACCCTGGACCGGGTCGGGGACAGCCTGCGCCTGCCCCGGGAGCAGCGGCACACCTCCCTGGACTCGCTGCTCGCCGCCGGCCTCGACGCGGCCTTCGTGCACGCGCCCACCGCCGTCCACCCCGAGATCGTCGCCCGGCTGCTGGAGGCCGGCGTCCCGACCTACGTGGACAAGCCGCTCGCCTACGAACTCGCCGACTCCGAGCGGCTGGTCGAGCTCGCCGAGCGGCACGGCGTCTCGCTGGCCGTCGGCTTCAACCGGCGGTACGCCCCCGGCTACGCCCAGTGCCTGGACCACCCGCGCGAGCTGATCCTCATGCAGAAGAACCGGATCGGGCTGCCCGAGGAACCGCGCTCGATGATCCTGGACGACTTCATCCATGTCGTCGACACCCTGCGGTTCCTGGTGCCCGGCCCGGTCGACGACGTGACCGTCCGCGCCCGTGCCGAGGAGGGGCTGGTCCACCACGTCGTCCTCCAGCTCGCCGGGGACGGCTTCACCGCGCTCGGCGTGATGAACCGGCTCAGCGGCTCCACCGAGGAGATCCTGGAGGTGTCCGGGCAGGACACCAAGCGCCAGGTGGTCAACCTCGCCGAGGTGATCGACCACAAGGGGCAGCCGACGGTGCGCCGGCGCGGCGACTGGGTGCCGGTGGCCCGGCAGCGCGGCATCGAGCAGGCGGTCCTCGCCTTCCTCGACGCCGTGCGGGCCGGGGAGGTGCTCAGCGCCCGGGACGCGCTGGCGACCCATGAACTGTGCGAGCGGGTGGTGCGAGCGGTTCAGGACCGCTCCGGCGCAGCCTGAGCGCCCGCACCCCCTCGGTCACCCCCAGCGCGGCCAGCACCAGCAGCGCGCCGTACACCGGCCAGTCGCCGTAGCGGGCGTACGCGGTGACGCCGTGCGCGAGCGGGACGTCGTACACGCGCGCGGCGCTCGCGTCGGTGCCGAGCCAGGGGCCGAGGCGCCGTCCGTCCGGGCCGTACACCGCCGACACGCCGGTGAGGGTGGCGTGCACCATGGGGCGGCCGGTCTCGGCGGCGCGCAGCGCGGCCAGCGAGGCATGCTGCTCAGGCGCCCAGCTGCTCTGGAAGGAGGAGGTGGAGCTCTGGCCGAGGAGGAGGTCCGCGCCGTCCTCGGCGAGATGCCGGCTCATGTCCGGGAACGCGGTCTCGAAGCAGATCAGCGGGCCGATGCGCAGCCCGTGTCCGACGTTCATCACGGTCTGCTCGGCGCCGCGGTGCCGGTCCTCGCCGGCGGCCCGGCCCACCGAGGTGGCCCAGCCGAGCAGCGAACGGGCCGGTATGTACTCGCCGAACGGGACCAGCCGCATCTTGTCGTACCGGTCGCCGGTCAGGCCGTCCGGGCCGACCAGCACCGAGCTCTTGTAGATGCCGGGCCGGTCGGAGCGACGGGCGTCCACGTTCACCAGCACATCGGCGCCGGTCTCGTGGGACAGCGCGGCGATCCGCCGGGCCAGATCGGGGCGGTCGTCCAGGTCGAAGCCCACGCTGGACTCGCCCCACACGATCAGGTCGATGTCCTGCCCGGCCAGCCGCCGGGTCAGCCGCTCCTCCCGGTCGAACCGCTTGTCGCCGCTGTCCTGGCCGGCCACGACACCCGGTTGTACGACGGCGACCCGGACCCGCCCGTCGACGTCCGGGCGCGGCGCCCACGCCCACGCGGCCGAGGTCGCGGCGGCCGTCGCGACCAGCGAGGCCACGGCCGGCACGCGGACCCGGCGGACGGCGAGCAGCACGGCCGCGGCCACGTTGACGGCCACCACCAGGAAGCTGAGCAGCCACACCCCGCCGACCGAGGCCAGGTGCAGTGCGGGGTCCACCTGCCACTGGCTGGCGCCGAGCATGCCCCACGGCCCACCGAGGCCCTGCCAGGACCGGACCAGCTCCACCGCCAGCCAGGCCGACGGCAGCACCAGCAGCGCGGCGGCCCCCCGGCCCGGCGACGGCACCCCGCCGAGGAACCGGCGCACCAGCCAGCCCCAGGGCGCCCAGAGCGCACCCAGCAGCGCGGCTATCAGGAAGATGAACACGTGCAGGCTCGGCAGCAGCCAGTGGTGAACGGCCAGCAGGAAGCCGAAGCCGCCGCACCAGCCGTCGTACGCGGCCCGTCGCGCGGTCGGCGCCGAGCGGGCCAGCAGGATCCATGGCACCAGGGCGACGTACGCGAACCACCACAGTGACGGGGCAGGGAAAGCGAGCACGGGCAGGGCGCCCGCGAGGGCGGCGGCGCCCGAGCGGCGCCATGGGGAGGTGAGCCAGCGGTCGATCGTCCTCATACCGACCCTCCCTACCCAGGCTCTGCCTCCAGTGTGCGCGCGGGAATCGATCTCCGACACAGGAGTCCGGATCAGTCGCCGACCCCGGCCCGGCTCCGCTCGGGCAGCCGCCGCCACTTCTCCCGTACGACCACCTCGCGCAGGCGCCAGCCGTCCGGTGTGCGCAGCAGCGCGAAGTCGTAGCGGCCGCCACACACCAGGTCGGGGGCGGCGGACCCGTCGGGACCGGCGAAGCGCATGGGGTTGAGGTAGTCCGCCCGTACCCGGGCGGTGTCCCCGGCGTCGTGCTCCAGCACTCCGAACCGCACCTGCCGGTTGACGATCAGGTGCTGGCGCATGGCGAACAGGGCCAGGCTCTCGGCGAGCCAGCCGGCGACCCGTTCCGCGTCGCCCTCGATGCCGCCCGCCGAGCGGTAGTCGGCCCGCCCGTCCGCCGTGAACAGCCGCCGGTAGGCCGCCCAGTCACCGTCGTCCACCGCCACCGCGTACGCGGTGACCAGGTCGTCCACGGCCAGCCGGTCCCTCACGGTCGCGAACTCCGCGCGCTGCGTCATCGGCACAGTGTTGGGCACGGCGGGCCCGGAGCCAAGAGGCGTGCGGGGTGAATATTCGGTGGTGCGCCAGGCCCCGGGCAGCCGAACCTGTCCCCGTGAACGTGCAACCGACCACAACCGAACCGAAGTTCCGCATCCGTGCCCGGCACACCGACGCCACGGTCACCGTCTACCAGGCCTACCGCCCGCAGATCGGCCGCCCGGCCGCCCGGGCCGGACGCTTCCCGGCCGCCTGGAAGCGGGACCGGATGACCTGGATCAAGCCGTCCTTCCTGTGGATGATGTACCGCTGCGGCTGGGGCACCAAGGAGGGTCAGGAGACCGTGCTCGCCATCGAGATCAGCCGCGAGGGCTTCGAGTGGGCACTGCGCCACGCCTGCCTGTCCCACTACGTGCCCGCGCTGCACGCCGACCAGGCCGCCTGGAAGCGGGAGTTGGCGCGCAGCCCGGCCCGCGTCCAGTGGGACCCGGAGCGGGATCTGCACCACAATCCGCTGCCGTACCGGTCCTTGCAGCTCGGTCTCGCCGGGGAGGCGGCCACCCGGTACGCCGACGAGTGGATCGTCGGCATCGAGGACGTCACCCCGCTGGCCACGGAGATCCACGCGCTGGTGCGGGCGGGCGAACAGGAGCGGGCCGGCGAGCTGCTGCCCGAGGAGACGCCGTATCCGGTGGCCGACGAGGTGCTGGCGCATCTGCGGGCGTAGGCCGGCCGTGGGTCAGGCGGCCTCGATGACCTGCCCGCGGATCGCCTCGGCCCACTCGATCACCAACAGCTCGTACTCCGCGCGTTCCTGGGTGGACAGGATGCCGCCCGCACGCAGCCACAGCGCCCGGATCTGCTCGTTCACCTCGGCAGCAGAGCGCACGGAACCAGGGGGCGGGAAATCGGGGGACATGCGGAACAGCCTAGGGGCAGGAGCTGACCGTGCGCTACCGCGCGGCTACGCAGAAGGTATGGGGTTGGTCACCGGCCCCGCGCGATAAGGCGTTCGTGGCGGCGAAGTGCCGTGCGGTTCTTCCGGGTTGCCCAGGTCGGGGGCGCGCCGCCGCAGCGCGGAAGATGTCCGAAACAGGGGTGGTGGGAGCGGGCCGTCAGCCCGCCGACTCCGCCGCGTGCGGGCTCAGCGCGCCCGCGCCGACGAGGGCGATGATCACGACGCCGAGGGCGATGCGGTACCAGACGAACGGCATGAAGCTCTTGTTGGAGATCCACTTCATGAACCATGCGATGACCGCGTATCCCGAGGCGAACGCGATCACCGTCGCGAACAGGGTCGGCCCCCAGGCCACATGGCCCTCGCTCAGTGAGTCCTTCACCTCGAAGGCGCCGGAGGCGAGGACGGCCGGGATGGCGAGCAGGAAGGAGTAGCGGGCGGCGGCCTCGCGCTTGTAGCCCATGAACAGGCCGCCGCTGATGGTCGCGCCGGAGCGGGAGACGCCGGGGATGAGGGCGCAGGCCTGGCACAGGCCGAAGATCAGGCCGTCCTTGACGCCGAGGTTCTCCAGCGTCTTGCGCTGCTTGGGCGCCCGGTGCCGGCCGCCGGTCTCGTCGCGGGCCGCCATCCGGTCGGCGATGCCGATGACCAGGCCGACGACGATGAGCATGGTGGCGGTGATCCGCAGATCCCGGAAGGGCCCCTCGATCTGGTCCTTGAGTGTCACGCCCAGCACCCCGATCGGTATGGAGCCGACGATCACCAGCCAGCCCATCTGCGCGTCGTGGTTCCGGCGCATCGTCTTGTCGAACAGTGAGCGGAACCAGGACGTGATGATCCGGCCGATGTCCTTGCGGAAGTAGATGAGGACCGCCGTCTCCGTGCCGATCTGCGTGATCGCCGTGAAGGCCGCCCCCGGGTCCTTCCAGCCCGAGAACGCGGCGGTCAGCCGCAGGTGCGCGCTGGAGGAGACGGGCAGGAACTCGGTCAGCCCCTGGACGAGTCCGAGGACGAGGGATTCAAACCAAGACATGAAGGTAGGGCGTCCAAGTGCTGGGGAGAAATGGTGATCATGTGACGAGGGCAGCGTAGCGGGCCCGGGTGACACCGGAGCAACAGGGGCCGGACAGTCCGCTCATGCCTGGTCGCCGGTATGTCCCCGCCGTTGCGGACCGTGTCCGTGGCCGCCGATCGGCTCGGGCCGCCGGCCGGCTCAGGCCGCCGTCGGTCCGGTGACGGTCCAGCCGGGGGCCTGCGGGTGGGCCGTCAGGTCCTCGTGACGCACGGGTTCGCCGCACGCCTGGCAGGTGACCACCGGCACCAGTTCGTTGCCGCAGACGTGCTCGACGGCCATCGGCAGGTCGATGCCCTTGCGCAGATGACGGTCGCCCCACTCCTTGAGGGTCATCAGGACCGGCTCCAGCTCCAGTCCCGCCTGTGTGGGCCGGTACTCGAAGCGCTGGGGGCGCTCGCTGTACACGCGCTTGGTGAGGATGCCGGCCTCCACGAGCCGGCGCAGCCGGGTGGCCAGGATGTCGCGCGGGGCGCCGATGTTGCGCACCAGTTGGTCGAACCGGCCGTTGCCCAGACACACCTCCCGCAGGACGAGCAGCGAGTACTTCTCGCCGACCAGCGCGAGGGCGTCGGCGATGGAGCAGGGGCGCGGATCCTTCGTGGCGGCCATGCGGCCCAGTCTAGATGAGGGTTTGAATTTCCAACTCGCTCGGCTATGGTGAGTCCAGATTTCCTACTCACTGGTAGCCCTTCCGAACCCCGCTGGAGGCCCGCCCCATGCGAGACGCAGTCATCGTCGAAGCCGTACGCACTCCCATCGGCAAGGGCAAGCCGAACGGCTCCCTCGCTCACGTCCACCCCGTGCAGCTCCTCGCGCACACCCTGCGCACCCTGGTCGAGCGCTCCGGCGTCGACCCGGCGCTGATCGACGACGTGATCGGCGGCACCGTCGACCAGGTCGGCGAACAGGCCATGAACACCACCCGGTTCGCCGTGCTCGCCGCCGGCTTCCCCGAGTCCGTCCCGGCGACCACCGTGGACCGCCAGTGCGGCTCCTCCCAGCAGGCCGTGCACTTCGCCGCGCAGGGCGTGATGTCGGGCGCGTACGACCTCGTGGTCGCCTGCGGTGTGGAGTCGATGAGCCGGGTGCCGATGTGGTCCAACGTGTCCGACGGCAAGGATCCGTTCGGGCCAGGCGTCGCCGAGCGCTACCCCGAGGGTCTGGTCCCGCAGGGCATCAGCGCCGAACTCATCGCCGCCAAGTGGTCCCTCACGCGCGCGCGGATGGACGAGTTCGCCGTCTCCTCCCACAGCAAGGCCGACGCCGCGTGGCGGAGCGGGCTGTTCGACGCCGAGGTCGCCCCGCTGGAGGGCGTCGCCCGCGACGAGTGTGTCCGCCCCGGCAGCACCCCGGAGGTCCTGGCCGGTCTCAGGTCCGCCTACTACGACCCCGGTTTCGCCGAGCGCTTCCCGCAGATCGAGTGGAACATCACCGCGGGCAACGCGAGCCCCGTCAACGACGGCGCCTCCGCCGTCCTGATCACCTCCGGCGAGACCGCGGCCCGGCTCGGCCTGCGCCCTCTGGCCCGGCTGCACAGCTTCGCCGTGACCGGCTCCGACCCGATGCTGATGCTCACCGGAGTCATCCCGGCCACCGAGAAGGTGCTGCGCAGGGCCGGCCTGAACCTGGCCGACATCGACCTGTTCGAGATCAACGAGGCGTTCTCCAGCGTGGTGCTCGCCTGGCAGCAGGAGACCGGTGCCGACCTCGCCAAGGTCAACGTGCACGGCGGCGCGATCGCCCTCGGCCACCCGCTCGGCGCGAGCGGCACCCGGCTGACCACGACCCTGGTCCACGCGATGCGCGAACGCGGCGCCCGCTACGGCCTCCAGACCATGTGCGAGGCGGGCGGACTCGCCAACGCGATGATCCTGGAAGGGGTCTGAGCCGGCAGCCCGTCCCACCGGGCCGTCAGGCCATGACCCGGCCCGCCGCGGCGATCAGGTCGGCGGTCGCCGCGACGGCCGCCTCGCGGCGGGCGGCCGGCATGGCCTGGTCGGTTGCGCCGCAGGTCGAACGCGTGCGCGCCGCCGAGCAGGGTGCCGGCCACGGCGATGACGCCGGCCCACATCGGTAGGTCCTCCTCGGCTGGCGGTGCGAGGGCTCACCGGCCGCGCAGCTGGTGACGCTTGCGCCAGGCCACGACCGTGCCCACGAGCGCCGGTACGGCGATGACGGCCATCGCGATCAGGAAGGCGGGGGACGTCGGTGCCGAGGCGCGCGCCCCGGCGATCGCGTAGGCGGCCGTGTTCGGGATCGAACCGAGGCCCGTGGCCAGCAGGAAGGGCAGCCAGCCCATGCGGGAGACGGCCGCGCAGTAGTTCGCCGCACAGAACGGCACTCCCGGGAAGAGCCGGGCGACCAGCATGGACCGGAACCCGTGCCGGCTGAGCTGCCCGTCGGCCGCCTTCAGCCAGCGGCCCCGCAGCAGGGGCCGCAGCGCGTCCTGCCCCAGCAGCCGGCCCAGCCCGAACGCCACCCCGGCCCCGAGCACCGTGCCCGCGAGCGCCGCGGCCAGCCCCAGCTGCGAGCCGAACAGCGCGCCCGCGGCCAGGTTCAGCAAGGGGCGCGGCACGAACGCCACGGTGCACAGCCCGTACGCCGCCGCGAACACGACGGCCGCGGTGAGCCCGCCCAGCTGGGGCGGCCAGCCGTGCGTCAGGAGCCGCTGCGGCTCGAACAGCAGCACACAGCCCGCCGCGCCCGCGAGCAGCGCGAGCAGTACCGACAGCCGCGCGTACGGCGACAGCAGCGTGCGCGTGCAGCGAGCGCCGAACCCGCCGCGGGTCGGCGGCGGAACGGGCACGGCCGGGGGGACGGCCGGCTCCGTGGCGGCGGCCCGGGGCGGGGCCGTGGCGGTGCCAGAGCGGTTGGCATCGAGCATCCGGTGACAGTAACCGACGAGCATGTGTGATCGCCGTATGGTCCGCCTGCCGTCCACACCGGCCCGCGCACCCCGAGGCCCTCAAGAGCACCGGCTCCTGACGCCCGCGCCCCGAGCCTCGACCGGCGTACCGCGGAAAACCATTCGACGCCGGATGGAGCGTCGGCCATGATCGACGGCATGTTCCGGTACGCCTTCCTCCTCGCAGCATCCGCCGTCGCGGATGCGCCGAAGGCTGCCGTCCCGCTCCTCGTGGCCGCTGTCGACGGCGCCCGAAGCTGACCCTCTCCGGATCGTCCGGCGGACCCCGCAGGGGGAGGGTCGGCCAGTTCCCGGGGTCCCGCATCCTTCCGCACGGCTGAGAGGCTTCGAGGTACAGCCATGTCCAAAACCGCTTACGTCCGCACCAAGCCACATCTGAACATTGGCACGATGGGCCACGTCGACCACGGCAAGACGACCCTGACCGCCGCCATCACCAAGGTCCTCGCCGAGCGCGGCACCGGCACCTTCGTGCCGTTCGACCGCATCGACCGCGCCCCGGAGGAGGCCGCCCGCGGCATCACGATCAACATCGCGCACGTCGAGTACGAGACCGACACCCGGCACTACGCCCACGTCGACATGCCGGGCCACGCCGACTACGTCAAGAACATGGTCACCGGCGCCGCGCAGCTGGACGGGGCGATCCTCGTCGTCTCCGCGCTCGACGGGATCATGCCGCAGACCGCCGAACACGTGCTGCTCGCCCGGCAGGTGGGCGTCGACCACATCGTCGTCGCGCTCAACAAGGCCGACGCGGGCGACGAGGAGCTGACGGACCTGGTCGAGCTGGAGGTGCGCGACCTGCTCACCGCCCAGGGGTACCCGGGCGACGCCGTACCCGTCGTACGCGTCTCGGGACTGCGGGCCCTGGAGGGCGACCCGCGCTGGACGGCGTCCGTCGAGGCGCTGCTCGACGCGGTGGACACCTACGTGCCCATGCCGGAGCGGTACCTGGACGCGCCGTTCCTGCTGTCCGTCGAGAACGTGCTGACCATCACCGGGCGGGGGACCGTCGTGACCGGCGCGGTCGAGCGGGGGACACTCCGCCTGGGGGACCGCGTGTCGGTGCTCGGCGCGGACGTCGAGACCGTGGTCACCGGTGTGGAGACCTTCGGCAAGCCGATGGAGGAGGCACAGGCCGGGGACAACGTGGCGCTGCTGCTGCGGGGCGTTCCCCGGGACGCCGTACGGCGGGGGCACGTGGTCGCGGCGCCGGGAAGTGTGGTGCCCGCCCGGCGGTTCTCGGCCCGGGTGTATGTGCTGTCGGGACGGGAGGGGGGTCGTACCACCCCGGTCGTCAGCGGGTACCGGCCGCAGTTCTACATCCGCACGGCGGACGTGATGGGCTCCGTCGACCTCGGCGAGGCCGCCGTCGCCCGGCCCGGCGAGACGGTGGAGATGACCGTCGAGCTGGGGCGTGACGTTCCCCTGGAGCCGGGGCTCGGTTTCGCCATCCGTGAGGGCGGGCGGACCGTGGGGGCGGGGACCGTGACCGCTGTGGAGTGAGGCCGACGAGCGTGGGGGACCGCCGGTCGTCGTGGCTGGTCGCGCAGTCCCCCGCGCTCCTTCGGTGCGCGTCACAATGAGCGTGTGACTGAACAGATACCCGTTTCCCGCACCACCGACCACGGCACCGCCCGGCTGATGCCCGACGTGGACCGGGAGCGGGCCTGGCTGCTCACCGTCGACGGGGCGCCCCAGTCGTACGTCGATCTCGACGATCCCGCGTATCTGGAGTTCGAGTACGCGCGGCGGCTGGGGTACGTCCTGGACACCGTGGCCGAGGCCGGACGGGCGCTGGACGCGGTGCACCTGGGCGGGGGAGCGCTGACGTTGCCCCGGTACCTCGCCGTCACCCGGCCCGGCTCCCGGCAGGACGTCGTGGACGCCGACCGGGGGCTGCTGGAGCTGGTCACCGAGCAGTTGCCGCTGCCGCAGGGCTCGGGCATCACACTGCACGCGGCCGATGCCCGGGCCTGGCTGGAAGCCGCGCCGGACGACCACGCGGATGTGCTGATCGCCGACGTGTTCGGCGGGTCCCGGGTGCCCGCCCACCTCACCACGCTCGCCTACGTCCGCGAGGCCGAGCGGGTGCTGCGGCCCGGCGGGGTCTATCTGGCCAACCTCGCCGACGCGGCGCCGTTCGG
The DNA here is from genome assembly GCF_055607665.1 of Streptomyces sp. NPDC036984. Taxonomy (NCBI): domain Bacteria; kingdom Bacillati; phylum Actinomycetota; class Actinomycetes; order Kitasatosporales; family Streptomycetaceae; genus Streptomyces; species Streptomyces sp. NPDC036984. The sequence continues at coordinate 56,283 of NZ_JBVJRL010000018.1, forward strand.
CTTCCTCCGCTCCCAACTGGCCAACCTGGCTGCCGTGTTCGAGGAGACGGCGCTGATCGCCGAGCCGGCGGTGCTGCGCGGGCGGCGGTTCGGCAACGCGGTGGCCGTGGCCGCGCACCGGCCGCTGGACATCGCCGCGCTGGCCCGCCGTACCGCGGCGGACGCCTTTCCGGCGCGGGTCGAACACGGTGCCGCGCTGCGGGCGTTCACCGGGTCGGCTCGGCCCGTGGAGGAGGCCGACGCCGTGCCGTCACCCGAACCCCCCGACGGAGCTTTCGGCATCGGCTGACGCGGGCGGGGAGACGGTGACCCGGTGCGTGCGCCGGGTCAGCGTACGGACGTCCGGGACCAGCAGCACCAGGGCGGTGACCAGGACCACCAGCGCGGCACAGCCCCAGAGGGCGGCCGTGCGGCCGAAGGCGGACTCGGCCGGGCCGGCCAGGGCGGTGGCGAGCGGCACCAGGGAGACCGAGCCGAACCAGTCGTAGGCCGAGACCCGGGAGAGCTTGTCCTCGGGGATCTCCTGGTGGAGCGCGGTCATCCAGGAGACGCCGAACACCTCCACCGTCGTACCCGCGGCGAACATCACCACGTACAGCACGCCCGGCGGCACCGGGACGGCAAGCGCCGCCGAGGGCAGGGCGAGCGGGAAGACGCACAGGGTGCCGGCGAGCAGCAGCCGGCGGGGTTTCCAGCGGGTCATCAGCAGGGCGCCGGCCACCGTGCCCGCGCCGAACGCGGCCAGGGCCAGGCCCCAGGGGCCCGCGCCGCCCAGCCTGTCCCGGGCGACCAGCGGGCCGTAGACCGCGTCGGCCGCGGCGACCACCGCGTTGGCGATCGAGAACTGGACGACGATGCCCCACAGCCAGGGCCGGCCGATGAACTCCCGCCAGCCCTCGCGGAGATCGGCCAGCATGCCCTCGCCCGGGGCGCGCGGCGGGATGTGGCCGACGTCCAGGAAGGAGCGCAGCGCCGCGGCGACGGCGAAGGCCGCCGCGTCGATGGCGAGCACCCAGCCGGGGCCGACGGCCGCGACCAGGGCGCCGCCGAGCGCCGCGCCGCCGAGGGCCGCGCCCTGGGTGGCCATGCGGAAGACGGCGAACGCCCGGCCCGCCTGCTCGCCCTCGACGGAGGACATCAGCATGCCCTCCGCAGCCGGGCCGAAGAACGCCTGCCCGGCGCCGCCGAGCGCGGTCAGCAGCATCATCTGCCACAGCCGCGGCTCCCCGGCCAGGACGAGCGCCGCGAAGGCCGCCTGGGACAGGCAGTTGAGGGCGTTGGCGGCGACCATCACCCGGTGCCGGGGCAGCCGGTCCGCGACCGCGCCGCCGATGAGCAGGAACACCACCAGCGGCAGGGTGCGCGAGGCGGCCACCAGTCCCACGTCGCCGCCGTCGCCGCCCGTCTCCAGCACGGCGAACGCGGCGGCGATCAGCGACCCGTTCGCGCCGAGGCCGGTCACGATGGCGGCCGCGGTCAGCAGCGAGTAGTTGCGTCCTGCCCAGGCGGGTCTGCGGGGACGGTCCAAGGAGCCGGCGGTCTTGTTCACCGGCCGACTATCTCCGCCCGGCGCCTGGTCTGCCAAGTTGGTGTCCGGACGTCCTGGGCGGTGCCGCGGTCACTCCACGGTCGGGTCGCCGTGCAGCCGTACCGTGCCGAGGATCTTGGTGATCGTGGCCTCGGGCAGTTCGTCCTTGACGCCCGTGGCGCCGTAGAGCGTCCACGAGACGAAGCTGCCCGTGGAGTTCTTGAAGGCGAACGTGGTGGCCTTGCCGTCGGTGGAGCACTTGTTCTTCTTCGGCACGCCGGCGACGTACGACGTCGCGACGCTGCCCTTGATTCCCGACGCCGTCGTGAAGGGCTTCGCCTTGCCGATCCGCAGGTACTTCTTGGCGGCTTCCGACTGGTCGGTGTACCCGCCGAAGGCGAACGTGGCCGCGTCGCCTCGGGCGATACTGGCGGTGTCCTTGGCGCCGTTCTCCCCCTTGGTTCCGCTGCCCGCGAGCGCGTAGGTCGCCTTGGTGCCGTTCTCCTCGGAGGAGCAGTAGTCCGGCTTCAGGAACGCGGGCCCGGAGAAGCCGATGTACGCCGAGCCGTCGCCCTTCTCCTTGTCCTCGAAGAAGGAGAAGGTGCCGGGCCGCTCCACCTCCCAGTCGGCGGGCACGTCGAAGGCCGTGCCGTACTTGGGGTTGACCACGACCTTCCAGCCGGCGACCGTCGGCTTCTCCGCCTCGTTGGCGCGCGGGTTGTCGGTCGACGCGGTCGAGGCGGTCGAGGCGGACGAGGTGGCCGTCGGCGACGCACTCGTGTGGTGGCCGTCCTTGCCGTTGTCGGCCTCGTCGTCCTTCGAGCCGCCCAGCACCAGGAAACCGGTCACGGCCGCGGTGACCACGACGGCGGTGGCCGCGACGATCGCGATCAGCTTGGTACGGCCGCCGCCACCCTGCGGGGGCTGAGGTCCGGGCGCCGCGGGCGGCTGCCCCCACTGCGGCTGCTGTGCGTACGGTCCGGCCTGCGGCTGCTGTGCGTACGGTCCGGCCTGCGGCTGCTGTCCGTACGGTCCGGCCTGCGGGTTCTGCTGGTATCCCGGCTGCTGGTACGGGTTGTGCTGCGGGTGACCCGGTTGCTGGTACGGGTTCGGCTGCGGATTCTGCTGCGGGTTCTGCGCGCCCCCGGGCGGCTGCTGATCTGGCCACATGGCCCGTAACCATAGTGCGGATCACTGGCCAGGCTCCGCTACTCGTGAGTAACATGACGGCCATGAGCGCAGACCAGATGTCGATCGGCGAGATGCTCGCCGCCACCGTGCCCATGGCCCGGACGCTGAACCTCGAGTTCCTGGAGACCACGCCCGACCGGGCCGTGGTGTCCCTGCCGGACCAGAGTGCGTACCACAACCACGTGGGCGGCCCGCACGCCGGTGCGATGTTCACCCTCGGGGAGTCGGCCAGCGGCGCCATCGTGCTGGCCGCCTTCGGGAACCAGCTCTCGCGCGCGGTGCCGCTCGCCGTCAGCGCCGAGATCGCCTACAAGAAGCTGGCGATGGGCGCCGTCACCGCGACCGCGACGCTGGGCCGGCCGGCCGCCGAGGTCGTCGCCGAACTGGACGCCGGACAGCGGCCCGAGTTCCCGGTGTCGATCGAGATCCGGCGCGCGGACGGGGCCGTGACCGGCGAGATGACCGTCCTGTGGACGCTCCGGCCGACCGACCAGGAGAAGTAGGCACACCGGCCTTGGACCGGGCCCGACTCTCTGTGGCGGCCCGGCGGACGCCCCGCTCCCGCTGTGCCGGGGCGGGGCGCTGTCGGGCCGGGCGGTTCATCGAACGGCGACGACGTTGGTCGCCTTCGCGCCGACGATCTCGAAGACGACCCGCTGACCCTCGCGGGTGGTCTGCGTCTCCATGCCGGAGAAGGGGCGTCGGGCACCGTCCTCGCCGGCGATGATGCCGACGCCGTCCGCCTTGTTGTAGACGGCGATCGTTCCGAGAGGCATCGTCTGCTCCTCCATGGGTTGGTCGAGCTGGTGATCTCCCCCCGTGAACAGAGCATCACGCAACGTGTCCGGCACGGGGAAGGGTCCGGCGGCGCGTCGGCCAGGGTTTGACCGGATGTCAGCGAGGTTTCTCCGAGCCACCGGCCGACGCCGGCCCTGCCGGGTCACGCGGCCCGGTGACGCTCCGCGCCGCCCGTCGCCGGACCGCCGTCTGCCGCGGGACCTCCTGTTGCCGGACCGTTCGTGGCCGCTCGGCCCGTCGCCGGACCGCCCGTCACCGCACTGGCCGTCGCCGCGCCGTCCGGCAGTGACGCCACGAACTTCCTGAGCCAGCGCGTGAAGTCGGGGCCGAGGTCCGGGCGGGCGCTGGCCAGGCGGACCACCGTGCGCAGGTAGTCGGCCTTGTCACCGGTGTCGTAGCGCAGACCCGTGAAGACCACCCCGTGCACCGTGCCGCCCGCCGCCAGCTCCTGCAGGGCGTCGGTCAGCTGGATCTCGCCGCCGCGGCCCGGCGGGGTGTGCTCCAGGACGCCGAAGACGGCCGGGTCGAGGACATACCGGCCGATGACCGCGTACCGGCTCGGCGCGGTCCCCGGTGCCGGCTTCTCCACCAGGCCGGTCACCCGGACGACCCCCTCCTCGCCCGTCGGCTCCACCGCCGCGCAGCCGTAGAGGTGGCTCTGCGCCGGTCGGCCTCCATCAGCGCGACCACGCTGCCCGCGTACCGCTCGCGGACCTCCAGCATGCGGCTCAACAGGGTCTCGCGCGGGTCGATCAGATCGTCGCCGAGAAGCACCGCGAAGGGCTGGTCCCCGATGTGCTGCCGGGCGCAGAGCACGGCGTGGCCGAGACCGAGCGGGTCCCCCTGGCGGATGTGGTGGATGTCGGCGAGCCGCGCCGGATCGCGTACGGCGTCCAGGCGCGCGGTGTCGCCCTTGGCGGCCAGCGCCTGTTCCAGTTCGAAGGCGTGGTCGAAGTGGTCCTCGATGGCCCGCTTGTGCCGGCCGGTGACCATCAGGATGTCGTCCAGGCCGGCCGCGGCGGCCTCCTCGACGACGTACTGGATGGCCGGCTTGTCCACCACCGGGAGCATCTCCTTCGGCGTGGCCTTGGTCGCGGGCAGGAACCGGGTGCCGAGACCGGCGGCCGGTACGACCGCTTTGCGCACGGTCCGGGGGAGGGCGGGGGTCGCTGTGGAGTGGGGGTCGATCATGCGGCCCATGCTGGGGCACGCGGATGAGAGTTCGCTCTCAGCGGCGTGGGTACCCGCTGTGCGGGCGGCCGGAGAGGCGGAGATTTCGTGTGCCATCCGGCTTTTGTGGCACGGGAGTTGACCGTCAGGTGAGGATCCCCGTGAAGGATACCGGCGGTAACCGCCGGGCAATTAAACGAGTTTGCCGTCGGAGCATTCTCACTTCTTGTTTCCGGCGAGCCGCTTGTGCCAAGGTGAGCCTTCCCGCGGGAGGGCTAAGGCAGGCGTCGACGTCAGAGCCGGCCCTTTAGGTATGCACCAATCAGGCACTGCTTTCCGACAGGACGCGCTTGCGCATGCGGTCCTGCGGCTGGAAAGGAAATGGTTCCGTGCAGTCCCCTTACCCCCCACGCCCCCCGTACCCGCCCCTGCCCGGCCCGACCGGGGAGTCCGACCGTGATCTCGTCGCCCGGCTGAGCGAGCCGGACGGTGCCCGTCATCACGCCGTCGCCCTGCTGCTCGCCCGGCACTGGCGGGCCACCCGCGACTACGCCGTCGTCTGCCTGGCCTCCGCCGGGCCCACCGCCCAGCTGGTGGCCACCGCGGCCTTCCATCAGGTACTCGGTCGCGCGGCGGGCGGCGTGCTCGGCGGTGCCCTGCGCCCCCGGTTGCTCGTCGCCGTCCGCGACACCGTCCGCGCCTGGGCCGCGGACGACGTGGCCTGCGCCACCCTGCCGGAATTGCGCAAAACCACCGGCGCTCGCGGGCTGCGTGCCACAAAGCCGGGGCCAGCGGAAAGCAGGCAGCTCGCCGCCCGGGCTTTCCGGGCCCTTCCCGGCGCCTCGCAATGCCTTCTGTGGCACACCGAGGTCGAGGCCGAACCCATATACATACCGGCGGGTCTGCTGGGCGTCGACACGGCCACCGCGATGACCGCCCTGGAGCAGGCGCGCGAGCAATTCCGTGCCGGTTGCGTACGCGCCCACCGGGAACTCGCGCCCACCAGGGAATGCCGTTTCTACAACCGGCTCCTGGACGTTCCCATCCGTCGCGGCGGAGCCCTGCTGCCGGACGTCCGCCGGCATCTGACGGTCTGTCGCCACTGCCGGCACTCCGCCGAGCAGCTCGGCCACTTCGACGGCGCCCTGCCCCTCCTGCTGGCCGAGACCGTGCTCGGCTGGGGCGCCCGCCGCTACCTCGACTCGCGGCCCGGCCGCGCCCCCGTCGAGGGGTGGCCGCCCCCGCCGGCGCCGCCGGCCGCGCCCCCGGTGTCCGGCGGCCGACACCGCACCGGACCGGAGCACCGCCACCGCAGGGCCGTCGCCGTCGGCGTCGGACTCACCTCCCTCGCGCTGCTCGTCACCGTCCTCGCGGCCAGAGGCTGGTCCGATGACAACGGTGTCCGCGCACCCGGCGCCACCTGGGGCGCGCCCGCCGGCGGCACCCCGCGGCCGAGCGGCGCCGGAGCCCGCCCCGCCACCTCGCCCTCCGGCGCCTCCGCCGGCCAACCCGTCGAGGTCGCCCGCGGCGCCCTCCGCGGCCTCGCCTCCGGGCGCTGCCTGGACGTGTCCGGGGACCGGGTCGCGGCGGGCTCCGGAGTCCGGCTCGCACCGTGCTCGGCAGCCGCCTCGCAGCAGTGGTCGTACCAGGACGACGGCCTGCTGCGCAGCGCCGCCGACCCCACCCTCTGCCTCGCCGCCGACCCCGGGACGGGAAGCGTCGCGCTGGCCGGGTGCGTCGGGCCCGCCGGGGAGGTGTCGTACGACTTCACGGTGCGCGGCGAGATCCTGCTCCGCCGGCACCAGGGGCTGGCCCTCGCGTCGGGTTCCGGCCGCTCCGCCGGGCGGGTCGGGGTGGCCCGGCGTGATGCCTCGGCGAAGCAGCGGTGGGTGTTAGAGCCGGGAGTGGGCGGACCTTCGGGTTCCGGCCCGGCTCCGGCGCCGGACGGCCGGGACGGGCGGGGGCGGTCGCATGAGCCGGACGCGCCCGGTGCCGGGCGGCCGGGGGAGCCGGAGGGTGCGGGCGGGCAGTCTCCCGGGCGCGGCGGGGACGGCAACACCTCGCGGGGCAAGCGCGGGCGGGCCGGCCAGGACGCCGGGGAGCGCCATGAACCCCGTGTCGCGCAGGTGCGGGCCGCGGAGGCGGAGCGGCCGGGTGGCGTCGGTGGAGCGGGTGAAGTCGTGGGAGGGCGGGACGTGGTGAGGGAGGCGCCGGACGTCGTTCCGCGGGTCGCGCGCCTGGCCGTGCCGCAGCGGGTGCTCCCCGCCGTGCCGCAGCGCGTATCCCCGGCTCCGCGGCTGCGGCCGCCCCTGGCCGAATCGCCGGGCACACCCCGGGCCGTACGGCCGTGAACGCCCCTGCCGTACGGCTGTGAGCAATCCCCGCCGCCCTGTCCGTTTCCCGTCGGCCGGGTTCGAGCCACCGGTACGAGGTCATGGGGAATTCACAGAGCGCGGCGGGGCGTCCGGGCGGGTGGCGCGGTGGTGAGGGCACGGTGGAGCGAGCGGTCGGTTTGACGGGCTTGTGCCGGTGTGGCGTACGGGGACGGGTGGACGTCCGTCCCCACCCGTGGCGGAAGGGTGATCGATTTACCACGCCTTGGGGGGATTTCGGAGCGCTGGCCGAATCGGCGCCACCTCACACGGAAAGGCTGCGCCGTTATTGACCGGCGAGTAAGCACTCGCTAGTTTCCGTTGCCCTCGCACCGCAGTGTCTTCCGCGCATCCCCCCACCGTGCTGTCTCGCCGATCGTGCCGGAGCATCATGACCTCCCCTGTGCGTGCCCACGACCTGATCCTTTGTCTCACTCCCTTCGGAGAACCCGACGCCGGCCTGGCCGCTGCCGCCTCCGCCGCCGGCGCGCTCGGCATCCTGGACCTGGGTGCCGGCGACCGGATGTCCCGCGAGCAGTTGTCCCGGCTGAGACGGACGGCGCCGGGACCCTTCGGCGTACGGGTCACCGGCCGCTGCGCGCTCACCCCCACGGACCTCGGCGGCGCCGTGGACACCGTCGTCCTCAGCTCGGACGCACCATGGACGGCCGCCCGACTACCCTCCACATGCCGCGTGTTGGTGGAGGTCACCGACCTCGGGCAGGCGCGTGCCGCAGTCCGCGCGGGTGCGCGGGGGCTGATCGCCCGAGGTGCCGAGAGCGGCGGCCGCGTCGGCGACCTGAGCACCTTCGTCCTCGTGCAGCAGCTGCTGGCCGACGACGAGCTGAGCGGCGTGCCCGTGTGGGCCTGCGGAGGCATCGGCCCGCGGACGGCGGCGGCCGCCGTGGCCGGCGGGGCGGCCGGTGTCGTCCTGGACAGCCAACTGGCCCTGCTGGCCGATTCCGAGCTGCCCGAGGCGATCCAGGCCGTGCTGCGGTCCCTGGACGGCTCCGAGACCGTGGTGCTGGGCGGGCACCGGGTACTGCGGCGACGCGGCCCGGACGCCCCGCGGCCGCCCGCCGACGACGCCGAGGCCGTCGCCTCCCTGCTGAGCGGCCGCGAGCTGCGCGGCCGCCTGCTCCCGGTGGGCCAGGACGGCTTCCTCGCCGCCCGGTTCGCCGAGCGGTGGCGGGATGTGCGGGGGGTCGTGCGCGCGCTGACGACGGCGGTACGGGAGGCGGTCGGCGCGGCGGAGCCGGCGCCGACCGCCGGGGCGGCTCTGCGGCCCGGTGCAGCCCTGCGGCCGGGCGCGGCCATGAGTCGGGCGCTGGGGACGCGGTTGCCCGTCGCGCAGGGGCCGATGACACGGGTCAGTGACCAGGCGGGATTCGCCGCCGCCGTGGCCGAGGGCGGGGCGTTGCCCTTCCTCGCGCTGGCACTGGCCGACGGGGAGCGGGCCCGGGCGATGCTCACCGAGGCGCGCGCCGTGCTGGACGGCCGGCCCTGGGGCGTGGGCGTGCTCGGCTTCGCGCCCGAGGACATCCGCAACGCCCAACTGGACGCCGTACGGGAGCTGCGGCCCACCCACGCGATCGTCGCGGGCGGGCGGCCCGCCCAGGCCGAGGCGCTGGAGCGAGCCGGGATCCGCACCTTCCTGCACGTGCCCTCGCCGGGGCTGCTCCGGCAGTTCCTGGACGCCGGTGCGCGCAGGTTCGTGTTCGAGGGGTCCGAGTGCGGCGGGCATGTGGGGCCCCGGGCCTCGTTCCCGCTCTGGGAGGCCCAACTCGCCGTACTGGAGGACTTCCTGGCGCAGACCGAAGCCGGCACCGGCGCCGACGAGGCGTGCCGGCTGGAGGTGTTCTTCGCGGGTGGCATCCACGACGAGCGGTCCGCGGCGATGGTCGCCGCCCTGGCCGCGCCGCTCACCGCCCGGGGTGCCGCCGTCGGCGTACTCATGGGCACCGCCTACCTGTTCACCGCGGAGGCCGTCGCCCGCGGTGCCGTCCGGCCGCTGTTCCAGCGGCAGGTCCTGGCCGCCACCTCGACCGCCCTGCTGGAGACCGCGCCCGGCCACGCCACCCGCTGCGTGCCCAGCCCCTTCACCCGCGACTACCGCGAACGGGAAGCCGCGTTACGCGCGCAGGGCTTACCGGAGCGGCAGATCTGGGAGCGGCTCGAACGGCTCAACGTCGGCCGGCTGCGCATCGCCAGCAAGGGCCTGACCCGCGCGGACGGCGGTGAGTTACAGGCGGTCGACGAGGAACGGCAGCTCGGTGACGGGCTGTTCATGGCGGGCCAGGTCGCCGTCCTGCGCTCGGCATCCACCACCGTGGCGGCCCTCCACCGGGCGGTGACCGACGGCGCCGCCGACTTCCTGACCGCACAAGCCGCACGCACCGCGGGCGCCACCGGAGGTGTGGAGGCCGCCGGGGAGGTAGCGGGCACCCGAGGCGTACAGCCCGGCCTCCGTACCGTCGTCTCCGAACCGCCGCCGCCTCCGCCGCTGGACATCGCGATCGTCGGCATGGCGTGCATGTTCCCGCAGGCCCCCGACCTCGCCACCTTCTGGGCGAACATCGTCGCCGGACACGACGCCGTCACCGAGGTCCCGGCCGACCGCTGGGACCCGGCCGTGCACCACACCGCAGGCAGCACCGCGTCGAAATGGGGCGGCTTCCTGCCTCCCATCCCCTTCGACCCGCTGCGCTACGGCATCCCGCCCGCCTCCCTCGGCAGCATCGAACCGGTGCAGCTGCTGTCCCTGGAGGCGGCCCACAGGGCGCTGGAGGACGCCGGATACGGCGACCGGGGACGGGAGTTCGACCGCTCCCGCACTGCCGTCGTCTTCGGCGCCGAGGCGGGCAGCGACCTCTCCAACGCCGTCACCCTGCGCGCCGTCCTGCCGTCGTACTACGGCAAGGTCCCCGACGGACTCGACGAGCAGCTGCCCCGGCTCACCGAGGACAGCTTCCCCGGCATGCTGGCCAACGTCATCTCCGGCCGGATCGCCAACCGCCTGGACCTCGGCGGCGCCAACTACACCGTCGACGCCGCCTGCGCCTCCTCCCTCGCCGCCCTCGACGTCGCCTGCAAGGAACTCGTCTGCGGCACCAGCGACCTGGTGCTGTGCGGCGGCGCCGACCTGCACAACGGCATCAACGACTACGTCCTGTTCTCCTCCGTCCACGCGCTCTCGCCGACCGGCCGGTCCCGCGCCTTCGACGCCTCCGCCGACGGCATCGCGCTCGGCGAGGGCGTGGCCTGCCTGGTCCTCAAGCGGCTCACGGACGCCGAACGCGACGGCGACCGGATCTACGGCGTGGTCAAGGGCCTCGGCTCCGCCAGTGACGGCCGCGCCCTCGGCCTGACCGCGCCCCACGCCGAAGGCCAGCGGGCCGCGCTGCGGCGGGCGTACCGCAACGCCGGTGTCGCGCCCGCGGCGGTCGGCCTGGTGGAGGCGCACGGCACCGGGACCGTCGTCGGTGACCGCACCGAACTCACCGTGCTCGGCGAGACGTTCGCCGAGTCCGGCGCCGAGAACGGCGGCTGCGCGCTCGGCTCGGTCAAGTCGCAGATCGGGCACACCAAGTGCGCCGCCGGGCTCGCCGGACTGATCAAGGCCACCCTGGCGCTGTACACCGGGGTCAAGCCGCCCACCCTGCATCTGGAACGGCCCAACGCGGCCTGGGACGCGGGGGACAGCCCGTTCGTCTTCCACACCCGCGCCCAGCCCTGGGCCGCTCCCGCCACCGAGCGCTTCGCCGGTGTCAGCGCGTTCGGCTTCGGCGGCACCAACTTCCATGCCGTACTGGCCGCGTACGGCGCCGCGCCACCGCCCCGGCATTCCCTGGACGTCTGGCCCGCCGAACTGTTCCTCTTCCGGGGCCGGGACATGGCGGCCGCCCGCCGGGCGGCCGAGGAGATCCTCCGGGCCGCCGAGACGGACGGCACCCCCTGGCGGCTGCGCGACCTCGCCCTCGCGGCGGCCCGGCGCGCCGACACCTCGCACGAACCGGTACAGGCGGCGGTCGTGGCGCGGGACACCGGGGAGCTGATCGGCCGGCTGCGCCACATCCTCGCCGACGAGCCCGTCCCGGATGACGGGGTCCACCGCGCGGCCCCGGCCGACGGCCAGGTCGCCTTCCTCTTCCCCGGCCAGGGCAGCCAGCGCACCGGCATGCTCGCCGATCTGCTGATCACCCTGCCCGAGCTGCGCCACTACCTGCACCTCGGCCGGGCCCACGCCGACCGTGTCTTCCCGCCGGCCGCCTTCGACGCCACCGTCCGCGAGCGTCACCAGACCGCCCTCACCGACACCCGGACGGCACAGCCCGCCCTCGGCGTCACGGGGCTCGCCGCGCACGCCTTCCTCACCTCCGCCGGCGTCCGTCCGGACCTGGCCGCCGGGCACAGTTACGGTGAGCTGGTCGCCCTCGCCGCAGCCGGCGCCCTCGATCCCGAGACCCTGCTGGAGCTGAGCGCCGAGCGGGCCGGCGCGATCCTGGCGGCGGCCGGCGACGAACCCGGCACCATGGCCGCGGTCGGCGCCCCCGCCGAGGAGGTCGAGCGCGCCCTGCGCACGGCCGGGGCACCACTCTCGGTCGTCGTCGCCAACCGCAACTCTCCCCGCCAGACGGTGATTTCCGGACCCACGGACGATGTCGAGACCGTCGTTCGGGCACTGCGCGCGGCCGGGCTCGGCGCCCGCCGTATCCCGGTGGCCTGCGCCTTCCACAGCCCGGTGGTGGCCGGCGCGGAGGAGCGGTTCGCCAAGGTGCTCGCGGACAGGCCGGTCCGGGCACCCGAGTTCCCCGTCTGGGCCAACCGCACCGCCGCGCCGTACCCCGCCGACCCCGACGCCGTGCGCGCCGGGCTCGCCGCCCAGATCGGCGCCCCGGTGGCCTTCGCCGCACAGATCGAGGCGATGTACGAGGCGGGAGCGCGGATCTTCGTCGAGGCGGGCCCGGGCACGGTCCTCACCCGGCTCGTCGGCCAGATCCTCGGCGACCGCCCGCACCGCACGGTCGCCTGCGAACCACGGGCCGACAGCGGCCTGGCCGGCTGGCTCGACGCCCTCGCCCAACTCGCCGTCGCGGGGCAGCCGGTGCGCACCGCGTGGCTCTTCCGGGGCCGCGACGCCGTCGACGCGCTGCGCACCCCGGCGCCGAAGCGGCCCGGTTGGACGGTCGACGGACATCTGGTCCGTACGGCCGACGGAGCCCTCCTGCCCGGCGCCCTCGCGCCGGCCCGACGCGTCGTGGAGACGACTGTGACGACCGACCAGCCGAACGGCGCCCCCGCCGACCGGGATGCACTGATCTCCGAGTTCCTGCGCACCAGCCGGGAGATGATCGCCGCCCAGCGGGATGTGCTGCTCACCTACTTCGGTGCCACGGCGCCCGCACCCGTCCTGCCCATCGCGCCCGCACCGGTCGCATCCATAGCGCCCGTACCGGTCGTGCAGGTTGCCGAGCCCATGCACCTTCCCCTGGTCGAAGGGGAGTTGGGTGAACCGGCGGCAGAGGCGAGGCCGGTGGACGACGTGGCGGGGGTCGTACGGGAGATCATCAGCGAACGCACCGGCTACCCCGTCGACATGATCGAGCCCGATCTGGACCTGGAAGCCGATCTGAGCATCGACTCGATCAAGCGGGCCGAGATCGCGGGCGAACTCGCCCGGCGCCTGGGCATCGCGGGCGGCGCCGAGCTGCTGGCGGACGCGGAACTCGAGGAGCTGGCCAAGGCGCGCACCGCGGCGGCGGTGACGGCGTGGCTGACGACGCGGATGGGTAAGGACACCGACGACGACAGCAATCAAGTGCCGGGTGAAGACGGGGTGTCGGGATCGGAGGCCGTCGGCGTGCCGGACAGCCCCCTCGGCATGGCCCCGCAGCGCTGCGAGCTGCGGCCCGTCCCGCTGCCCGACCCGGACCCGGCTCTCGCCACCCGCCTGTCGGGCAAGCGGTTCGTCATCCTCGGCGACGGCCCGGCCTACGGCGATGCCCACGGCGAGGGTGATGCGCACGGCCACGGCAGCGTGGCGGCCGAGGTCGTGGCCCGGCTCGCCGAGTACGGCGCCGACGCCGTGACCGTCGACCGCGGCCGGCTGCTCGGCCCACCCGACAGCACGACCGCCGGCCCGGCCGACAGTGCGGCTGGCAGCAGGGCCGACAGTACGGCCGCCGGCCCGGTTCACGGCGTCGTGTACCTCGGCGCGCTCCCCGGTCCCGACCTCCCCGTGTTGCCGGACGCGTTTCCGGTGCTCCAGGCGGCCCTGGCGCGCGGCCCCCGCGTGCTGCTGGCCGTGCGCGCCGCCGACGACGCCGGGGCGCTGAGGGCGGCGGGCCTGGACGGTCTGATCCGCAGCGTCGGCCGTGAGTACCCGGACCTCCTGGCACGCGTCCTGGCGGTCGCCGACACCAGCCCGGCGGCCGTCGCCGAAGCGGTGCTCGCGGAACTGCGGGCTCCCGAGCCGGCCCCCGTCGTGCTCCGCACGGCCGACGGCCGGCGCCGGGGCCTGGACCTGGTGCCCGCGCCCCTCGGCCCGCTCGGCACGACCGGCGCGGGGCCGGCCGGGGACGGCGCCGCCGAGGCCGCCGCGCTCGGGCTCGACCGGGACTCCGTGGTGCTGCTGGTCGGCGGGGCCCGGGGCATCACCGCGCGGTTCGCGGCCACGCTGGCCGCCGCCTGCCGGTGCCGGATCGAGCTGCTGGGCCGTACCCCCGCGCCCACCGCACCCGAGGCCCCGCACACCGCCGCCGCCCGCACCCCCGTCGAACTGCGGGCCGCGCTCGCCGCGGGTCCCGGCGCCCCGAAACCCGCCGAGATCAACCGGGCGGCCGAACTGATCCTCGCCCAGCGGGAGATCACCACCACCCTGGCCGAACTCGGCGCCCTCGGCAGCCCGGCCCGCTACCGCTCGGCCGACTTCCGGGACCGGGACGCCGTCCTGCGGTCCGTCAAGGAGATCCACGCCGAACGCGGCCGCCTGGACGGTGTGGTCTTCGCAGCCGGAGTGATCGAGGACCGGCTGATGGCCGAGAAGACCCCGGAGTCCTTCCAGCGGGTCTACGGCACGAAGACGGCGGGGGCCGCCGCGCTGTTCGCCGCGCTGGACGACCTGCCCGCCGCGCCGGCCTTCACCGTGCTGTTCGGCAGCATCGCCGCCGTCCTCGGCAACCGGGGCCAGGCCGACTACGCGGCCGCGAACGACGCCCTGGAGGCGCTCGGCGCCGACCGGGCCCGCCGTATCGGCCGTCGTACGCTGACCGTCCACTGGGGTCCCTGGGCACCGGCCGGCAGCCACACCGGCATGGTCGGCGCGGAACTCGGCCGCGAGTACGCCCGGCGCGGAATCGCGCTGATCGACCCGGACGAGGGCACCGCGGCCCTGCTCCGCGAACTCGCCTGGGGCGACCCGGCGGCCCGCGCCGTCGTCTACACCGCGTCGGGCTGGTGACATGACGCAACGACAGACACCCGTCGCCATCGTCGGGATGGCGGTCCTGCTGCCCGGCGCTCCCGGCCTGGACGCCTACTGGCGCAATCTGCGGGACGGCACCGACGCCATCAGCGATGTCCCCGCAGATCGCTGGGACGCCGACTACTACCATCCCGGCTCGGCAGCCGGCCCCGCCGTCGCCGGGCAGGTGTACTGCCGACGCGGCGGGTTCGTGGACGGGCTGGCCGAGGTGGAGGTCACCCGCTACGGCATCATGCCCGCCTCGGTGCCCGGCACCGAGCCGGACCAGCTGATCGCCCTGGACGTGGCCGCCGCCGCACTCGCCGACGCGGGCGGCACGGACCGGCTGCCCGAACGGCACCGGGTCGGGGTCGTCCTCGGCCGGGGCGGCTATCTCACCCCCGGCCTGGCCCGGCTGGACCAGCGGGTGCGCACCGCGAGCCAACTCGTGCGCACCCTGAGTGAGCTGCTGCCCGACCTGGCGCCCGGCCAACTCGAACGCGTCCGGGCCGCGTTCACCGAGCGGCTCGGCCCCGACAGCCCCGACGCCGCGATCGGCCTGGTCCCGAACCTCGCCGCCTCCCGCATCGCCAACCGCCTCGATCTGCGCGGCCCCGCCTACACCGTGGACGCGGCCTGCGCCTCCGCCCTGGTCGCCGTCGACCAGGCGGTCACCGCCCTCACCGCCGGCCGCTGCGACCTGATGCTGGCCGGGGGAGTGCACCACTGCCACGACATCACCTTGTGGAGCGTCTTCTCCCAGCTGCGCGCCCTGTCCCCGACGGAGCGCATCCGCCCCTTCCACCGCGACGCCGACGGCATCCTCATCGGCGAGGGCACCGGCATCGTCGTACTGAAACGGCTCGCGGACGCCGAACGCGACGGCGACCGCGTCTACGCGGTCATCCGCGGCACGGGCGTGGCCGGCGACGGCCGCACGGCAGGGCTCGTCACCCCCGATCCGGGCGGGCAGACCCGGGCGGTGCGCCAGGCCTGGCGGGCCGCCGGACTCGACCCCGCCGCGCCGGACTCGGTCGGCCTGCTGGAGGCGCACGGCACGGCCACACCCGCCGGTGATACGGCCGAACTCACCACGCTGGCCGAGGTGTTCGGTCCAGGCACGGGCTACGGCCGAAACGCGCGTCCGGTGCTCGGCTCGGTGAAGTCGATGATCGGCCACACCATGCCGGCGGCGGGCGTGGCGGGCCTGGTGAAGGCCGCGCTCGCCCTCCACCACCGCACCCTGCTGCCCACCCTCCACTGCGACGACCCCCACCCCGGCCTCGCCGCGACCCGCTTTTGGACCCTGGAGTCCGCCCGGCCCTGGGAGACCGGCTCGGGGCAGCCGCTCCGGCGGGCCGCGGTGAACGCGTTCGGGTTCGGCGGGATCAACGCCCATGTGGTGCTGGAGGAGCCGTCGTACGGGCGCTCCGCTCCGGTTCGCGCCCGGGACGACGGCCGTCCGGCATCCCAGGAGGCACCGGATCCGCGGTCCGTGACCGGCTCAGCGGCGTTCGCCGGCGGCGCGGACCGCCGGGCGCCGGCAGCGGTGCCGCCCGCTCGTCCCGCCCCGGCCCGTTGCGCTCCCACCGGTCCTGCGGCCACCGCCCTCCCGGCGCCGGCGGACCCGGCACACGCGCGTGCCGCTTCTCCCTCCCCTTCCCCGCGCGTCACCGAACCCGAACGCGTCCTCCTGCTCGCGGCCGACAGCGTGGCCGGGCTCGCCGCTCTGCTCGACGCCGACGACTCGACCGTGCTCGCCGCCGGACTCGACCCCGCCCGGCCCCGCCCCGACGCCGGCCCGGTGCGGCTCGCCGTCGTGGACCCGGGCGCCAAGCGGCTCGCCCTGGCCCGTCGCGCGGTCACCAAGGGCCGCGCCTGGCACGGCCGCAGTGACGTGTGGTTCCGGCCGGCCTCCCTGCTCGGGCCCGCCGGCGGCAGGCTGGCGTTCGTCTTCCCCGGCCTGGAGGCCGACTTCACCCCTCGCACCGACGACATCGCCGCCCACTTCGGCCTGCCCCCGGTCTCCGGAACCGGCCCGGACGTGCGGGTCGGTGACATCGGCCGGCACGGGTTCGGCGTCGTCGGCGTGGGGCGCCTGCTGGACCAGGCCCTGCGCCGCATGGGCGTCGTACCGGACGCGGTCGCCGGGCACAGTGTCGGTGAGTGGACGGCCATGGCCGCGGCCGGGCTGTATGCGGCCGCCCAAGTCGACGCGTTCATGGCCGGGTTCGACCCCGACTCGATCACGGTCCCCGGCCTCGTCTTCGCCGCCGTCGGCGCCTGTGCCGCCCACGTCCGTACCACCCTCGCGGGCGCCTGGGCGGACTCCGGGATCGTGCTCTCCCACGACAACGCGCCTCGCCAGTCCATGGTCTGCGGCCCCGGCCCGGCGGTGGCGGAGTTCGTGCGGTCGCTCCGCGCCGAGGGCGTGCTCTGCCAGGTGCTGCCCTTCCGGTCCGGCTTCCACACGCCGATGCTCGCACCGTTCCTGGCCCCCATCAGGGAGGCCGCCTACCGTTTCCGGCTGCACCCGCCGACCGTCCCGGTGTGGTCCGGGACGACCGCGGCGCCCTTCCCGCGGGACGAGCAAGCGGTTCGCGCGCTCTTCGTACGGCACCTGCTGGAGCCCGTCCGCTTCCGCGAGCTGACCGAGGCCATGTACGCCGCCGGGCACCGCGTCTTCGTCCAGACCGGCCCCGGCCGGCTCACCTCCCTCATCGCCGACACCCTCGGGGACCGTGATCACCTCGCCGTCGCCGCCAACTCGCCCCACCACAGCGGTCTGGCCCAACTCCGGCGGACGGCCGCGGCGTTGTGGACGGCCGGAGCGTCCGTGGCCCCGACGGCACCACCGCGTACCCCGGCAGCCCGGCCGCCCGTGGCACGCCCACCCGTCAGGCTCGACCTCGGCAGCGCCCTGATCTCCCTCGACGGCCCGTCCCGCGACGCCCTGCGCGCGGAGCTACGACCGGGCGAACGGGTTGCGCGGGCGGGTGAACGGCCTGCGTGGCTGGGCGAACGGGCTGCGGGGTCGGGTGAAGGAGCTGCGTGGCCGGGTGAACGGGCTGCGCAGCCGGGCGCGGGAGCCGCACGGTGGGGCGACGGAGCCGCAGGGTCGCGTGGTCGGGTGCCACGGCCGAGCGCCGCTCCGGCAGCACCGAGCGCCTCTCCGGCAGCACCGAGCGCCGCTCCGGCAGCACCGAGTGCTTTTCCGGCAGCACCGAGCACCTCGCCCGCGGCACCGGGTGCACGCGCCTCACGCATCCCCGCCCTCGACGACCTCGCCCTCCGGCACCCGGCCGCCGCCGAACTGACCGCCCTGCTGCGGGACACCGCGGAGACGGCGGCGGAGCTGATCGCGGCGGGCCGCCGGCGCGGTGACCGTCACCGCCCCGCCCCCGCCGCAGCCACAACCACGGAATCCGGCCCCGCTGCCACGGGAGCCGGTGCCGCCGGTGCGTCGGCCGTCCCCAAAGCCCCAGCTGCCGGTGCCACACGCGCGTTGGCCGCCCCCGCACCCGCGTCGGCCGCCCTCACACCCCCGGCTTCCCCTCCCACAGGCGCGTCGGCCACACCCACACCCCCGGCTGCCCTTCCCACACCCCAGGGACCCACCCCCACACCCCCAAAAGCCCCCACCACTCCCACCGACGCCCCCACCACCACAACCCTCCACGTCTCCGCCCGCACCATGCCCCACCTCCTCGACCACTGTTTCTTCCCCCAGCGGCCGGGCTGGCCGGAGCTGGACGATCGCTGGCCGGTCGTGCCCGCGACCACGATCGTCCGGCACATGATGGACGCGGCGGAGGCGGCGGCCCCCGGCCTGCTCGCCGTCGCCGTGCACGGTGCCCGGTTCGACCGCTGGCTCACCGCCACACCCCCCGTCGACGTCCCGGTCACCGTCACCGCGGTCCCCGGCCGCCCGGACCGGGTCACCGTCGCCTTCGGCCCCACCGCCCGCGCCGCGATCGAACTTGCCCCGCGGTACCCCGCAGCACCCCCGCCGAGCCCCCTCCCGGCCGAGCCGGCCCGCCTCCCGGAGCACACCGCCGCGCAGCTGTACCGCGAGCGCTGGATGTTCCACGGCCCGGGTTTCCAGGGCCTGACCGAGCTGACCGCGATCGGCGGGCGGCACATCCGCGGAGTGATCACCACCCCCGCCGCGCCCGGCGCCCTGCTGGACAACGTGGGCCAGCTGCTCGGCTACTGGATCATGGCGACCCGCACCGAGCGGACCGTCGTCTTCCCGGTACAGCTGGGGGAGGCGCGCTTCCACGGACCGTACCCGGCCCCCGGCACCGAGGTCCGCTGCGTGCTGCGGATCACCTCGCTCACGGACACCGTGCTGGAGGCGGACGCGGAGCTGACCGTCGGCGGCCGGGTGTGGGCCCGGCTGACCGGCTGGCAGGACCGCCGCTTCGACAACGACCCCACGACCCGGCCCGTAGAACGCTTCCCCGAGCGCCACACCCTCGCCACGGCCATGCCCGGCGGCTGGGCGCTGGTGCACGAGCGGTGGCCCGACCTCGCCTCCCGCGAGCTGATCATGCGCAACTCGCTGGGGAGCGCGGAGCGTGCCGCGTACGCCGACCGTCCGCCGCGCGGTCGCCGGCAGTGGCTGCTCGGCCGGATCGCGGCCAAGGACGCCGTACGGCAGTGGCTCTGGCAGCACGGCGAAGGGCCCGTCTTCCCGGCGGAGCTGCGGGTCCGCAACGACGAACTCGGCCGCCCCTACGTCACCGGCGTGCACGGCCGCGCCCTTCCCCCGCTAGACGTCTCGCTCGCCCACCGGGCCGAGGCGGCCGTGGCGATCGTCCGGCCGCACTCGCCGCGTCCCGGCCCCGGCATCGACATCGAGGAGGTCGGCGAGCGCGACCCGGCGACCCTCACCACCGCGCTCGGCCCGCCCGAGCTGCGGCTCCTGCGCGCCCGGTGCGCGGAAGGCGGCGAGCCGGAAGCCGTGTGGTTCACCCGGTTCTGGGCCGCCAAGGAGGCGGTCGCCAAGGCCGAGGGCGTCGGATTCGGCGGCCGCCCACGGGACTTCACCGTCCTGGAGGCCGCCCCGGACGGCGGCCGGCTGCTGGTCTCCGGCCGCCTGGAGCGCGCGTACACCGTGCGCTGCGCCCCGGTGGACAACCCGGCCGCCCTGCCCCGACGCGCCTATGTGGTGGCCTGGACCACGGGCCCCGGAGTCGACGACGCACACCCCGACGCACCAGCGGCCGAGCAAGCGGCGACCGACCGGACAGCCGGCCCGGCAGCCGACGGCGCAGCCCGTGCGGCAGCCGACGCACCAGCCGAGGAGTACGCCCGATGAACCCCACCCAGCCGGCCCCGTCGGAGCCCACCGCCGACACCGTGCTCGCCGACGTCACCGGCATGCTCCGCACGGTGCTGGCGGAGTACGGCGACGACGACGTGGTGATCGGCATGTCCACCACCTTCAACTGCGACCTGGAACTGGAGAGCATCGACCTCGTCACCCTGGCGGGCCTGCTGGAGGAGCGGTACGGGCGGCGGGTCAACCTCGCCGAGTTCCTGGCCGGCATGGACTTCGACGAGATCATCGATCTGACCGTCGGCCGGCTCGTGGAGTACGTGGTGTGGAGCCTGAAGACCACCCAGGCGGGCTGAGCCATGGCGATGGTCGACGCCGGCGGCATCCGGCTGCACGTCCAGCGGACCGGCCCCACCGACGGCCGCGCCCCGCACGGCACCATCGTCCTGGTCCACGGGCTGCTCACCGACAGCCTGGCCAGCTATTACTTCACCGTCGCCCCCGGGTTCGCGGCGGCCGGACTCGACGTCGTCATGTACGACCTGCGCGGCCACGGCCGCAGCGAGCGCCCGCCGCACGGCTACACCCTGGACCACAGCATCGACGACCTGACGGCGCTCCTCGGCCGGCTGGGCATCGGCGGGCCCGTGCACCTGGTCGGCAACTCCTACGGCGGCACCGTCGCCTTCGGTTACGCGGCCCGCCACCCCGGCCGCGTCGCCAGTCTGACCCTGATCGAGTCCGAGCCGGCGACGGCCGCCTGGGCCGCGAAACTCGGCCGCATCCTGCGCCGGGTGATGACCGAGCTCGCGGACAACGAGCCGGACGCGATCGCCTGGATCACCGCCCACCGCGGCCACAACACCGCCCGCCTCGCCAAGGGCGCGGCCCGGCTCGCCCGCGAGACCACCCTCGGCCGGGACATCCCCGTCAGCCGGGTGCTCACCGAGGCCCAGATCAGAGCCGTACGCTGCCCGGTCCTCGGCGTGTACGGCGGCGACTCCGATCTTGCGGACCTGGTGCCGGAGCAGCAGCGGCTGCTGACGGACTTCCGGGCGGTCGTCCTGCCGGGGCACGAACACTCGGTCCTGGTCGAGGCGCCCGGCCCGGTCGGCGCGCACATCCTGGAGCTGGTCCGGGCGAGGGTGGGCGTCCGGTGAGCGGGTTCCTCTTCGTCGTCCCGCCGCTGACCGGGCACATCAACCCCGCCGTCGGCGTCGCCGCCCGGCTCGCCGCGCACGGGCACCGGGTGGCCTGGGCCTGCGCCGACCCGGCACTGGTGCGGCGGCTCGCGGGCCCGGACGCCGAGGTGTTCGGCTGCGCGGGACCGGTGCCGGGTGCCCCGGGCGCCGTACGGCCGCCGGAACTCCGGGGCGTGGAGGCGCTGCGGTTCCTGTGGGAGTGGTACCTGCTGCCGCTGGCCGACGCGATGGCGCCGGGCGTCCGTGCGGCCGCCGCGGCGGTCCGCCCCGACGTCGTCGTCGCCGACCAGCAGGCGTTCGCCGGCGCCCTGGTGGCCGAGCGCCTCGGGCTGCCCTGGGCCACCTCGGCGACCACGTCCGCCGAGTTCACCGGCGCCTACGACGGCCTGCCCAAGGTCGCCGACTGGCTGCGGGAGTGCCTGACCGAGCTGCGCGCCCGCATCGGCGACCCGTCCGGTACCGCCGACCCGCGCTTCTCGCCCCACCTCATGATGGTCTTCAGCGCACCCGAACTCATCGGCCCCCAGGCGCCGTTGGCACCGCACATCCACTACGTCGGACCGTCGCTCGCCGGCCGCCCGGCCGGACCGGACTTCCCCTGGGCCTGGCTGGATCGCGGCCGGTCCAAGGTCCTGGTCAGCCTCGGCACGGCCAACGACGATGCCGGCGGCCGCTTCCTCACGGCGTGCCTCACCGCGCTGCGCGAGCGCGTCGACCGGATCCAGGCGGTGATCGCCGACCCGGGCGGCACCCTGCCCGTGGCGGCGGACGACAAGGATGTCCTGATCCTGCCCTCCGTTCCTCAACTCCCGCTGCTGGAGCGGATGGACGCCGTCGTCTGCCACGCGGGCCACAACACCGTGTGCGAGGCCCTGTGGCACGGCGTCCCGCTCGTCGTCGCGCCCATCCGGGACGACCAGCCGGTGGTCGCGGGACAGGTCGTGGACTCCGGTGCGGGCCTCCGGGTCCGGTTCGGCCGCACCACCGCGGCCCGGCTGGGCGAGGCCCTCGACACCGTCCTGCACGACTCCGCCCACCGGGCCGCCGCCGCCCGGGTCCGCGCCGCGTTCCGTGCGGCGGGCGGTGCCCAGGCCGCGGCGGCCCACCTCGAACGAATGGCAGCGGAGAGCCGATGAGCGACGCCCGAGACAAGACAGCCCGCATCGCCGCCCTGCGCCCCGGCTACCAGGCCGATCTGGCCGGCGGCACCGACCGCTTCCTCGCGCCCCGGCGTACCACCTGCCCCTGGTGCGGCTCCGGCCGGCTCACCCACCGCCTGCGCACCACCGACCTGCTCCAGCACAAGCCCGGCCGTTTCGCGCTGGACCGCTGCGCCGACTGCGACCACATCTTCCAGAACCCTCGACTGACAGCCGAGGGACTGGAGTTCTACTACCGGGACTTCTACGACGGGCTCGGCGAGCAGCGGATGAGCGGCACTTTCGGCGGGCGCGGCGCGATGTACCGGGGCCGCGCCGAGGCGATGCTGCCGTACGACCCCGCGCCGAAGACCTGGCTGGACGTCGGCACCGGTCACGGCCACTTCTGCGCGGCCGCCCGCGCCGTCCTGCCCGGCACCGGCTTCGACGGGCTCGACTTCACCGACGGCGTGGAACTCGCCGCCCGCGAGGGCCGCGTGGACCACGCCCACCGCGGCGCGTTTCCCGACCTGGCACCCGAACTCACCGCCCGCTACGACGTGGTGAGCATGTTCCACTACCTGGAGCACAGCACCGACCCCGACCGCGAGCTGCGCGCCGCCCACCAGACGGTACGCCCCGGCGGCCACCTCCTGATCGAGGTGCCGGACCCGGAGAGCCGCTACGCCCGGCTCCTCGGCCGCTGGTGGCTGCCCTGGCTCCAGCCGCAGCACCTGCACTTCATGCCGGTCGCCAACCTGCGTCGCCGGCTCACCGAGCGGGGGTTCACGGTGCTCGCGGAACAGCACGCCGAAGCCCACGACCCGGTCGACCTGCTCGCCGCGGTCTGGCTCGCGCTCGACCACAACGCCCCGCGTGAGGACGCGCCCTGGCTCCCCGAGCCGCCCGGCGCCCTCCGCCGCGCCGCCCGCACGGCGCTCCTCCTGGCCGGCGTCCCCGCGCTCCTCACCGCCACACTCCTCGACCGCTTCGCGATCCGCCCCCTGTCCCACCACCTGGGCCTGTCCAACGCCTACCGCTTGGTGGCCCGCCGCGACTGATCCCTGCGAGGGCGCCCCACCCACACCCGAGCCGGGCAGGCGGGCGGGAAAGCCGGGCAGACGGGGGCCGCCGGGACCGGTGACGGCAGAGCCCGGCATGAACGCCCCGAGGGCACCTCGCCGACACCCGGGTCGGGTGGGCCGGTGGGCGACCATCCGGCTTACAGCACCCTCGCGCGGATCAGCCCCGACAGCACCGGCGCCCCCGGCAGCAGCGGCACCCAGTCCGTCAGCACCCGGTAGCCGATGACGGGCCCCCTGACGGGGACCTGGGGGAAGCGGGCGGGCGAAACCGCGGGGAGCCTTCCCCGTCCGCGTGACACCGGGATGTCCGAGAACGTAGGGGGCGGGGGCGGGACGGTGCCGCCGGGAGGGTGCGCGCAAGCGGCCGTTCACCGCCGACCAGGTAGCCTTCCCTTGGGGCGCGCTGTGCATGCGACGGCCCGGTATGCCGGAGAGCAAGGTCAGCGACAGGGGAGGAACCGGCGGTGCACGTCCAGGAATGGCTCGACTCGGTGCCTGCGGCCGCCGTCTACGCCGTGGTGGCCCTGGTGATCGGTCTGGAGAGCCTGGGCATCCCGCTGCCCGGCGAGATCGTCCTGGTCTCCGCGGCGCTGATGTCCTCGCAGCACACGGGCGTCAACCCGGTGATCCTCGGCGCCTGCGCGACCGCAGGTGCGGTGATCGGCGACTCCATCGGCTACGCCATCGGCCGCAAGGGCGGACGCCCACTGCTGGCCTGGCTCGGCAGGAAGTTCCCACGCCACTTCAGCGCGGGCCATGTGGCCACCGCCGAGCGGTCCTTCCAGAAGTGGGGCATGTGGGCGGTCTTCTTCGGCCGTTTCGTCGCCCTCCTGCGCATCTTCGCCGGCCCCCTGGCGGGCGTCCTGCACATGCCGTACTGGAAGTTCCTGACGGCCAACGTCCTCGGCGGCATCTGCTGGGCCGGCGGCACCACGGCCGTCATCTACTACGTCGGCGTCGTCGCCGAGGACTGGCTGAAGCGCTTCTCGTACCTGGGCCTGGTGGCGGCCCTGCTGATCGGCCTCACCTCGATGCTGCTCCTCAAGCGCAAGGCGAAGAAGGCCCAGGCGGAGCAGCAGGAAGCGGAACCGGTGAGCGCCGGGGACTGAAGCGCCCCACCTCGTACACCCACCTCGTGCACCCCACCTCGTGCACCGCTACTCGTGCACCCCGCGATGCGCCTTCGCCAGCTCGGCGTAGAGCGTGCCGTTCAGGGTGACCCCCTCGCGCTCCTCCTCGGACAAGGGCCGCTTCACCTTCGCGGGCACCCCCGCCACCAGCGATCCCGGCGGCACCACCATTCCCTGCGGCACCAGAGCCTGCGCCGCGACCAGGGACCCCGCCCCGATCACCGCCCCGTTGAGCACGGTCGCCCCCATCCCGACCAGGCAGTCGTCCTCCACGGTCGCCCCGTGCACCACCGCGTTGTGCCCGATGGACACCCGTTCCCCGACGGTCACCGGAAACCCGGGATCGGCGTGCAGGGTGACGTTGTCCTGCACGTTCGCCTGCGCCCCCACGGTGATCTTCTCGACATCACCGCGTACGACCGCCCCGTACCAGACACTGGCCCCGGCGCGCAGTGTGACATCCCCGATCACGGAGGCCGTGGGCGCCACGAACGCCTCCGGATCGATCTGCGGCTCCTTGCCCCCGATACCCACGACCAGCGCCTTCTGCGTCATCACCGTCTCCTCGTGTCGGCAGTACACGGCACGGTACGACACCGGGTGGGGCAAAGATCACAGCAGCCCGCCCTCTCACCGGAAGCGACCGATGAGTAACGTGAGCTCGTGCCGAAGCGCAAGAACACGTTCTCATCCTGGCGGCAGGGCCTGGCCCAGCGAGCCGTCCACGCGGCCTGGTCGTGGGTGCAGCGCAACGGGTCCGTGACCGCCGAGCACCCGGCAGGCTTCCGTTTCGGTTCCCTCGGCGAAGGCACCCGGCTGGCCTTCCCGCTCGGCACGGTCTTCGGCGAACCCTGGATCCGCATCGGCTCGTACTGCATCATCGCCGAGCAGGTCACCCTCACCGCGGGCCTGATGCCCGACCTGGACCTCGGCCCGGACCCGATCCTGCGCATCGGCGACGGCGTGGTCCTCGGCCGCGGCAGCCATGTCATCGCCGACACCACGGTGACGATCGGCAACGACTGCTACTTCGGCCCGTACGTCTACGTCACCTCCACCAACCACTCCTACGACGACCCGCACGAGCCCATCGGCAGGCAGTGGCCGCGGATGGAACCGGTCGAGATCGGCCCGGGCTGCTGGATCGGCACCGGCGCGGTGATCCTGCCGGGGGCGCGGATCGGCCGCAACGTGGTCGTGGCGGCGGGCGCGGTGGTCCGGGGCACGGTGCCCGACCACGCGGTGGTGGCCGGGGCGCCGGCCAGGGTCGTACGGCGCTGGACGCCCGAGGACGGCTGGCAGCCGCCGCTGCGGACCCCGGCCCCGGTGCCGATCCCGGACGGCATGACGCCTCAGCAACTGCGGGCGCTGGCGGACCTGGACGAGGAGGCGGTGGCGCGGCTCGCCGCGCTGGAGCCCGAGGGCTGACGCGGGCCGGCTCAGCCGGTGGCCAGCAGCAGCGTGCCGAGCAGGGCCAGCCCCGCCCCCGCCGCCTGGACCGCGCGCAGCCGCTCGCTGAGGAGGCCACGGGCGGCCAGCGCGGTCACCACCGGATACAGCGAGGCCAGCACGGCCGCGACGGTGACCGGACCGATCCGGGCGGCGATCGCGTACGTGCCGTTGGCCGCCACGTCGGCCAGCCCGACGAAGGCCAGCGCCGGCAGCGACGCCCACGGGAAGCCGCCCTCCGGTACCGCGGCACCACCGCGCCGGACCGCGGCGACGAGCGCGGCCCCGCCCACCGCGATGTTGGTCAGCCGCTGCACGAACAGGGCCAGGAACAGGCCGGTGACATTGGTCGACGCCTCCGCGATCAGCGCGAACACGGTGCCGAAGCCGAGCGCCGCGACCAGCGTGAGCCAGATCGTGCGCCGCTGCACGGCCGCGCCCCGCAGCTGCGGACCGCCCGCCAGGACGACCCCGGTGACGGCGACCGCGATGCCCGCGACCTGGAGCAGTCCCGGCCGCTCGCCCAGGGCGAGACCCACCCCGACGGGCACGGCGACGCTGAGGGTGGCGAGCGGGGAGACCACGCCCATGGGGCCGAGCGCCAGGGCCTTGTAGAAGGAGAGCAGGGCCATCGGTCCGACCAGACCGGCCGCGAACGCGAACCACAGCCGGGGCCCGGCCTCGCTCCAGCCGCCCGTAGCGCACACGATCGCGCCCAGCACGGCCGCCGCGATCGCCTGTGAGACGACCACCACGGTCAGCGCCGGGGTGCGTCGTGTCAGCAGCCCGCCGCCGAAGTCGGCCAGCCCCCACAAGAGACTGGTGGTGAGGGCGAAGAATGCTGTCACGGCCTGGCCTCGCAGTACAGTTCGATGAACGATCGGGTGCACCTCACCGTAGTTCAGTGAATTGAACTGCGCTAACCATAATATTGAACTTCCCGGATATTGGACAGAACGTGTCGGACCTCGAACTCCTGACCCAGTCCCTGGCGCGCAACGTCAAGCACTGGCGCGCGGTGCGCGGCTTCACGCTGGACGTGCTGGCCGCCCGGGCCGGTGTCAGCCGCGGCATGCTCATCCAGATCGAGCAGGCCCGGACCAATCCCAGCATCGGCACGGTCGTCAAGATCGGCGACGCGCTCGGCGTCAGCGTCACCACGCTCCTCGACTACGACCAGGGCCCCACGGTCCGCATCGTCCCCGCCGAACGGGCCGTACGGCTGTGGCACACCGAGGCCGGCAGCTACAACCGGCTCCTGGCCGGCACCGAGGCGCCCGGACCGCTGGAGATGTGGGACTGGCGGCTGATGCCGGGCGAGAGCAGCCCCTCCGAGCCGCACCCCGGCGGCACGGTCGAGCTGGTCCACGTCACCGCCGGTGAGCTGACGCTGACCGTGGAAGGTGAGGAGTACCGCGTCCCGGCGGGGGCGAGCGCCTCCTTCGAGGCCAACGTCCCGCACCAGTACGGCAATCGGGGTGAGGTGCCGATGGAGATGGTGATGGCGGTGTCGGTGCCGCCCGTGCCCTGAGACGCCGGCACGGCGGGCGGGCGGCTCTTGCTAGCGTGCGGCCATGCGCGCACCCATCGGAGACTTCGACACCGCCACCCCCGCCCCCGACTGCCTGGACGAGCTGACCGCTCCCGTCGCCGATGCCGTACGCCACTGGCAGGGCGCCGTCCCGGCCGACCGGATCCTCTATGTCGACACCGATCCGCAGTGGGCCGACACGGCCGTCTTCGTGGAGCACTACGGCCGCGACCTGCTGGAGCAGTCGGCGAACTGCGTGGTGGTCGCGGGCAAGCGGGCCGGCGAGAGCACCCTGGCCGCCTGTGTGGTTCCCTCCACCACCCGGGTCGACGTCAACGGCGCCGTACGACGCCAACTGGGCGCCCGCAAGGCATCGTTCGCCTCGATGGAGACGGCGACCGGCGAGACCGGCATGGAGTACGGCGGCATCACCCCGCTCGGACTGCCCACCGGCTGGCCGGTACTGGTGGACTCGGCCGTCGTCGACCTGCCCTACGTCCTGGTCGGCAGCGGTCGCCGGCGCGGCAAACTGCTGGTGCCGGGCAAGGCCCTCGCCGAACTGCCCGGCGCGATCGTCCTGGAGGGGCTGGGCGTCGCCTGACCTCAGGCCGTCGCATGGTGGGCCAGCGCCAGATGCGGGTCCGCCTCCCCCTCGGCCGGTGCCGGGTCGGCGTGCACCAGGGCGGCCGTCAGCCTCGGTACGGCGTGCAACAGGGCGTGTTCGGCCTCGACGGCGATCGCGTGCGCCTGCCGCACAGTCGCCTCGCCGTCCACCACCACCGCGAGTTCGGCCCGCAGCCGGTGCCCGATCCAGCGCAGCCGCAGCTCGCCCACCCCGCGCACCCCCGGAACCTCGCGCACCGTCCGCTCGGCCCGGTCCACCAGCGCCGGGTCGACGGCGTCCAGCACCCGCCGGAACACCTCCCGCGCCGCGTCCCGCAGCACCAGCAGGATCGCGGCCGTGATCGCCAACCCGACGACCGGGTCGGCCGGTTGCCAGCCCAGCGCCGAGCCCCCGGCGCCCAGCAGCACGGCCAGCGAGGTGAAGCCGTCGGTACGGGCGTGCAGCCCGTCGGCGACGAGCGCGGCCGAGCCGATCTCCCGGCCCACCCGGATCCGGTACCGGGCCACCCACTCGTTCCCGGCGCAGCCGAGCAGCGCGGCCACCGCGACCGCCGGCAGGTGGGCCACCGGGCGCGGGTCGAGCAGCCGCCCGACCGCCACCCACCCGGCGAAGACCGCCGACGCGGCGATGGTCAGCACGATCACCAGACCCGCGAGATCCTCGGCCCGGCCGTAGCCGTAGGTGAACCGGCGGGTCGCCGCCCGCCGGCCCAGCGCGAAGGCGATGCCGAGCGGGACGGCGGTCAGCGCGTCGGCGGCGTTGTGCACCGTGTCGCCGAGCAGCGCCACCGAGCCGGAGACGGCCACCACGGCCGCCTGCGCCAGCGCGGTCGCGCCCAGCACGGCCAGCGACACCCACAGGGCGCGCATGCCCCGCGCCGAGGACTCCAGTGCCGGGTCCAGCTTGTCGGCGGTCTCGTGGGAGTGCGGGGTGAGCAGATGGGCGAGACGGTGGCGCAGGCCGGGGGAGAGGCCGTGCCCGTGCCCCGGCCCGTTGTGCCCATGCCCGTGCCCGTGCCTGTGCGGGTGGCCGTGCGCGTGGCCGTGCGCGGCGTGCCCGTGCCGTTGGTCACCGTCCGCGTGCCGGTGCTCGTGCGGTCCGTGCTCGTCGGGGTGGCGGTCGCTCACGTCGATCCCCTTTCGCTGGGCGGCGGATGGACGCACGGCGCCCATGGAGCCATTATGTGCGTATGAGCGCACGCATGCACCTGTCACCTGCGCACCATGCGCACGAGCGCACCCCGGGCGAGGAGCAGTTCGCGCTCGCCGCCGACCTCCTCGCCCTGCTGGGCGACCGCACCCGGCTCGCCCTGCTGCACACGCTGACCGCCGGCGAGGCCGACGTCACCACGCTCACCGAGGCGTGCGGTGCCGCCCGGCCCGCCGTCAGCCAGCACCTGGCCCGGCTGCGGCTGGCGGGCCTGGTGGACACCCGGAAGGAGGGCCGCCGCGTGATCTACTCGCTCCGCCACGGGCATGTGCGCCGGCTGGTGGAGGAGGCGCTGAAGACGGCCGACCACCGCCTCGCCGAGCGGGCCGGCGACGCGCAGCCGTGAGCCGGGTGCCGTCGGGCGCTCAGAACGCGCCGGCCGTGCCGAGGTACTGCTCCGCGAACGCCGCGGCCGCCGCCGGCGAGGTGAACAGCCGCCGCAGCCGGGCCAGCGTGGTGCCGGCGCGGTAGGGGTCGCCGTGGGACGTGCCGTGGTAGATCTCCGAGAGCCACTCCGAGAACTCCTGGTAGTCCCATACCCGGCGCAGACACGCCTCGGAGTAGCCGTCCAGGCCCGTGCCGTCGCCCTTCGTCAGATACGCGACCAGGCCGTCGCCGAGCAGGAACGCGTCGTTCAGGGCGAGGTTCATGCCCTTCGCGGCGATCGGCGCGACGAGGTGGGCGGCGTCCCCGGCCAGGAAGAGACGGCCGAACGCCATGGGCTCGACGACGTAGTTGTGCATGTCCAGCACGCGCTTCTCCAGCAGCCGGCCCTCGGTCAGCGGTGGGCGGTCCGCCGCGCGCAGACGCTGCTGGAGCTCGTCCC
Organism: Streptomyces sp. NPDC036984; assembly: GCF_055607665.1. Classification (NCBI taxonomy): domain Bacteria; kingdom Bacillati; phylum Actinomycetota; class Actinomycetes; order Kitasatosporales; family Streptomycetaceae; genus Streptomyces; species Streptomyces sp. NPDC036984. Next base: position 86,284 of record NZ_JBVJRL010000018.1, read on the forward strand.
AGACTCGCTCGTCCGGCCAGTTGGCCGGGTCGTCGCCGGGCGGGCACTGGAGGTAGTAACGGGTCATCTCGGGGCTGCGGGCCATGTGCCCGGCGAACCCGTGGGGGTGCACGCCGAAGAGCACGCAGTCGGCGGACGGCGGCGCCTCGGCCAGCAGCGCGAGCCAGCCGATGCCGTAGTCGTGCCGGGAGACCCGGGCGTGCCCCGGCAGCGCCGCCCGGCTCGCCCCGCGGGCTCCGTCGCAGCCCGCCACGAAGTCGGCGTGCACGAGCCGCCGCTCGCCGCTGTCCGGGTCGGTGTAGGAGACGGAGGGCCGGTCCGAGTCCACATCGTGCAGCCGGACGTCCCGCACGCCGAAGCGGATCTCGCCGCCGCGCACGTCGGCGTACTCCCGCACGAGGTCCGTCACCAGCAACGGCTGCGGATAGACCCAGTGGTGACGTCCGGTCAGGTCGCCGTAGGCGAAGCGATGGCCGCGGCCGTCGAAGCGGAACTCGCACGTGGTGTGCCGCTGGGCGCGGGCCGTCAGGTTGCCCGCCAGGCCACGCCGTTCCAGGCCGCGTACGGCCCATTCCTCGATGACCCCGGCGCGTGGCCGCTGTTCGACGAACTCCCGGCTCTCGGCCTCCAGTACCAGGCAGTCGACGCCCGCGGCGCGCAGGATGTTCCCGACGGTCAGGCCGGCCGGTCCGGCGCCCACGATGACGACCGGAAACCGGTCGGCGGCAGGGGAGTTGGGGTGGGGGGAGGGTGAGGTCACGCGAGCATTATGACGGTGTCCCGTCAGCAGAGCCGACGGGACACCGTGGGTGACGCGGGAGTGGGTCAGTGCGCGGGCGCGTCCGTGACCACGACCTCGTCGATGCTGCGCTCGATCGCCTCGGGCTTCGAGGCGACGGCCCGGGCCCAGTAGTAGATGCCGACCGAGAAGGCCGCCACGACCAGGATGTCCCACCACAGCGGGATGGTGCCCTGGCCGCCGAAGGTGCCCAGCCAGGAGATCAGGCCCAGGCCCAGCAGGTAACCGGGCAGCCACTGCGCGGCCTTGAAGTCCATGCGGGGCGCGTCAGGCTTCCCCGTGGCCGTGGCGTACCAGGCGTAGGAGCCCAGCAGCACGTAGCCGAGCAGGATCGCGAAGCCCAGCCGCCACAGGGTGTCCCAGCCGGCCCAGTAGATGATCAGGTTGGCCACCACGAAGGACAGTGGCGAGATGATCTTGCCGCCAGGCAGCCGGTAGGGGCGCTCGAGGTGCGGCAGGCGGTCGGCGAAGACGCCGTAGGCCAGCGGGGCGCCCGCGTACATCAGCACGCTCGCCGAGGTGATGAAGCCGACCAGCTCCTGCCAGCTCGGGAAGGGCAGGAAGCAGATCACACCGGTGACGAACGACATGATGAGGCCGAACCACGGCACGCCGCGCTTGTCGGTCTTGGCGAAGGCCTTCGGCGCGTAGCCGTTCTTGGCCAGGCCGAAGGAGACGCGCGAGGTGGCGGTGGTGTAGATCAGGCCGGTGCCGCCGGGCGAGATGATCGCGTCGACGTAGAGCACCCAGCCCAGCCAGCCCAGGCCCACCAGGGTCGCCAGGCCCGCCCAGGGACCGCTGATGCCGGGGAAGTCCAGCTTGGCCCAGCCGTGCGCGAAGGAGGTGTGCGGCAGCGCGGCGATGAACACGACCTGGAGGAGGACGTAGATCACGGCGCCGATCGCGACCGAGCCGAGGGTCGCCCGCGGCAGGTCCCGCTTCGGGTTCCGGCTCTCGCCCGCCAGCTGGATCGCCTGCTCGAAGCCGAGCAGCGCGAAGATGATGCCGCTGGAGCTGATGGCGCCGAGGATGCCCTGGGCGCCGAACGGCGCGAAGCCCTCCGAGGTGAAGTTGCTCGCGTGGAAGTTGGTCGCGGCGATGATGAAGATCGCCCCGAGCGGGACGGCGATCTTCCACCAGGTCGCGGCGCTGTTGGTGTGGGCCAGAGCGCGGACGCCGAAGAAGTTGACGCCGACGAAGACCGCCATCAGGGCGACGGCCGTGACGAAACCGCTGGTCGTCAGTGTTCCGTCGGCGTGCTGAAGGCCCTGGGCCCACTGCCAGTGACCGGCGTAACCGATCATGGCCTCGACCTCGATCGGGGCCACGGTGGCCGCCTGGAGCCAGGCGAACCAGCCGAAGGACATGCCGGCCAGGCCGCCGAACGCGTAGTGCGGGTAGCGGGCCGTGCCGCCCGCCACCGGGAACATGCCGCCGAGCTCGGCGTGCACGAGCGCCAGCAGCACGATCGCCACCGCGCCGATCAACCAGGAGATGATCGCCGCGGGGCCGGCGACGACGACGGCCTTCTCGGCGCCGTACAGCCAGCCGGAGCCGATGATGGAGCCGACGGAGGCCCACATCAGGCCGATCAGTCCGACATCTCGGCGCAGACCGTCGGACTCCGTCTTGGCCTGTGGCAGGGCGTCGACTTTCGCCATGTCAAGTGGCCTCTCAGTTCATGAACGCAGGATTAACGAGCAATGAGGCCACAGGCTAGGAAGACGTTGCCCGCCCACAAAAGACTGTTTTACAAAACTTGACCCAGGATCTTGTCTGTCTTGGGCACAGCCTTCGTACAGGTCAGACGGGTCCGGCGAATGTCAATATTCAGCGGAGAATTGTGATGAAGGAGAACAGTCACACGGTCAGGCGGGGAATTTCGATCGCTGGGCACCGGTCCATGACCATTTCCAGGCCCGCCGCACGGGTCCGCTCGTAGGCCGCCATGTCGACGACCCCGAGCTGGAACCACACCGCCTTCGCGCCGCGGGCCGCGGCCTCGTCGGCCACCGCACCGGCCAGCGCGCTGTTGACGAAGACGTCCACCACGTCCACGTCGAAGGGGATGTCCGCGAGGGAGGCGTAGCCCCGCTCCCCGTGCACGGGCTCGGCCTTCGGGTGCACCGGCACGATCCGCTTGCCGAACCGCTGGAGCACCTGGGCCACCCCGTAGGCGGCCCGGCTCCGGTTCGCGGACAGGCCGACCACGGCCCAGGTGTCTCCCAGGTCGGTCAGGATCCTGCGGGTCGTCGCGTCGTCGCCGTACATCGGCCGCCTCCTCGGGCTGCGGGAACTGTGTGCCGGGGCAACGGCACCAGGGTGGGTGCCGATTCCCGCCGTACCCCGCCACGCTGACCGGAATCGGCGCAAGCTGCCTGCATACGGCCGCCCGCCCGCCTACGCTCGGCCCGTGCTGCGCATCCTCGACGCTCGAACCGGTGAGCCCGTCCCCGCCGCGCCCGCCCGCCGCGGCCTGACCCGCATCGAGGCCCACGCCTCCGGCCTCGATCCGACGGCCCTGCGGGTGCTGCTCACCGCCGACCTGCTCGTCCGGGCCCTGGAACTGGGCGGCACCCCGGTCTGGACGATCCTCACGGCACCCCGCGACCAGCCCGAGCTCCGCACGGCCGCCATGCGACTCGCCATCCGCCCCTTCGAGGACGGCCGCGACCTCGCCTCCGGCCTGGGGGAGGCCCAGGCCATCCATGTGGCGCAGGGAGGCTTCGAGAACACACCGGGGCAGGGGCCGGTGGTGTCGGTGGCGCCGGCGGAGTGGACGGAGGGAACCGGCACGGAGACCGGGAGAACGGACGGGGCGGCGGCGGGAAGACCCGGTGCCGCCGCCGGTGAGGCGGTGGGGAGGTCTGGTGCCGCCGCCGGTGAGGCGGTGGGGAGGTCTGGTGCCGCCGCCGGTGAGGCGGTGGGGAGGTCTGGTGCCGCTTCCGGCGATGCGGGGCGGAGGCCCGGTGCCGTTTTCGGTGATGCCTCGGACACCGTGGCCGATCCCGCTTCCTCCTCCGCGCTGCCGGTGCTCCTCTCCGACCCCTCGGCCCTCCGGCTCGCCCTGCTCGCCGTGCCGCGGAGCGAACCCGTGCGGCTCGACCGGGCCGCGCTGGACGACGCCGCGCGGAGCCTCGCCCGGTGGCGGCGGGCCGTGGCCGGCTGGGCGCGGCGGCCCTCGCGCCCGGTGCCCGGCGAGGTGCGGGAGCGGCTGCGCGCCGCCTGGGAGGACGACCTGGACCTGCCCGCGGTGCTCGGCGTCCTGCGCGATGTGGAGAGCGCGCCCGGTGTCCCCGACGGCGCCCGCTTCGAGACCTACGCCTACGCCGACCGCCTGCTCGCCCTCGACCTGGCGCGCGACCTCGGGAGCCCCGCGTGAACCACCCGGCGGGCGCGGGCCCGCTGCGCCGGCTGGTGGTGCTGCGGCACGCCAAGTCCGCCTGGCCCCAGGGCGTCGAGGACCACCGCAGGCCGCTCGCCCCGCGCGGGCGGCGGGACGCACCAGCTGCCGGACGCGCCCTCGCCGCCGCCGGCTCCCTGCCCGACCTCGCCCTGTGTTCCACCGCCGTACGCGCCCGCCGCACCTGGGAGCTGGTCTCCGCCGAGTGGGCCACTCCGCCGCCGGTGCACTACGACCAGCGGCTGTACGCGGCCGGCGTACCGGAGCTGCTGGCGGTCGTCCACGAGGTGCCGGCGCACGTGCGGACGCTGCTGCTGATCGGGCACAACCCCGGCCTCGAGGAGCTGGTGCTGGCGCTGGCCGCGGACGGTCTGGACGACACGCTGGACCGGGTGCGGACGAAGTTCCCGACCTCCGCGATCGCCGTGCTCACCTGGCACGGCACCGGCTGGCCGGCCCTCGCCCCGGACGCGGCGCTGCTGACCTCGTTCACGGTGCCGCGCGGCAACAAGAAGAGGTAGCCGGGAGGCGTCCCGGCGTTCACATAGGCTGGCGGGATGCAGGACGAGTACCGCACAGTCGCCCGCGCGGGCGTGCACGAGACCGAGATCAACCGCTCCCGCTTCCTGTGCGCCCTCGCCCCGGCCGCCACCGAGCAGGAGGCGCAGGACTTCATCGCCGCCGTGCGCAAGGAGCACGCCGACGCCACCCACAACTGCTGGGCGTACGTCATCGGCGCCGACGCCTCCGTGCAGAAGGCCAGCGACGACGGCGAACCGGGCGGCACCGCCGGCGTCCCCATGCTCCAGATGCTCCTGCGCCGTGACATGCGGTACGTCGTCGCCGTCGTCACCCGCTACTACGGCGGCGTGAAACTCGGCGCGGGCGGACTGATCCGCGCCTACGGCGGCTCGGTCGGCGAGGCCCTGGACGAGCTCGGCACGCTCACCCGGCGCCGCTTCCGGCTGGCCACGGTGACCGTCGACCACCAGCGGGCGGGCAAGGTCCAGAACGACCTGCGGGCCACCGGGCGCGAGGTGCGCGACGTGCGCTACGGCGAGGCCGTCACCATCGAGATCGGGCTGCCGGACGCCGACGTGGACGCGTTCCGTGCCTGGCTCGCCGATGTGACGGCGGGCACGGCCGGCTTCGAACTGGGCGGCGAAGCCTACGGAGACGCCTGATAATTGTGACGAATCGGGCATAACGCCCCTGAGATGTACGGGTCGTGACGGGCTGGTACGGGAGTAACCGCCCGTGATGTCAGACCCGGCCGTTAGTCTCGGGAATCATGCGACTCCTGCACACGTCCGACTGGCACCTCGGCCGGGCCTTCCACCGGGCGAACCTGCTCGGGGCCCAGGCCGAGTTCATCGGTCACCTCGTCACCACGGTGCGTGAGCGCGAGGTCGACGCGGTGGTCGTGTCGGGCGATGTGTACGACCGTGCGGTGCCGCCGCTCGCCGCCGTCGAGCTGTTCGACACCGCCCTGCACCGTCTCGCGGACCTCGGCGTGCCCACGGTGATGATCTCCGGCAACCACGACTCGGCCCGCCGCCTCGGCGTCGGCGCCGGACTCATCGACCGCGCGGGCATCCACCTGCGCACCGAACCGTCCGCCGCCGGCACCCCGGTCGTGTTCCAAGACGCCCACGGCGACGTCGCGTTCTACGGCCTGCCCTACCTCGAACCGGCCCTGGCGAAGGACGAGTTCGCCGTCGACAAGGCCGACCACGAGGCCGTGCTCGGCGCCGCCATGGGCCGCGTCCGCGCCGACCTCGCCACGCGCGCGCCGGGCACCCGTTCCGTCGTCCTCGCCCACGCCTTCGTCACCGGTGGCCAGGCCAGCGACAGTGAGCGGGACATCACCGTCGGCGGGGTGGCCGCCGTACCGGCCGGGATCTTCGACGGCGTCGACTACGTGGCGCTCGGCCATCTGCACGGCTGCCAGACCATCACCGAGCGCGTGCGCTACTCCGGCTCGCCACTCGCCTACTCCTTCTCCGAGACCGACCACCGCAAGAGCATGTGGCTGATCGACCTGGATGCGGCCGGCTCGGTCACCGCCGAGCGCCTCGACTGCCCGGTGCCGCGCCCGCTCGCCCGCATCCGCGGCACCCTGGACGACCTCCTCGCCGACCCGGAGCTGACCCGCCACGAGGACGCCTGGGTCGAGGCCACCCTCACCGACCCGGTCCGCCCGGCCGACCCCATGGCCCGGCTCACCGAGCGCTTCCCGCACACCCTCAGCCTGGTCTTCGCCCCCGAGCGGGCCCCGGACGACCCCCGGGTGTCGTACGCCCGCCGCCTCGCCGGCCGCAGCGACCAGCAGATCGCCCAGGACTTCGTCGCCCATGTGCGCGGCGCCGGCCCCGACGACCACGAGGCGGCCGTGCTGCGCGAGGCGTTCGACGCCGTGCGCGCCGACGCCGCCGTACGGGAGGTGGCCCGGTGAGGCTGCACCGGCTCGACATCACCGCCTTCGGGCCCTTCGGCGGCTCCCAGACCGTCGACTTCGACGTCCTGTCCGCCGCCGGTCTCTTCCTGCTGCACGGCCCCACCGGCGCGGGCAAGACCTCTGTCCTGGACGCCGTCTGCTACGCCCTCTACGGCTCCGTCCCCGGCGCCCGGCAGGGCAGCCAGGGCATGCACCTGCGCAGCGACCACGCCCGGCCGGGCACCCGCACCGAGGTCCGCCTCGAACTGACCGTCGCAGGACGCCGGCTGGAGATCACCCGGCAGCCTCCGTGGGAGCGGCCCAAGCTGCGCGGAAAGGGCATGACGGTCGACAAGGCCCAGACCTGGCTGCGCGAGTACGACGCCCGGGCCGCCGCCTGGAAGGACCTCAGCCGCTCCCACCAGGAGATCGGCACCGAGGTCGAGCAACTGCTCGGCATGAGCCGCGAGCAGTTCTGCCAGGTCGTCCTGCTGCCCCAGGGCGACTTCGCCCGCTTCCTGCGCGCCGACGCCGAGGCCCGCGGCAAGCTGCTCGGCCGCCTCTTCGACACCCAGCGCTTCGCCGACGTCGAGAAGCGCCTCGCCGAACGCCGCCGCGCCACCGAGGCACGCGTGCGCGAGGGCGACACGGCCCTGCTCGCCGACGCCCACCGCATGCAGCAGGAGGCGGGCGACGCCATGGAGCTGCCCGACCTGGTCCCCGGCGACCCGGGCCTGGCCGAGGCCGTCCTCGGCGCCGCCGCCGTCGCCCGCAGCACCGCCCGGGAACGCCTGACCGTCGCCCACTGCCGCCTGACCGCCGCCGAGTCCGCCCACGCCGCGGCCCGGCGCGCCCTGGACGACGTACGCGAACTCGCCCGGCTCCAAGGCCGGTTCGCCGAGGCCCGGCAGCGCGCCGAGCGCCTTCAGGAGCGGGCCGGCGCCCACCGCGAGGCACAGGAGCGCATGGAGCGGGCCCGCAAGGCGGAGGCCGTCGCGCCCGCGCTGGAGCTGCGCGAGCAGGCCGACAGAGAACACCGCCGGGCCGCGGAAGCCGAGGCACACGCGCGCGCACTGCTCCCCGGCTCCTGCGCCGACGCGGGCGCGAGCGGCCTCACCGCCGCCGCCCGCCGGGCCGCCGAGGAGCTGGGCGGTCTGGACGCGGCCCGGCGCGCCGAGCGACGGCTCGCCGAACTCGCCGACGAGTGGGCCGGACTGGACCGGCAGGAGCGCGCCGACGAGGACGTCCTGCGCGAGGCCGACGCCTGGCTCGCCGACTGGGAGGGCACCCGCGCGGCCCTCCAGACCCGGATCGACGCCGCCCAGGAGGCCGCCACCCGCGCCGAACAGCTCGCCGTCCAGCGCGTCCCCATGCAGCGGCGGCTCGACGCGGCCCGCACCCGCGACCAGCTCGCCGCCGACCTCGACCAGGCCCGGCAGCACGCGCGCACGGCGGAACAGCGCGCGCTCGACGCCCGGGCCCACTGGCTCGACCTCAAGGAACAGCGCCTGAACGGCATCGCCGCCGAGCTGGCCGCCCACCTCACCACCGGCGAGCCCTGCGCGGTCTGCGGAGCCACCGAACACCCCGCCCCCGCCCGCAAGGTCGCCGGGCACGTCGACCGCGAGACCGAGGACCGCGCCCTCGCCGCCGGCCAACGGGCCGAGGAACAGCGCACCGAGGCCGAGCGGCGCCTCGGCGTGGTCCGCGAGGCCCTGGCCGCCGCCACCGCCGAGGCCGGCGACACCCCCACCGCCCGGCTCGCCGCCGAGGCCGGCGAACTGGAGCAGGAGTACGCCCGCGCCCGCCGCGACGCCTCCGCCCTGCACGCCGCCCAGGAGCAGCTGCGGCGGGCCGAGCGGGAGCGCGAGCAGCGGCTCGCCGACCGCCAGCAGGCCGCCGTACGGGTCGCCTCCCGGCTCACCCGGCGGGAGACCCTGGAGCGCGAACACGCCCTGCTGGAAGCGGAGTTGGATCAGGCGCGCGGCAGCGCCGGGAGCGTGGCCGCGCGCGCGGCGGAGTTGGAGCGGCTCGCGACACGGATCACCGACGCCGCCGACGCCGTGCGCGCCGCCGAGGACGCGGCCCAGCGGCTGAAGGACGCCGACGCCCGCCTCGCCGACGCCGCCTACCGGGCCGGCTTCGACACCCCGCAGGCCGCCGCGGCGGCCCTCCTCGACCCCGCCGCCCACCGCGAGCTCCAGCACCGCCTGGACGCCTGGCAGCAGGAGGAGGCCGCCGTCCGCGCGGTCCTCTCCGAGGCCGGCACCGCCGCGGCCGCCCAGCAGCCGCCCGCCGACCCGGCCACGGCCGAGCGGACGGCGGCCGGCGCGGAACGGCGGCTGCGCGAGGCCGCCTCCGCACGCGACGCCGCCGCCCGCTGCCGCACCGAGCTGGACCGCCTCTCCGCCCGGGCCGCCGAGGCCGTACGGCGGCTCGCCCCGGTGCGCGAGGAGTACGACCGGGTGGCCCGGCTCGCCGCCCTCACCGCGGGCACCTCCGCCGACAACGAACGCCGGATGCGCCTGGAGTCGTACGTCCTGGCCGCCCGGCTCGAACAGGTCGCCGCCGCCGCGACCGTCCGCCTCCAGCGCATGTCGTCGGGCCGCTACACCCTCGTCCACTCCGACGACCGCACCGGGCGCGGACGCAGCGGGCTCGGGCTGCACGTGGTCGATGCCTGGACCGGACGGGAACGGGACACCGCGACCCTGTCCGGCGGCGAGACCTTCTTCGCCTCCCTCGCGCTCGCCCTCGGCCTCGCCGACGTCGTCACCGACGAGGCGGGCGGCGTCCGGCTGGACACCCTCTTCATCGACGAGGGCTTCGGCAGCCTGGACGACCAGACCCTGGACGAGGTCCTGGACGTCCTGGACGGCTTGCGCGAACGCGACCGCAGCGTGGGCATCGTCAGCCATGTCGCCGACCTGCGCCGCCGCGTTTACGCCCAGCTGGAGGTCGTCAAGGGCAGATCGGGATCGACGCTGCGGCAGCGGGGCCCGGCCTAGCGGCCCAGCGGTCGCCGTGTCAGCGGGGACGAGTAGACGACGCTGGTCGTCACCGAGCCCAGCGCGCCGATCTTCCCGGAGACCTCCTCCAGATGGGACATGGACCGCGTGGCGACCTTGATGACGAAGCAGTCGTCGCCCGTGACGTGGTGCGCCTCCAGGATCTCGGGGGTGGCGGCGACCAGGTCGTGGAACGGCTTGTAGTTGCCGTTCGGGTAGCGCAGCCGCACGAACGCCAGGATCGGCAGGCCCAGCCGCTCGGGATCGACCACCGCCGCGTACCCCTGGATCACGCCCGCCTCCTCGAGCCGCCGTACCCGCTCGGTGACGGCGCTCGGCGACATGGACACGGCGCGCGCCAGCTCGGCGTAGCTGGCCCGTCCGTCGCGCTGGAGGACTTCGAGGATGCGCCAGTCGGTGGCGTCCGGGGAATACACGGTCATCCCGGATGGATAGCAGGGGAATCCCCGGCCGGGCAAGGGTAAGCCGGTGGATCCTCCCTTCAGCGGGCGGCGCACGAGCCGTAGATTTCCAGTCATGATCAACACGACTTCGGAGAACCCCGTCCTGCGCGTCGCCCCCGCCGCCCCCGCCGAGGCCGCTGCCTACTTCCGCGCCAGCCTGGCCTTCCACGCCGACGTCTCCGACGTCGCCGCCGCGCTCGCGGCCGGCGGCGACCCCGGCTTCGTCGTCGTGGACTCCCGCTCCACCGAGTCCTGGGACCAGGGCCACATCCCCGGCGCCGTCCACCTGCCGACCGCGCTCGTCCCCGAGCAGGCCGAAGCGCTCCTCGACAAGTCCGTGCCGGTGGTGACCTACTGCTGGGGCCCCGGCTGCAACGGTGCCACCCGCGCCGCCCTCGCCCTCGCCGAACTCGGCTACCAGGTCAAGGAGATGCTCGGCGGCTTCGAGTACTGGGCGCGCGAGGGCTTCGCCTACGAGACCTGGCAGGGCCCGGCCCACCGCGACGCCGACCCGCTGACGGCACCCGTGACGGGCGACTGCGGCTGCTGACACCCGCCGCCCGGGGCCGCACGAGCGCCACCGCGCCCGGCGCCGTTTCGCCGTCGGCGCCGGGCACGCCGTGGCCCGCGCTCCTGCGTCCGGTCAGCGCAGCGCGTCGAAGGCGATGTTCAGGTGCCGGGGGCCGCGCAGCACGGCGTTCTGCCGGTAGGGCGGCGGATCCTCGACCAGGCGGGGATTCTCCAGCCGCCGGGCCAGCTCGGACAGGGCGAGCTGGGTCTCCAGCCGGGCCAGCGGAGCGCCGAAGCAGCTGTGGATGCCGCTGCCGAAACCGAGGTGCTGGATGTCCCCCCGGTCCGGGTCGAAGCGCTCGGGATCCTTGAAGCGTTCGGGGTCCCGGTTCCCCGCGGCCAGCACGAGCCAGATCCGCGAGCCCTTGGGGATGGTCACCCCGCGCACCTCGATGTCGGTGATGTTGGTGCGCTGCGGCACGATCTGCACCGGCGGCTCGTAGCGCAGCAGCTCCTCCACGATCTTCACCGACAGGCCCGGATCCTCCCGCAGCCTCTGGAGGACGTCCGGGTGGCGCAGCAGGGTGAGCATGCCGTTCGTGATCAGGTTGACCGTCGTCTCGTGACCGGCGATCAGCAGCAGCACGGCGGTGCTGAGCACCTCCATCATCGTCATGGCGCCGTCCGGACCACGACTGCTCACCAGGTCGGACAGCAGGTCGTCCTGCGGCTCCTTGGTGCGCTCCTCGACCAGCCCGGCCAGGTACATGCCGAGCTGCATCCGCGCCTCCTGCGCCGTCTTCACGAACTCGGGGTCCGCCGCCTGGCGCGTCCCGGGGTCCAGCGTCGCGACGAGCGGATCGACCCAGGAGCGGAACCGCGGCTCGTCCTCCCGGGGCACACCGAGCAACCGGCAGATCACCGTCACCGGGAAGGGGTAGGCGAACTGGTCGACCAGGTCGATCCGGCGCGCGTCCCCGAAACCGTCGATCAGCCCGGTGACGACGGTGGCCATCTCGGGGCGCAGGTTGTCGATCCGGCGGGGCCGGTGCGGCGGCCCGAAGGCGCTGTTGGCGATGCGCCGCAGCCGGTCGTGCTCCGGCGGGTCCAGACGCAGGAACGACGGCGGCAGCCCCCCGCTCTCCGCCTGGGCCATCTCGTCTTCGCCGGCGGCGGTGATGTTGGCGGCGTCGGAGCTGAGCCGGGGATCGTGCAGCAGGGCCTCGATGTCGTAGTACGAGCTGAAGACGTAGGGACCGCCCTCCTCCTCGTGCAGTACCGGAGTCCTGCGGAGTTCCTCGTACAGCGGGTACGGGTCGGCGCGGTTGGCGAAATCGGTGATCTGGCGCACCAGCGAGGATTGCGTCATGACAGGTCCTTGGAGCGTTCGGGCCGGGCGGCGGTCAGTGCCGGGAGGGGTGGAAGACCAGCTGCTGGTCGGCCGGTGAGTATCCGCTGAGGGTCACCATGGGGCCGTGGGTCGGCAGGGAGGGGTCGGGGAAGTCGGCGGCCATCGGTTGCCGGCCTTCGGGACGCCGGTCCATCGTCGGGAACTCCACCGGGAACGGCGCGCCCCGCTCGATCTGCCGCCGGTAGAACTCCAGCCACCGGGCGTTGTCGAACGTCACGGCGGCGACGACCCGGCCCTGATGGCCGTACACCCCCGCGAACCGGCGTTCGGCCAGCGAGCCCTGCGTGATCATGAGCTGGTCGCCCATGGGCGGCACCCCGACCGACTTGATGTTCACGCCGAACATCGAGGACCAGAAGGCCGGCATCCACAGGTGCGGCCGCCGGTCGACGCCGTGGCAGATCATGTTGTGCGCCGCGGTCTCCGCCTGGGCGACGGCATTGCCCCAGTGCTCCAGGGAGAGGAACTGGTAACCGAACAGCGCGTGCGGGGAGCGCGCCACATCGCCCGCCACGAAGACGTCGTCCGTGACGATGCCCCGGAAGTCGAAGGCACGGCAGCCCGCGTCACAGGCGATGCCCCGGGGCCCGGCGCCCAGCCCCGACCCGGCCAGCCACTCCGTGTTCCGCACCGAACCCAGCGAGACCACCACCACGTCCGCCTCGACCACACTCTCGTCGGACAGATGCACGGCCCGCACCCTGCCGACCGAGTCACCCTCCAGCGAGGTCACCGTGACATGGGTGCGCAGATCCACACCGTTCTCGGTCTGGAGGTCGGCCGCGACCGCGCCGATCACTCCGCCGAGCGCGCCCACCAGCGGCGCGCCCGCACGCTCCGCCACGGTGACCGGGATGCCCGCCTCCCGGCATGCCGAGGCGACCTCCGACCCGGCGAATCCGGCGCCGATGACGAACACCCGGCGCGGCCCCGCCTTCAGCCGCCGGTACAGCTCGGCCGCGTCCTCCCGCGTCCGCAGCAGGCAGACCCCGTCCAGCCGGGCCTCCTCCTCCTTCGGCCACGGCCGGGCGCGGACACCGGTCGCGATGAGCAGCCGGTCGTACTCCACCTCGTCACCGTCGGCCAGCCGGACCCGCTTGTCCGTCAGATCCAGACCGGTCGCCGCCACGCCGAGCCGCCACTTGGCGTCGATCTCCCAGCGGTGGGGCAGCTCGGTGTGGTGCGGGGACGCCATGCCCAGCAGCACGGACTTGGACAGCGGCGGCCGGTCGTACGGCTCGTAGGGTTCGTCACCGATCAGCGTGAGCTCACCGGTGAAGCCCTCGGCGCGCAGGGTCTCGGCCGCCCGCAGGCCGGCCAGCGAGGCCCCCACGATCACGATCCGGCCCTCGCGCCTGAGCCATTGCACGTAGTCAGCGGCCATCGGACGCCTCCTCGGCGGAACCGGCCCCGGGCCCGCCCACGGCACCGTCCGACCCGTCCGCCGTGATCGCCTGCACCGGGCATGCGGCGACGGCCCGCGCCAGCCGTTCCCGCTGCTCCTCGTCCGCGCGGGGGTTGTAGAGCAGCGACTCATCGCCGTGCATGGCGAAGACGTCGGGCGCGAGGAACGCGCACTGGGCGTACCCCTGACACTTGTTGAGATCGACGACGAGCCTCATCGACGCTCCGCTCTTTCGGTGGCAGGTCCGGTGCGCACCACGCGGCTCCCGCGGGCGCCCCCGGACGGCGGTCGTCCCCCGCCCGCCAGCATGCGAGCCGAGGCGGGGTGGCCGCGCGCCACGCACGCCGATCGGGTGAGGGACCGACGGCGGGCGGGAGGTCATCCGGCCGTCGCCGGCCGGGGCCGCCGGGCCGCGACAAGGATGTGCACGCTGAGCAGCAGGGACCACGCGGGGAAGACGAGTTCCGCCCAGGGCACGTTCGGCGAGACGAAGAGCAGCGTCAGGGCGGTGAGGAAGCCGACGATCGTCAGCCAGCGCGGCAGCACCTCGAGGCGGCGGCCGATCACCGACATGGACGACACGAAGACGGCCGCCATCCGCATGGCGTACCCCGTCATCAGGTTGTACGCCAGGTGGCGGCCGAAGTCCCAGGCGGCCGGCCTCGGCAGCGCGCCGGCGGGATGCGCCACCGCGAGCACGGCATCCGCCGCCGCGGCGGCGCCGAACATCGTGGCGGTGAAGACCAGCCCGCTGCCGAGGAGGACGGTGGCGAGGAACTTGTCCTCGACCGCGCCGACGTGCGAGCGGACCGCGCCGACGAACCACAGGAAGAAGATGCCGGCGAACGGCACCAGCGCGAGGGCCGTCCGCAGGGCGCCGCGCCGCCACGAGTCCGTGAAGCCCTGCGCGGTGTCCGCGTCGGCCCCCTCCGGGATGCCCAGCCTGACCAGGACGATCGCGGCCGCCAGGAGCAGCGCGAAGACGACTCCGGCCAAGCCCGCGGCGCGCGGAGTCTCCAGTGCCCGTTGCCCCGGCCCCTTCTCCTGCATGCCCGGCCCGCCTCTCCGCATCGGCCCCCGGCAACCAGCTAGCCGCCTTCGCCCGGCCCGCGCCACCAGGAGGCGCCCGTACGGGCTCGCGCTCGCCGCGTACCCGCACGGATGGACGCCGTCGGCTCCGACCGGGCCGGCCCGGTCACACCGGCGGCGAGGCCCGCGCGGCCGTCACCGCACGGGCCTCGCCGGGTACCGGGCCCCGGGCGTCGGAGCCATGACGTCAGAGCCATGACGTCGGAGCCGGGACGTCAGAGCCGGAGTGTCAGAGCCGGGACGTCAGAGCCGGAGTGTCAGAGCTGGGCCAGCTCGTCCACCAGGTCGTCCAGGCCCAGCGAGCCCTGCGACAGCGCCGCCATGTGCCAGGACTTCAGGTCGAACGCGTCGCCGTGCCGCTCGCGCGCCTTCTTCCGGCCCAGCAGCCACGCCCGCTCACCGAGCTTGTAGCCGATCGCCTGGCCCGGAATCGTCAGGTACCGGGTCAGCTCGCTCTCCACGAAGTCCGCGGGCCGGCTGCTGTGCGCGCCGAAGAACTCCTGCGCCAGCTCCGGAGTCCACCGCTCACCGGGGTGGAACGGCGAGTCGGCGGGGATCTCCAGCTCCAGGTGCATGCCGATGTCCACGATCACCCGGGCCGCCCGCATCATCTGCGCGTCCAGGTAGCCGAGCCGCTCCTCCGGGTCCGCCAGGTAGCCCAGCTCGTCCATCAGCCGCTCCGCGTACAGTGCCCAGCCCTCGGCGTTGGCGCTGACCCCGCCGACGGTGGCCTGGTAGCGGGAGAGGTTCTCGGCCACGTGCGCCCACTGTGCGAGCTGGAGGTGGTGGCCGGGCACACCCTCGTGGTACCAGGTCGAGACCAGGTCGTAGACCGGGAAGCGGGTCTGGCCCATCGTGGGCAGCCAGGTGCGCCCGGGCCGGGAGAAGTCCTCCGACGGGGCCGTGTAGTAGGGGGCCGCCGCGCCGCCGGGCGGGGCGATGCACGACTCCACCTTCCGCACCCGCTCGGCGAGTTCGAAGTGCGTGCCGTCCAGTTCCTCGATCGCCTTGTCCATCAGGGCCTGGAGCCACTCCCGGACCTCGTCCACGCCCTCGATGTGCCGGCCGTGCTCGTCCAGGTGCGCGAGCGCCACCCACGGCGTCCCGGCGCCGGGCAGGATCTTCTCCGCCTCCTGCCGCATCTCGCCCAGGATCCGGTGGAACTCCGCCCAGCCGTACGCGTACGCCTCGTCCAGGTCGAGGTCGGTGCCGTTGAAGTAGCGGGCCCAGCGCGCGTACCGCTCCCGGCCGACCACGTTCGGGGCGCCCTCGATCGCCGGCGCGTACACGTCCCGCAGCCAGTCCCGCAACTCCACCAGGGCGCCGGTCGCCGCCCGGGCCGCCTCGTCCAGCTCCGCGCGCAGCGCCTCCGGGCCCGCGGCGGCGAAGTCCTCGTACCAGCCGCGGCCCTTGCCGTCGGTGTCCGTCCACTCGGTGAGCTGCTCGATGAAGGTCGCGGTCGGCCGGGGCGCCGCGAACAGCTTGCGCTCCAGGCCGAGCTGCAGCGACTCGCGGTAGCCGGCCAGCGCGCCCGGCACCGCGCGCAGCCGCTCGGCGATGGCAGCCCAGTCCTCCTCCGTCTCCGCCGGGGTGACCGTGAAGACGTCCCGCACCGAGTGGCCCGGCGTGCTCATGTTGCCGATCGCGCGCAGGTGCTCGTCCGCCTCGTGCACGGCGAGATCGGCGGTCAGCCGTTCCCGCAGCAGCCGCCCGCAGCGCCGCTCCACGTCACTGTCCGCGCCGGGCTGCCGCTCCGCCTCGTCCAGCTTCGCGAGGGTGGCCCGGATCAGCTCCGCGAGGGCCTCCTGACCCGCGGGCGAGTAGTCGGGCAGCCTGCTCGAACTCTCCTTCACACCGAGGTAGGTACCGGTGACCGGGTCGAGGGCGATGAGGTCGTCGACGTATGCGTCGGCGACCTGACGGGGCAGCAAGCTCTGGGTCTCAGACATACGGCCCATCCTCGTACGGGGAGGATCTCCGCGTCACCCACGTATGGGGGATTCAGCTCTGGGCGTGGCCGGGCGGCAGCAGCGGACCGCACTCCCACTGCTGGAAGATCAGCCGGGTCTCCACCCGGGCCACCTCGCGCCGCGCGGTGAACTCGTCCAGCACCAGCCGCTGGAGATCGGCCATGTCCGCGACGGCCACATGCACCAGATAGTCGTCCGGACCGGTCAGATGGAACACCGTCCGCGCCTCCGGCAGCGCCCGGATGCGCTCCACGAACGGTCCCACCAGCTCGCGCCGGTGCGGCCGTACCTGCACCGACAGCAGCGCCTGGAGGCCGCGGCCGAGTTTGGCCGGATCGAGCTGGAGCCGGTGGCCCAGGACCACGCCCGAGCGGCGCAGCCGGGTCACCCGGTCCAGACACGTCGACGGCGCGACGCCCACCTGGGCTGCGAGGTCGCGATAGGTGGTCCGGGCGTCGTTCTGCAACAGCCGCAACAGATGCAGATCGACCGGATCCAGTACGACAGATTCGGCCATCGGTCGAACGTAGCACGGTGTTCGATTCCAGTGAACCGTTCGATGTTCACTCTTCCGCCCATGGACACAGCCAGCACCGGTGCCTACGACGAGGTACGCACCGCATCGAGAGCTCTGGCCACCGAGGCCGTGCACGCCGGCCGCGACGACCTCGCCCGCCAGGGCCTGCACGCTCCGCCGATCGACCTGTCCACCACCTACCCCTCCTACGACAGCCGCGCCGAGGCCGCCCGCATCGACGCCTTCGCCACCGACGGCGCCGACCCGGTGGGGCCGCCGGTCTACGGCCGCCTCGGCAATCCGACCGTCGCCCGCTTCGAGACCGCCCTGGCCCGCCTGGAGGGCACCGAGTCCGCGGTCGCCTTCGCCAGCGGCATGGCCGCGCTCAGCGCGGTCCTGCTCGCCCGGTCGGCCATGGGCCTGCGCCACGTCGTCGCGGTACGACCCCTGTACGGCTGCAGCGACCACCTGCTCACCGCCGGGCTGCTCGGCACCGAGGTCACCTGGACCGACCCGGCCGGCATCGGCGACGCGCTGCGCCCGGACACCGGCCTGGTGATGGTCGAGTCCCCGGCCAACCCGACGCTCGCCGAACTCGACCTGCGGGCCATCGCCCATGCCTGCGGCTCGGTCCCGCTGCTCGCCGACAACACCTTCGCCACGCCCGTGCTCCAGCGCCCGGCGGAGCACGGCGCCCGGCTGGTGCTGCACAGCGCCACCAAGTACCTCGGTGGCCATGGTGACGTGCTCGCCGGGGTGGTCGCCTGTGACGAGGAGTTCGCGGGCCGGCTCCGGCAGATACGGTTCGCCACGGGCGGGGTGCTGCATCCGCTGGCGGGCTATCTGCTGCTGCGCGGGCTGTCCACGCTCCCGGTGCGCGTCCGGGCCGCCTCCGCGAACGCCGCCGAGCTGGTCCGCCGGCTCGCCGCCGATCCGCGCGTGGCCCGGGTGCGCTATCCGCGGCTCGGCGGCGCGATGATCGCCTTCGAGGTGCACGGCGACCCGCACGAGGTCATCTCCCGGGTCCGCCTCGTCACCCCCGCGGTCAGCCTGGGCAGCGTCGACACGCTCATCCAGCACCCCGCGTCCATCAGCCACCGCATCGTCGACGCCGACGACCGGCGCGGGGCGGGTGTGAGCGATCGGCTGCTCCGCCTGTCCGTGGGGCTGGAGGACGTCGACGACCTGTGGACCGACCTGGACCAGGCACTGGGCGATACGCCGGAACGCACCGTGGTGCCGCTGCGGGAGGCGGTGCGGGAGGCGGTGCGCTGAGAGCGGCGGTGCGCTGAGGGAGGCGAGCCCTGCGGGGTGGTTGCGCAGGGCTCGCCGCCGGACGCCGCCGTCGGGGCCGTGCGCCGTTGCTGCGGATGCGGCCGGCGTACCGCACCCCGGGCCGGGGCCCGGTCGCCTCAGTCGAGGGACGGCGGCTGCACCCGGGGTGCGGCGGCCACCGGCGTCGGGTCCAGCCGGGCCGTGATGACCAGCGTGCCTTCCTCGACCTGGTAGTCCAGCGGCAGCCCGAGGCCGCGCATCGCGGCCACCATGCCGGTGTTGGACGCCTTGGTCACGGCGTACACGCTCGCGCAGCCGGCCTCCGTTGCCAACGCCACCAGCCGGCCGAGCAGTTCGCCGCCGATGCCCCGCTGCTGCCAGGCGTCCTCGACCAGCAGCGCGACCTCCGTCTCGTCGCCGTCCCAGAGCAGATGCCCGAGGCCGACGATCCGGCCGGAAGCGGTCTGCGCGGCCAGCGTCCGCCCGAAGCGGGGGCTGAGCAGGTGGTTCAGATAACGGTCCGCGTCGCCGAACGGGCCGTGGTAGCGCAGGCCGAGGGTCTGCGGCGAGCACCGCTCGTGCATCGCCCTGGCCGCGGGCAGGTCCCCGGTGTCGGCCCGGCGGACGGTGATGTCGTTCCCCTCGGGCAGGGTCAGTACGTCCTGGCCGCGGGGGATCCGCGGCCCGAGCCGGCTGTCCAGCTCCACCAGCGCCCGGGCCCGCGCGAACTCGGTGGGGGTGAACGGCAGATACGGCCGTTCCACGGTGAGCACACCGCCCTCGGGGGCCGGCAGCCGCATCACGGTGTCCTCCAGAACACCCTCGGCCGGCACCGGCCGCGGACCGCGGCCACCCCCGGCCGGCGCGCCGGGCAGCGAACGGATCGTGCAGCGGCCCAGCAACTGGCGCAGAGCGAGCGGCAGTTCGGCGGTGTCCAGCGCGGCGCGGGCCGCCAGGCCGAGCACCCGGGTCGGCGCGTCGACCAGGTCGTGGGCGTCGGCCCGCTCGATCCAGGTGGCCGTGCCCCCGGCCAGCGCGACCGCCCGGTTGATCTCGTCCGCCGCCCGCGCGCCCGGTGCCCGCAGCAGGAACTCGTCCACGGTGCCGTCGGCCAGCGGATGCGTCTGGAGGCTCAGGATGTCCACCCGCAGCTCGGCGAGTGCGGTGCACAGGGTGGCCAGCGAACCCGGCTCGTCCTTCACCGTCGTCCGCATCCGCCACAGCGTGCCGGCGATCTCGTGGGCGGTCGGCTGCTCGGACGGCCCGGCCGGCCGCGTCTCGGCGGTCGGCCGGGCACCGGTATCGCTCACCGGCGGCGCGTGTCCGTGGCGGCGTGACCACCACACGTGGAATCCCGCCGTCGCGGCCAGCGCGACGGCCGAGACCATCAGCAGGGCCGGGCCGTCGGGCCCGTGCCCGATCAGGTTCGCCACCGCGTCCGCGACGGCCACGGCCGTGAAGAGCGCGGCGAGTTCGACGACGTCCCGCCGCCAGTGGTGCACGGGCCGTCCGTGCTTCGCCCGGGTCACATCAGGGATTTCTGGAGTCATGCAGCCACTGTGAGGGAAGGGTGTTGCGTGATCACGAACTGATTGTGACCGATGGGTAAAGTATGCTCCGCCCTATTTATTGCACTTTCTACGGTGGAGCTACTGACCGACCCGGCCCGGCTGCAGCGTCTGCGTGAACAGTACCGTGCCGTCCTGCTCGCGCAGCCGGACCGTCAGCTCGCCGCTGTCACCGTCGATGTCGACCTCGCCGAAGAACTGGTAGCCGCCCGCGGGCGAGACGTTCGACGCGGTCGGCGCCTTCACGAAGACCCGCTCCGGGCC
Organism: Streptomyces sp. NPDC036984; assembly: GCF_055607665.1. Taxonomy (NCBI): domain Bacteria; kingdom Bacillati; phylum Actinomycetota; class Actinomycetes; order Kitasatosporales; family Streptomycetaceae; genus Streptomyces; species Streptomyces sp. NPDC036984. Next base: position 106,404 of record NZ_JBVJRL010000018.1, read on the forward strand.
GAAGGTGGCGTCCAGCGCGCCGGCCGGGAAGGCGCCGGCGTTCAGCGGCCCGGAGACGAACTCCCAGAACGGCTCGAAGTCGGTGAACGCGGCCCGGGACGGCTGGTAGTGCTGGGCGGAGGTGTGGTGCACGTCCGCCGTCAGCCACAGCGTGCCGGTGACCCGCCGGTGCTTGATGAACCGCAGCAGCTCGGCGATCTGGAGCTCACGGCCGAGCGGGGCGCCCGGGTCGCCCAGGGCCACCGCCTCGAAGTTCGGCTTGTTCTCCATCGGATCCGGTACGACGAGACCGAGCGGCATGTCGGCGGCGATCACCTTCCACACCGCACGCGACCGGGCCAGCTCCCGCTTGAGCCACTCCAGCTGCTCCCGGCCGAGGATGCCCTGCGGGTCGGCCGTCTGGTCGTCGGGGGAGTTGGCGTTGCGGTAGGTCCGCATGTCCAGCACGAACACGTCCAGCAGCGGGCCCTGGTGCAGCACCCGGTGGACACGGCCCTCCCGCGCGCCCGGACGCAGCGTGGACAGGGGGAAGTACTCGCTGAACGCCCGCCGGGCGCGCGCCGCCAGCACGTCGACGCTCTTCTCGGTGTACCGGGCGTCGGTGGTGGCGATCACCTCGCCCGGGTACCAGTTGTTGCGCACCTCGTGGTCGTCCCACTGGACGATCGAGGGCACCTGCGCGTTGAACCGGCGCAGGTTGGCGTCGAGCAGGTTGTAGCGGAAGTTCCCCCGGTACTCGGCGAGGGTCTCGGCGACCTTCGCCTTCTCCTCGGTGGTGATGTTCCGCCAGGTGCTGCCGTCGGGCAGCGCCTGGGTGGCGGCGATCGGGCCGTCGGCGTAGATGTTGTCGCCACTGCACAGGAAGAAGTCCGGGTCCAGCTCGGCCATGGCGTCGTAGATGCGGTAGCCGCCGCGGTCGGGATTGATGCCCCAGCCCTGGCCGGCCAGGTCACCCGACCACAGGAAGCGCACGCCGTCCCGGCGGTGCCGGGAGACCGTGCGGAAGGTGCCGGTCACGGGCTCGCCCGTGCGGCGCGGGTCGTCCGGGTCGGCGAGCAGGACGCGGTAGTGGATCTGCTCGCCGGACGGCAGGCCGTGCAGCCGGGTGGTGCCGGTGAAGTCCGTGCCGGCGCCCAGCAGCGGGCCGTGCCATCTGCGCGGGTTGCGGAACGACTCGGTGGCCGAGGTCTCCACGATCATCCGGGCCGGCCGGTCCGAACGCACCCACACCAGGCCGGAGTCGGCGGTCACGTCACCGGTCTGCACCCCCCAGCCCGCCCGGGGCAGTCCGGATCGGGCGAACGCCGGGGCCGCGCCGAGGCCGGCGGGCAGGGTCAGGGCCGCCGACGCGGCGAGCGAGCCGCGCAGCACGCTGCGGCGGCCGGGGAACGGACGGTGGGACATGGCTGCGCCTCCAGGGACGGGATCCGGCCAGTGTGCAGAGCCACACCTACTGGGGCGCTGCGGCGCGCACGCGAACCGCGAGTGAACAACCGGGCCCGACTCGGCCCGGTCGACGGTGCGTCAGGCGGGGCGCGCTCAGCGGCTGCCGTCCAGGATGACCCGGGCGACCAGCGCCGGGTCGTCGTTCATCGGGCAGTGGCCGCAGCCGGGCAGCCGGACCAGCCGGGCGTGCGGGATGAGCTGCTTGGCCCGTATCCCCTGGCGGCGCACGAGAATCCGGTCCCGGGTGCCCCAGGCCACCGTGACCGGCAGGCCCGGCAGGGTGTCGGTGAACCGGACCGTGGCGCCCGCCCGCAGGGTCGCCTCGAAGCCGGCGGCCCCCACGAGCGCGAGCGTCTCGGCGACCACCGCCTCCGCGGAACGGCGCCCGGGGCGGGCGTAGATGGTGCTGGTCAGCGCGGTGCGGCCGGCCGCCGTCCGGGCCAGCCGCTCCACCAGGGGCAGCGGAAGGCGCTGGGCGATGCCCCGCATCGCGAGCAGCACCGAGAAGGCGTATCGCCGTTCGGCCTCCGTCCAGAAACCGGCGGGGGACAGGGCGGTGACGGACCGCGCCAGCTTCTCCCGGCCCAGTTCCAGCGCGAGCAGGCCGCCCAGCGAGTTGCCGGCGACGTGCGGGCGGTCCAGTTCCAGCGCCTCGAACAGGGCACCGAGCACGGCGTTGGTGGTGGACAGGTCGTAGGCCAGGCCGTCCGGCAGGCCCGGGGAGGCGCCGAAGCCCGGCAGGTCGACGGCGATCACCTCGCGCTCGGTGGCCAGGATGTCCACGACCGGGTCCCAGGCCTGCCGGTGATGGCCGATGCCGTGCAGCAGGACCAGCGGTTCGCCGCGGCCCACGCGCGTGTAGGACACGGTCACATCGCTCGGGCCGGACGGGCCGGGGACCTTGAAGGAGACGGTGGCGGACATGGGGTGCTCCTCGTCTGGGCTGCTGACGGACGCCGTAGACAGCTTGTCAGCAATTGCTACCGACGGGTAGCCCCGGGTGTCGCTCCCTCCGTCCTCGAACGGCCGGTCGCTGGGGCCGTTGTCATGCCCCTCGGCCGGCCGCGGTACGGTCCTCAACCCGGCCGGCGGATCTCGATGTTGAAGTCGGCGTCCCCGAAGCGGCCGAACAGGGTCAGCCACAGCGGCAGATACATCTCCATCGCGCGCGCCGCCCGCATGCCGCCCAGGTCCAGCACCCGCCCGGCCGGCCAGCCGAACTCCCCGAGCAGCGCCGTCACGTGCTCCTTGGCCCGCGCGTCCGCCCCGCACACGAACACGTGGTGCTCGCCCGGCACCCGGCCCGGATCCACCATCACCTGGCAGTTGACCGTGTTCAGCGCCTTCACCACGCGCGCGTGCGGGAACGCCCGCTGGATCCGCTCGCCCACGCTGTCCGACTCCACCGGGTCCAGCCGCGGCTGCCCGTCCTCGAACGCCAGCGGGTTGGAGACGTCCACCAGCACCTTGCCCGCCAGGTGTTCCGCGCCCGCCGCCTCCAGCGCCTCCAGCGCCACCCGGCCGCCGACCGCGTTCACGACCACCTCACCGGCCGCCGCCGCGTCCGCGAACGTCCCGGCGTGGGCCCGGCCGGCCGCGGCCGTGGCCCACTCCACCGCCACCGGATTGTCCGCGGAGCGCGAGCCGAGGGTCACCTCGTGGCCCAGCTCCAACAGCCGGCCGGCGAGGGTGCGGCCCACCTCGCCCGTGCCCAGCACCGCGTACCGCATAGCCCACCTCGAAGTCGCCGGCCGCCGCCCGTCGGCGGTCCGGGGTCATTGTGATCCGGACCGCTCGTGGAAGCGGGCATTCCGGGTGGACACCGGCAGGTGTGTCGGATGGGATGGACGCGTGACCGCAGACCTAGCCACCGACGTCTTCGAAGAACACCGGGCCCTGCTCATGGGGGTCGCCTACCGCATGCTCGGCCGGGTCGCCGACGCCGAGGACGTGGTCCAGGAGGCCTGGCTGCGCTGGTACCAGGCCGACCGCGCGGAGGTCCGCGAACCGCGCGCCTACCTGGTGCGCATCACCACCCGGCTGGCCATCGACCGGCTGCGCCAGGTGCGCTCGCGCGGCGAGGCGTACATCGGTCCGTGGCTGCCGGAGCCGTACCTCACCGAGCTCGCCGACACCGCCCCGGACTCCGCGGACCGGGCCGTGCTCGCCGACACCGTCTCCCTGGCCGTCCTGGTCGTCCTGGAGTCGCTGTCCCCGCTGGAGCGGGCGGTGTTCGTGCTGAGGGAGGCGTTCGGCTACCCGTACGCCGAGATCGCCGCGCTGCTCGACCGCGCCGAGCCGGCGGTACGGCAGCTGGCCGGGCGGGCCCGCCGGCACGTGGCGGAGCGGCGCCCGCGGTACGAGGTCGACCCCGCCCGGCGCCGGGACCTGACCGAGCGTTTCCTCGCCGCCGCGGCCGAGGGGGATCTGGAGGGGCTGATGTCCCTGCTCGCCCCGGACGTCCAGCTGGTCGGCGACAGCGGCGGCAAGGCCAAGGCGCCGGTGCGCGTCCTGCACACCGCCGACAAGGTCGCCCGCTTCCTCATCGGAGCCACGCGCAAACTCCCGGCGGGTCTGTCCCTCCAGCCCCTGGAGGTCAACGGCGGTCCGGCCGTGCTGGCCCTGGCCGGCGACCAGCCCGACAGCCTGTTCCAGCTGGACATCGCCGACGGCCGCATCACCGCCGTCTACATCATCCGCAACCCCGACAAGCTGCGGCACCTCACCGGCCGCTGAACCGCCCCGCCCCGAAGCCCCCGTCGTGTCGGCGGGGGCTTCGCCGTGCCGCCGAGGCGCGCCGGGCGACGGGAGCTTTGCCGCGATGTCACACACGCCGGAGCGTACGAACGCCGCGTGAACGCTCCGCGCAGACCACCTGTGTACTCCCCACAACGACCGAGGATTGGTCTTGACCAAGGGTGACGGCCGCCCTATGGTCGCAGAGAAGTGCAACAACCTTTAATAAACAAGGGCGCCAAAAACCGCCGGACCACGGCTCTTGCGGAGGACAGGGTGGGGACCACGCAGCTGGAATCGGTACCGGAACCGAAGTACTGGCATCTCAAGACCGTGCTCACCGAGGCACTGGACTCGGAGTTCTCGGTCGGCGAGATCCTGCCCAACGAGCGCGAACTGGCCGCCCGCTTCGGCGTGGCCCGGGCCACGCTCCGCCAGGCCCTCGAACAGCTGGAGCTGGAGGGCCGGCTCCAGCGCCGCCGCGGGGTCGGCACGACCGTCGCGCCCCCGCGCGTGGGCGTGGCCGTCGGCACCGAGCAGCACACCTGGCCCGGCGCCGCCGGAGACGCCTGGCAGCCCGTCGACGGCGTCCAGGCGACGCCGCCCGCCGCCGTCGCCGCGGCCCTGGAGACCGGCGCGGACGAGCCCGTCCACGTCGTCCGCCGCTCCCGCACGTCCCACGGCCAGCAGGTCGCCACCGAGCTGCTCTACATCCCGGCGGGCGCCGTCCCCGGACTGACCGCGATCGACGCGCCGTCCGGCGCGGCACGCGCGCGTGCGGTCCTGCGGGAACTCCAGCACCTTCCACTGGACGGCGAGGACCGCGCCGTCGAACTGGGCTCCGCCCGCGCGGACGACGCCCGGGAACTCGACCGGCTGCCCGGCTCGCCCGTCCTGGTCGTCACCACCCGCTTCTTCGCCCAGGGCCGCACGGCGGCACTCTCGGTCGCGACCTACCGCGCCGACACCTGCCGGCTGACCTTCGGGGAGTCGGCGGGCGTGGAGATACACCACGACCCGGAGCAGCGGGCTTCCTGACACTTCCCGACCCCCGGGGAGCTGTCCAGCGCCGGGCAGGGCGCCCGGCCCGGGGCGCAGGGACCTGCGGATGCTCGAAGCCGAGGGCGCGGACAACCCCCGGGGGCGCGGGGCCGCATTTCTGTGCGGCTCCGCCGCGCGGGCGCGACCAGCCACAACGGCGCCGCCACCGCACGACGACGGCACCCGGCATCCGCATCTCCCTGCGCCCCCACCGGCAGGTCACCGCCGCGCCGTCACCGAGCCCTCCACCGCGAACAGCTGCTCCTCCACATGGTCCAAGGCCAAGCGCAGCGCCCCCGTCGCCACGGCGGCCTCGCCCAGCACGGACAGCGCCACCCGAGGCGGCCGCAGGCAGTAGCGGGCCAGTTCGCGGCGCAGCGGCTCCAGGACGCCGTCCAGGCCGGCCGCCCAGCCGCCGATCACGACCAGCTCCGGATCGAGCGCCAGCACCAGCGCGGCCACGTCGTGCACGAGCCGCTGGATGAACCGCTCGACGGCCGCCCGCGCCCGCTGGTCGCCCTTCCGGGCCAGCGCGAACACCTCGGCGACCGCCTGCTCGTCCAGCGGGTGCAGCGGCTCGTCGGTGGTCGACAGCAGCGCCTCCGGCGTCGCCTCCCGGCCCAGCAGATGCAGCGCGCCGATCTCGCCGGCCGCCCCGCCGTAACCCCGGTGCAGCCGCCCGCCGATCAGCGAACCGGCCCCCGGGCTCAGCCCGGCCAGTACGAACACCACGTCGTCCGTCTCGGTCGCCGCGCCCTTCCAGTGCTCGGCGACCGCCGCCGCGTTGGCGTCGTTCTCCACCAGCACCGGGCACCTGAAGGACCGGCTCAGCCGCTCACCGAGCTTGAGACCGGTCCACTGCGGCAGGGCCGTGCCCAGCCGTACCGTGCCGTCCGTCTCCACGATGCCCGGCGTGCCCACGCCCACCGCCCGCAGCGAGGAGCGCGCGACCCCGGCCCGGCGCAGCAGTTCGGCGACCGCGCCGCGCAGCCGGTCGAGCCGCTCGTCCGCCGGGGCCGCCTCGCCGACCTCCTTGGCCTGCGCGCCCAAAACCCGCCCGTCCAGGTCGGACAGGAGCGCGGCGACCCGGTGCGGCCCGATCTCCAGGCCCAGCAGATGCCCCGCCTCGGCCCGGAACCGGAACCGCCGGGCGGGCCGGCCCTGCCGGCGCGTGCCGCCCTCGTCGGCGGCCGCCTCCACGACGAGGCCGCCCTCGATGAGCCCCTCCACGACACCCTCGACGGTCGGCCGGGACAGTCCGGTGACCCGGGTGATCTCGGTGAGCGTCGCGCAGTCCGTGGCACGCAGCGCGTGCAGCACCACCGCGGAATTGATCCTTCGCAGCAGCGAGGGATCGCCGCCGGTCAGCTGGCCCACCGTCCGTCCTCCCAGCTCGCAGGCGTGTTGGCCGGATGGTACTCGGCCAGGCGCGACCCCGGCGAGTGCCGGGTCCGGCGCTGCCGTGCCGCCCGGTCGGCCGCCGTCGGTCAGCCCGGCGCCACGAACCCCGACTCGTAGGCCGCGATCACCGCCTGCGTACGATCGCGCGCGCCGAGCTTGGCCAGCACGGCGCTCACATGCGACTTCACCGTCTCGGCGCCCACGACCAGCCGGGCGGCGATCTCGGCGTTCGACAGCCCTCGCGCCATGAGCCGCAGCACCTCCGCCTCCCGCTCGGTCAGCCGGGCCCGCTCCAGCGCGACCCGCGCCGGCCGGCCGCCGTCGCCGTACCGGGCGGCGAGACGCCGTACGGAGGCCGGGAACAGCAGCGACTCGCCCTCCGCGACCAGCCGTACCGCGTGCACGATCTCGGCGGGACGGGCCCGCTTCAGCAGAAACCCGTCGGCGCCCGCGCGCAGTGCCTCGTACACGTACTCGTCGTCCTCGAAGGTGGTCACCACGAGGATCTTCGGCGGCTCGGCCACCGTGCGCAGCACCGCGCGCGTGGCCTCGATGCCGTCCATCAGGGGCATCCGTACGTCCATGGCGACCACGTCCGGCCGCAGTTGCCGGACGAGCGGGATCACCGCCGCGCCGTCGGCCGCCTCACCCGCCACCTCGATGTCGGGCTGCGCCTCCAGCACCGCCCGCAGGCCCGCGCGGACCAGGGGTTCGTCGTCGACGAGAAGTACGGTGACCGGCATCCGGCCAGCCTAGATCAACCGATCGGCAGCTCCGCGCGCACCTGCCAGTCGCCCTCGTCCGGGCCGCTCCACGCGGTGCCGCCGAGCAGCGCGGCCCGCTCGCGTATGCCCCGCAGGCCGCTGCCCCGGCCGGACCCGGACATCGCCCCGGGCAGCGCATTGCGGACCTCCAGGACGAGCATGCCGTCGGCGACCGCGATCCGGACCGTCACGGGCACGGCCCCCGCGTGCCGCAGCACATTGGTGAGCGCTTCCTGGAGGATGCGATACCCCTCGCGGGACACCGGGCCCGGCACGGCCTCGACCGGTCCCGTCACCTCGGCGTCGACCTTCGCCCCGGAGGCGCGCGCCGACTCCAGCAGCCGGTCGGCGTCGGCCAGCGTGGGCCGGGCGCTCACCGGCCGCTCGGTCTCCCGCAGGACGCCCAGCACCCGCTCCAGGTCCGCCAGGGCGGCCCGGCCGGTCTCCTCGATGGCGTCCAGCGCCCGGTCGGTGAACCCCGGGTCGCCCGCCGCTCGCGCGGCACCGGCCTGCACCACCGCCACCGTCAGGGCGTGCCCGATCGAGTCGTGCAACTCCCGCGCGATCCGCGTCCGTTCCAGCAGCTGCTCGGTGCGCTCCTCCAAGGCGGCCAGCCGCTCCGCCGCGGACGGCCCGAGGAGCCGGCGCGCACCGGCCGTGACCAGCACGCCGAGCCCGACGACCACCCCGTACAGCGCGAGCAGCGGCAGCGGCGCCAGCAGCGCCCAGGCGCGGTGCGGCGGCAGCCGGTCCAGCAGCGGGACCCCGGCGGGCGCCGCTCCCCCCGCGCAACGCGCCAGTTCGAAGCAGAGGATGGGCAGCCACACCGAGGCGAACGCGGCCGCGCCGCCGAGCAGCATGCGCAGCTCCAGCCACAGCACCGTGCGCAGCCGGTCCCGCCAGCTCGCCGCCGGCGCCTCGGAGATGCCCGGCTCCGGTTCGCCGGGGGTGAGCAGCAGCCGCGCCTGCACACCCTCGCCGCGCCGCACCACGGGCACGAGCCCGAGCGGGACGAGCAGCAGCGCCGGCACCCATGGAGTCGACGCGTCGATCAGGAGCCAGACGCTGACGATCAGCATCGGCACCCACAGGTGCAGCAGGCGGGTGTACGTCGTCCCGCGCAGCAGCGGGCGCAGAAGGCGGGCCATGACCTCATCGTCGCAGGCGGCACCGACAACGGACCTCCCCCGCACGGGGGAGACGGTCTCCACCGGCGGGGGAGGAACCAACGCCCCTGGGCGGCCAGGCTGTTGCCATGACCAGCATCGACGTACGGAACCTCACCAAGGAGTACGGCGGCCGGCGGGCCGTGGACCACCTCACCTTCCGGGTGAGCCCCGGCCGGGTCACCGGCTTCCTCGGCCCCAACGGCGCCGGCAAGTCCACCACCATGCGCCTCGTCCTCGGCCTCGACCGGCCCACCGCCGGCACCGCCACGATCGGCGGCCAGGCCTACGCCCGGCTCCGGGAACCCCTGCGCCGCGTCGGAGCCCTGCTCGACGCAGGCGCCGCGCACGGCTCCCGCACCGCCCGTGACCATCTGCTGGCCCTCGCCGCGAGCAACCGCATCCCGGCCGGCCGGGTCGACACCGTCCTTCAGGAGACCGGCCTCGCTCCCGTGGCGCGCCGCCGGGTGCGGACGTACTCCCTCGGCATGCGTCAGCGCCTCGGCATCGCCGCCGCCCTGCTCGGCGACCCCGAGGTCGTCCTGCTGGACGAGCCCGCCAACGGCCTCGACCCCGAGGGCATCGTGTGGATCCGCACCCTGCTGCGCCGGCTCGCGGCGGAGGGCCGTACGGTCCTGGTCTCCAGCCATCTCATGGGCGAGACCGCCGCCTTCGCCGACCACCTGCTGATCCTCGGCCGGGGCCGCCTGCTCGCCGACACACCGGTCCAGGAGTTCATCCACGCGCGCGTACGGCCCCACGTCCGCATCCGCACCACCGACCCCGCCGCCCTCGGCGACCTCCTCGCCCGGCACGGTCACGAGGCAGCCCGGGAAGCGGACGGCACCTGGACGGTGCGGCACGCACGCGTGGACGACCTCGGCCGCCTGATGTCCGAGGCGGGCGTCCCCGTCCTGGAACTCGCGGCCCGCGAAGCCACGCTGGAGGAGGCGTACCTCGATCTGACGGCGGCCGAGGCCGAGTTCACCGCACAGCCCCAGGAGGTCTGACCATGTCCTTCACACCCGTGTTCCGCGCCGAGTGGATCAAGATCCGTACCCTGCGCTCCCTGCTGGGCGCCCTCGCCGCGATCCTCGTCGCCACCACCGCGTTCTCGGTGCTCGCCGCGGCCGACGCCGACGACTCCGACCCGCTGTTCTCGGTGTTCTTCGGCATCAGCTTCGGGCAGGTCGCCGCGATCGCCTTCGGCACGACGGCCGTGTCGTCCGAGTTCCGGGGCGGTGCGCTGCGGCTGACCCTGTCCGCGGTGCCCGACCGGGGCCGCTGGTTCGCCGCGAAGGCCACGGCGATCGCCCTGCCGGCACTGGCCGTCGGGCTGCTCACCGGGCTCGTCACGCTCCTGGTGGGCCGGGCGGCTCTCGGCGCGTCCGCTCCCGGCTGGGCCGAGGGGCTGCGCGGCGCCCTCGGCTGCGGCCTGCACCTGACCCTGATGGCGTTGTTCGCGGCCGGAGTCGCGACCGTGCTGCGCAGCGGGGTCGCCACCCTCTCGGTCCTGATCCCGTTCCTGCTGATCGTGTCGTTCGTCATCGGCGACCTGTCCGGCGGGGTCGCCGACTTCCTCCCCGACCGGGCCGGCCAAGTGGCCCTGCACAGCAGCTGGGACGGCGCCCTCGGCCCGTGGAGCGGGCTCGCGGTGACCGCCCTGTGGGCGGCGGCGGCCCTGCTCGCGGGCGCGTGGAGCCTGCGGCGCAGGGACGCCTGACGGTGGCGAGGGCCGCCTGGCCGTGGCGAGGGGCCGCCTGACGGTGCGAGGGGCCGCCTGACGCACCGCCAATTGTCAGTGGGGCCCGCTTTACTGAATCGCATGGACATCGCGAAGTGCCTGACGCTCATCGACCTGCTGTGCGTCCGGGAGTTCCCGGCGGCGCACGGCAGGACGGAGCACGGCGAGAGCGGGCCCGGCTATCACATAGCCGCTTTACGGACCAGCGCGGAGTTCTGGGACGGCGACGGCAGCGAGCGGGACGAGACGGAGGCGCAGTACGAGGCCGACCGGGACGGTCTGGCGCAGCGGCTCGGCGAGCGCTGGGGGCAGCCGCAGCACATCAGTCTGTACAGCGTGTTCGACCGGACCATGGAGGGCGCGGACATCCCGGAGCCGTGGGCCGGGCTCAGCGGTCACGTCCCGGACGTCCAGCTGTGGCGGGTGCCGCGGGCGGGCCGCTGGGTCGCTCTCGGTGTGTCCCAGTGGGACAAGGAGCTGCCGTTTCAGCTGCTCGGGATAGTGACGGAGACCGACCCGCCGTGACCGTCGGCGCCTGCCGCCTCCCGCAGCCGGGCGAACTCCTCCGCCATCGTCGCCGTCGTCCAGTGCGCGTTCAGGCCGCTGGGGTTGGGCAGCACCCATACCCGGCTGTCCCCGATGACCCGTTCCTGTGGGCCGACCCGGGCCGTGCGGTCGCCGAACGCGGCGCGGTACGCGGTCACCCCGACCACGGCCAGCCACCTCGGCTTCAGCCGCGTCACCTTCGCGGTCAGCAGCCGACCGCCCTCGACGTACTCCTCGGCGGTCAGCTCGTCCGCCCGGGCGGACGCCCGCGCCACCACGTTGGTGATGCCGAGCCCGTAGGACAGCAGCTCATGCTGCTCGGACGGCTTCAGGAGGCGCGGGGTGAAGCCGGACAGGTGCAGCACCGGCCAGAAGCGGTTGCCGGGACGGGCGAAGTGGTGGCCGGTCGCCGCCGTCATGAGTCCGGGGTTGATGCCGCAGAACAGCACATGGAGGCCGTCCGCGACCACGTCCGGGACGAGACGGTCGCGGGCGGCCTCCAGTTCCGCCTTGGTGAAGCGCGGGGTGCGGGTCAGAGGATCGCTCCGGGGGTGTAGCCGGCGGCCTCCGGATGCTGCTTGACGATCTCCTCGATCCGGGCGACGACCACGCCGACCTGGTCGGCCGCGGCACCGGTGAAGGACAGCTTGTCGGCCATCAGCGCGGCCAGCTGCTCGCGGTCGAGCGGCAGCCGCTCGTCGGCGGCGAGCTTGTCGAGCAGGTCGTTGCGCTCGGCGCCCTGCTCGCGCATCGCGAGCGCGGTGGCCACGGCGTTCTCCTTGATCGCCTCGTGCGCGACCTCGCGGCCGACGCCGGCCCGCACGGCGCCCATGAGCACCTTTGTGGTGGCCAGGAACGGCAGGTAGCGGTCCAGCTCACGGGCGACGACGGCCGGGAAGGCGCCGAACTCGTCGAGGACGGTCAGGAAGGTCTCCAGCAGGCCGTCCAGGGCGAAGAAGGCGTCCGGCAGCGCGACCCGGCGCACCACCGAGCAGGACACGTCGCCCTCGTTCCACTGGTCGCCCGCCAGCTCGCCGGTCATCGAGGCGTAGCCGCGCAGGATGACCATGAGGCCGTTGACGCGCTCGCAGGAGCGGGTGTTCATCTTGTGCGGCATCGCCGAGGAGCCCACCTGGCCCGGCTTGAAGCCCTCGGTGACCAGCTCGTGCCCGGCCATCAGCCGGATCGTCTTCGCGAGCGAGGACGGCGCCGCGGCCAGCTGCACCAGCGCGGTCACCACCTCGTAGTCCAGCGAGCGCGGATAGACCTGGCCGACCGAGGTGAACGCCTGCGAGAAGCCCAGGTGCCCGGCGATGCGGTTCTCCAGCTCGGCGAGCTTGGCCGCGTCGCCGCCGAGCAGGTCCAGCATGTCCTGCGCGGTGCCGACCGGGCCCTTGATGCCGCGCAGCGGGTAGCGGCCCAGCAGCTCCTCGACCCGGCCGTGGGCCACGAGCAGCTCGTCGGCGGCGGTCGCGAAGCGCTTGCCCAGCGTGGTGGCCTGCGCGGCCACGTTGTGCGAGCGGCCGGCCATGACCAGCTCGGCGTACTCGCCGGCGAGCTTGCCGAGGCGCGCCAGCACGGCCACCGTACGGTCGCGCATCAGCTCCAGCGAGAGCCGGATCTGGAGCTGCTCGACGTTCTCCGTGAGGTCACGGGAGGTCATGCCCTTGTGCACGTGCTCGTGCCCGGCGAGGTCGTTGAACTCCTCGATCCGGGCCTTCACGTCGTGCCGGGTGACCTTCTCGCGCTCGGCGATCGAGGCCAGGTCGACGGTGTCGAGGACACGTTCGTAGTCGGCGAGCGCCTCGTCCGGCACCTCGATGCCGAGGTCCTTCTGGGCCCGCAGCACGGCGAGCCAGAGCTGCCGCTCCAGCTTCACCTTCTGCTCGGGGGACCAGAGCGTGGCGAGCTCGGCGGAGGCGTAGCGTCCGGCGAGGACGTTCGGAATGCGGGGCTTGGCGGGCGCAGAAGTCACGTGTCCAGATTCTACTGGCGGTTCGTGCAGGCCAACGCCATGGGTGGCTTCGGCCGAAGCTACGAGAGCTCCGTCACGTCGGCGCGCCGTGCGCGGCGGGCGGCTCGGCCGCTGCGCGGCGCGAAGCGGAGGATGCGCCGGCGAGCGTCGGCACCGCTCGGCGAGCGGCCGGGGCGGCGACGGCGCTCAGGGACCCGTCCCGCCCGGCGGGCGCCTTGTCGCACGGTGAGCAGTGCCGCGACTCCGCTGAAGAAGCCTCCGGTGCCCGAGACGCCGGCGATCACGAGCGTCAGCACGCTGGTGGCGGAGGTCGGGGTGGTGGTGCTCTGCTCGGTGGGGCCAGGGAGGGTGACACCGGCGTCGCCGCCGACGCCGCGCGCACCTCCGTCGCCGCCGGCATCCCCTTCCGAGCCGGTGCCCTCCACCACGGCCGGTGCGCCGGTGGAGGAGCCGAAACCGGTGGACCACGGCCCGGCCGACGCGTCCAGGGTGCGCCATCCCGCAACCAGCAGTGCGGCGACACAGATCGCGAACCCCGCCAGGGCGATGACGATCTGCCGGCGCAGCGCGGCCCGCGCCGGTGGCCGCTTCACAGGATTCGGTATCCGACTCACTCCCACACCTCCATGGCTGCCGAGGTCCGGTTCGGACCCGTGCCTCCATTGCGCCCCGGCCGCGCGCGGGCGTCACGGCACTGGAAGTCGGGACTTGACAGGCGAGGAGGCGGGGGAGGAGTCAGCGCGGGCGCGTTACGCCGGCCCCTCGTACGGCAGCAGTTCCGGGCGTTTTGGCGGGCGGCCGTCGCCGGACGAGCGTCCGGTCAGGCGGCGGCCTATCCAGGGCAGCAGGTGCTGCCGGGCGAACCGTGCGTCCGCGGCCCGGCGTGTCGCCCAGCCCGGCGGGAGTGTCGCCGGCATCGGCACATGCCACTCGGTGTCCTCCGGCTCGTACCCGAGCGTCTGCCACACCGCCTCGGCGACCCGGCGGTGCCCCTCCGCCGTCAGATGCAGCCGGTCCACGTCCCACAGCCGCGGGTCGGCCAGCGCGGGCGCCCCGTACAGGTCGACCACCACGGCGCCGTGCCGCGCGGCCAGCTCGTCCACGCAGGCGAACAGCTCCTCCATGCGCGGCCGGAACCGCTCCAGCACCGGGCCCTGGCGGCCGGGGCTGCGCATCAGCACCAACTGCCTGCAGGAGGGCGCGAGCCGCTCCACGGCCTCGGTGAGCAGGCCCCGGACCCGGCCCATGTCGCACTTGGGGCGCAGGGCGTCGTTGAGCCCGCCGACCAGGGTGACGACGTCGGCGTTCATGGCCGCCGCCACCTCCACCTGCTCGTCGACGATCTGCCCGATCAGCTTCCCGCGCACGGCGAGGTTGGCGTACCGGAACCCGGGCGTACGGGCCGCCATCCGGGCGGCGAGCAGGTCGGCCCAGCCCCGGTAGGAGCCGTCGGGCAGCAGGTCCGACATGCCCTCGGTGAAGGAGTCGCCGACCGCGACCAGGCTGCTGTACGGGGGAGATGAGGGGTTCGTCTGCATGGCGCCAGCGATGGTATCCCGGCGCCATACCCACCGGTCGGTCGGCCCCCGGGATCAGCCCGGTACGCCCCCCGGAGCGTCACCCCGGCGCCGGCTGCCCGAACAGCTGCCGCAGCACGTCCTCCATGGTCACCAGGCCCGCCAGCCGCCCGTCGTCGCCGAGCACGGCCGCGAGGTGCGTCCGGCTGCCCCGCATCGCGGTGAGCACGTCGTCCAGCGGGGTCCCCTCCCGCACGCGCGCGATGGGCCGCATGTCCCGCAACCGGAACGGCACGTCCCGCGGCGATGCGTCGAGCGCGTCCTTGACGTGCAGATACCCCACGATCCGGCGGCCCGCGTCGACCACCGGGAAGCGGGAGAAGCCCGACTCGGCCGACAGCCGCTCCAGCTGCTCCGGGGTGACGCCCACGCGCGCGTACACGACCCGCTGGAGCGGTACGACCACGTCCCGGACCGGCCGGCTGCCCAGCTCCAGGGCGTCGTGCAGCCGTTCCTGGGCCCGGTTGTCGATCAGGCCCGCCTCGCTGGCGTCCTTGACGATCTCGGCCAGCTCGGTGTCCGTGAAGGTCGCCGCGACCTCGCTCTTCGCCTCCACCCGGAGCACCTTCAGCAGCCCGTTCGCGAAGGCGTTGACGGCGAAGATCACCGGGCGCAGCCCCCGGGACAGCGCCACCAGTGGCGGACCGAGCAGCAGCGCGCTGCGCACCGGCTCCGCGAGCGCGATGTTCTTGGGCACCATCTCGCCGAGCAGCATGTGCAGATAGGTCGCGAGGGTCAGCGCGATCACGAAGGACACGGCGTGACCTGCGCTCACGGGCACGCCCAGGGCGTGGAAGACCGGCTCCAGCAGATGCGCGATCGCCGGCTCGGCGACCACACCCAGCACCAGCGTGCACAGCGTGATGCCGAGCTGGGCGGCGGCCAGCAGCGCGGACACGTGCTCCAGACCCCACAGCACGCTCCGGGCGCGCCGGTCGCCCTCCTGGGCGAGCGGCTCGACCTGCGAGCGGCGTACGGAGATCAGCGCGAACTCGGCGCCGACGAAGAAGGCGTTGACGACGAGGGTCGCCAGACCGATCAGCAGCTGTACGGCGGTCATCGCGTCCCCTCCCGTGTTCCGTGGATCCGGCCGGACCCGTCACCGCGCTCGTCGTCCAGCGGTGCGTGCAGCAGCACCCGGGCGGCCCGGCGGCCCGAGGCGTCGACCACGTCCAGCCGCCAGCCGGCGACGCCGGCACTGTCCCCCGTCGCGGGTATCCGGCCCAGCTCGGTGGCGACCAGGCCGGCCAGCGTCTCGTACGGCCCCTCCGGCACGCGCAGTCCCACGCGCGCGAGCTGGTCGGTGCGGGTGGCGCCGTCGGCCAGGTACAGCGCCCGGCCCTCCTCGTCGGCGCCCGCCGGGGCGAGGTCGGGCAGCTCGTGCGGGTCGTGCTCGTCCCGCACCTCGCCGACGACCTCCTCCACGATGTCCTCCAGGGTGGCCACGCCGGCCGTGCCGCCGTACTCGTCGATGACGACGGCCATGGTGCGCCTGCCGCCGAGGCGGTCCAGCAGCCGGTCCACGGTGAGGGACTCGGGCACCAGCAGCGGCTCCCGCATCACCTGGGCGACCGTGCGGTGGCGCCGCTCGTCCGCGGGGACGGCCAGCACGTCCTTGATGTGGGCGGTGCCGACGACGGAGTCCAGGCTGCCCCGGTAGACCGGGAACCGGGACAGGCCGGTGGCCCGGGTCGCGTTCGCCACGTCCTCGCAGGTCGCCTGGGTCTCCAGGGCGACGACCTGCACGCGCGGGGTCATCACGTTCTCCGCCGTGAGGTCGGCCAGGTTCAGCGTGCGGACGAACAGCTCGGCGGTGTCCGGCTCCAGGGCGCCCTCCTTGGCGGAGTGCCGGGCGAGGGCGGCCAGCTCCTGCGGCCCGCGCGCGGAGGCCAGCTCCTCGGCGGGCTCGATGCCCAGCCGGCGGACGAAGTGGTTGGCGGTGTTGTTCAGGTGGGTGATGAAGGGGCGGAAAGCCGCGCTGAACCAGCGCTGCGCGTTGCCCACGCGCTTGGCCACGGCCAGCGGTGAGGAGATCGCCCAGTTCTTCGGCACCAGCTCGCCGACGACCATCAGGAACACCGTGGACAGGGCGGTGCCCAGCACCAGCGCCACGGAACTCGCCGTGCCGCCGGACAGGCCCATCGCGCGGAACGGGCCGGCCAGCAGCTTGGCGATCGACGGCTCGGCGAGCATGCCGACCACCAGGTTGGTGACCGTGATGCCGAGCTGGGCGCCGGAGAGCTGGAAGGTCAGGTTCCGTGCGGCCTTCAGGGCGCCCGCGGCGCCGCGCTCGCCGCGCTCGGCCGCCCGCTCCAGCTCGCCGCGCTCGACGGTGGTCAGCGAGAACTCCGCCGCCACGAAGGCGCCGCAGGCGAGCGACAGCAGGATCGCCACCAGGAGGAGGAGCACTTCGGTCATCGGGTCACCCCCGTCCCATGATCGGACAGGGCAAGGGAGAACGCGCGGTGTCGCGGACTGGGAGGCTCGCCCATGGGCGGACGCTCACAACCTTTCATAGAGGACCGAGTGCTCCCTCAAGAGTAAAGGATGAGCAAAGAAGCCCTGCGCGACCCGATTCCGGGCTCGACGGCTCAGCCGGTGAGCGGCTTCACCCAGCGCCGCCAGTGCTCCTCCGGCCCGTAACCGGCCGCACCCCAGGCATGGTGCGCGGTCTCGTTGCGGACCAGCACCATCGCGTCCGCGCGCCGGCCGCCCAGCCGCAGGAACCGCTCCTCGGCGGCGGCCAGCAGCGCCGAGCCGATGCCCTGCCGCCGCCGCTCCGGGTGCACCGCGAGCCGGTACAGATGGCATCGCCAGCCGTCGAAGCCGGCGATCACCGTGCCCACCAGCTCACCGCCTCGCTCCGCCAGGATCAGCGCCTCGGGGTCGCGGTCGACCAGCCGCGCCACGCCGGCGCGGTCGTCGCTGATGCTCGTCCCCTCGGCGGCCGTCTTCCAGAAGGCGAGGACGCTGTCGAGGTCGTCCGGAACGGCGGCACGTACATGCAGGTCGGTCATGCACTCATCATGATCGCGAACGGCGTGGCAGCGCAGCGGTTTTCCTCACGCGGACTCCTCGCGCAGCCGTTCCATCACCGGCGCGAACGCCTCCATGAAGGGCTCCAGGACGGTCAGGTACGAAAAGCCGTACCGCTCACGCTGCGCCCGCACCTTCGCCACGACGTCCTCCAGCGGACCGGCCAGCACGATGGGCAGGGCCAGCGCCTGGTCCAGGGTGAGCCTGGGCTGCCGCTCCAGCAGCGGCTTCAGCACCGGCTCGGGGTCGTCGGTGACGGCCACGAGCTGGATCAGCAGGTTCATCTCGGCGGGCTGCGTCCGGTCCGCCGCCAGCGCGCGGTACCGCTCCACGCGCTCGTCCAGCTCCTCGGCGCCGAGCGGATCCAGCGTCCCGGGCGTCTTCCCCGGCCGGGCGCCGGTGAAGGCCGCGATGTCCGCGTGCGCGGCGGTCAGCCGCAGCATCCGGTCGCCGTTGGCGCCGATCAGCACCGGCACCCGGGACTGGGCGGGCCGCGGTTGGTGGTCTGCGGAGCCGAGCAGCCGCTCCAGCTCCGCGACGGTACGCTCCAGATGGTCCACCCGCTCGCGCGGCGAGCCGTACGGCAGCCCGGCCGCCTCGTGCTCCGCCTGCACATACCCGGTGCCGAGGCCGAGTTCGAGCCGGCCGCCGGTCAGCGCGTCCGTGGTCGCCACCTCGCGGGCCAGCAGCGCCGGGTTCCAGAACCCCGCGTTGAGCACGAACGTGCCGAGCCGCGGCCGTTCGGTCGCCTCCGCCGCCGCGACCAGCGCCGGGAACGGCGCGGCCATGCCGAGGTGGTCCGGGACGAGGATCACGTCGTACCCCAGCTCCTCCGCGCGACGGCACGTGGCGCGCCACTCGTCGGCGGGCGCCGGCGTGAGCAGATTGACTCCGAAGCGGAACGGACGCGGCATGAACTCTCCCCGATCACTGACGACTTGGATCCGGTCCGATTCCATCATGTCCGGGCCGCCATGATCACTCGTGGGCGATCGCAGCCAGCACGTTCATCCGCGACGCCCGCAGCGCCGGCAACAGCGCCGCCACCACGCCCACCACCGCGGAGCCGATCACCACCGCGACGATCGTGCCCCAGGGGATCGCGAGCGCCGTCAGCCCGCGCAGGGCCAGCACCTGCTGCATGCACACGCCCCACACCAACCCCAGCCCCAGCCCCAGGACCGCCCCGAACACCGCGATCACCACCGACTCCAGCCGGATCATCCGGCGCAGCTGCCGCCGCCCGAGCCCGATCGCCCGCAGCAGCCCTGTCTCCCGGGTCCGCTCCACCACCGACAGGGCCAGCGTGTTGACCACGCCGAGCACGGCGATGACGATCGCCAGTCCGAGCAACGCGTACACCAGATACAGCAGTACGGCGATCTGGTCGTGCACCAGATCCTTGTAGTCGGCCTGGTCACGCACCTGCACCTGGGGGAACGGTGCGAGCGCTCGCTCCAGGCGGGGCCGCAGGTCCGCCGGTTTCGTGCCGGACGCCGCGTTGACGTAGAGCACGGAGTCCTGGGCGTCCGGCACGTACTTCGCGAGCGTCGCGAGGCCGAAGCAGATGCCGCCCTGGGCGCCGAAACCCTGCGCGACGTCCTGGTCGGTGAGCGCTGCGACCGTCAGTTCGGCGTGCCGTCCGCCCGGGAACTCGACCGGGAGCGCGCTGCCGACACGCACGCCGTGGGTCTTCGCGAAGGCGGCGTCCAGGGCAAGGTGCCCGTCCGCCAGCGCGGCCGGCGAACCGCCCTGCACGTACGTGAGGTGCACGACGTCGTCGAGCCCGGGGCCGTACGCGGCGGCGGTCGTGCGGACCCGGTCGCCGTCCGGCAGCCGTACGGCGACCGGGGTGAGGCGCTGCGGCACGACGAGCCCTACACCGCGCGTACGGGCCACGCCGTCGTGCACCTCGGTGGTGAACGGGACGAAGTTGCTGTTCTGGACGATGAAGTCCGTACCGAGGGTCCTGTCGATCTGCCGGTCGAACGACGCGGACATCGAGGCGCTCGCCACGGACATCCCGACGACCAGCGCCAGGCCCACCATCAGCGCGGCGGCCGTCGCGCCGGTCCGGCGCGGATTGCGCAGGGCGTTGCGCTGGCTCATCCGGCCGACCGGGCCGAACAGCGCCGGGAAGGCCCCGCCCAGCACCCGGATCACCGGTCGCACCAGCAGCGGCCCGGCGGCCACGGTCGCGATCAGGGTCAGTACGACGCCCAGACCCAGCAGAGAGGCGGCCTGCCCGGCCCTCGTCGCCGCCGCGCACCCGGCGAGCGCCGCCGCTCCGGCCGCCCCGACCACGGCTCCGGCGATCGCCCGCACCTTCAACGGCTGGCCCACACCGGACACTTCGGCATCCGCGAGTGCGGCCATCGGCGAGACGGCCGCCGCCCGCCGCGCGGGCAGGTAGGCGGCCACGAAGGTGACGCCGAGGCCGACGACGTAGGCTGCGACCGGCGTCTCCCAGCCGATCACCATCTCCGTGGCCTTCAGGTTCATCCCGAACGCGCTCATCAGCCGGATCAGCGCGAACGCCAGCCCTATCCCGGCCGCCAGACCGAGCGTCGAGCCGACCAGCCCGAGCAGCAGCGCCTCCAGGAGCACCGAGCGCCGCACCTGCCGGCGGTCCGCGCCCAGTGCCCGCAGCAGGCCCAGCTCGCGGGTGCGCTGCGCGATCAGCATGGAGAACGTGTTGACGATCAGGAACACGCCCACCAGGAGGGCCACGCCGGCGAAACCGAGCATCACGTACTTGATCACGTCGAGGAACGTGCCGAGGTCGGCCGCGGCCGACTTGGCCTGTTCCCCGGCGGTCTCCAGGTCGTAGGCGCGGGTGCCGAGCGCCGCGCCGATCCGGCGCTTGAGTTCGGCGTCCGACACGCCCCGGGCCGCGTCCACCGAGATGCTGGTCGCCTTCGCGGACGAGCCGAGCAGTTCCCGGCCGGCCACATCCGGGTCCAGGTAGACCAGGGCCGAGCCCGGATTGGTCGTGGTGAAGGTGGCGATGCCGACGACCTGCACCCGAAAGGCACCCGGCTGCGCCTGCACGGTCAGCGTGTCGCCGATCCGCACATGCCTCTTGCCCGCCGTGTCGGCGTCCAGCAGCGCCTGCCCGGGGCCGTGCGGAGCGTGCCCGGAGGTGAGCTTCACCGGGCTGCGGTGGGTGGCGTACCAGGATCTCGCGAGGGTGGGGGCGCCGGTGGTCGGGCCGACGGACCTGTTGCGGCTGTCGACCACGACGGCGTTCTGCACCGACACCTCGGCGCGGGCCGCCGCGACCCCGTCGACCCCCGCCACCCGGTCCCGCAGCGCGGCCGGCACGGTCTGCACCGCGCCGCTCGTCCGTGCCGACCGCAGGTCCTGCTTGGGCTGGACCGTCACATCGGCGGCGGTGGAGGCGAACAGCCGGTCGAACGTGCGGGTGACGGTGTCGGAGAAGATCAGGCTGCCCGCGACGAACGCCACGGACAGGATCACTGCCAGCGCGGACAGCGCCAGCCGCCCCTTGTGCGCGAGGAAGCTCCTCAGGGTCGCCTTGAGCACCGGCTCAGTCCTCCTGGGCGGTGACGTCGTCGCCGAGCCGGCCTCGGACCACGCCGGACCGGGGGGTCCGGGGGTTTCCCCCGGGAAACACACGCATCCGCTCCAGCACGGCGTCCGCCGTCGGCCGCGGCATCTCGTCCACGATCCGCCCGTCGGCGAGGAAGAGCACCAGGTCGGAGTGGGCGGCGGCGCCCGGGTCGTGGGTGACCATGACGACGGTCTGCCCGAGGCCGTCGACGGCATCGCGCAGAAAGCCCAGCACCTCCAGGCCGGCCTGCGAGTCCAGGTTGCCGGTCGGCTCGTCGGCGAAGATCAGCTCGGGCCGGGAGGCCAGCGCCCGCGCGCACGCGACCCGCTGCTGCTGGCCGCCCGAGAGCTGGGCCGGCCGGTGCGTCAGCCGGTCCCGCAGCCCCAGCGCGTCGATGACCTGGTCCAGCCACCCCGGGTCCGGCTTCCGGCCCGCGATGTCCATCGGCAGGGTGATGTTCTCGGCCGCCGTCAGCGTCGGGATGAGGTTGAACGACTGGAAGACGAACCCCACCCGGTCCCGCCGCAGCCGGGTCAGCTCCCGCTCCCGCAGCCCCGTGATCTCGGTGCCGCCGAGCCACACCCGACCGGCCGAGACCGTGTCCAGGCCCGCGAGGCAGTGCATGAGCGTGGACTTCCCGGACCCCGAGGGGCCCATCACGGCGGTGAACCGGCCCCGCGCGATGTCCACGTCCACCGCGTCGAGGGCGAGCACGGCCGTCTCACCGGAGCCGTACGCCTTGGTCAGCCCGCGGGCGCGGGCCGCGATCGCGCCGTCCCGCGTCTGGCCGGGTGCATGCTGCGCAGCAGGTGTGGACAAGACCGCCTCCCGGTCGCCTGTACCGCCCGTCCCGGGGCGAGCGTAAGGGACACCCGGGGCCCGGCGCAGCGCCACCGCGCGCCCTTGCCGCCGCTAGCGTTCCGGCGCTAGCGTCGAGGCATGGCGAAGACCCAGCTGAACGTGCGCGTGGACGAGGGCACCGCCCGCGCCGCCCGCGAGCGCGCCCTGGAACGCGGCATCAGCGTCAACCGCTACATCGAAGAGCTGGTCAGACAGGACACCGGCGAATCGGGCCGCACGTTCGTCGAGGCCGCCGCCGACTTCATGAAGCAGTACGAGTCGGTGTTCGCCGAGGAGTTCGGCGAGCCCCGCGCGGCCGACGCCGGTGAAGGCCGCCGCTGATCCCGTGAAGACCGCGGAAGCCGCCCCCCGGAAACCGGTCCGGTGAACGATCTGAGCATCGACCTCGCCTGGCTGCTCATGCTCGCCGAACAGCGCACCCCGGGGGACCCGCAGGTCACCGACTGGGGCGCCCTGGTCGCCGCCGTCGCCCGGCACCGGGCCGAGATATTCGGCGTGCCCGTGTACGACACCCCGCAGGCCCGCGCCGCCTCCCTGCTCCAGCTGCTGATCCACGTAC
Organism: Streptomyces sp. NPDC036984; assembly: GCF_055607665.1. NCBI lineage: Bacteria > Bacillati > Actinomycetota > Actinomycetes > Kitasatosporales > Streptomycetaceae > Streptomyces > Streptomyces sp. NPDC036984. Next base: position 128,830 of record NZ_JBVJRL010000018.1, read on the forward strand.
CGGCGCTGGAACGCTCCAACGCGCTGTTCGCCTCCGCGGTCGCCTACGCCTATCTGGTCGCCAGCGGAGTGAAGGCGGTCCCCACACCCGAACAGGTCAGGGACCTCGCCCGGCTGGTGAAGGACGGCGCGGCGAGCGTGGACGACATCGCCCGCGAACTGCGCCGCTGGAGCATCTGACCGCGGCGTCCGGTCAGCGCGCGTCCGGCTCGTCCGGTCGCCAGGCGACTCCCAGCGCACAGTACGACATCGGCAGCACCGGTCCCTTCTCCGGCAGCATCACCCGCCGGTGCGGCCCGAGGCGGAACCCGGCGTCGCGCAGCGCGGCGACCGGCTCCCGGGCCAGATGACAGCCGCCGCTGAGGACGGGCCACACGGTGCGGTCCAGGGCCTGCTGGGTCAGCGTCATCACCCGGCCGCCGCCCTGCCCGTGCTCGAAGAACCGCACCTCGCCGCCGGGCTTGAGCACCCGTCGTACCTCGCCGAGCGCCCGCGTCACATCCCGCACGCTGCACAGCACCAGCGACAGCACGGCCGCGTCGAACGCCTCGCTCTTGACCGGCAGGGCCTCCGCCGTACCCGGCACCACGTCGACCGGCACCTCGGAGCGCAGCGCTGCCTCCAGCGCCAACTGCCTGAGCAGCGGCTCCGGTTCGATCGCGACGACCTCCGCGACGGTCCCGGGATAGTGCCGGAAGTTCAGCCCGTTGCCCGCGCCGATCTCGATCACCCGCCCGGACAGCCCGGCGAGCAGCCGCTGCCGTATCGCAGCCATCCCGAGCCGGGCGTCGGCGCCCACGCTGACCCGGGCGTAGTAACGGGCGAACACCGGATGGCGGACGGGACTCCGCGCCACCTGGCCGGAGCGGGTGGACAGCAGCCGCATGGCAACCTCCCTGGACAGGACGGTCCTAGAGAGAGTGTCCCCCGCGCCTCGCCGCCGCACCCGCTCCGAACGGGCCGCACCCGCTCCGAACCGGCCGCACCCGGCCCGAACGGGCCGCACCCGCTCCGAACCGGCCGCACCCGGCCGTCCCCGCCCGATGCACCCCGCCCGGCGCGGACGCGGACGGTACCGGTTCGCTTCGACGCCGGTACGAGCCGTCCGCCGGTCCCCGCGGGACGGCCACCCACCCGGACGGGAACCGAGGGGTGAGCGGCGCTGTCGTACGCCCGCGCGGTGCTACGGCGCCTCGCGTACCCGGAACGCCTCCGCGTCCCAGGTGCCGTCCAGCCGAGGGGCGAGCCAGCCCGGTGCCGCCGAGCGGAAACGGGCGGGAGGCAGCGCCCCGGCGCCGGCGGGCAGCGCGCCGAGCAGCGGGGCGGCGGCGACCTCCGGCAGGTCGGCCACGTTGCAGCGGGCCGCCAGATCGGGCTCGGCGGGCCAGCTGCCGATCACGACTCCCGCCAGCTCCAGCTCCTGGCGCCGCAGTTCGCGAGCCGTCAGCTCGGTGACGTTGAGCGTGCCGAGCCCGGCCTGCGCGACGAGCAGCACCGGCGCGCGCAGCAGCCGGGCCACGTCGGCCAGGGTCCCGCCCGCCGCGTCGAACCGGACGAGCAGCCCGCCCGCGCCCTCCACCAGCACCAGATCGTGCTCGGTGGCCAGCTTGGCGGCCCGTTCGGCCACCTCCTGCGGGTGCACCGGCGCCATCCCGGCCCGGCGGGCCGCCGTGCCCGGCGCCAACGGCTCGGGAAAACGGGCGAGTTCGTCGGTCGTGACCGGGCCCGCGAGCCACGCGACCTCGTCCGCGTCCCCGCGCTCGTCCCGCAGTACGCCCGTCTGGGCGGCCTTCAGCACGGCGACCGAGCGCCCGGCGGCGAGCGCCGCGGCGGCGACGGCGGCGGTGGTGACGGTCTTGCCGACCTCCGTGCCCGTGCCCGTGATCACCAGTACCGGCATGTCATCCCTCCTGTGCCGCGGCGCACACGGCGCGCGCGATCCGTGCCACGTCCTCGTCCGAGGTGACGTACGGCGGCATCGTGTAGACCAGGTCGCGGAACGGGCGCAGCCACACGCCCGCCCGCACGGCGGCGTCGGTGGCCGCCTTCATGTCGACCTCGTGGTCGAGCTGGACCACCCCGATGGCCCCGAGGACCCGGACGTCCCGCACCCCGGGAATCTCTCGCGCCGGCGCCAGGCCCTCCCTGAGACCCGCCTCGATCCGCTTGACCTCCGCCGGCCAGTCCTGCCCCAGCAGCAGCTCGATGGAGGCGCAGGCGACGGCCGCCGCCAGCGGGTTGCCCATGAACGTCGGGCCGTGCGCGAGCACCGGCACCTCGCCCCGGGAGATCCCGTCGGCGACCCGCGCGGTGCACAAGGTGGCCGCCATCGTCAGATAGCCGCCGGTCAGCGCCTTGCCCACGCACATCACATCCGGGGTGACGGCCGCGTGGTCCGCCGCGAACAGCGCGCCGGTGCGGCCGAAGCCGGTGGCGATCTCGTCGAACACCAGCAGGACGTCGTGCGCGTCGCACGCCTCGCGCAGCACTCGCAGATAGCCGGGGGAGTGGAAGCGCATCCCGCCCGCGCCCTGCACCACCGGCTCCACGATCACCGCGGCCAGCTCGTCGGCGTGCCGCGCGATCAGCTCGCGCAGCTGCTCGGCGTACGACTCCTCGTACGCGGCGGGCGGTGCGTCCGCGAAGAGCTGGCGCGGCAGCACGCCGGTCCACAGCTCGTGCATCCCGCCCTCGGGGTCGCACACCGACATGGGGTTCCAGGTGTCCCCGTGGTAACCGCCGCGCCAGGTCAGCAGCCGCTGCTTGCCCGGCCGGCCGAGCGAACGCCAGTACTGGAGGCACATCTTCACCGCGACCTCGACCGACACGGACCCCGAGTCGGCCAGGAAGACGTGTTCCAGACCGTCCGGCGACATGTCGACAAGGAGTTTGGCGAGCCGGACGGCGGGCTCGTGGGTGAGCCCGCCGAACATGACATGGCTCATCCGCCCCAGCTGGTCGCGCGCGGCCTCGTTGAGGACCGGGTGGTTGTAGCCGTGGATGGCCGACCACCACGACGACATGCCGTCGATCAGCTCGCCGGAACCGTCCGCCAGCCGCAGCCGGACCCCGCTCGCCGCCTCCACGACGAGCGGTTCGGCACGCCCGGGCATCGGGCCGTACGGATGCCACACGTGCCGCCGGTCCAGCTCCAGCAGCTCCGGCACACCGAGGTCAGGCATTGGGCGCGAGGTCCGTACCGGCACCCCGGCGGCGGACGGCGACGAGGTCGGTCCGCGGCTCCTGCGCGGCCGGCACGGCCGCCGTACCGCACACGCCGCCACCGGCGTGCGACCCGCATCCGGCCTCCGCGTGCGACCCGCATCCGGCCTCCGCGTGCGACCCGCATCCGGCCTCCGCGTGCGACCCGCACCCGGCGCCCTCGTGGGATCCGCACCCGCCGCCCCCGGCGGCCGTCGCCCGGTGCTCCGGCAGGGTGACCTCGCCGGCGCCCTCCACCTCGAAGCCGGCGTCCGCGATCATCTCCAGGTCGGCCTTGCCGGCCTGGCCCTCGCTGGTCAGGTAGTCGCCGAGGAAGATGGAGTTGGCCAGGTGCAGAGCCAGCGGCTGCATCGTGCGCAGATGGACCTCGCGGCCGCCCGCGATACGGACCTCCACGTCCGGGCAGACGAACCGGACCATCGCCAGGATCCGCAGGCAGCGCTGCGGAGTGAGGTTCCACTCCTTGGCCAGCGGGGTGCCCTCGAACGGGATCAGGAAGTTCACCGGCACCGAGTCCGGGTCCAGCTCACGCAGCGAGTAGACGACGTCGACCAGGTCCTCGTCGGACTCGCCCATGCCCGCGATCAGACCCGAACACGCCGACAGACCGGCCGCGTGCGCCTTCTGCACCGTGTCCACCCGATCGGCGTACGTGTGGGTGGTCGTGATGTCCCCGTACGTTGACTCCGAGGTGTTGAGGTTGTGGTTGTAGGCGTCCGCGCCCGCCTCGCGCAGCCGCTCCGCCTGCCCCTCGGAGAGCAGGCCGAGGCAGGCGCACACCTCGACGCCCTCGTTCTGCTCCTTGATCGTCTTGATGGTCTGTGAGACCCGGTCCACGTCCCGGTCCGTCGGGCCGCGTCCGCTGGCCACCAGACACACCCGCTTGGCGCCGCCCGCGAGGCCCGCGGCGGCGGCCTCGGACGCCTCGTCCGGCTTGAGCCAGGTGTACTTGAGGATCTCCGCCTTGGAGCCGAGCCGCTGGGAGCAGTACGAGCAGTCTTCCGGGCAGAGCCCGGACTTGAGGTTGACCAGATAGTTGAGCTTCACCCGGCGCCCGAACCAGTGCCGGCGCACCTTGCCGGCCGCGGCCACCACGTCGAGCAGGTCGTCATCGGAGGTGGCCAGTACGGCGAGTGCTTCCTCGCGGGTCGGCAGCTCGCGCCGAAGCCCCTTGTCCACCAGCGTCTTCAGCAGGTCCATGAGGTCCGATCCTGTCCTACGGGACCGCTCCCGGCCAAGGAGAGTTTGCACAACGAAGCGGGATCACCGTGTGGGTATTGCCACACCATGGGCGGACGGCCGTGCCGCTAGGGTCTGTCCGCTACCTACAAAAGCACCGGAGGACCCATGGCGTTCGGCTGGATCGACGAGCAGGCCCATGCGCGCAGCCGGGCCGGACTTGTGCGGACTCTGCGCCCGCGCCCCGCCGACTCGCCGCTGCTGGACCTGGCGAGCAACGACTATCTGGGCCTGGCCCGTCACCCCGAGGTCACCGAGGGAGCCGCCCGGGCCGCCCGGGACTGGGGCGGCGGCTCCACCGGCTCCCGGCTGGTCACCGGCACCACCGAGCTGCACACCGAGCTGGAGCGGGCGCTGGCCGCGTTCTGCGGGTTCGAGGCGGCCCTGGTGTTCTCCTCCGGGTACGCCGCCAACCTGGCCGCGGTCACCGCGCTCGGTCCGCACGGCTCGCTGATCGTCTCCGACGCGGGCAACCACGCCTCCCTCATCGACGGCTGCCGGCTCGCCCGGGGCGAGAAGCAGGTCGTCGGGCACGCCGACCCCGAGGCCGTACGCAAGGCCCTGGCCACGCACGAGGGCGCGGCGATCGTCGTGTCCGACACGGTGTTCTCCGTCGACGGGGACCGGGCCCCGCTGGCCGCGCTGGCCGCGGCGTGCCGGGAGTACGGCGCGGGGTTGGTGGTGGACGACGCCCACGGACTCGGCGTGCTGGGCGACGGCGGCCGGGGCGCGCCGTACGCGGCCGGGCTCGCGGGCGCCGAGGACGTGGTCGTCACGGCCACCCTGTCCAAGTCGCTGGGCAGTCAGGGCGGGGTGGTGCTCGGCTCGGCGCGGGTGATCGACCACCTGGTCAACGCGGCCCGGACCTTCATCTTCGACACGGGCCTGGCACCGGCGGCGGCCGGTGCCGCGCTGGCGGCGCTGCGGCTGCTGGAGCGCGAGCCGGAGCGGGCGGCGCGGGCCCGCGAGGTCGCCGCCGAACTGCATGCACGGCTGACCGCCGCGGGTCTGGAAGCGGTGCGTCCGGACGCCGCGGTGGTCTCCGTGCGGGCTCCGTCCCCGGAGCAGGCGGTGCGCTGGGCGGCCGATTGCCGTACGGCGGGTCTGGCCGTGGGCTGCTTCCGTCCTCCCTCCGTGCCCGACGGCATCTCGCGGCTGAGGCTGACCGCCCGCGCGGACCTCTCCGGGGCGGAGATCGAACGCGCTGTACGAGTCATCGGCGAAACGCGACCATGAGTCGGCGTGACATGGCCGTGTGTCGCGCGAAAGTAACGAAAAACTGATCGATTTTGATCAGAGCGTGGTGATGAACCCCGCCCAGCTCTCGGTGGAGAAGAGCAGGGCGGGTCCGGCCGGGTTCTTCGAGTCGCGCACGGCGAGCGCGCCGGCCCCGGGGCCGGAGCACGGCCGGGCCGTCTCCACGCAGTTGTTGGCTCCCGTGCTGTAGCTGCTGCGCAGCCAGTGCACGTCGTGCAAGTCGGTACTGGCAGGGACGTTCCGAGGCAGAGCTGACATGGTGCCTCCTTACGCGCCGTCACCTATCCCGGCGATGTAGTCCAACGATTCCTGGGGGGAAAGGGCGTGGAACTGAAGGGTGCTGAAGGCCTCGGAGTAGGCCATGAGGTCTTCTTTCCGTTCCAGGTAGAGGCTACTCGTCAACTGGTCGAGAACAACCACATCTAGATCAGAAGTGCTCGGAAATGAGAAAATAACGAAAGGCCCGGTGAGGCCGACATGCGCTCCCGCCGCGAACGGCAGCACCTGGAGCCGTACCTGGGGCAGGCGGGCGGCCTCCATCAGCCGTTCCAGCTGCCGGGCCATCACCCCGGGCCCGCCGACCTCGCGGCGCAGCACCGCCTCGTCCAGCACGGCGCTCAGCACCGGCGGCGGATCCGAGCGCAGCACGTCCTGCCTGGCCAGACGCACCTCCACCAGCGTGTCCAGGCGGTCCTCGTCCAGGTCCTTCACGGCCGCCCGGGTGACCGCGCGGGCGTACTCGGCCGTCTGGAGCAGACCGGGTACGACCGTGGTCTCCAGGGTGCGCATGGCGCTCGCCTGCGATTCCAGACTGATGAAGTCGCGGTAGGTGGGCGGCAGCACCCCGCGATAGGCGTGCCACCAGCGGTGCCGGCCGCCCGTGTCCTCCGACCCCGCCAGCATCAGCAGCAGCTCGCGCAGATGGCTGTCCCGCACCTGGTAGGCGTCGAGCAGTAACCGCAGATCGGCTGGTTTCACGCCACTGGCGCCGGTCTCGATGCGGCTCACCTTCGACTGGTGCCAGCCGACCAGCCGGGCCGCCTCACCGCTTGTGAGCCCAGCGCCGGTACGCAGCGTGCGCAGTTCGGCGCCCAGTTTGCGGCGGCGCACCGCCGGACCGTTCTGCATGGGCTCCTCCTTACTCCTTCCGGGCCGCCCAAATACGGTTTCGCGTCGCAGAGTTCACCGCTTCGAGCGACAGATATATGCACATCTCGGTGGATCGCCCCCCGTGACCGGCCGTTGATGGCAGTCTGGCGAGCAAGCACCAGTCCGGGACCGTACTCGAACCATCCGCTGTATGTCGGACCGCGGTCCCGTGGGAAAGGGACGACGTCGCCATGGCAGACCACCTGGAAGCATCCGTCACTCTGCCGAGCGATCCCGCCTCGGTCTCCGCCGCCCGCTCCTACGTCGTGGGCACTCTCGCGGAGTGGGGCCTGCCGTCGGACACCGAGACCGCCGACACCGTCCGGCTCATCGTCTCCGAGCTCGCCACCAACGCCGTACAGCACACCTTCGGTCAGTCACCCACCTTCACGGTCGACATCGCGCTGCACCATGACGAGCACCTGCGCATCGGCGTCACGGACAGCCATCCCCGCTTCCCGAAGAGACTGCCCGCCGCCGTGCAGCAGGACAACGGCCGCGGCATGGTCATCATCCGCTGTCTCACCGCGGAGTGCGGCGGCAGGCTCCGCATCCGCCCCACCCGTGAGGGCGGCAAGACGGTCTCCATCGAACTCCCCTGGGCGATCCCGGCCGCACCGGTACCGGCGGCCGGACAGCAGGAGCCGTAGCCCTCCGGGCGCAGGCCGCGCCCGGGAAGCCGCAGCCCGGAAGCGAGGCGCTAACGGACCGAAGCCTGGTGCGCCCGCCCGAACGCCCCCCGCAGCAGCGCCCGGAAGGCGTCCGCCGCCGGATTCGTCTCCTCCGCGCGGTACGCCACCGAGATGGTCCGGCGCAGCCGTCCGCCCTCCAGCGGCCGTACCCCGACCGGTGTGGTCGCGGTCCGCGCCACCATCTCCGGTACGACGGCCACCCCCAGACCGGCGCTGACGAGCGCGCACACCACGGCGTACCCGGGGGTCGGCACCAGCAGCGCCGGGGTTGCGCCCGCCGCGGCGAGCAGGCCCTCGATCTCCCGCCGGGCCGGATGGTGCGGCGCCATGCTGATCAGCGGTTGCCCGGCCAGCTCCGCCAGCGGCAGCCGGGACGAGGCACTGCCGAGCGCGTGGCCCGGCGCGGTCACCAGCACCAGCTCCTCCACCAGGACCGGCTCCAGCCGCACCGAGGACGGTACGGGCACCGGCTCGGCCGGTTGGTAGGTGTGGGTGAGCGCCAGGTCCACCTCGCCGGCCGCCACCGCCGTGACCCCGGCCGGCGGGTCGTAGTCCGCGACCGACAGCCGTACGTCGGGATGCGCCCGGCGGAACGCGCTCAGCGCCGGCGGCAGCAGATGCACACCGGCGGTCGGGAAGGTGCCGAGCCGCAGCGCGCCGCCGGTGAGACCGGTCAGCCGCGCCAGCTCGTGCCGGGCCCGCTCCAGTTCGTCGAGCACCCTCCGGGCGTGGTCCACCAGCACCTCGCCGGCCTCCGTGAGCCGGGCCCCGCGATGGTGGCGCACCAGCAGCGCCGTGCCCGCCTCCCGCTCCAGCTTGGCCAGCTGCTGGGAGAGGGCCGGCGGCGTGTAACCGAGCCGGTCGGCGGCCCGGGTGATCGAGCCGGCCTCCGCCACCGCCACGAGCGCGGCGAGCCGGGTGGGGTCGTACATGAGCCCAGCCTAAAGCAGTGCTTAAGGCAGACCGTGATGATTCGAAATACCTGCTGAAGGCTCCTGCGAGGCAACCTGGACGGCATGGACGGACAGCTCATCGCCTTCGCCGGGATCGCCGCCGGTCTGGTCGCCATGCCGGGCGCCGACTTCGCCGTGGTCGTCCGCAACGCGCTCGTCTCGCGCCGCGCCGGCGCGGTCTGCGGGCTCGGCATCGCGGCCGGCCTGCTGGTGCACACCACCCTGGCGGTGGCCGGCGTCGCGGCCGTCCTGCTCGCCGTACCGGCGCTGTTCCGGGCGGTGCAACTGGTGGGCGGCGCCTATGTGCTCCAGCTCGGGGTGCGCACCCTGTGGGCGCTGCGGCGGCCCGCCCAGGCACCGCAGGAGGCCGCGGCCGGAGCCGCCCATCCGCTCCGGCAGGGTTTCGTCACCAACGTGCTCAATCCGAAGGCATCGCTGACCTTCCTGAGTCTGCTGCCGCAGTTCGTGCCCGCGGGAAGCCCCGCCCTGCCCCGGACCCTGCTGCTCGCGCTCATCGTGTGCACGGTGGCGCTGGTGTGGTTCCAGGTGGTCGCCCTGCTGGTGGACCGGCTCGGCAGGTGGCTGCGCCGGCCCCGGGCCGCCCGTGGGCTCCAGGCGGGCACCGGGGTGGCGCTGACGGCGCTCGGAGCGGCCCTGCTGCTCGAGCCGCTCCTGCCGTGACGTCGGGTCAGCTGACCCGGCCGTACCAGACGCTCTTCGTCCAGATCTTCTGCAGCTTCACCACGTCTCCGGTCTTCGGCGCGTGCCAGATCTTCCCGTGGCCGGCGTAGATGCCGACGTGGTAGACGCTGGAACCCGAGTGGAAGAAGACCAGGTCGCCCGCCTTGCGGTTCCTGGCGGAGATGTGGTGGGACTTGTTGTACTGCTGCGCAGCGGTGCGCGGCAGCTTCTTGCCCGCCTTCTTGAACGAGTAGAGCGTCAGCCCCGAGCAGTCGAACCTGCGCGGTCCGGTGGCTCCCCAGGCGTACGGGGCACCCTTCTTGGAGGCCGCGACCTGGAGAGCCTTCGTCGCCGTGGTCGCCGCCGAGGCGTCGGTGGCGAGACCGGGCACCGCGATCGAGCCGCCCACGGCGGCAAGGGTCAGAGCCGAGGCCGTGCCGGCCCGGGCCATCAGCGACGGGACACGATTGAGCGCAGTCATGCGCAACCCTTCGTCAGCCGCCTGTGAAGGATGACCTGTCGGATTCGGGCTGGCGAAGTTGCCCGGCCGCGTTGCCGCGGCTTCACCCCAAGGGCTGCTCGGAACCTCAAGCCCGTCCGTATCGAACAGACGAACATCCGTTCCAGCGACCCGCCTTGCTTGGGTCCTCCACTCCTGCCGATCCACTCCTGTCGACCGGTCATCCGGGCGGCGGCAGGACTCGGCGTCCGCCCGGACCGCCCCGCCGCGGTGGCGGGGGCTTGTCGTCAGACAGGGATCTTGGCTCACGACTGTCTGAAAATCCCAATGAAATCGGGGATTTGTGGCGTTACTCACCACTCACCCGTTCGGGTGGACACTGCTGTGTTCGAGTGCCCGTCAGGTCCCGGACGTAGCCCCGGACCTGGGACGAAGCGGTTTTCGGCGGCCAGTGAACCGGCGCGCTGCGCAACCGGGGAGGCCCGGAAAACGATCAGGAAGTACACCGGTCGGGGGTACGTCGTTCGGGCCGTTTCAAGTCCGGCCCGAACGGCACGTGTCGACGCGCGGGTGCGTCGGGCCGGACGGGGTGTCCGGCTCAGCCGACACCGTCCGGCGGGAGCGCGACGCGAGCGGCACGGCGCTCACCGTCCAGCACCCGCAACGCCCGTGCCAGCGTGTCCCCGTGCAGCTCCGTCTCACCCCGCTGGTGCATCAGGACGAGCGCGTCGCGCAGCTCTGCCGCCTTGCGCACCAGGGCCTGGGCCGCGCGCAGCCCGTGGTAGGTGTCCCCGGGCCGGGCCGGGTTGATACGGCCCAGCAGGTCGACCGTCTCCAGGTAGCGGTCGATCAACTCGCCCTCGGCGCGGGTCAGTGCGGGCAGGGGCGGCAGGTCCGGCAGCACGGGCGGCTCACCTCCCGTCCGATGCGCCGGGCGTGTCCCGGCGGCTGGGCACGATGCCATCCACCAGGCCGTAGGCGAGCGCTGCCCGGGCGTCCAGGATCAGGTCACGCTCCAGATCCTCGTGGATCTGCTCCGCCGTGCGCCCCGTGTGCCGGACGAGCATCTCCTCCAGCGTGGCGCGGACCCGGGCCAACTCCTCGGCCTGGATGACCAGGTCGCTGGGCTGGCCGCGCACCGGCTCGGGGAGTGCGGGCTGCTCGATCACCATCCGGGCGCCGGGCAGGGTGAACCGCTTGCCGGGTGCGCCGGCCGCGAGCAGCACGGCGGCCGAGGAGGCGGCCTGTCCGAGGCAGTAGGTGACGACGTCACAACTGACGTACTGCATCGTGTCGTAGATCGCGGCCATGGCGTCGAAGGAACCGCCGGGCGAGTTGACGTACAGCGTGATGTCCCGGTCCGGCGCCGCGTGTTCCAGGTACATGAGCTGCGCCGTCACGTCGTTCGCCGCCGCGTTGTCGACCGGTGTGCCGAGGAAGACGATCCGGTCCTCGAAGAGCTTCCCGTACGGGTCGAGGGTGCGCACGGCGGCCCCGGTGCGCTCGGTGAACTCGGGCAGGACATAGCGGGCGGACGGTCGGGACATGGACAGACGCCTCCTCATGACGCGGCCCCGGAGGGCTCGGCTTCTGTAAAAAATGTACAGGACGTACGTGAAGTTAGAATGGGGGTATGGCCTACGAGATTCCGGTGACGCAAGCCAGGGCTGAGCTCGCCGACCTGATCAACCGCGTGGTGTACGGCGGTGAGCGCGTCGTCGTGACCCGACACGGCAAGCCGCTGGTCGCGCTGGTCTCGGCCGCCGATCTGGAGCGGCTCGACGCGCTGGAGGAGCCGGCCGAGGAGCAGATCATCAGCTCCGTCTCCGGGGTGCGCGAAGTCGGTTCCGCTCCGCGTGAACAGCAGCGCTTCGGCATCGCGGCGGAGCACCGGCGGCCGGGCGCGTCCTGAGCCGCACCTCCTCCACGGGGGCCCATCGGCCGGTCATGAGCCGATCAAGGTCTGGTTAACGTCGTTGAAACTCCGGCGTTCTAGCCTGCCGATCCATGCCACCAGGGGTTTTTCTGCCCGGGATTGACGACGATCCGGGGATTTGTCTGTGTGTTACACCTATCCCGTCGTGAGTGGCTGCGGCAGCCGGACCCCGCACGGTCCGGAGCAAGGACTGTGAGGTGGGACGTGCAACTGACCCCGCACGAGCAAGAGAGGCTGCTGATCCATGTGGCAGCCGACGTGGCCGAGAAGCGCAGGGCCCGCGGGCTCAAGCTCAACCACCCGGAAGCGGTCGCCCTCATCACGTCGCACATCCTGGAGGGCGCGCGGGACGGCCGCAGCGTCGCCGAGCTGATGTCCTCCGGGCGCAAGCTGCTGAGCCGGGACGACGTCATGGACGGTGTCGCGGAGATGATCCACGACGTCCAGGTGGAGGCCACCTTCCCGGACGGCACCAAGCTGGTCACCGTTCACGAGCCGATCATCTGAAGGGGGCCGCGATGATTCCCGGAGAGATCCTGTTCGCGGACGGCCCCGTCGCCGTCAACGACGGTCGTGAGGTCACCCGTCTGACCGTCCTCAACGCCGCCGACCGGCCGGTCCAGGTCGGCTCCCACTACCACTTCGCCGAGGCCAACCCCGGCCTGGAGTTCGACCGTGCCGCCGCGCGCGGCAAGCGGCTCAACGTCGCCGCCGGCACCGCCGTCCGCTTCGAGCCCGGCATCCCCGCCGAGATCGAACTCGTGCCGCTGGCCGGCGCCCGGATCGTGCCCGGACTGCGCGGCGAGACGGGGGGCGCCCTCGATGCCTGAGATCTCCCGCGCCGCCTACGCCGACCTGTTCGGGCCCACCACCGGTGACCGGATCCGGCTCGCCGACACCGACCTGCTGATCGAGATCGAGGAGGACCGCTCCGGCGGCCCCGGCAGCTCCGGGGACGAGGCGGTCTTCGGCGGCGGCAAGGTCATCCGCGAGTCCATGGGCCAGTCCCGCGCCACCCGGGCCGAGGGCACGCCCGACACCGTCATCACCGGCGCCGTCATCGTCGACCACTGGGGCATCGTCAAGGCCGACGTCGGCATCCGCGACGGCCGGATCGCCGCGATCGGCAAGGCCGGCAACCCCGACACCATGGACGGCGTCCACCCCGACCTGGTCATCGGCCCCGAGACCGAGATCATCGCCGGCAACGGGCGCATCCTCACCGCCGGCGCCATCGACGCGCACGTCCACTTCATCTGCCCCCAGGTCGCCGACGAGGCACTGGCCTCCGGCATCACCACCCTGGTCGGCGGCGGCACCGGGCCCGCCGAGGGATCCAAGGCGACCACCGTCACCCCCGGCCCCTGGCATCTGGCCCGGATGCTGGAGGCGATGGAGGCCTACCCGGTCAACGTCGGCTTCCTCGGCAAGGGCAACACCGTCAGCCGCGAGGCGATGCTCTCCCAGATCCGCGGCGGCGCCGTCGGCCTGAAGCTGCACGAGGACTGGGGCTCCACGCCCGCCGTGATCGACGCCGCGCTCACGGTCGCCGACCGGACCGGCATCCAGGTCGCCATCCACACCGACACCCTGAACGAGGCGGGCTTCGTCGGCGACACCCTCGCCGCGATCGCGGGCCGGGGCATCCACTCGTACCACACCGAAGGCGCCGGCGGCGGCCACGCGCCCGACATCATGACCGTGGTCTCGCAGCCCAACGTACTGCCCAGCTCCACCAATCCGACCCGGCCGTTCACCGTCAACACGACCGAAGAACACCTCGACATGCTGATGGTGTGCCACCACCTCAACCCGGCCGTCCCCGAGGACCTGGCCTTCGCCGAGTCCCGGATCCGCCCGTCCACCATCGGCGCGGAGGACATCCTCCACGACCTCGGCGCGATCTCGATCATCTCCTCCGACTCCCAGGCCATGGGCCGCGTCGGCGAGGTCGTCCTGCGCACCTGGCAGACGGCCCATGTCATGAAGCGCCGGCGGGGCGCGCTGCCCGGCGACGGCCGCGCCGACAACCACCGGGTACGGCGCTATGTCGCCAAGTACACGATCAATCCGGCGCTCGCCCAGGGCCTCGCCACCGAGATCGGCTCCGTCGAGACCGGCAAGCTCGCCGACCTCGTGCTGTGGGAGCCGGCGTTCTTCGGCGTCAAGCCGCTCCTCGTCGTCAAGGGCGGACAGATCGCGTACGCGCAGATGGGCGACGCCAACGCCTCCATCCCCACCCCGCAGCCGATCCTGCCGCGCCCGATGTACGGCGCGATCGGCCGGGCCCCCGCCGCCAACTCCGTCAACTTCGTCGCGGACCTGGCGATCGAGGACGGGCTGCCGGAGCGGCTGGGGCTCGGCAAACGGTTCGTGGCGATCGCGTCCACGCGTGCGGTCACCAAGGCCGACATGCGCGAGAACGACGCCCGGCCGGACGTCCGGATCGACCCCGACAGCTTCGCCGTGCACATCGACGGCGAACTGGTCGAGGCCGCCCCGGCCGTCGAACTGCCGATGGCCCAGCGCTACTTCCTCTTCTGATGGCGCCGGTCATGTCCCGGGCCGCCCTGCTCGTCCTGGCCGACGGCCGGTTCCCCGCCGGAGGACACGCGCACTCCGGCGGGGCGGAGGCCGCCGTCAAGGCGGGCCGTGTCACCGACGCCGCGAGCCTGGAGGAGTTCTGCCGGGGCCGGCTGCACACCGCCGGGCTGGTCGCGGGGGCGCTCGCCGCTGCCGCCGTACTGGGCGTGGATCCGGCGGAGTTGGACGCGGCGGCGGACGCCCGCACCCCCTCCCCGGCGCTGCGGACCGCTGCGCGGCGCCTGGGCAGGCAGCTGCTGCGGGCCGCCCGTGCGAGCTGGCCGTCCGCGGAACTCGACGCCGTGGCACGGGAGTTCCCCAAAGGAGCCCATCAGCCGGTCGTGCTCGGGCTTGCCGCCCGGGCGGCCGGACTCGGGCCCGGGGACGCGGCCCACTGCGCGGTGTACGAGAGCGTGAGCGGGCCGGCCACGGCCACCGTCCGTCTGCTCAGCCTCGACCCGTTCGACGCGACGGGTGTCCTGGCCCGGCTGGCACCGGAGCTGGACCGCGTGGCGGATGCCGCGGTGGATGCGGCGCGGACAGTGGCCGCCGAGGGGGTCGACACCCTGCCCGCTGCGTCGGCACCGCTGCTGGAGGTCATGGCCGAGGCGCATGCCGGGTGGCCGGTGCGGTTGTTCGCGTCATGACGCAGCCCACCCGCCCACCCGACTCGATCGGCCGAACAGCGACCGGCCCACCTCGGACCCCGGACTCGTAACCCCACCCCTCCGACTCGCTCGACCGAAGAGCGGTGGTCCCGCCTCCGGCCCCCGGACCCGTAGCCCCACCCACCCGACCCGCTCGCACCAGCAGTGGCCCTCGCCGGCCCGAGGCCATTCGCACAAGGAGCCGCACATGCACCTCGACCACACCCATCCCGGTCCCGCCGCCGTCAGCGCGGACGCGCGCCGCCCCGACGGGGCCCGGCGGGCCCTGCGCATCGGTCTCGGTGGGCCCGTCGGATCCGGTAAGACCGCCACCGTCGCCGCCCTCTGCCGGGAGCTGCGCGAGGAGTTGTCCCTCGCGGTCGTCACCAACGACATCTACACCCGCGAGGACGCCGAGTTCCTGCTCCGGGAGGCCGTGCTGCCGCCCGAGCGGATCACCGCCGTGGAGACGGGCGCCTGCCCGCACACCGCGATCCGCGACGACATCTCCGCCAACCTCGAAGCCGTCGAGGACCTGGAGGACGCGGTCGGCCCGCTGGACCTGATCCTCGTCGAGTCCGGCGGTGACAACCTCACCGCCACCTTCTCCAGGGGGCTGGTGGACGCCCAGATCTTCGTGATCGACGTCGCCGGCGGAGACGACATCCCGCGCAAGGGCGGACCCGGCGTCACCACCGCCGACCTGCTCGTCGTCAACAAGACGGACCTCGCCCCGTACGTCGGCTCCGACCTCGCCCGGATGGCCGCCGACGCCAAGAGGCAGCGGGCCGAACTCCCGGTAGTCTTGCAGTCGTTGCGCGGGGAGTCCGGGGTCGCGGAGGTGGCCGCGTGGGTCCGCGGGCGGCTCGCCGCGTGGACGGCGTGACCGTCACCGGGGTCCGGGCGAGCGCCCGGATCGTCGCCCGCGCCGACGGCCGCGGCGGTACGGCCCTGCCCGTACTGGACGGTGAGGGCCCGCTGGCGCTGCGCCGCACCCGGTCGACCGGGTCCGGGGCCAGGGTCATGGTGGTCGGCGCGATGAGCGGACCGCTCGGCGGTGACCGCTTCACGCTGGCCGCACGGGTGGAGGAGGGCGCCCGGCTGCACGTCGGATCGGCCGCCGCCACCATCGCCCTGCCGGGCCAGGCCAAGGGCGAGGCCCGGTACGACGTCCGGCTCGACGTGGCCGACGGCGGCGAACTGCACTGGATGCCCGAGCAGTTGATCTCCGCCGACGGCAGCGACCTGTACGTCACGACCCGGGTCGAACTCGGTGCCGGCGCCCGGCTGGTCCTGCGCGAGGAGCAGGTGCTCGGCCGGGCCGGGGAGCAGCCCGGACGGCTTACCAGTCGACTGACCGTGCGGGTCGCCGGCCGGACCGTGCTGGACCAGGAACTGGCCTGCGGCCCCGGCGCACCGGGCGGCTGGGACGGTCCGGCGGTACTGGCCGGCCATCGGGCGGTGGGTCAACTGGTCGTCGTGCGGTCGGAGTTCGCGGAGTCCGCGGTCGAGGCGCAGATGCTGGGCGAGTGTGCGGCCCTGATACCGCTGGCCGGACCGGCGGTTCTGGTCAGCGCCGTCGCGCCGGACGCCCTGCGACTGCGACGGCTCTTGGACGAGGCGCTGACCAGGCTCAGCTGAAGCGCCCCTGAGACGCCGGCCGGCAGTTTTCGCGTCACGAACATGATCATCCGGTTATCGGATTGGTAAAGAAGACTGAAGGACCCTGTTCTCCGCGGGCTCACAGCCGAGAGGATCCCCGCCTGACCACTTGCAGCGAGGTTCGGGGAGGGGCCCACTTGAAGGAGAACAGACCCAAGAGCCGCCTTATGGCGCTCGGTTCGGCCGGAGTACTCGTCACCGCCACCCTGGTCGCCGGCGCGTTGGCGGCCCCCACGGCCGGCGCCGTCTCCCGGCCCGCACCGGACCGGGAGGCCAAGGGCGCCGAGATCGCCGCCGCCCGGGCCGCCAAGGCCGGCATCGACTGGCAGGACTGCCCCGCCGACTGGGGGCTGGAGAAGCCCATCCAGTGCGGCTGGGTCAGCGTGCCGATGGACTACGCCCACCCGTACGGCAAGCAGATCAAGCTGGCCGTCGACCGCATCGGCAACACCGGCAGCAAGACGGAGCGCCAGGGCGCCCTCGTCTACAACCCGGGCGGCCCCGGCGGCTCCGGACTGCGTTTCCCGCGCCGGATCACCACCAAGAACCCCGTCTGGGCCAACGTCGCCAAGGCATACGACTTCGTCGGCTTCGACCCACGCGGTGTCGGCCACTCAGCGCCCATCTCCTGCGTCGACCCGCAGGAGTTCGTCAAGGCCCCGAAGCTGGACCCGGTGCCGGACAGCGAGGCCGACAAGACCGCGCAGCGCAAGCTGGCCCGCGCGTACGCGGAGGGCTGCGCCAAGCGCAGCGGCGCCATGCTGCCGCACATGACCACGCCGAACACCGCCCGCGACCTCGACGTCGTCCGCGCCGCGCTGGGCGAGAAGAAGCTCAACTACCTCGGCGTCTCCTACGGCACCTACCTCGGCGCCGTCTACGGCACGCTCTTCCCGGGCCACCTGCGCCGCATGGTCGTCGACAGCGTGGTCAACCCCTCCCGCGAGAAGATCTG
Organism: Streptomyces sp. NPDC036984; assembly: GCF_055607665.1. Classification (NCBI taxonomy): domain Bacteria; kingdom Bacillati; phylum Actinomycetota; class Actinomycetes; order Kitasatosporales; family Streptomycetaceae; genus Streptomyces; species Streptomyces sp. NPDC036984. Next base: position 146,265 of record NZ_JBVJRL010000018.1, read on the forward strand.
GTACCAGGCCAACCTGGACCAGGACGTCGCCTTCGAGCGTCGCTGGCAGGACTGGCAGGACTGGGTCGCCGCGAACGACGCCGCCTTCCACCTCGGCACCACCCGCGCCGCCGTCCAGGCCAAGTGGCTCGACCTGCGCACCACGGCGAAGAAGCACCCGATCGGCGGGGTCGTCGGCCCGGCCGAGCTGATCTCCTTCTTCCAGAGCGCGCCGTACTACGACTCCTCGTGGGTGCCGGTCGCGACGGTCTTCAGCAAGTACGTCGCCGGTGACACCCAGGCACTCGTCGACGCGGCCGCCCCGGACCTGTCCGACACCGCCGGCAACATCGCCGCCGAGAACGGCAACGCCGTCTACACGGCCGTCGAGTGCACCGACGCCAAGTGGCCCACCAGCTGGCGCAAGTGGGACCGGGACAACACCCGGCTGCACCGCGACCACCCCTTCCTGACCTGGTCGAACGCCTGGATGAACCTGCCCTGCGCCACCTGGCCCGGCAAGCAGCTCACCCCGCTCGACGTCCGGACGCACAAGAGCCTGCCGCCCGTGCTGATCGTCCAGTCCACCCGGGACGCCGCCACCCCGTACGACGGTGCCGTCGAACTGCACAAGCGCTTCAAGGGTTCCCGCCTGATCACCGAGAAGAACGCCGGCTCCCACGGCGTGACCAGCCTGGTCAACCCCTGCATCAACCAGCGCGTCGACGCCTACCTGCTGGGCGGCAAGCTGGACGGCACGGACGTGACCTGCGACCCGCACGCCACGCCCAAGCCGTAACCGCACCGCCACGGCGACGAGGGGCGGCCGCACTCCCGGCCGCCCCTCTCTCATGCCGTGCGCCAGGCGTCCACCACCGGACGGCCGAGCCGCCCGCTCGCCCCGATCGCACAGCCCTCTTCACACGGAACCCCGGACGCACGGACCGCCGCCGGCACGGTTCTGCCGCCGACGGCAGGGGGAGCTCAGCGGCGTGCCCGGGGGAACCTGCGCTCCTTCGCGCCCTGCGCCGCTTGCCGCCCCTTGACGACGGCCGCGTACTCGTCGACGTACTCCTGACCGGACAGCGCCAGGATCTCGTACATGATCTCGTCGGTGACCGCACGCAGCACGGCCTTCTCGTGCTCCATGCCGGCATAGCGGGAGAAGTCCAGCGGCCTGCCGAAGCGGATGGTCACCGGATGCATCCGGGGTACGACCTTGCCGGGCGGCTGCGCCTCGAACGTGCCGATCATCGCGCAGGGCACGACCGGGACCCCCGCCGTCAGCGCCATCACGGCGACCCCCACCTTGCCCTTGTACAGCCGGCCGTCGTGCGAACGCGTGCCCTCCGGATAGATGCCGAGCAGCTCCCCCTTGCGCAGCACCCCGAGCCCCTCCCGGATCGCGGCCTGCCCCGCATCCTTGCCGGAACGGTCCACCGGGATCTGCCCGGCGCTGCGGAAGAAGAACGCGGTGAGCCGGCCCTTCACCCCGGGGCCGGTGAAGTACTCCGCCTTGGCGAGGAAGGTGATGCGACGTTTCAGCATCGCCGGCATCAGGAAGTGGTCCGAGAAGGACAGGTGGTTGCCGGCGACGATCGCCGCGCCCGACGCGGGTACGTGCTCCAGGCCCTCGATCCGGGGCCGGAAGACCAGTCTGAGCAGCGGACCCAGGAACACGTACTTGAGCAGGTAGTAGAACACGGCTCGCTCCTCACGTTACCGGCTTCCCCGCGGGACTCGCGTTTCCCAGGTCAGGGTAAGGACCAGGGAACTGGGCTGATGTGCACCTGTGGTCATCTGTAGCCACGTTCAGCCGGTCTCATGCTGAGCCTTCGCCGAGTGCACTGACGGTTGGTCAGGCAAGGACGGCGTCGGGGAACGGCCGATGGTGGGGGACGGGGGCGACTGCGCGTGGGTAGCCGGAGAGCGGCGGCCGTTATTCGGGGCGGACCGAGGATCGCAACGGCCACCCGCACGCTGCCGCACCCGACGCCCGCTTCACGGCTGCCGCTTCTCCGCAGTGGCGATCCCGCAGCGTGGTCGCGGCTCTTCGGCCGACGGGGTCGAGCCGCCTACTGCTCGGGCGCGGGTTGCTCCCCGGAGCCTCGGACGATCAGGCGGGTCGGGACGGTGATCGTGCGGGCCCGGGAGCGGTCGCCGTCGAGGCGGGCCAGGGCGGTGGCGGCGGCAGAGCGGCCGATTTCCTCGGGATCCTGGGCCACGACAGTGAGGGCCGGTTCCAGCGCCTCGGCGAGCGATACGTCGTCGAAGGCGACGAGGGCCACGTCCTTGCGCTTGCTGCGGGCGAGTTCGGCGACGATTCCCAGCGCCATGATGTTGTTGCCGGCGAACAGGGCTGTCGGGGGATCGGCCAGGCCGAGCAGTTTCGCGGCCGCGGCCGCGGCCCCCTGCTGGTCGTGGGCGCTGGCGACGAGCGAGCGGTCGTAGGGGAGGTCCGCTTCCAGCAGGGCCTCGCGATATCCGGCGAAACGTTCGCGGCGGGTGTAGAGCTTTGTGGGCAGGTCGCCGAGGAAGCCGATGCGCCGGTGCCCGTGGGCGATGAGGTGGGCGACGCCGTCGTGGGCGCCTGCTCGGTTGGAGCTGACAATGCTGTCCGTGGCCAGGCCGACTCCGGGCCGGTCGAGGAAGACCACGGGCAGCCCCGCTGTGCGGTGAGGCTTGAGATGGGAGTGGTCGGCACCGACGGACGGCACGACGATCAGGATGCTCACACGCCGGGCGAGGAACTTGTCCGTCAGCGCGCGTTCCCGGTGGGCGTCGTCTGCGGAGGAGCCCATGAGCAGGGTCAGGCCGCGATCGCGGACCGTGTCCTCGATGGCGCGGGCCACGGCTCCGAAGAAGGGGTTGCCCAGGTCGGGAATGACCAGGCCGACGGTGGTGTCCGGGCCGCCGACGCGGATGTTGCGTGCCATGAGGTTCGGCTGGAAGCCGAGCTTGGCCACTGCGGCGAGCACCTGCTCCCTGGTCTCCGCCGAGACGGGGCCGTCCTCGTTGAGGACGCGGGAGACCGTCTTGGCGCTGACGCCCACTTCTCGGGCGACGTCGGCCAGGGTGGGGCGGCGGTTCGCTGCCATGGGGGAAACATCTCCTGTGCTCGTCGGTTCCGGCCGCGGCCTCGGCCGGAAGCTGCGAGAGCTGGGTTGTGTTGTCAGGTGGCCTGGACTCCGGCAGCCTTCGCGGCATCCGAATCCGCGACGACAGTACCTCCGGCCTCGTCCAGGGTGAGGGCGCCGGTCATGATGGCGACGACCTCCGCCATGGAGTAGTCCGACGGCTTGATCAGAGCGGCCCGCCGACCCAGTCGGTGGACGTGGATCCGGTCGGCGATCTCGAAGACATGGGGCATGTTGTGGCTGATCAGGACGACCGGCATACCCTTGTCGCGGACGCGGCGGATGAGGTCCAGCACCTGACCGGACTCCTTGACTCCGAGGGCGGCGGTGGGTTCGTCCATGACAACGACGCTGCGCGCCCAGGCGACGGAGCGGGCCACCGCCACGGCCTGCCGCTGCCCGCCGGAGAGCGTCTCCACCGCCTGCGACAGCGAACGCAGCCCGATCTTCAGGTCGGCCATGTGTCCGGCGGCCTCCTGACGCATGCGCTTCTTGTCGAGCATGCGGAAGACATTGCCCAGGACGCCCGGGCGGCGCAGCTCGCGCCCGAGGAACATGTTCGAGGCGATGTCCATGGAGGCCGCAACGGCGAGGTCCTGGTACACCGTCTCGATGCCATGGGCGCGTGCGCTCTGTGGGCCGGAGAAGGTGATGGGCTCTCCGTTCAGGCGTATCTCGCCCGCGTCCGGTACCAGAGCCCCGGTAAGGGCCTTGATGAGGCTGGTCTTGCCGGCTCCGTTGTCGCCGATGACGGCGAGCACCTCGCCGGGCAGCAGGTCGAAGTCGGCGCCGTCTATGGCGGTGACGTGGCCATAGCGCTTGACCAGACCGCGGGCCTGCAGGACAGGGGTGGGGGAAGTGGTGGCGGTCATCGGGCCCTCTTCCGGGAGATCTGGTCGACGGTCACCGCAAGGATCACCAGAACGCCGGTGATCAGGGTCTGGTAGATGGAGGCGACGCCCATCAGCTGCAGGCCGTTGCGGAAGACGCCGACGATGAGGACGCCGATGAAGGTGCCCAGGACCGATCCGCGTCCGCCGAAGAGACTGGTGCCGCCGAGGACCACGGCGGTGATGCTGTCGAGGTTCTCGGTCTGGCCCGCCTGCGGGTCACCGACTCCGGTGCGGGAGATGAGCAGCAGGGCTGCGATGCCGTACAGCAGGCCGGCCACGGTGTAGATGCCGATGGTCAGGCGGGAGGTGCGGATGCCGTTGAGCCGCGCCGCCTCCTGGCTGTTGCCCAGGGCGTAGACGTGCCGGCCCCAACCGGTGCTGCTCAGCGCGTACGCGAGAAGGAGGAACAGGGCGATGGTGACCAGGGACCCGTAGGTGATGTCGGTGTGGCCGAGCGGGAAGGTCTGCCCGAGAGCCGTCAGTGGCCCGGGCAGGCTGGTGACGGTCTGCTCCTCGGAGTAGATGTGGGTCAGCGCGAAGGCCACATTGAGCATGCCGAGGGTGACGATGAATGGGGGCAGCGGGATCTTCTGCGCCAGCAGCCCGTTGAGCAGGCCGAAGCCGCCGCAGACCGCCAGGCCCAGCGCGATGGCGAGGAGCGGGGGCAGGGTTCCCTCGGCCGCCATCTTGGCCATCATGATGCTGCCGAAGGCCATCACGGCACCGCACGACAGGTCGATGCCCGCGGTGAGGATGATCAGCGTCTGGCCGATGGCGAGGGTGCCGACGACCATGACCTGCTGCACGATCAGTGAAAAGTTGCCGCCCGTGAGGAACTGGTCGGTCGAGAGAGAGAAGAAGGCACAGGCCAACAGGAGGGCGACCAGCGGGCCGGTGGTCGGCGCCGTGAGCAGTCTGCGGGCCGTGGTCGGCGCTTTGAGCTCGGCGTACGGCGTTGTGGTCGTGGCTGTCATACGGAGTCCTTGTCGGAAGACAGATGTCCTTGTCCGTCCTCGTGGCAGAGCCGGAGGACAAGGAGACGAGGGGGGCGACCGTCCCTGGTCGGGGAGGAGGGGCCGGCCGCCCCGCTGAGGGGGAGAGGCGGAGTCGTACGGTCCTGGGGGCGGCTCAGCCCCAGCAGTTCTGCAGGCCGAACGCGGTGTCCTTGGAAGTGACCCCGGCCTGCGCCTTGGCGGTGATCAGGTTGACGCCCGTGTCGGTATAACCGGACGCCTTCTTGCCCTTCTTGGCGTACGTCACCACGGCCTTGACGCCCTCGGCCGCCATCTTCAGCGGGTACTGCTGAGAAGTCGCGGCGATCTTCCCGTCCTTGACCGCCTGGGTACCGGTGCAGCCGCCGTCGACCGAGACGATCAGGACGTCCTTCTCCCGGCCCTTGGCCTTCAGCGCGGTGTATGCGCCCAGGGCGGCCGGTTCGTTGATCGTGTAGACGAGGTTGATGTCGGGGTCTTTCTGGAGGCAGTTCTCCATCGCGGTCTGGCCCTTGGCCTGGTCGCCGCCGGTGTCCTGGGCGCAGGCGACGTCCTTGTCGGTGGCGCCGAAGCCCTTCAGGAACCCGTTGTGCCGCTGCACGCCGACGGAGACGCCCGGCGCGAGGTCGAGGGTGGCCATCTTCGCCGTCTTGCCCTTCATGGCGGCCTTCGCGTACTCGCCGATCAGCTCGCCGGCGTTGAGGTTGTCGGTGGCGAAGAGGGCGTCGACCGCGCTCTGCGGTTCGGTCGGGGTGTCCAGGGCGATGACCAGGACGCCCTTGGCGCGGGCCTTCTGGACCGCGGGCACGATCGCCTTGGAGTCGCTCGGGGTGATGAGGATGCCCTTCACCCCGGCGGCCACCATGTTCTCGATGGCGGTGACCTGACCGGCGTTGTCACCGTCGAACTTGCCTGCGGCGGTCATCAGTTGGACGCCGTCCGCCTTGGCGGCCTTCTCCGCGCCCTCCTTCATCTTCACGAAGAACGGGTTGGTGTCCGTCTTGGTGATCAGCCCGACCTTGACGTCGCCCGAGCCGGAGCTCGAGGAGCCTGATCCGGAGCCGGACCCGCAGGCCGTCAGAGTGAGGGCCGCGACGCCTGTGACCGCGGCGGCTCTGAGCAGGGAGGAGGACAGACGAGTGGTGCGAGGCATGATCGACTCCTGTGGGATAGCGAGCGGCACGGGTTCAGAGCAAGCCGCCCGGTGGTGTCATCGTTGACTTATGTCATCGTTGACACTGCCTGGCGAGGATGATGGACTCCGATTCCCGGCAACGTCAATGCCTTCCCCTCGTCACAAATCGGCAACGCCCGTGACCGCCGCCCCGCGTAGCTGATCAGCAGCTGCGCCGCGACGCGCCCTCCGTACCCGTACTCTCCGAGAGAAGAGCAGCCCATGAGACCGCGCCGGATCACCACTGGCAGTGGACCGCAGAGGAACTGGCGCGGGTGGATCTGTCTGCATCGGCCTGTGTGCACACCGGTTCTCTGGCGCTGGTCCGTGAGCCCGGCGGGGCGGTGGTGGAGGAATTCCTGGCGGCAGCCGCACCGCGCGCCACCATCTGGCACGCCGCAGGGGCGCGGCTCGTCGTGATCACGCTTACAGATGTTCGCCGAGAGCGGCTCGGTGAAGCTGGACCAGGCCCGCCTCTGGCACCTGAACTCCTACCGCGACTGACCCCGACCACGGAGGACATCACATCGTGAACAAGACCCTGCTCGCCGAGTTCACCGCCCGCGAAGGAGCGGAGGACGAGGTCGCCCGGCTGATCCTGGACTACGCCGAGAAGGTGCGTGAGGAGGACGGCAACCTCGCTTTCGACGTCTACACCAAGGCCTCCCACCCGCGCGCCTACCGGATCTTCGAGGTGTACCGGGACGAGGGCGCGTTCCAAGCCCACCTGAATGCCCCGTACGGCGGCCCGTTCAACGTGGCACTCGCCCCGCTGATCGAGGAGGATGCCTCGGTGCTGACCTTCCTCGATCCGGTGACCTGATGCCCCTGCTCCGGTGATCCGTCATCGACCGGGCCCCCTCCCGCGGGCCCGGCCCTGCCTGTGCGCCTGAGAGGGACACGAGCGACTGGCGGTCGCCGCCCCGGTCGGCGATGCTCGGCCACAAGCACAGGCTCGCCTCATGGATCCAAGCGGGCCACGACGGCGCGCAGGCGGGGACTGAAACGGCTCAACAAGCGGACGGCACGGGCGTCGGGGGTCACGGTGACCACGGCGCTGTTGCGGACTACCGCGCGCAGCACGGCCCCGGCGATCTTCTCCGGCGGGCAGCCCCGGCTCCCGAGGCGGCGGGCGGTGGCGGCGCGCAGCCGGGTCTGCTCATCGGGGGACGCGCCGGCGAAGTGCATCAGGGCCGGGAACGATGTGCGGACCATGCCCGGGCAGACCGCGCTCACTCCGATGCCGAACTCCGCGAACTCCGCGCGCAGACACTCGGTCAGCATGAGCGCGGCGGCCTTGCTGGTCGCGTACGCCGGGACCACCCGGGTCGGCTGGAACGCGGCGGCCGAGGCCACGGTCACGATGTGGCCGCCCTGCCCGCGCTCGGCCATGCCCCGGCCGACCAGGCGGCAGCCATGGATGACTCCCCACAAGTTCACGCCCAACGTGCGCCGCCAGTCCTCGACCGAGGTATCCAGGAACCTCCCCGACATGCCGATGCCGGCGTTGTTCACGAGCACGTCCACCACCCCGTGCGTCCTCGCGACACGGTGGGCGAGCCCGTCCATCGCCGCCTCGTCCGACACGTCGGCCACCTCCGCCCAGGCCGCCCGTGCGCCCAGCCCGCGCGCCAGAGCGGCGCTCTCCTCGGCTGCGGGGCCGTCCCGGTCCACGCACACCAGGCGAGCGCCGGCCGAGGCGAACCGGCAGACCGTGGCCCGCCCGATGCCGCTGCCCGCACCCGTGACCAGGACCAGCCGGTCCTCGAAGCGTTTCGCATAGCGATCCATGAGGACCACTATTCCCCCTATTGACAAGACTGTTCACCGTACATCAGGACTCTGGGGCGTCTAGGGGTATTGAGGTGTACTTGTCCTCCCTAGGCTGTGGGAATCCCGTGCCATCTCCCATGCGGCGGTGAGGAGTTCCCGGTTATGGCTGACGAGGAAATGCTCCGCGAGTACCTCAAGCGGGCCACCGCCGATCTGCTGCGCGTCCGGCGCCGGTTGGAGCAGGTCGAATCCGGCAGGCAGGAGCCGGTCGCCGTCATCGGTATGGCGTGCCGGTTTCCGGGGGGTGTGGGGTCGCCGGAGGAGTTGTGGGAGTTGGTGGTGTCGGGTGGGGATGCGATCGGGGAGTTTCCGGTCGACCGGGGTTGGGATGTGGAGGGGTTGTTCGATCCGGAGCCGGGTCGGGTGGGGCGGTCGTACACGCGGTGTGGTGGTTTCCTTTCGGGGGCGGCGGAGTTCGATGCGGCCTTCTTCGGGATTTCGCCGCGTGAGGCTTTGGCGATGGATCCGCAGCAGCGGTTGATGTTGGAGGTGTCCTGGGAGGCGTTGGAGCGGGCGGGGATCGATCCGGCGGCTCTGCGCGGCAGCCGTACCGGCGTCTTCGCCGGGACGATGTCGCACGACTACGCCTCCCGCCTGCTCTGCGTCCCGGACGAACTCCAGGGCTACCTCGGCAACGGGAACGCGGCCGCCGTGCTGTCCGGACGGCTCGCCTACACCTTCGGGTTCGAGGGCCCGGCGCTGACCGTCGACACCGCCTGCTCCTCCTCCCTCGTGGCGCTGCATCTGGCCTGCCAGTCCGTCCGGTCGGGCGAGTCCACGCTGGCGCTCGCCGGTGGCGTCACCGTGATGTCCACGCCCGCCATGTTCATGGAGTTCTCGCGTCAGCGGGGGCTGTCGCCGGACGGCCGGTGCAAGCCGTACGCGAGGGCGGCCGACGGCACCGGGATGTCCGAGGGTGTGGGCATGCTGCTGGTGGAGCGGCTGTCGGACGCCGAGCGCAACGGTCACCGGGTGCTGGCCGTGGTGCGCGGCAGCGCGGTCAACCAGGACGGTGCCTCGAACGGCCTCACGGCGCCCAACGGGCCCTCGCAGCAGCGGGTGATCCAACAGGCGCTGACCAACGCGGGACTGTCGACGGTGGACGTGGACGCGGTGGAGGGCCACGGGACGGGAACGACGCTGGGGGATCCGATCGAGGCGGAGGCGCTGCTGGCGACGTACGGCCAAGAACGGTCCCCGGAACGCCCGTTGTGGCTGGGCTCGGTCAAGTCGAACATCGGGCACGCGCAGGCGGCGGCGGGCGTGGGCGGAGTCATCAAGATGGTGATGGCGCTGCACCACGGCCTGCTGGCGCAGACCTTGCACGTCGACGAGCCGTCGCCGCACGTCGACTGGTCCGGCGGAGCCGTCCGGCTGCTGACGGAGGAGCGGCCGTGGCTCCGGAACGAGACGCGGGCCCGGCGTGCGGGTGTGTCGTCGTTCGGGGTGAGCGGGACGAACGCACACGTGATCCTGGAGGAGCCGCCCTCCCGCGACGATCCGCCGGCGCTCGATGAGATCGGACCGGCCGTCGTGCCATGGTTCCTCTCGGCACGTACGGAGTCGGCTCTGCGTGCGCAGGCGCGCCGGCTGAGTGAGCACGCCCGGCGTGCGGAGGCGGGTCCGGTCGAGATCGGCCGTGCCCTGGTGGCCGAGCGTGCGGTGTTCGAGCACCGCGCCGTCGTCCTCGCCGACGATCTCGACGGGCTGCGGCACGGGCTCGACGCCCTCGCCGCGGCCCGGCCCGCACCGGAGGCCGTCAGCGGCACCGCGACCGCCCACGGTCCGGTGGCGTTCCTGTTCCCGGGCCAGGGCACACAGCGGGCGGGCATGGGCCGCGAACTCCACCGGACGTTCCCGGCCTTCGCGCGCGCCTTCGACGAGGTGTGCGCGCACTTCGGCCCCCTCGGCGCGGCCGGTCACGCCCTCAGCGAGGTCGTGTTCGCCGCCCCCGGCTCTCCCGAGAGCGAGCTGATCGGCCGGACGGAATACGCCCAGCCCGCCCTGTTCGCACTCGGAGTCGCGCTCTACCGGTTGGTCGAGAGCTGGGGTGTGACGCCCGACTACGTCCTCGGGCACTCCGTCGGCGAGCTGGCCGCCGCGTACGTCGCAGGAATGCTGTCCCTCCCCGACGCGACCGGCCTCGTGTCCGCCCGCGGCCGGCTGATGCAGGCCATGCCCGGCACCGGGGCGATGGTCGCCGTCGAAGCCTCGGAGGAGGAAGTCCGGCCACTGCTGGAGGAGTTCGCGGACCGCGTCGACCTCGCCGCGGTCAACGGCCCGTGTGCGGTCGTCCTCTCCGGCGACGAGGACGCCGTCTCGGATCTCGCCGCGCGCTGGACGGCCCAGGGCCGCAGGACCCGACGGCTGCACACCAGCCACGCCTTCCACTCCCCGCACCTGGACGCCGTCCTGGACGACTTCCGCCGCGCCGCCGCACGGATCGCCTTCAGCCCGCCGGCCATCCCCGTCGTCTGCAACCTCACCGGCGCCCCGCTTCCCCCGGAGACCATGGGCACCCCGGACTACTGGGTGCGGCACGCCCGCGACACCGTACGGTTCGGCGACGGCCTTGCCTGGCTCCAGGGCGAGGGAGTCACCGCGTACCTCGAACTCGGCCCCGACGGCGCCCTCTGCGCCCTCGGCCAGGACGCTCTCACCGGGCCCGCGGTCATGCTGCCCGCCCTGCGTCCCGACAGGGCCGAGGACAGGTCGGTGCTCACCGCCGTGGCCGGGCTGTCCGTGCGCGGGGCACGGGTGGACTGGACCGCCGTACTGGGCACCGGGCCCGACCTGGCCCGGCCCCGGGTGGACCTGCCGACGTACGCCTTCCAGCGCGACCGGTACTGGCTCGACGCGGGCGAGCCGCAGGCCGCGGTGGCCATGAGCGACGACGGCCCGCTGTGGCAGGCGGTCGACCGAGCGGACCTGACCGAGGTGGCGGCGCTGCTGGAGGTCGACGAGGACGCGCCGCTGGGGCCCGTGGTGGCGGCTCTGGGCGAGTGGCGGCGGGCGTCCCGGGCACGAGAAGCGGTCGGGGCATGGCTGTACCGGGAGGAATGGCGCCCGCTGTCCCGGCCCGGCGGGACGACCGGGACCGGTACCTGGCTGCTGGTGGCACCCGAGCACGCCGAGGGCGCCGCCGCCGTGGCGGCGGGGCTGGAGCGGTCCGGCGCCCGCGTCCGCACCGTGGCCGTGGACGGGGCCCGCGCCGACCGGGACGCCCTCGGCCCGCGCCTGCGCGACGCGCTCGGCGACGAGGAGCCGATCGGGGTGCTCGCGCTGTGCGACGCCGTCGGACCGACGCTGACCCTGATCCAGGCGCTGGCCGACGTGCCGGCGCCGCTGTGGTGTGTGACGCGAGGCGCGGTGTCGGTGGGGGACGGGGACCTGCTGTCCGAACCGGATGCCGCACCGGTGTGGGGGCTGGGCCGGGTGGCCGGCCTGGAGGTGCCGGACCGGTGGGGCGGCCTGGTCGACCTGCCGCCCGTCGTCGACGAGCGGACGGTGGAGCGTCTGGTGGGCGTGCTCAACGACCCGGACGACGAAGGAGAGTTCGCTGTCCGCCCGTCCGCTGTGTTCGTACGGCGCCTGGTGCGAGCCTCCTTGCGGGAGGCGGCCGGCGGATGGCGGCCGCGCGGAACCGTGCTGATCACCGGCGGCACCGGCGAACTCGGCGGGCACGTCGCCCGGTGGCTGGCCCGGCGCGGCGCGGAGCACCTGCTGCTGATCAGCCGCAGCGGCCGGGAGGCCAAGGCGGCGGCGGAGCTCCGGGAGGAACTCGTCTCCGCGGGCGCCCGGGTGACCATCGAGGCATGCGACGTGGCCGACCGGGCGGCGCTCGCCGACCTGCTCGCCTCCGCCGTCCCCGCCGACTGCCCGCTCGGGGCGGTGGTGCACGCCGCCGGCGTCCTGGACGACGGCGTACTGGACACGCTGACGCAGGACCGCCTGGAGCGCGTCCTCGGGGCGAAGGCGGCCGGCGCGCGGAACCTGCACGAGCTCACCCGGGGCGCCGACCTCTCCGCCTTCCTCGTCTTCTCCTCCGCCGCCGCGACCTTCGGCTCCGGCGGCCAGGGCGCCTACGCGGCCGCCAACGCGTACCTGGAAGCGCTCGTCCGGCACCGGCGCGGCCTCGGGCTGCCGGGTACGGCGGTGGCGTGGGGCGCCTGGGCCGGCGACGGCATGGCCGGGCAGGCGGTGGCGGCGCACCTCGGTCGCCGTGGAGTGAGGCCGATGGACGCCGGATCGGCGCTGACGGCCCTCGCCCAGGTGCTGGACCAGGACGCGACCTGCCTGACCGTCGCCGACATCGACTGGGAACGCCTCGCCGAGACGGCCACCGGCGGCCCCGCCCGGCTGATCGCAGACCTCCCCGAAGCAGCCCGCGCCCTGCCGGCCGCCGGTCCGGCGCCGTCCGGGACGCTGCGCGCGCAACTCGCCCCCCTGGATCCGGCCGAGCGCGAACGCACGCTCCTCGAACTCGTCCGCACCCACGCGGCCGCCGTACTCGGCCACCGTTCCGCCGCCGCCATCCGGCCCGAACACGTCTTCCGCGACCTGGGTTTCGGCTCGCTCAGCGCTGTCGAGCTGCGCAACCACCTGAACGCGGCGACCGGGCTGCGGCTGCCCAGCACTCTGGTCTTCGACTACCCCAACCCGGCCGCCCTGGCCGCACACCTGGGCTCGCTGCTGCGCACCGACGCCGGCACCGCCCCGATCCCCTCGGCGTCGACCGCCCTCCGCGGGAGCGCCGACGAGCCGGTCGCCGTCATCGGTATGGCGTGCCGGTTTCCGGGGGGTGTGGGGTCGCCGGAGGAGTTGTGGGAGTTGGTGGTGTCGGGTGGGGATGCGATCGGGGAGTTTCCGGTCGACCGGGGTTGGGATGTGGAGGGGTTGTTCGATCCGGAGCCGGGTCGGGTGGGGCGGTCGTACACGCGGTGTGGTGGTTTCCTTTCGGGGGCGGCGGAGTTCGATGCGGCCTTCTTCGGGATTTCGCCGCGTGAGGCTTTGGCGATGGATCCGCAGCAGCGGTTGATGCTGGAGGTGTCCTGGGAGGCGTTGGAGCGGGCGGGGATCGATCCTGCGGCTCTGCGCGGCAGCCCTACCGGCGTCTTCGCCGGGATGTGCAGCCAGGACTACGCCGATCTCGTCCGGCGCGGCACGGCCGACCTGGAGGGGTACGCCCTCACCGGTCTGTCCAACAGCGTCACCTCGGGCCGGCTGTCCTACACCCTGGGGCTGGAAGGCCCCGCGGTGACGGTGGACACGGCGTGTTCGTCGTCGTTGGTGGCGTTGCACCTGGCCTGTCAGTCGCTGCGGTCCGGGGAGTCGGAGCTGGCGCTGGCCGGTGGGGTGACGGTGATGTCGACGCCGGGGGCGTTCGTGGAGTTCTCGCGGCAGCGGGGCCTGTCGCCGGACGGGCGGTGCAAGGCGTACGCGGCGGCGGCGGACGGGGTGGGGTGGTCGGAAGGTGTCGGCGTGCTGCTGGTGGAGCGGCTGTCGGACGCCGAGCGCAACGGTCACCGGGTGCTGGCGGTGGTGCGGGGGAGCGCGGTCAACCAGGACGGTGCGTCGAACGGCCTGACGGCCCCGAACGGGCCCTCACAGCAACGTGTCATCCGACAGGCGCTGGCCGCCGCGGGACTCTCGGCCGCTGAGGTGGACGCGGTCGAGGGGCACGGGACCGGAACGACGCTGGGTGATCCGATCGAGGCGGAGGCGCTGCTGGCGACGTACGGCCAGGAACGCGCACCGGAGCGGCCGTTGTGGCTGGGGTCGGTGAAGTCGCATCTCGGGCACACGCAGGCGGCGGCGGGCGTGGCCGGGGTGATCAAGATGGTCATGGCGCTGCGGCACGCGTCGCTGCCGAAAACCTTGCACGTGGACGAGCCGACGCCGCACGTGGACTGGTCCGGTGGTGCGGTACGGCTGTTGACGGAGCCGGTGCCGTGGGCGCGCGCTGATCACGTCCGGCGTGCGGGTGTGTCGGCGTTCGGGGTGAGCGGGACGAACGCGCACGTGATCCTGGAGGAGCCGCCGTCCCGGGACGATCCGCCGACGGCCGCGGACACGGCGACGGACACGGCCGCGGACACGGCGACGGACACGGCGACGGCGACGGCGACGGCCATGGCGGCCGGGCCAACCGTCGTGCCGTGGGTGGTCTCGGCGAAGACCGAGTCCGCGCTGCGTGCGCAGGCGCGCCGGCTGAGTGACCACGCCCGGCATACGGAGGCGGGTCCGGTCGAGATCGGCCGTGCCCTGGTGACCGAGCGTGCCGTGTTCGAGCACCGCGCCGTCGTCCTCGCCGACGATCTCGACGGGCTGCGGCACGGGCTCGACGCGCTCGCCGCCGATCTGCCGACGGCCGCGGTGGTGACCGGCCGCTCCGGCCCGGCGGCGGACGGGAAGATCGCGATGCTGTTCGGCGGCCAAGGGACCCAGTGGGACGGCATGGCCGCCGAACTCCTCGACACATCCACGGTGTTCGCCGCGCGCATGACCGACTGCGCCGAGGCGCTGCGCCCCTACCTGGACTGGGAGGTGCTCGGCGTCCTGCGCGGCGAGCCGGACGCCCCGCCGCTGGACCGCGTCGACGTGGTCCAGCCCGTGCTCTTCGCGGTGATGGTCTCCCTGGCGGCTCTCTGGCGTTCCTACGGAGTCCACCCCGACGCAGTCGCCGGGCACTCCCAGGGCGAGATCGCGGCGGCCTGCGTCGCCGGCGCCCTCTCCCTCGAGGACGCGGCCCGCGTCACCGCTCTGCGCAGCCAGGCACTCGCCGCGCTCGCCGGCCAGGGCGCCATGGCCTCGGTCGGCCTCCCGGCGGAGGAACTGGAACCCCGGCTCGCCGCCTGGGGCCCCAGCCTGGTGGTCGCCGCCGACAACGGGGCACGGTCGGCCGTGGTCTCCGGTGCGCCGGACGCCGTCGCCGCACTGGTCGAGGAACTGGCCGGGGACGGCGTCCCGGCCCGTCGGCTGAAGGTCGACTGGGCCTCGCACTCTCCGCAGGTCGAAGCCATCCGCGACCGCCTGCGCGACCTCCTCGCCCCCGTCACCCCGCGCCCCGCCGACATCCCGCTCTACTCCACCGTCACCGGCGAGCCCGTCGACGGCACCGAACTCGACGCCGCGTACTGGTACCGCAACCTGCGCCAGCCGGTGCGGTTCCGGGACGCCACCCGGGCGCTCGCCCGCGACGGCCACACCGTCTTCGTCGAGACCGGCCCGCACCCGGCGGTCGCCGTCGGCGTCCAGGAGACGCTCGACGAACTCGGCATCTCGGACAGCCTCGTCGTCGGCTCGCTGCGTCGTGGCGAGGGCGGCCTGCGACGATTCCTGGAGTCCGCCGCGGAGCTGTTCGTGTGCGGGGTACGAGTGGACTGGGCGAGCGTGCTGGGCGGCGGGCCCGCCGATGCCGCGCGCCGGGTGGAGCTGCCCACATACCCCTTCGAGCGGCAGCGGTTCTGGCTCGACGTGACCGAGCCGGTGCCGTCGACGGCGGACGCCGAGGCCGCCGACGGCCCGCTGTGGGAGGCGGTCGAGCGAGCGGACCCGGTGGCCGTGGCCGGATTGCTCGCCGTCGACCAGGACGCACCGCTGGGGTCGGTGGTGTCCGCCCTGGGCGAGTGGCGGCGGGCGGCCCGGGAGCGCGACCTCGTGGCCGGGTGGCGGTACCGGCCGGTGTGGAAGCCGCAGGCCCGGACCGTTGCGGCGCCGACCCCGCACGGGACGTGGCTGGTGGTCACCACGGCGGACGAGGCATGGCACGAGCCGGTGCCGGCCGAACTGGCGCGCCGCGGGATGCGGGTCGTCCACGTCGCCTGCGCCGACCGCGACGTGCTCGCCGAGGCCATGACGGCCCACGCGCCGCACGGTGTCCTCGTCCTGTGCGGGGGACCGCAGGCCGCCGGCCGGGCGCTGGCGCTGCTTCAGGGGGCCGAAGGCGTGGGGGCGCCGGTGTGGTGCGTGACGCGTGGTGCGGTGTCGGTGGGGGACGGAGACATGTTGTCGGATCCGGATGCGGCCGTGGTGTGGGGGCTGGGCCGGGTGGCCGGCCTGGAGGTGCCGGACCGGTGGGGCGGTCTGGTGGATCTTCCGTCGGTGGTGGACGAGCCGGTGGTGGAACGTCTGCTGGGGGTGCTGGCGGATCAGGACGGCGAGGGGGAGTTCGCCATCCGGGCGTCCGGGGTGTTCGTCCGGCGGCTGCTGCGTGCGCCGTCGCCGCGGACGGAGGCCGCCGAGTGGCGACCGCGCGGCACCGTCCTGATCACCGGTGAGGACGCCGACCCTGACCAGCCGGCCGCACACATGGCCCGGTGGCTGGCCGACCGAGGGGCCGAGCACCTGCTGCTCGTCAACGCCTCGGGTGACGGATTCGGAGGCGCCGAGGTGTCGGCTGCCTCGGGTGATGGGTTGGGAGGTGTCGACGTACCTGCCGCCTGCGACGACGAGTTGGGAGGTGCCGGCGTATCGGCCGCTTCCGGTGACGGGCTGGGAGATGCCGAAGTGCTGGCCGCCTCCGGCAACGGGTTGGGAGGTGTCGATGTACCTGCCGTCTCCGGCAGCCGGTTCGGAGGCGCCGGCGTACCGGCCGCCTCGGGAACCAGGGTCACGCGCGCGGCCTGTGACATCACCGACCCGGCAGCGCTCGCCGACCTGCTCGCCACCGCCGTTCCCGGCGACTGCCCGCTCGGCGCGGTCGTCCACGCCGCCGGCGCCCTCGACGACGGCACGCTCGACTCCCTGACACCGCAGCGGCTGGAGCAGGCGCTGGCGCTGAGGGCGATCGGCGCGCGGAACCTGCACGAGCTCACCCGGGGCGCCGACCTCTCCGCCTTCCTCGTCTTCTCCTCCGCCGCCGCGACCTTCGGCTCGGCCGGCCAGGGTGGTCACACCGCGGCCAACGTGTACGTCGAGGCGCTCGCCGTCCACCGGCGCGGCCTCGGACTGCCGGCCACGGCGGTTGCCTGGGGCCCCTGGGCAGGACACGGCGCCGCCGTCCGGCCGGACGCGGCGGCCGGGTTGCGCCGCCGGGGACTGGCCGAGCTGGCACCCGAACGCGCGCTCGCCGCCCTCGCCCAGGTACTGGCCCACGGCGAGAGCGGCCTGACCGTGGCCGACATCGACTGGCCGCGCTTCACCGCCCACACCGACGCCACCGGCAACCGCACGCCCGTGACCGGCGACCTCCCCGAGGTCCGGGCGCTCGCTGGCACCGCAGGCGACGTCCCGGTGCACGGCACAGCCCTGCGCGACCGGCTCACCGCGCTCGCGCCACAGGCCCGGACCGAGGTCGTACTCGAACTGGTCCGCGGCCACGCGGCCGCCGTACTGGGGCACCGGGACGCCGACGCCGTCCCGGCGGACCGGGCGTTCCGTGACTTCGGCTTCGACTCGCTCACCGCCGTCGAACTGCGCAACCGCCTGAACGTCGCCACCGGGCTGCGGCTGCCGACCACGGTGGTCTTCGACCACCCCAACCCGGCCGCTCTGACCGGGTTCCTCCGGGACGAGCTGTGCGGGACGGCCCCGGCGGCACCGGCCGCGGCCGTCGCCTCCCGAACCGACGACGAACCCATCGCGATCGTGGGAATGGGATGCCGCTTCCCGGGGGGCGTCGGATCCCCGGAGGAGTTGTGGGAGTTGGTGGTGTCGGGTGGGGATGCGATCGGGGAGTTCCCCGTCGACCGGGGTTGGGATGTGGAGGGGTTGTTCGATCCGGAGCCGGGTCGGGTGGGGCGGTCGTACACGCGGTGTGGTGGTTTCCTTTCGGGGGCGGCGGAGTTCGATGCGGCCTTCTTCGGGATTTCGCCGCGTGAGGCTTTGGCGATGGATCCGCAGCAGCGGTTGATGTTGGAGGTGTCCTGGGAGGCGTTGGAGCGGGCGGGGATCGATCCGGCGGCTCTGCGCGGCAGCCGTACCGGCGTCTTCGCGGGAGTGGCGAACCAGGACTACGCCGACCTCGTCCGGCAGGGCGGTGAGGACCTGGAGGGCTACGCGCTCACCGGTGTCTCCGGAAGCGTGCTCTCCGGGCGGCTGTCCTACACGTTCGGGTTCGAGGGCCCGGCGGTGACGGTGGACACGGCGTGTTCGTCGTCGTTGGTGGCGTTGCACCTGGCGTGCCAGTCGCTGCGGTCCGGGGAGTCGGAGCTGGCGCTGGCCGGTGGGGTGACGGTGATGTCGACGCCGGGGGCGTTCGTGGAGTTCTCGCGGCAGCGGGGCCTGTCGCCGGACGGGCGGTGCAAGGCGTACGCGGCGGCGGCGGACGGGGTGGGGTGGTCCGAGGGTGTCGGCGTGCTGTTGCTGGAGCGGCTCTCCGACGCGCGGCGGCTCGGGCATGCCGTCCTGGCGGTGGTCCGCGGCAGCGCGGTGAACCAGGACGGTGCGTCGAACGGCCTGACGGCCCCGAACGGGCCCTCACAGCAACGTGTCATCCGTCAGGCCCTCGCCAACGCGGGACTCTCGGCCGGGGACGTGGACGCGGTGGAGGGACACGGGACGGGCACCACGCTCGGAGATCCCATCGAGGCGCAGGCGCTGCTCGCCACGTACGGCCAGGACCGGCCGGGGGAGACTCCGCTGTGGCTGGCGTCGGTGAAGTCCAACCTCGGTCACGCACAGGCGGCGGCGGGGGCGGCCGGGGTGATCAAGATGGTGATGGCGTTGCGCCGGGAGGCGCTGCCGGCCAGTCTGCACATCGACGAGCCGGCACCGTACGTGGACTGGTCGGCGGGCGGGGTGCGGCTGCTGACGGAGCCGGTGCCGTGGCAACGCGGTGACCGCACCCGCCGTGCGGGTGTCTCGGCGTTCGGGGTGAGCGGGACGAACGCGCACCTGATCCTGGAGGAGCCGCCACACGACCTCGTGGAGGAGCCGCCACACGACATCCTGGAGGAGCCGCCACACGACGACCAACCGACCGGAACCGGAACCAGCACCGATACGGATACCGCCACTGGCACCGGAACCGATACCGCCCCTGACACTGGCACTGACACCGGAACCGACACCGGCACCGAGCCCGCACCGGCGCCGCTGCCCTGGCTTCTCTCGGCGAAGACCGAGCCCGCGCTGCGCGCACAGGCCCGACGGCTCGGCACGTACCTGGCCACTCATCCGGACGTCCGACTCGGCGACATGGCGCGCGCCCTGACCACCCGGCCGGTACTCGACCGGCGGGCAGCGCTGGTGACCGGGGACCGCGACGACCTCATGCGCATCCTGTCGGCCCTCGCCGACGGCACACCCGTGGCCGGGCTGATCGAGCCCCCGGCCCGCCCCACCCGCGGCAAGCTCGCCTTCCTCTTCTCCGGCCAGGGAACCCAACGGCCGGGCATGGGAAAGATGCTGTACGACGCCCATCCCGCCTTCGCCGGGGCGCTGGACGAGGTCCTGGCCGAGGTGGAACCCCTGCTCGACCGCCCTCTGCGCCCGCTGCTCCTCGACGCGGCCGCGCCGCTGGACCGCACCGGCGACGCCCAGCCGGCACTGTTCGCCCTCCAGGTCGCGCTCTTCCGGTTGCTGGAGCACATCGGAATCCGCCCGGACCACATCGCCGGCCACTCGATCGGCGAACTCGCCGCCGCACACGTCGCGGGAGTGCTCACACTCGCCGACGCGGCCCGGCTGGTCGCCGCCCGGGCCCGCCTGATGCAGGACCGGATGCCGTCGGGCGGAGCCATGGTGGCGGTCCGCGCGAGCGAAGCCGAAGTGGCCGAGACCCTCGAAGGCCGGGTGGAACGGCCGGCCGTCGCCGCGGTCAACGGGCCGCGCTCGGTCGTGCTCTCGGGCGCCGAGCAGGACGTGCTGGACGCCGCGGCCGCCCTCGCCGCCCGCGGCATCCACACCAAGCGCCTGACCACCGACCGCGCCTTCCACTCCCCCCTGACGGAACCGATCCTGGCGGAGTTCCGGCAGGCGGCCGCCGCAGTCGCCTACGCCGAGCCGACGATCCCCATGGTCTCCACCGTCACCGGCGACCTCGCCCCCGCCGCCACGCTCACGGACCACGAGTACTGGGTCCGCCAGGTGCGTCACACCGTCCGCTTCGGCGACGCCGTACGCCGCCTGCACGACCACGGCGTCCGTACCTTCCTGGAACTCGGCCCCGACGGCACCCTGTCCGCCCTCGCCGAGGAATGCCTGGACGACGGCACACCCGCGCTCCTCATCCCGGTGCTGCGCGCCGACACCCCAGAGCCGCAGGCGCTGCTCACCGCACTCGCCCGGCTCCACGTCCACCGCACCACGGTCGTCGACTGGACCGCCGCCATCGGTGCGGCGCCGGCCCGGGCCCGGCACCTCGACCTCCCCACCTACGCCTTCGACCACCGCCGCTACTGGCTGGACCCCGCGTCGACGGCGGCCCGGGACGTCTCGGCCGCCGGACTCTCCGCGGCCGCCCACCCCCTGATCGGCTCCGCGGTGGCCCTGGCCGGCTCCCCGCAGTCCCAGGAACTCCTGCTCACCGGCCGTATCTCGCTGCGCACCCACCCCTGGCTCGCCGACCACGCCGTGTTCGGCACCGTCCTCCTCCCCGGCACGGCACTCCTCGAACTGGCCGTGCGTGCAGGGGACGAGGCCGGCTGCACGGCCGTCGAGGAACTCACCCTCCAGGTACCGCTGGCCCTGCCGGAACGCGGCTCGGTGCTCCTCCAACTCGCGGTCGGTGCGCCCGAGCCGGTGCCGGACGGCGTGGAACGGCGCACCTTCGCCCTCTACGCGCGCAAGGACGACGGCCTCACCCCGCCCGCGGCGGTCACCGGAGCCGACTGGACCTGCCACGCCACCGGCGTCCTGACCCGCGGCCGGGACATCGTCGACACCTCCGCCGAGCCCTGGCCGCCCGCCGGCGCCACACCGGTGAACCTCGACCACTGGTACGAGACGCTGGCCGACGCGGGCCTCGGGTACGGGCCCGCGTTCCAGGGGCTGCGGGCCGTATGGCGGGACGGCGAGGAGCTGTACGCCGAGGTGTCCCTGCCCGACGGCCCGGCGGGCGACGCCGGCCGCTACGCCGTCCACCCGGCGCTGCTCGACGCGGCCCTCCACCCGGTCGTCCCGGGCTTCGCCGAATCCGGGACGACCGACGCCCATGGCTGGCTGCCGTTCTCGTGGAGCGGCGTCACGGTGGCGGCCTCCGGTGCGTCCGCGCTCCGCGTCCACCTCAGCCGCCGCTCTCCCGACACGATCGCGCTGGTGGCCACCGACTCCGCCGGGCGGACCGTCCTCGCGGCCGAGTCCCTGGCCTTCCGGCCTGTCACAGCCGGCCAGCTCCAGGCGGCCCGAACCGACTCTCACCACGCCCTGTTCCGGCTCGACTGGTCGCCGACGCAGCTCCCCGACGCGTCCCCGGCGCACGCGATCCGGGCGGTGATCGGCTCAGCGTCGGCTCACCTCGGCACCACCGGCGCAGAGGCGATCCCGTACGCCGACCTGGCGCAGCTCGCGGCCGACGGCGCGCCCGACGTGGTCGTCGTGCACTGCGAGCCCGGCAACGCCGTCGCCGATCCGGCCGAGGCCACCTCCGATCCGGCCGAGGCCACCCGGCAGGCCACCACCCGGGCGCTGGACCTGCTCCAGGGCTGGCTCGCCGAGGCCCGGTTCGCCGACTCCCGCCTGGCGTTCGTCACCCGGGGAGCGGTGGCCGCCACCGCGGGTGAGCCCGTCCCCGACCTCGCGCACGCCGCCGTCTGGGGCATGGTCCGGTCCGCGCAGACGGAGAACCCGGGCCGGTTCGTCCTCGTCGACCTCGACGACACCGACGCCAGCCGGCACGCCCTGGCCGCGGCCCTGCACTCCGGAGAGCCACAGACGGCCCTGCGCGACGGAGCCGCCCATACCCCGCTGCTGGCCAGGGTCCCGGCCGACGGGCGGACCGAACCCGTCCGCTTGGATCCGGAAGCCACCGTCCTGATCACCGGCGGCACCGGCTACCTCGGCCGCCTCGTCGCCCGCCACCTCGTCCAGAATCACGGCGTCCGGCACCTGCTGCTGACCAGCCGCAGTGGCCCTGCCGCGCACGGTGTCGGTGAACTCCTGGCCGAACTCGCCGAGTCGGAAGCGCAGGTCACGGTCGTCGCCTGCGACCTCGCCGACCGCGGGGCCGTCGCCGCACTGCTGGCCGGGATCCCGTCGCGGCACCCGCTCCGTGCCGTGATCCACACCGCGGGCGTCGTAGACGACGGGGTCCTCACCTCGCTGACCCCCCACCGCCTGGACGCCGTCCTGAGCGCGAAGGCGTACGGCGCCGCGCACCTGCACGAGCTCACCCGTGACACCGAACTCGACGCGTTCGTCGTGTTCTCCTCCGCCGCCGCCTCCTTCGGCAGCCCCGGACAGGGCAACTACACGGCCGCGAACGCCTTCCTCGACGCCCTGATGCACCACCGCCACGCCCTCGGCATGCCCGGCCAGTCCCTCGCCTGGGGGCGCTGGGCCGAAGCCGGCGGCATGGCCGAGCACCTCGCCGCGGCCGACCTCGCCCGGATGGCCCGCGGCGGCCTGCTCCCGCTCACCAACGCGCACGGGCTCGCCCTTCTCGACGCGGCCCTCGGCTACGACGAACCGGTGCTGCTCGCCACCCCGCTCGACCCGGGAGCCCTCCACCGGCAGGCGACCTCCGGCACACTGCCGCCCGTCCTACGAGGGCTGGTCCGCACCCCCGCACGCCGGGCCGCCGACCACGGCGTCACCACCGACGCCCCCGCCGAGCTGCGGAAGCGGCTGGCCGCTACCCCCACGTCCGCCGAGCGAACCGCCGTCCTGGCGGAGCTGGTCCGCACCCACGCCGCCGCCGTCCTCGGCCACGATGCGACCGACACGGTCCCGCTCGACGGCGAGTTCCGTGAGCTGGGCTTCGACTCGCTGACCGCCGTCGAGCTCCGCAACCGCCTCAACGCCCTGACCGGCCTCCGCCTGGCCACCACGCTCGTCTTCGACCACCCCACGCCGGAGGCGCTGGCCGACCACCTGGGCGCACTGCTCGCCGCCGACGTCGCTGCAGAGGCGCAGGCAGCGGCAACAACAACGGAGACGAACGACGTCCGGGAGAGCACCGGCACCGTGCCGTCCGCCGACACGGTGGAAGCACTCTTCTGGATCGGCCACGACGCCGGGCGCGTCGAGGAGTCCATGGCCCTGCTCTCGGCGGCCTCCGCCTTCCGGCCGGCCTTCGCCGATCCCACGGCAGTGCCCGCACCGCCGTTCGTCCGGATCGCGCAGGGCGACACCTGCCTCCCGCTGATCTGCCTGCCCACGGTCGCCGCCGTGTCCAGTGTCTACCAGTACGCGCGCTTCGCCGCCGCCCTCGACGGGCTGCGCGACGTCTGGTACCTGCCCGCGCCCGGCTTCATCGACGGTGAACCCCTCCCCGCCGACGTCGATACCGCCACCAGGCTGTTCACCGAGGCCGTCCTCCGCCACACCGACGGCGCGCCCTTGGCCCTCGCCGGACACTCCGCTGGCGGCTGGTTCGCCTATGCCGTCACGAACCGCCT
Organism: Streptomyces sp. NPDC036984; assembly: GCF_055607665.1. NCBI lineage: Bacteria > Bacillati > Actinomycetota > Actinomycetes > Kitasatosporales > Streptomycetaceae > Streptomyces > Streptomyces sp. NPDC036984. The sequence goes on from NZ_JBVJRL010000018.1 coordinate 169,773, forward strand.
CGAACAGCTGGGCGTCCCGCCGCAGGCCGTGATCGCCATGGATGCCTACCTCCCCGACGAGGGGATGAAGCCCGTCGCGGCCGCCCTCACCAACGAGATCTTCGACCGGGTCACCGAATTCGTGGACCTCGACTACGCCCGCCTGGTCGCCATGGGCGGCTACTTCCGTATCTTCGCCGGCTGGCGGCCGCCCGACCTCACGACACCCGCGCTCTTCCTCCGCGCTCGCGACAGTGAGAAGCCGCCCCCTGTGTGGGGAACGCCGCACACCGTCCGCGACGTCGACGGCAACCACTTCACGATGCTCGAACAGTACGCGGACGCCACCGCACAGCACGTGCACGCGTGGCTGACCGAACTCGCCGACCGGCCCCGCTGACCTTCCCGTTCCCCACCATCGCGTTCGCGCCTTCCCGTCCTCGGTCCCTTCCCGTCCTCGGTCCCTTCCCGTCCTCGGTCCCTTCCCGTCCTCGGTCCCTTCCCGTCCTCGGTCCCTTCCCGTCCTCGGTCCCTTCCCGTGCTCGGTCCCTTCCCGTGCTCGGTCCCTTCCCGTGCTCGGTCCCTTCCCGTGCTCGGTCCCTTTCCGGGCTCGGCACCACCCCAGACTCGGCCCCATCCCAGACTTGGAGACACCGATGGCTACGCCCAGCGAGAAGCTCGTCGAGGCGCTGCGGGCATCCCTGAAGGCCAACGAGACTCTGCGGCGGCGCAACCAACAGCTCACGGCGGCCGCCGAGGCCGCCCGGGAACCGCTGGCCATCGTGGGCATGGCCTGCCGGTTCCCGGGCGGGGTCCGCTCGCCGGAGGGGCTGTGGCAGCTGGTGGCGTCGGGTGGGGACGCGATCGGCGAGTTCCCGGCCGACCGAGGATGGGACATCGGGAAGATGTACGACCCCGATCCGGAACGGCCCGGGACCTCCTACACGCGCCACGGCGGATTCCTCTACGACGCAGGGGAGTTCGACGCCGGCTTCTTCGGTATCTCGCCGCGTGAGGCGCTGGCGATGGACCCGCAGCAGCGGCTGCTGCTGGAGACCTCCTGGGAGGCATTCGAGCGGGCCGGGATCGACCCCTCCTCGGTCCGGGGAACGCGGGCGGGCGTCTTCGCGGGGATGATGTACCACGACTACGCGGCCCGGCTGACGACCATCCCGGAGGGCTTCGAAGGCTACATCGGCAACGGCAGCGGCGGCGCCGTCGCCTCCGGGCGCGTCGCCTACACCCTGGGTCTCGAGGGCCCGGCGGTCACCGTGGACACGGCGTGCTCGTCGTCCCTGGTGGCGCTGCACCTGGCCTGCCGGTCGCTGCGCGCGGGCGAGTGCGACCTGGCGCTGGCGGGCGGCGTCACCGTGCTGTCCACGCCGCACCTGTTCATCGAGTTCTCCAGGCAGCGGGGGCTGTCGGTGGACGGGCGGTGCAAGTCCTTCGCGGCCGCCGCCGACGGCACGGGCATGGGCGAGGGCGTGGGCATGCTGCTCGTCGAACGACTCTCCGACGCACGGCGGTTGGGCCACCGGGTACTGGCCGTGGTGCGGGGCAGCGCGGTCAACCAGGACGGCGCGTCGAATGGCCTGACGGCCCCCAACGGACCCTCGCAGGAGCGGGTGATCCGTGAGGCACTGGCCGACGCGGGGTTGACGGCCGGGGACGTGGACGCGGTGGAGGGGCACGGGACGGGCACCACGCTCGGTGATCCGATCGAGGCACAGGCGCTGCTCGACACGTATGGACAAGTACGGTCGCGTGAAGAGCCGTTGTGGCTGGGCTCGGTGAAGTCGAACATCGGCCACGCGCAGGCCGCGGCGGGCGTGGGCGGCATCATCAAGATGGTGATGGCGCTGCGTCACGGAATGCTGCCGCGGACGTTGCATGTGGATGAGCCGTCGCGGCAGGTGGACTGGTCGGCGGGTGCGGTACGGCTGCTCACGCGGGCGCGGCCGTGGGGTGCGGAGGCGGGGCGGGTACGACGTGCGGGGGTGTCCTCGTTCGGAGTGAGCGGGACGAATGCGCACGTGATCCTGGAGGAGGCTCCGGTAGTCCAAGAGCCCGTGCCAGACGGCGAGTTGCCGGGCCCGTGCCGGGAGGCAGCAGAGGCCGGGGTGGAGGGTGAGCTGCCGGGCCCGTTCCGAGAGGCCGAAGAGGCCGAAGAGGCCGTGGTGGAGGGTGAGCTGCCAGGTCCGGTCCTGGAGGTCGAAGAGGACGTGACGGGCGGTGAGTTGCCGGTGCCGTGGGTGGTGTCGGCTCGGTCCGAGGCCGCTCTTCGGGCGCAGGCGGGGGCTTTGCGGGACTTCGTCACGGCGGACTCCCGAGCCGATCTCACGGTCGTGGGAGCCGAGTTGGCCTGGGGGCGGGCGGTTCTGGAGCACCGTGCGGTGATCGTCGCCTCCGAAGGCGAGGAGTTCGCGCGGGCACTGGAAGCGGTCGCTTCGGGTGAGCCCCACCCGGCGGTCACCCAGGGGAGGGCGGTGGACGGGCGCGGTGGTGTGGTGTTCGTGTTCCCCGGGCAGGGTGGGCAGTGGGCGGGCATGGGCCTGGACCTGCTGCGTACCTCGCCGGTGTTCGCGGAGCGGATCGAGGCGTGTGAGAAGGCACTGGCACCATGGGTGCCCTGGTCGCTGACCGGGATGCTGCACCGCGACGCCGAGGACCCGGTATGGGAACAGGCGGACGTCGTCCAGCCCGTGCTGTTCTCGGTCATGGTGTCACTGGCGGCACTGTGGCGCTCGTACGGCGTCGAACCCGACGCGGTCGTCGGGCACTCCCAGGGCGAGATCGCGGCCGCGCACGTCTGCGGCGCGCTCTCCCTCCCCGATGCGGCCAAGGTCGTCGCGCTGCGCAGCCGCGCTCTGGCCGCACTGCGCGGCCTCGGCGGTATGGCATCGGTCCACCAACCAGCCGCAGCTGTGGAGGAGTTGATCGGTGAGCGGTGGGAGGGCCGGCTGTGGGTCGCGGCGTTCAACAGCCCGCAGGCCACCATCGTCTCCGGCGACACCGACGCCCTCGGCGAACTCCTCACCCACTACACCGACACCGACATCCGCGCCCGCCGCATCCCCGTCGACTACGCCTCGCACTGCCCCCACACCGAAGCCATCGAAGGGGAACTGCTCGACGTCCTGGGCGACATCACCCCGGGTGAGTCGACGGTCCCGTTCTACTCGACGGTCGAGGACGCCTGGCTGGACACCATCGACCTGAACAGCCACTACTGGTACCGCAACCTCCGCTCACCCGTCCGCTTCACCCAGGCCATCACCGCTCTCGCCTCCGACGGCCATCACACGTTCATCGAAACCAGCCCCCACCCCACCCTCACCCCCGCCATCGCCGACCACGGCGACCACCTCACCGCGATCGGCACCCTGCGCCGCCACGACAACGACACCGAACGTTTCCTGACTTCCCTAGCCCAGGCCCACACCAGCGGCCACACCGTCACCTGGACCACCCACTACCCCGACCCCACCCACCACCTCGACTTGCCCACCTACCCCTTCCAACACCAGCGGTACTGGCTCGATGTGCCGGTTGGTGTGGGGGATCTGGCGGCTGCGGGAGTCCAGGCGAGCGAGCACCCTCTTCTGGGGGCTCTGGTTGAACTTGCCGATGGTGACGCTGTGGTGTTCACCGGTCGGTTGTCGCTGTCGACTCATCCCTGGCTCGCCGACCACTGCGTCGCCGGTACGGTCCTGCTTCCGGGCGCGGCGCTGCTGGAGTTTGCGCTGCATGCCGGTGAGCGCACCGGGTGTCCTCGGGTGGAGGAACTGACGCTGCATGCGCCGCTGGTCATCCCTGATTCGGGTGATGTGGTGGTTCAGGCGGTGGTTTCGTCGGTGGACGAGTCCGGGTGCCGTGCGCTGAGTGTGTATGCGCGACCGGTGGGTGATGGTTGGGGTGATGGGGTGTGGACGCGGCAGGCGGAAGGTGTTCTGAGCGCGTCTGTTGGCGGTGAGCCGGCTCGTGATGAGGTTCTGGCCGGCGTCTGGCCGCCTGCCGGTGCCGAGCCCGTCGATCTCGACCTTTTCTACGACCGGCTTGCAGAGGCCGGGTTCGTCTACGGGCCTGTGTTTCAGCAGCTGACCGGGGCTTGGCGCTGTGGTGAGGAGATGGTGGCCGAGGTCGGGCTGCCCGACGGGGCGCTGGCAGGCGTGGCAGGGTTCGGGATCCATCCGGCACTGCTGGATGCTGCTGTTCAGGTGGCGGGGTTGCTGGCTTCGGAGGAGTGCCTGCCGTATGCGTGGAGCGGTGCCGTCCTGCACGCCCGGGGCGTGACCAGGCTGCGGGTGCGCATGACGCCTGCTGACGAGGCCGGGACAACGGTGGCTCTTGTGGTGGCCGATGAGGCGGGTGTGCCGGTTTTCTCGTTGGATTCGCTTGTGCTGCGGCCGGTGTCGTTGGCCGGGTTGGCGCCTGGGCGCGGGGCGCTGTTCGAGGTGCAGTGGGTTCCTTGTGAGGCGCGGGCTGATGGTGTCGTGCCGGAGTTTGTGGTGTGGGAGTGCCCGCGTGGTGGGGTCGCTGAGGTGAGTGCCGCTGCGTTGCAGGTGGTGCAGGAGTGGCTGGCGGAGGATCGTCCGGACCGTGCCCGGTTGGTGGTGGTGACGCGTGGGGCGGTCGTGACCGGCCCGGGTGAGGGTGTGGTGGATGTGGCGGGGGCGGCGGTGTGGGGGCTGGTGCGTTCCGCGCAGTGCGAACACCCGGACCGGTTCGTCCTTCTCGACCTCGACACCGACGACATCGGCGACGTCCCGGTCGCGGCCGCCCTGTCCTGCGGCGAGCCGCAAC
>NZ_JBVJRL010000019.1:0-145574 GCF_055607665.1 Streptomyces sp. NPDC036984
GCTACGTGGCCCGCGAGATCTACCAAGCCCTGCTCACATCCAGAAAGCAAGCCCCGGCACCAGTCCCCGCCGGTTGACATCCATAGGGGCATCAAGCTTGCGGTCCGCTTCGAGGCAACCGTCTGCATCGCGGCGCTCCCTCAGTGGCTGTGAAGGGGCAGTGCGGGCTGTATGTCGGTGAGGTAGTGGTGCCGCGGCTGATCCCTTGAGGGAGGCCGCGGCTACCTCTTGGATCAGGGCGAGGCTGCCGGTACGACGGCGACAGCTTCCAGATTCAGGGCCTTTCCAACGGTGCCGATTTGGATGTACGAGCCATCGACTTCGTTTTGCCAGCCCTCGTTCTGCACGTGCCCCATCCCCCTCACTACGCCCTCGTCGGGCAACCTGATCCGCAAGGCTTCCATGGGCCGGTTCTGGCCCATCGTGCCAACCCAGATCGACATTCCGTCACCAGAGCATTTTTCTCCCTGCCACCCCATGTTTCGCAGATGAGCGTCGACGCAGACCCTTCCAAGGCCATAGATCGAGATGTGAGCACCCTCGATGGCCCTGTTCTCGCCGACAGTCCCTGCGTAGTAGTAGGTGTCCCACGTGTTGCACACATCGCCTGTAGTGCCGAGGCCGGCGACATGAGGATTGATGCAGACCTTCGGGCCTGCCGCTTGTGCGGGACTCATCCCCATGGAAACGAGAGCGGCCGCCGCTCCCATTGCGAATACCGAGCGAGTGAGAGTCTTCACGGTGTTACTTCCAAATTCAAGTTCAAAAAGGACGCTCAAGACGAGCTTGATCATTAAGGGCTTGGGCAGTATGCCACAAGGTGAGCTGCACCTAGAGTCGGCCGCGGGTGAAGACGACTTGCTCAACAGGGCCTAAAGCAGCCTGAGTTTAGGCGTGAAGCTGGACCGATCGAGGGCCTTAAGCGAAGCAAATGATTCCGGTTCGCGTGGAGCGGCGACCAGATCGACTGCCCGTCAGAGGACGCGCTGCTCATGCTGACCGACGACCTCAACGGCCAGACAAACACCTTGCAATCACGCCTTGGTGAGCGGTTCAGCGACGCCATTCGCCGTGGGTGGAGTGGGCAGTGCTGTCCTATCCGTACCAGCGGTCAAGGCGGTCCGCGCGCAGGGCTTCGGCGTAGTCGGATGATGCCCGGTTTCTGATCATCCGAGGCCGAGGAGCGCGAGCGGTCGTCGGGGGTCGCGAGCGTTGCGGCGGAGGGCGGCAGCGATGTTGGTGACGCCGGAGCGTTTCAGGATGCCGATGGCGAGGTTGCGCCACGTGGCCATCGCCCGGGGTGCGTTGCCGGTCCGCACGACCACCAGCGCATGCCGCACGCCGCGCGGATCGCGCGGGTCGGGCACCTCCGCGAGCCGTTCCAGCAGCCCCGGAACCTCCTGGAGGCTGGGATCGGGCTGCTGGCGGAGCTGGTCAAAGGCGGACGGGATCAGCGATGGTGCGTCGGCAGGCACGGTCTTCCAGTCGGATCACGGGGCGTCGAGAACTCCATGATCTTGGAAGCCGTGCCTACTTCCGTTCCCGTAGCCCGACAAACCGCCAGGAACCGGATGCTATACGAACGCCGAAGCCCTGCCCTGCCAACGGGCAGGATCACGATCTGCAGCAGGAGTACTACGAAGTGAAGCCGACTCCCCGTTCGGCGAATATCCTCATCGCCTCACCCAGGAATTCCACCATCCCGGGATGGTAGGAGTTGTGAAACTCCCTCATGGCGTCGTCTTCCGCATAGAAGAGTGCCATCCCGACGTACGCTTGCCTGCTGGGGGCGTAAAACCGGCAGGCTATGCCGAAATGCCGGCCGACGAGCTCCTGGATCTGGGGATCCCCGGGCAGGGAGCCGTCCAGGCGGGCCGCGATCTCCCGGTACAGCACGTCCCAGTCCTGGTGGACCTGAGGCCTGTCAACGTGCTCCCAGTTGTTGGTCTCGGCAAGGCTCTTCGCCTGCTCTTCGGCCAACGACCGACGACACTCTTCCTCGTACTGATTCCCCATGGCGCCAATTCTCTTGTCCGGCTGTTGATCCAGGCGGAACAGTGACACAGGACCACCGGCTCGGCAAGCTATTTAATTGAGCGGCTCAGTCGATTCGTCAAGGGCAGCCAGAAGAGTCTCCGCATGCAGCTCAAGTCGCTTCCCTGGCGGGACATCCCGCTCCTGGGTCGGACGAAGGAACCGGCCACGGGCGCTGCGAGATCCGCCGGATCAAGGTCGCCACCGTGAGCAGCCTGCTGTTCCCCGGCGCCCGCCAGGCCATCCATATGAAGCGCCGCCGTACCTGCCGCAAGACCGGAAAGGCCACCATCAAGACCGTCTACGAGGTCACGAGTCTCACCGCCCCCCAGGCCGCCCCAGCACAGCTTGCGAAGCTGGTCCGCGCCCACTGGAACATCGAGTCCCTGCGCCACGTCCGCGACACCTCCTTCGCCGAGGACGCATCCCAGGCAGGTCTGACAGGCGATCCACTTTCGCAACAGGCCCTAGTCGCCGATGAACCAGAGGCAGCTGCCCGGCGTTGCCACGCAGGCCTCCAGCAGCTCGGCGAGGTCGCGCAGGGCGGCCTCCTGGAAGGGGCTGGTGCACTCCCGTACGAGGGCGGCCACCTCCGGAAGGGCGGCCTGCGCGTCCTGGTCGGTGAAGCGGGTGTCCCGGTAGGGGTCTATCCGGGCGAGCCGCCCCTGGGTCACCCCGTCCAGGGCCCGGGCGAGCGCGTCCCCGTGCTCGTGGGAGGTGCGGATCACGAGGTCCTGGCGCTTCTTGTTCCGAGAGGCTTGCCCGACCCGCAACTCCAGCTCAATTCCCATGGCATCTCCGTGCGGTCGCTTCACCTGGCTGAGCTGCCAAGGTAGCCGTTGGGTGCCGAGAGGCGGGGGCGGGGGCGTCTGCCCTGTCACGTCCGCTCACCTCAGTTCCCCGGTTCCGCAGTTCGCACCACACCGTCTTCCGGTCCGGTCCCTGTTCCCCCCCCACCGCTCGGCCAGGGCGTCCACGAGAGCCAGCCCCCTGCCCGACTCCGCCGCGTCTGCGGCGGACAGCGGGGCGGGCAACGCGCGCGGGTCGGGGTCGGTCACCTCGATGCGGGTACGGCCGTGACTCGCCGCCGTACCGATGACTCGTACGGTCACCGGTGTGCCCTCGCCCAGGTGGTCGATGACGTTCGTCAGCAACTCCGTGGCGCACAGACGGACGTCGAAGTCGTGCTCGCGGAGGTGGTGGCGCAGGTCCGGCGCAGCCTTCGGCGTGGCGAGCAGCTCGAATTCCAGCGGTGTCATCGCTCGGCCGCCGCCTTCCGCAACGCGGCGGCCAGGGCGCGTGCCGTGGCCGTGTTGCAGTTCCCGAGCGTGACGAGTCCCGCGGGCGGGTTGTACGTGCCGGCGAAACCCGGCAGGTCGACCCTGAGGGAGGGGAGCGTGATGCCGTGCAGGGCGAGCGCGGCGCGGAGGTCCTCGACGCAGAGGGTCACGTCGTAGGCGGTGGGGGAGTGGTCTGGCATGGAGGACGGCACCTTCTGTGCGGTGTGTGACGAACGCCTCACAGAGTGTCTCCGCGCTCGCTACCGTGGAAGCGGTTTCGCGTTCGCGATCAGGGCAGCGGAGGTGGGCGAGCGGTGGCTCGGGGCAAGGACATTGACGGCTCGATGAGCGTCCCGACCTTCTACGGCAAGGAGTTGCGGTGGAAGCGGGAGGCGGCCGGGTTGTCGTTGGAGGCGTTCCTTGAGGGCAGCTTCTACGGCAAGACGTACCTCAGCGACATCGAGCGCGGGGAGCGCAGGATGCCGATCGATCTCGCTCGGCATGCGGATCGGGTGCTGGGGACGGACGGGTTCTTCGAGCGGCGTTGCGAGGATGTGCGAAGGGCGCGGAAGGGCGGTCACGCCGAGTACTTCATCGACGTGCTTGAACTGGAAAAGCGAGCAGTGGAGATCGAGGAGTGGGACCCGCAGCTGATCCCAGGCCCTCTTCAACTGGAGCCGTACATCGAGGCTGTGGTCTTGGCGGCTTACCCGACGGAGTCCGAGGAGAGGCTGGCGGCCAAGGTTGCTGATCGACGTAGCCGCGCGTGGCTCTTCGAGGACAAGGACTCACCCGACAGCTGGGTGGTTCTGCATGAGTCGGTCCTCCTGCAGCCCCTCCTTCCACCGAACGAAATGGCGGAACAGCTGGCCCACCTCGTGGATGTGCTGCGCAAGCGCCGGACGTTTACGCAACTCGTGCCGCGGAAACTGGGCGCGCATCCCTTCATGATGGGCATGGCGAGGTTCATGACCTTCGATGATGCGCCACCGATCATGTACACGGAGGGGATGTACAGCGGCCAGTTGATCGACGATCCGGCACTCGTGAGGCAGTACTCGAAGGCGTACGGTCGCCTCAGGGCCGCTGCACTGGATCCGGAAACGTCCCTGAACCTCATCGAGCAAGCAGCCGAGGACTACCGAAATGGCAAGAAACCCCATGAGCTTGAGTGACGCCCTCTGGTTCAAGAGCAGCTACAGCAATGAAAGCGGCGGCAACTGCGTCGAAGTCGCCGGAGACTTCCCCCGCGCCGCACTCTGGCGCAAGTCGAGCTACAGCAACGGCGACGGCGGCCACTGCGTCGAAGTCGCCGACAACATCCCCGGCCTCGTCCCCGTACGCGACTCCAAGGTCCCCGACGGCCTGGCCCTGCTTCTCACCGCCTCCGCCTGGACCCCCTTCATCACCGCGCTCAAGGTCCCGTGAAGAAGAAGGGGCGTGAGGCCCTCAAGACCTCACGCCCCCTGCTGTTCAGCGGAGCGACTCAGCGCCGCCGGAACGACTGCACGTAACCGGTGGCCGGCGAGCCGACGCCCGTCACGTCGTCATAGCCCTTCACCGCGGCCAGCGAGCTGTCCTTGCCCAGGCTGCGTACCGACGTCAGCAGGCCGCCCGACGCGTCGAGGCCGTTGGTGAAGTCGACACGCGCCACCGCCAGGCCGGACCCCGTCGGGTCGTCCGTGACGTCGTGGTAGACGCCCTTCTTGCCGTACTTGGCGTAGATCGACGGGTTGGCGAAGCCGATGGCCTTGCCGCCGCGGGCCTCCTGGGCCAGCGCCTGGACCGCCGCGATCACCGGCGCCGCCAGCGACGTGCCGCCGATGCGGTACTCGCTGTACTGCTCGGTGCCGTCGGGGAAGGTCTGGGTCTGGCCCACCAGGAAGCCGGTGTTCGGGTCGGCGATCGCCGCGATGTCCGGGACGACGCGGTTGCCGCCGGCGTTGTTGGCCGTCGCCAGCGCCTTCGGCACGATGCCCTTCTGGTAGTACGGCTGAGGCACCGTCTTGCTGGTGCCGCCGCCCGCGCCCGAGGTGAAGGTGCCGGGGAAGCCCACCCAGCTCTTGCCGTCGGCCGACAGGGTCGCCTTCTCGGTGCCCCAGCCGGTCTCCCACAGGTACTTGTCACCCTTGCCGACGGCCAGCGAGGTGCCGCCGACCGCGGTCACCCACGCGGAGTTGGCCGGGGTGTCGACCTGCTTCACACCGGTGTTGGCGACCTGGTCGCCGTCGTCACCGGAGGAGAAGTAGAAGCCGATGCCCTGCACCGCGCCCAGCTGGAAGACCTGGTCGTAGGCGGCGGCGAGGTCCGGCGTCTGGTTGGCCTCGACGTCGCCCCAGGAGTTGGAGACGATGTCGGCCAGGTGGTTGTCGACGATCTTGCTGAGCGAGTCCAGCAGGTCGTCGTCGTAGCAGGAGGACGCGCCGACGTACGTCACGTCCGCGTTCGGCGCCACCGCGTGCACCGCCTCGACGTCGAGGGTCTCCTCGCCGTACCAGCCGGCCGCGCCGCACTCCTCGGTCTTGGTGTAGTTCTTCGGCAGCACCTGGTGCAGCTGGCCGGTCTTCCAGGCCGCGTCACCGTTCTTCAGCGCGTACTTGCCCGCGTCGTAGGCGATCGTCGGGGAGGCGTAGGCGTCGGTGATGGCTATGCGGACGCCGCGGCCGGTGTAGGTGCCCGCGCCGTACGCGGCGCGCAGCTGCTTGCCGGTGTAGCCCTTGACCGCGTACGGGATCTTCGAGCCGTACGCGTCCGGCAGCGTGGTCGCGAGGTTCGAGCCGTAGTAGGAGGAGAACGGCCCGGAGTTCTTGAACACCGCGTCAGGGGGCGGCAGTTGGTCGTCGTGGTTGGCCTTGTGCGGGGCGTTGTCCAGGCCGGTGACGGTCAGGACGGCGCCCTTCAGGGCGGCCGGGACGGAGGCCGTCCGCGCCGGGGCGCGGTAGGTCTTCGCGCCCTTGGCGAAGTTGTGCAGCTGGGTGCCGAACGCCTTCTCGGCGGCGGCCACGTCACCGGAGACGGCGACGTAGTGCGGGGTGACCGCGGTGACGGTCAGACCGGCCGACTTCAGCCAGGACGTGACCGCGGTGACCTGGGCCTTCGTGGCCCCGAAGCGGGCCTGCGCCTTCTTGGTGCTCAGGTACTTGCCGTACAGCGGCGAGCCGGGGTCGGACACCGCCTTCGCGTAGGCGGCGAGGCCGGCCGCGTCCTTGCCGGCCAGGTAGACGCGGGCCTTGACCCGGGCGCTGTCCGAGGTCGCGCCCTTGTCCGCCTTGGCCGTGGCCCACAGCGGCCGGGTGCCCTTCAGTACGTCACGGGCGGGGCTGTCCACGGCGTGTGCCGCGGGTATGCCCAGCGCCAGCGCACCGGCGATCATGGGCAGTGTCGCTGCCATGCTCACGCCGGCGCGCACGGTGGCGCGGTTGGATCTCATAGAACCCCCTGCGATGCGGTTCGCATGCATGTAGTGGTGGTCGGTACCACGTGGATGCGCGCGCCGGCCCGCGGCGGTGTCGGCCGGCGAATGGATCACACGATGGGGGCCACTCTCTCGATGAACCGTTCATGTCAGGGGAACGTAAAAGTCAAGAGAAGCTCAAGTAACCGCCCCGTAGGGGGATTTGGCGCTTTCGTCCGGACAGCGTTGTTATGAACGGGGTTGCGCGCCCCGTTCCTTGAGCATCCCGGCCATCAGCTCGATCTCCGACTGCTGCGCGTCGACCATGCCCTGCGCGAGCCGCTTCTCCACGCCGACGGCGCACTTGGCGGCACACCCCTCGGCCATGTGGACGCCGCCCTTGTGGTGGTCCGTCATGAGCTGGAGATAGAAGATCTCGGCCTGCTTCCCGCTCAGCGACTGGAGCTTCTTCAGCTCGGTGTTGGTCGCCATGCCCGGCATCAGCGCGCCGTCCTTGCCGGAAGCCATGCCGCCCATGCCCATCCAGGTCATCGGCGGCTCGGCCGACACCTTCGGCAGCCCCCACAGGTCCAGCCAGCCCAGCAGCATCCCGCGCTGGTTGGCCTGCGTCTGCGCGATGTCGTACGCGAGCCGCCGCACCTCCTCGTTCTTCGTACGGTCCCGCACGATGTACGACATCTCGACGGCCTGTTGGTGGTGGACTGCCATGTCCCGCGCGAAGCCGGCGTCGGCCGACTTTGCGCCCGGCGTCTTCGCATCCGATCCGCCGGTGTCCTCGGCGACCGCGTACGTGATCGCGCCGGCCGCGACCAGCACCGCCGCCGCGGCCCCCGCGGCCCAGCCGATGTGCTGCCGCCTCACTTCATGACCCCGCCGGTGCACGAGGCGCCCGGCTCGGGCGTCTGCTTGCCCTGCACGTAGGTGGCGAAGAACTTGTCCACTTCCGGATCCTTCGCGCTCTTCACCGCCACCTGGTGGCCCCACGCCGACAGGACCAGCGGGGCGGCCTGCTTCTCGTACGGGCTCATCAGCGAGTACGGCGTCTTCTTCACCTTCGCCGCGAGCGCGTCGACGTCGGCCTTCTGCGCCTTGCCGGTGTACGTCACCCAGACCGCGCCGTGCTCCAGCGAGTGCACGGCGTTCTCGTCCGCCACCGGCTCGGTGTAGACGTCGCCGTTGCAGTTCAGCCAGACCGGGTTGTGGTTGCCGCCGACCGGCGGGTGCATCGGGTACGACACCTTGGTCGTCACATGCGTCCGGGCCAGCTTGCCCGACCAGGTCTGCACGCCGTCCTTGCCGGTGGTGAAGTGCCCGGAGTCCCCGGAGCCCTTGGCGTCGCCGCTCGGCGACGCCACGTCCTTGTCGGAGTCGCGCTGCGAGTTCACCAGGACCACACCGCCGACGACGAGACCGGTGACGACCACGGCACTGGCGGCGATGGTGAGGATCCGGTTACGGCGCTCCCGGGCACGCTCGGCGCGCCGCATCTCCTCTATGCGCGCCTTGCGCGCCGCGGTGCTGCTGTTCTTGCCGGAACCCATGAGACGTGTCCTTCTGGAAGGGAAAGAGCATGGACGGTGGGGCCCGCTGATCGTAATGCGGCAGGGGCGCTCTTCCGTAGGGAGGGCACAGGAACCGGATAATTTGAAGGCGGCATGCGTATTACCTACGCTCGAGGTATGCGGCTGCTGCGCTCCACCGACCTGGCCCTGCGCGTCCTGATGCGACTCGCCGTGGTCGCCGACGGCACGCCCACGACCCGCCAGGTCGCCGCCGACATGGACGTCCCCTACACGCACGCCGCGAAGGTCGTCGCCGAGCTCCAGCACCTGGGCCTGGTCGACGCCCGCCGCGGGCGGGGCGGGGGACTGGCACTGAGCGAGCGGGGCCGTGCGGCGTCGGTGGGCGCGGTGGTGCGCACCTTCGAGGGCGACGGCGACGTGGTCGACTGCGAGGGCGCCACCCCCTGCCCCCTGCGCCACGGCTGCCGCCTGCGCGGAGCCCTGCGCCAGGCCCAGGAGGCGTTCTTCGCCGCACTGGACCCGGTCACGATCTCCGACATCGTCACCGACCCGACCGGCCCGCTGCTGCTGGGCATCACGCGGGGGCCGGCCGGCGACGCGGCCGGCCTCTTGGCCGAAACCGGCCGTTGATCATCGGGTACGCCCTCGTGAAGGCTGGCCCCCGACTCGAAACGACTACGGGGGTTCGTCATGAAGGTCCTGATCTCCGGCGCGAGCGTCGCCGGTCCCGCCCTTGCCTGGTTCCTGCACCGCGACGGCCACGAGGTCACCGTCGTCGAGCGCGCACCGGCCCTGCGCGACAGCGGCTACGCCGTCGACTTCCGCGGCGCGGCCTTCGAGGTGCTCAAAGAGGTGGGCATCCTGGAGGAGGTGCGCAAGCACGCCACCGGAATGCGCGGCACCGACCTGCTGGACGCCGACGGCAACCGCGTCGGCGAGTTGCCGGCCGAGGTCTTCGCCGGCGAACTGGAGGTGCCCAAGCGCGAGGTGACCTGCATCCTCCACGAGCACACGCGCGACGCGGTGCACTACGTCTTCGACGACTCGATCAATGCGATCGAGCAGGACGGCGACGGCGTCCGGGTCGGCTTCGAACGCGCCGCGCCGGAAACCTTCGACCTGGTCGTCGGCGCCGACGGCATCTACTCCGTGGTGCGCCGCCTGGCCTTCGGCCCGCACGCGGAAGTCATCCGGCACCTCGGTCTGTCCGGGGTCGGCTTCAGCGCGCCGAACCACCTCGGTCTGGACCACCGGGGCGTGCTGCAGCAGTCACCCGGCCGGGCGGTGTACGCGTTCAGCGCGGCCGACCCGGACCGGATGTCCGTCAGCCTCTCCTTCGGCAGCGACTCCCCGCGGCTGGACCTGCAAGGCCGCGCCGAGCAGGAACGGATCACCCGGGAACGGATGGCCGGCGCCGGCTGGATCGTGCCCCGCCTGCTGCAGGACATGGCCGCCGCCGGCGACTTCTACTTCTCCTCGGCCTGCCAGGTTCACCTCGACCGCTGGTCCGAGGGCCGGGTGGTGCTCGTGGGCGACGCCGGCTACTGCGCCGCCCCCACCTCGGGCATGGGCACCTCGCAGGCGCTGATCGGCGCCCGCACCCTCGCCCGGCACCTCGCCGAGTCCGGCGGTGACCACGCCAAGGCCTTCGCCGGCTACGAGGAGGAGCTGCGCCCGTACGTGGCCGAGAACCAGGAGACCGGCCGCGAGGGCGCCCTCCGCTTCGGCGCCTGAGACTCCCTTTCCAGCGCCTTCTAGCCCTGCGCCAGCCACAGGTCCGGGCCGAACACCTCGTAGTGGATGTCCGCCGGGGCCACGCCCTTGCCGATCAGCTGGGCGCGGACCGCGCGCATGAACGGCAGCGGGCCGCACAGGTACGCGCGCGTGCCGGGCCGAACGGCGATGTCCGTCAGGTCGACCAGGCCGGTCCGGGTGCCGGGCTCGGCGTCCCGCTCGTAGAAGAAGTGCACGGAGGCGTCGGGCAGCTTGCCGGCGTAGGCCGTGTGGTCGGTGCGCAGGGCGTGGTCGGCGGGGGAGCGGTCGCCGTGCACGACGGTGACCGGGGCGCGGTGGCCGCCGGCCGCGAGGTCGGCCAGCATCGCGGTCATCGGGGTCACGCCGATACCCGCCGAGGCGAGCAGCAGGGGCTTCTCCGGCTCGCCGGCCAGGACGAGGTCGCCGTACGGCTCCGACAGCTCCAGGACGTCACTGGCCCGCACGCGCGCGTGGAGGTGGTTCGAGACCTCGCCGTCGGGCGTGGCCTCGCCGTGCACGCGCTTGACGCTGATCTGGCGCACCGCCTCGCCGGGCGCCCCGGACAGGCTGTACTGCCGTATCTGCCGGGCGCCGTCGGACAGGGCGACACGGACGGAGACGTACTGTCCGGCGCGGAAGGCGGCCACCGGACCCCCGTCGGCCGGCCGCAGCCGGAAGGTGACGACGTCCGGGGTCTCCTCGATGCGCTCCTCGACCCGGAACTCCCGGTAGCCCGGCCCGCCGCTCTCCTCGTACAGCCGCTTCTCGATCGCGATCAGCGCGTTCGCCATCAGCCAGTACACCTCGTCCCAGGCGGCGGCCACCTCGGGCGTGACGGCCTCGCCGAGGACCTCGGCGATGGCGGCGAAGAGGTGCTCGTGGACGACCTGGTACTGCTCGGGGGCCACGCCCAGGGAGGCGTGCTTGTGCGCGATACGGCCGAGCATCGCGTCCGGCCGCTGGTCCGGGTGGTCCAGCAGATGCGTGGCGAAGGCGGCGATCGAGCCGGCGAGGGCCTGCCGCTGGGTGCCGGCGGCCTGGTTGCCGCGGTTGAAGAGGTTGCGCAGCAGGTCGGGGTGGGCGGCGAAGAGGCGCGTGTAGAAGCGCTCGGTGATCTCGCCGATGGCCGCTGCGACAGCGGGCAGAGTGGCACGGACGGTGGCTGCGGACTGCTCGGTCAGCATCGGGACTCCTCGGAGAACTCGGCTCACCGGCACGCTATGAAAACTTGCATCTAAGATGCAAATTAAACGGACGTGGTGTCGCTCACCGTCGTTCACCAGCGGAGGGGAACCGGCCATTACGGATGTCGGCCCGAGCAGGCAAGATGGGCAAGAGCGCAGTACACCTGCCGTACGAGAGGCGTTCAGAACGAGGTCGCTCGGGCGATCGAGCTCCGCAACAAGCGTGAAATGGTGTTGTGGTGGGATGCTCAGGTGCCCGACCGCCTCCCGTGGTACGGGGGACAGGCGGCCTGACCAGCAAGGATGGGGAAGCGGAAGATGGACAAGCAGCAGGAGTTCGTGCTCCGGACCTTGGAGGAGCGCGACATCCGGTTCGTACGCCTGTGGTTCACGGACGTGCTGGGCTTCCTCAAGTCCGTCGCCGTGGCCCCCGCCGAGCTGGAACAGGCCTTCGACGAGGGCATCGGCTTCGACGGCTCCGCGATCGAGGGCTTCGCCCGGGTCTACGAGTCCGACATGATCGCCAAGCCGGACCCGTCCACCTTCCAGGTCCTGCCGTGGCGCGCGGAGACCCCCGGCACGGCCCGCATGTTCTGCGACATCCTCATGCCGGACGGCTCCCCGTCCTTCGCCGACCCGCGCTACGTCCTCAAGCGCGCCCTCGCCCGCACCTCCGACCTGGGCTTCACCTTCTACACCCACCCGGAGATCGAGTTCTTCCTGCTGAAGGACCGCCCGCTGGACGGCTCGCGCCCCACCCCGGCCGACAACTCGGGATACTTCGACCACACCCCCACCAACGTCGGCATGGACTTCCGCCGCCAGGCGATCACCATGCTGGAGTCGATGGGCATCTCGGTGGAGTTCTCCCACCACGAGGGCGCGCCGGGTCAGCAGGAGATCGACCTGCGCTACGCCGACGCGCTCTCCACGGCGGACAACATCATGACGTTCCGCCTGGTCATGAAGCAGGTGGCGCTGGAGCAGGGCGTCCAGGCGACGTTCATGCCGAAGCCTTTCTCCGAGCACCCCGGCTCCGGCATGCACACCCACCTGTCGTTGTTCGAAGGCGACCGGAACGCCTTCTACGAGTCCGGCGCCGAGTACCAGCTCTCGAAGGTCGGCCGCTCCTTCATCGCGGGCCTGCTCCGGCACGCGGCGGAGATCTCCGCGGTCACCAACCAGTGGGTGAACTCCTACAAGCGCATCTGGGGCGGCTCCGAGCGCACGGCCGGCGCCGGCGGCGAGGCCCCGTCGTACATCTGCTGGGGCCACAACAACCGCTCGGCCCTGGTCCGCGTCCCGATGTACAAGCCCGGCAAGACCGGCTCCGCGCGCGTGGAGGTCCGCTCCCTGGACTCCGGCGCGAACCCCTACCTGGCCTACGCCCTCCTCCTCGCGGCGGGCCTCAAGGGCATCGAGGAGGGCTACGAGCTCCCGCCCGGCGCCGAGGACGACGTCTGGGCCCTGTCCAACGCCGAGCGCCGCGCCATGGGCATCGAGCCCCTCCCGCAGAACCTCGGCGAGGCCCTGACCCTCATGGAGAGCAGCGACCTGGTCGCCGAGACCCTCGGCGAACACGTCTTCGACTTCTTCCTGCGCAACAAGAAGTCGGAGTGGGAGGAGTACCGCAGCGAGGTGACCGCCTTCGAGCTGCGGAAGAACCTGCCGGTGCTATAAGGGCAGGTCAGGGCGGGTTTCCGCCGAAACGATCCCGTGGGGCCGACGGTCTTGGACCGTCGGCCCCATTGCGTCTCACTGTCTCTGGGCCGTCTCTGGGCCGTCAGAGCGAAGATCGACGGCCTGTAGCCACCTTCGCCGCTCAGGTCCTGCCCCTAGCCGGGGGCCTCTCGGCGGGACCTGCTAGGCAAGACCCGCAGCAAGGGCGGATGGAGACCCCGTCCAGCCGTCGTCCGTGCGCCACACTGCGGCGATGTCGTGGTGTTCCAGAAGCCGGGTATACACGTCGCCGATCGGCTCGGAGAACAGGGCCATCTTTTGGGGCTGGGCGTCTTCCGGGTAGAGGCAGAAGGCGTATGTCGCCAACTGTCCGAGAGCCTCGCGCACAGCACCCGTGGCGTTGCCACGGCGGATGAACTTGGCTTCAGTGAGCCAATGAATTCCGTTGGCGATGACAACCATGTCTCGGGGGTGGACGTTCGTCCCCACCTCGATGCCTTGGTTGCGCAGGAAGTCCCCGTACTGACGTACGAGGGTTTCGTGGCTGCGACTCTTGCGTAGCCGCCTCGCCGTGACAACCTGAACATACTCTTCGTCGTTCTTGGGAGCGAAGTGCAGCAGGGTTTCGCTCGACTTGACGGGGGGCTGTTCGACCACGGTCACGATGGTGTCTCGCGTGGTCTGACGAACTTCCTCGCGCACTGCCAAGGCGTCTTGATACAGAGTGATCATGCGGCTGAGGTCTGCGCGCAATGTCTGCTCTTCAGGCAGCGCGGCAATCTCGTAGGTGATGGCCAAGAGGTTGCCGGCCTCGTAGGACCGGGGCAATCCCGATCGGCCGCCGAGATCGATCGTCGTGTCCAAGCCCGTCCGGGCCTCTACTGGCAGGGCCTCCCGGATGGCTTCGGCTTGTGCAGCCAATCTTTTACGTGCTTCGCGGGCGCCTAGAGCCTTGGTGATCTCCGTGACACCCTGGTTGAGGCTGAGCACGAAGGTCTTCCTGTCCTCGGCGAGGAGGTAGACGAGGTACATGCCGCGCGTTGCGCTGGTTGTCTCGTCGGGGTCAAAGAGCGACACCCATGGACAAACTGCGGCGTTGCCCCTGCCCGGGCTGCCCTCGACGAGGTAACCAGCCGGAACCAAGTGTCCGATCTCATCGGGTGCTGCACGAAGTAGCTGAGCCGCGTCGGTGCTTGTGCTGGCGTCGGTGCCGACCCCGAAGGTAGTACCGACCGTGTGAAGGAAGTTGCCGAGCTCCATAACACGGATGCTACGTGTGGCCACTGACAACAGCACGAAGTCCCCTTGCTGGGTGCGGTGTTGGCGCTTGTCGTTTCGTACCGAATCGATGCTGTCGACGTGCTCCTAGTCGAGCAGCAGCCCGCAGCGACCACCCCTGCCTGTAGTTCGATTCAGGTACGGGAGCAGCCGTTGGGCGACGGCTGCTCCCGGTCAACACAGTCAGGTAGTGGCTGGCTTCGGAACGACAGCGCTGTACAGGCCATCAACAGCTTTTCGAGCCCGTGCGTCGCTGCTCGGCATGAGGTGCGTGTAGACCCGGAGCGTGAACCCCGGATCGTTGTGTCCGAGGTAGTGGCTCAGCGCCTTGATGTTCTCGCCCGCGTCTAGCAGTACCGAGGCGTAGAAGTGCCTCAGGGCGTGCATGCCGTGCTCGCGGGCGGCCTGGTGGCGCTCACCCGGCCGCGGCTGAGGGATCACCCCAGCCGCGACAAGGGCAGGCTTCCACGTCCGGACGTTGAAGTCGGTCCGCCGAACCGCGCCGGCACCGTCGAGACGGGTGAACAGCAGCTGCTTTGTGACGGGGGCGCCGTCTGTCCGAAGCCAAGGCAGGGTGATCTCGACCGGGGGGAACGCCTCGATGTGCTGTTTCAGGATGTGCGCCACACGATCCGGCAAGGGCACGTCACGGACCTTGTTCCGCTTAGGTGGCGCGAACACGAGACCCTGTTTCGTCACTTTCACCTGGTTCGCGATGTGCAGCCATCCTGAATCGAAGCTGACTTCATCGACGGAAAGCCCGAAGATCTCGCCCTGCCGGAGTCCGCATCCGCCTCCGAGGTCGACTGTGGCCCGGTAACGCTGCGGCAGCGCTGCCCGCACAGCGAAGACGCGCTCTGCGCTCCACGGCACAACGCGACCAGTACCCGCGGCAGGCGGACGCACCGATTGCGCGTGGCACGGGTTCTTTGCCAGGTGGCCGTCGTCCACGGCCGCGTTGAGGACCGTCGACACGTTGTTGTAGATCACGCGCCGGTACGACGACGCTGGGACAGCCCGTTCCAGTTCGCTGAGCCAGTCCCGGATGTGTTCCGGCTTGAACGAGCCGAGCGGTCGCGGCCCCAGATAGGGGATCGCGTGGCCGCGAATCGCGGACTCCACTGACTCGCGCGTGGTCATCTCGGTGGTCTGGGTGTTCAGCCACTTCTCGGCGTACTGCCGGAACGTCACCCGGCTCGCGGCAGGGTCCACGTACTGCCCGCGAGACATGTCCGCCTCAATGTGGGCGAGCCACTGATCGGCCAGTCGCTTCTGTCCGTCGGGGAATGACTTGCTTTTCTCGGTCCCGTCCGGGCCGATGTAGCGGGCGCGGTAGCGCATTCCGGTGCCGTAGCGGTCCGTGCGTACACGACGGGGCTTGCCGGCGGCGTCAGGTTCGGTCTTGTACCACCGGTCCTGGATGTGCCCTGCCATTAGGCAATGGTCCTCTCGACATGCAGCAGGGAGAGCCGCCCGTGCGGCTCTCCCTGCTGTGTGGCGGGTGTTCGGTTAGGCGGCGGCGGTTTCGGCGTTCTTGCACTGGTCGACGTAGGCGCGCACGTCGGCGGGGTCGTAGCGAAGGTGCTTGCCGATGCGGAAGCCGCGCGGGCCGGTGCGCTTCTTGCGCCACTGGTAAACCGTCTCGACAGGCACGCCGAACATGTCGGCGATGTCGTCGGGGGTGAGGTACCGGTCCGGGAGACCGCCTCGGAGAGCGGCGCGGGGGTCGGGATCTGTCGGCGTTGCCATAAGGACTCCAAGCAGGGAGAGCAGGGCCGCGCGTGTCCGAGGTGCGGATTTCTGCGTCACCTCCGTCATCTGCGTCATTCGCGGTTCTGACCTGCGCCTTCGAGGTGACGCAGGGCCTAGGAGGTGCGTCACCGGTGACACAGACCTTCGTCATCGGGTGACGCAGGTGACGCGGGGTGACGCAGAAGTAGGCCGTCTGCGTCACCCCCTTTTCAGCAGGTCACAGGCCGTTTACGGGGCGTGGGTGACGCAGGTGACGCAGCGTCTCTCTACTTCGGAAAGAGAGGGGGGTGCCTGTTGTGTTGCGCGGCTCAGAGAGGAAGAACGGGCCGCTTCGCGGCGCGACCATTGCAGGGCGGCTGCGCCGCCGAACAGCAAGAGGAGCACGCGGGGCCGGGTGCTCCTCTTGCTTGTGCGGAGCGGTCACGGTGCCGCGCGGTCAGAAGGCCGCTTCCTGCTCCGGCGAGGGCGGGGCGGTGGCCGGCCGCGTGATCTCGATGTAGCGGGCCGTCTTGGTGCGGCCCCAGTCGATGAGGACGCCCCGGGCGGCGAGGGTGGGCTGAAGGCGCTTGAGGCGGTCTGAGAGCACCTTGCCGGTGGTCGGCCAACCCTTGGGCAGGGGACGGAAGTCCTCGCCCGCGTAGAGGCCCGTGAGGCAGTGCAGCCACTCGGCCGACGTCATCCGCTGCTCGGTGCCCGGCTCGATGCCGGCGGCATGCTTGAGGACGGTTTGCGCGAGCAAGTCACCCTCAATGACGTCGTCGTTGAGGTCGTCCAGGCTGGCCCGGTAGGCGCCCAGCGCTCCGAGGCCGGTCGCCGCGTCGAGCTGCGCGCACAGGTGCGCGAAGTCGGCCATGCGCAGGTCGGTGGGGATGTCCGCCTTGGCCGCGCGGACGTTGACCGTGAGGTCAAGCAAGGACCCGAGGATGACCGGCAGGGCCTCGGCGTACTCCGCCCACAGTTCCGCTTCCGTGCGCCGGACCTTGGGCCGCTCCAGCCGCAGGGGCAGGAGCCGTTCCGCGAGGTCGGGCCGGATGACGCCCACGTCGATGCCGGTCAGGAGCAGGGGGCGGCGGTAGCGGGCACGGAAGACGTCCCCGTCGGTGAACAGCGCGCGCTTGACGTTCTCGGCCCCGGTGACGATGCAGCACATCGCGTCCGACAGGTCCGGCGTCATGTGCGAGAGGTTGTCCAGGGCCGTGACCCATCCGGCGGCCACCGCCGCAATCAGGTTCTCCTCATCCTTCGGGGCCCGCCGCAGGTCACCGCTCATCCCCTCGATGACCCGCACCAGCATCCGCCCTCCCGTGGACTTACCCGCGCCCTGCGGGCCGGTGAGGAAAGGAGCGGGGACAGGCACGGACGGCCCCAGGCAGCCGATCAGCCAGGCGATGGCCAGGCACTCCGTCTCAGCGCCAGCGAAGTTGCACAGCCGCAGCAGAAGATCGATCCCCTTGCCGTTGGTGTCCTTGGCCGGCAGGGGCAGTTCCCCGGTGAGCTGAGTGCGTCGCCAGCACACCTCACGCGGGTCGGGCACTGCGATGTCCCAGCCGGTGGGGTGGATACGGACCGACTGCCCGTCGGCGCGACCCAGGTCCAGCCACGTCGCCCCGTCGAGCCCCGGGGCGACGCGGATGTGCACGGGCTGCACGTCTTCGGCCAACGCGAGAGCTTCGATCAAGTCCAATGCTTCCTTGAGCGCAGTGCCGTTGAACACGCCGATTCCATCCTTGTACAGGCCGACCATGAGTTCCTGTCGGTGACTGCCGGTGGTGCCCTGGGAACGAATCGGGCGGGCCACGGGGTGGCCGTTCTTCTGCGCGTACACGGTCCCGTCGGCGGTGCGGAAGTACCGGAAGTGCGCCTGCGCGTAATTGGTGATGACCTCGCGGGCCGGGTTCTTCTCGTCGTCCGCCATGCTCACAGTCCCAGCGCGATGCGGGCGTTGGCCCACGCATCCGAGCAGTGCCGCGGGGACTCGCCCTTGGCCTGCGCGGCGGTGAACAGCCGCGCGACGTGCGCGTCGGTGAGGCAGCCGCACCGGCCGTGCTTGGACAGCACAGCGAGGAACGTCCGGTACACCGTCGCGTGGACCGCGCTGCGCGCCTCGGTGATGCGCTCCACGGCCATGGTGATGCCACGTTCCAGGTAGGCGGGGGTGCGGTGCGGGCATTCCCCGGACCCGGAGCCTACGGGCATGGTGACGGCGTGCGGCGCCGGCCGGACCGGGGACGGCGCCTTGACGGCCAGCGAGCGTACGGCGTCCGGCAGGTATGCCATGCGGCCGGTGCCGGCGCCGAGGTAGCGGGCGTAGGCCATGGACGACTTAATGTCGACACCGGGCCGAACCGCGTTGCGGGAGGTCATGACACCCTTGTAGATCCAGTGCTCACCGCGCGTCGTTGCCACGGTCCGTGTGGCCGGCAGGGTGGTACGGGCCCACGCGATGGCGTCCGCATCGTCCAGGTCGATCACGGTCAATCCGGCGCCGCCGGGGTGGTAGGCGAGGGCGACGGCCCGCCGCCACGCCGCCCGCCACGGGAGCGAGAGGATGACGGCCGTGTCGGTGGTGGCAGCGGCCCATGCGTGGCACGGGGCCGGGCAGCGGCAGGGGCCCGGCACCCTCATGTTGGGCCGGTCCCCGCAGATGCTGTTCTTGCAGGGAGGGCAGTTCCCGAACGGCACCTTGCCCCGACGCAGGGGCAGCACCGGCACACCGGTAGCGGCCAGCGTCAGCGCGGTACGCAGAGCTTCGGGCAGCGTGCCGATGCCGCGAGGCTCTCGCAGGATCAGGGTCGGTTGCGTCATGCTGGAAAACCTCCACTGTTCAGTTGGATGGGTGGAACGAGGGCGGCCCCGGTTCTTGGCGGAATGGGGGGCCGCCCTTGGCGTAGCTAGAACGGCGGTTCGGTGCTGTAGCCGCCGGGCGGGGTGCGACGCGTCCAGCGCGGCAGGGGGAGCAGGGTCCAGGACCGTGCCGTCCAGCAGTCGCAGACGTCCCAGTCGGATCCGGCGTACTCGCCGGTGTCGTAGTCGCCGTAAAAGGACTCGAAGCCGCCGGTGCCCGCGCACTCGGGGCAGTTGGGGCGTGGGGTGTCGGTCAGGACCAGCGCGCGGCGCGGGCAACCGGTGACTCGGATGCGGAGTCGGATCACTGGTGGTCTCCTGTCAACGTTTGGAGCCGAAGAGCTTGACGGTGATGCCGCCGACGCTGATCGGGCCGGTTGCGGCGGCGATGGACACGGCGGTGTGGACGGCGAAGTCGAGCAGGGCCAGCAGCGCGGCGATGGTGGCGAAGATGCCGAGGGCGCCGGCACCCGCGACGGCGAGCGGGTACAGGAAATGGCTGAGCGGGCGACCGGTGCCGTCGGTGGTGTGGACGACGATGACGACCGGCTGTCCGGTGACTTCGGCGCGACGGTAGGCGTCGGCGGGGATGTGCGGGGCGATGATCCCCGGCGGGTCGCGGTGCGGCATGGCGTGGCTTCCCTTCGAGTGAGCCGGCCGGGCCGCGCCGGGGTGGCGCGGGCCGGCCGGTTGGGTGTCAGGGCCGGGGGCGAGACGGGGTGTCACGGGGGTGTCAGGAGCGTGTGACAGCGGGTCTGCCTAGGGGTTTGGGTGTCAGGGGCACGTGACGGTGTCAGGTGTCAGGCGGCGGCCAGAGTGGGGACGATGCGCCAGCGGCCGGTGGCGTTCGTGGGCTCCAGTCGGCCGTCCATGGCGGCTTCCTTCAGACGTGCGGACACCCACGGGCGGGATAGGTTGTGCCGGTCGCACCAGTCCATGAAGTCTTTGGGGCCCACGACCATCTGTCCGGCCCGTTCGAACTCCTTCAGGGCGATCGCGAACAGTTCCCGGGCCTCGTCGGGGGACGGCTTGCGGCCAGTCTCCCGTCCGAAGATCGGCGCGTCGTCGCCTTCCTCGTCGCCCGGCAAGTCGGCTTCGGGGTCGATGTCGGCGTCCTCGGGGTCGACCAGCAGCCCGTGCCCCTGCCCGTCGTTCATGTGGTGGTCTCCCAGTACGGCGGTCAGTCGTGGACTGCCCGCGGCCGGGGTGGGGTCGGGGGTGGTGCGGCCGGTGTAGGCGCGGCCGGCGACCGCGGTGACCGCGCCGGCCGTGACCGGGTCGGCGTTCGCGCCCTCGCGCAGTGCCCATGCCGCGAGCTGTTCCATGAGCGGGACGGCGCGGGCGGGGAAGGCGAAGGTGCGGCCCGGGGAGGGGTAGCGGTCCTCGGGGATGCCCGGGGAGACGACGTAGCAGTAGCCGGGGCGCCGGTTGCCCCATGCTCCGGGGTGGGCGCCGGCGTCGATGACCGCCTCGGGCAGCGAGAACCCTTCGTCGCGGGGGTCGCAGCCGAGCGCGATCACCGACGGCAGGGAAGCCCGGGTGCTGGTGGACATCTGGTCGTAGGAGGGTCGCTGGAGGGACACGATCAGGGCGACGCCGGCGGAGCGGGCTTCCTGCGCGATCCCGGTGAACGCGTCGTCGCCGAGGTTGCGCAGGGTGTTCGCCGCTTCCTCGAACCAGGCCACCAGGAACGGCATACCGGCGCACCCGCACGCCCGGCCTGCCTGGCAGGAGTGGGCAGGGTCGTTCTGGGTCTGGGCAGCGGCGGGGACCCACTGCCGGTAGCCGTGTGCGCCGAGCCAGCGGGTGCGGGCGGGGATAACTGCCTTGACCGCCTCCACCATGACTTCCGTGTCCGCCCCGCCCTCGGCGGACCAGTCCATCCCGGGCCGCAGCGGTGCGAAGTCCTGGAACGCTTTCGGGTCCGACACCCACAGCAGCACGTCCCGGCGGGACAGGATCTCCGTCTGGAGGTTCAGGGCGGTCTCGCCCTTGCCCGATCCAGTGCCGCCCGCGATCAGGACGTGGGTGCTGTTCCGCTTGGCTTCCGGGTCGCCGGGGAGCCACAGGACCATCAGGGAGCCGTCGTCATAGCGACCGATGACGAGGGGTTCCGCGATCGAACCCCCGAGGTTCGACGGACCCTCCCACTCCACCGGCTGCGCGAGCATGTCTTCGGGGACGATGACCAGTTCCCCGCGCCGGCTGGAGTCCGGCGAGGGGTGGTAGCGGACGGCGGAGACGGGAAGGTCCAGCGCGGACGCGATCCGGGCCAAGGCCTTGGAGACGTCGTCGTTGGTCTGCTCGCCAGCCTCCAGCGCCAAAGGTGCCGTGACCCGGTTCGGCTCCACCTTCGTCTGCCCGATCTGCGCACGGGCCAGGCCGACCTTCTCCAGCAGGCCCTTGTCGGCTCCGCCGCCCTGCGGGTCGGCGTCGTTGTGGCGCAGGACCATGCGGACGTTCCAGGACAGGGCCACGACGGGCCCGCCCATCAGGAACAGGTCGTCCAGGGGGCCGGTGGTGGGGCCGGCGAGGCAGGCCGCGGTCACCCATGCCGACCCCGCCGCCACGGACATGGCTGAGTGCAGACGGCGCTGCTGGCTGGTCGACTTGCCCGCCCACCACGTCACCCCGGTCAGGGCGACGGAGGCGAGGGTGAGACCGACGCCGGCCGCGGCGCTGTCGCCCCACCGCCAGTTGCCGAGCGCGCCGGCCACGCCGGTGGCGCCGACAGCGAGCCACGGCGGAAGGTGGGGCTTAGCCCGGTGCAGCAGGTATGCCCGGACCGTGCCGCCCGTACCCGGGTCGGTGGTGGGGATGGTGAGCGGGTAGGTACGGCCGTCCTGGTCAGTCCACTTGCGCGCCATGGTCGTACCTCCTTACTGCTGAGCCCAGTTCATGACCGGCTGCTGCGGTCGGCGGGCACGGTGACGGACGCGGTTGATCTCCTCTTCGAATTCCTGCTGGAAGGTCGCGTAGCAGGCGGCGGCGTTCTTCGCCGCGTCCCGCAGCGCGTCCGCGCTGCGCTGCATCTTGCGGGCCACCTTCTGCGCTCGGATCCGCGAGCCGAACGCCCTGCCCTCGGGGTCCGGCACGGCCGCGAGGACGGCCTTCATGATTTCGGCGCCCATGGCCACCTCGATGGACAACGTCACCGCGGCGGCCCGCAGGGCGTTGCAGTACTGCCGCACTTGGGCCGGCGAGGTGAACTCCGGTGCCGGCAGCAGGGCTTTGGCGTGCGGACGGCCCCCGTTGCCGGTGCCGCCGCGGTGGTTGTTAGTGGTCCGGTTGATGGTGACGTTCACCGGGGGCGCGAACGAGCTGCCCATGGCGCCGACGAAGCCGCCGGCCGCGGCCCCGACGTTGGCGAACTTGTTGGACTTCGTCCCGTTGGCGTTGCTGCCGCCGCCGTTGCTGTTGGTGGTGGATGCCATCGGTCGACTCCTTCGCGGGTCAGTGGGTGCGGCGGACGATGAGCCAGACGGTCTGCGCGGTGCCCCAGATCAGCAGCCACAGCCAGCCGAGCGGGCCGGTGAGCGGCCCGAACCCGGCCGCGGCGGCGAGCCAGCCGCCCGCCAGGGTCGCGAGCAGGGCCAGGCCGATGCGCCAGGCCAGGACCGTGCCGGTTCCGGGGCGGCGGCGCTGCATGAACGGCACCCACACGGCCGGGCCGGCGGCGAGGGCGGCGAGGACCAGGCCGGCCCACGGCGCCACGGCGTGCAGCACACCGGCCGCGGCGAGGGCGAACACGGCGAGGCCGGTCGGGGCGAGGGCGCCGCGGTGACGCCACAGCATGCGGCCCACCCATCCGGCGGCCTCCCAGGTCAGGGAGGGCCGCTCGGGGACGACGATCACGAACGGCTGCGCGCCGCGGCGCCCGCGCTGGCGGGGGATGTGGACGGTGTGGACGCCCGCGGCCTTGATGCCGCGGGCACGGGTACGGCTGGACACAGCGAATCTCCTCGCGGGAGGTGGTCAGGTTGGGGTGTGCTGTGCTGTTCAGGCCGCGGCGGCCTGGTCGTCCGGGTAGGCGCACGGGGTGCACATGCCGAGCGCGGCGGGGATGACGTATCCGGCGTCCCGGTGGCACTCGGGGCAGGTGCGTCGGGCGGTGTTCGCCCGCTCCAGTGCGGCCCACTTGGCCGGGGTCATCGGGCGCACCGGCCGGGCTTGGTCGATGCGGTACAGGTAGGCGACCAGCGGCGGTCGCCCTCTGCCGCGGGGCCGTTCGATCTGTGCGACCACGTCCTGCCCGCCCGGTCGGAGTCCGAGCGCGCGCAGTTGCCGCAGCGTCGCCAGCCCGTCCGGGGCCAGGCGCCAGGGGTAGACGGGGAGGGCGCCCATCAGCGGCTCGCGATCGCCAGATCAGCCCCGCCCGTGCCGGGGTCGCGGTGCTCGGCGTAGCGGGCGGAGACCCACCCGACCGACCAGCCGCACAACTCGGCAGCGGCCCGCACCGGCAGACCGGCGTCGAACGCGGCCCGCACCGTCAGCCGGGCCTGTTCCTCGGGCTGCTTCTCGGTGGCCGGGCCGGCAGCGAGCAGCGCCGCGCGTTCACGCTCGGCCCGCTCCTCACGATCGCGCTGTTCACGGCGTTCACGCTCGGCCCGCTCCGCAGCCTCACGCTCGCGGCGTTCGGCGGCCTCCCGCTCGGCGCGCTCACGTTCCCGTTCACGTTGTTGACGCTCGCGTTCACGGCGTTCACGTTCCTCGCGCTCCGCCGCCTCCACAGCGGCCTTCCGTTCCTGCTCCTCGCGCCAGCGTCGCTCTTCCCGCTCCGCAGCCTCACGGGCCAGAGCGGCTTCGTGTTCACGCTGTTCACGCGCCAGCATGGCCGCGTGCTCACGCTCCTCACGGGCCCGCCGCTCGGCCGCTTCCCGCCGGTCGGCGGCGGCCCGCTCCCGCGCATCCCGCTCCGCCTGCCGCTTCTTCTCCAACTCGGCCACGGCCCGCGTGATCGCACGCCGGTAGGCCAGCCCGGTTTCCGCGGTGACGATCAGCAGCAGTGGGGCGACCGCGTGAACCGCGACGCCGACCGGGTCTCTGTTCAGGGCGGAGTCGGCGACGTTCAGGGCCAGGGTCATCGCGCCGGTCATCCAGCGCAGCACCACCGGCCACCGGCCCCCGTGCCCGCCCAGACGGGCGAGCACCGCGTCCAGGCGCACCACGATCACGACGGCCGCGTCCACGACCAGCGGCAGAATCGGGGCCGTCCACGCCCACTCACTGGCGGTGTGCTCCGCGGCGAGCGGAGTCACGGTGAGGATGGAGTAGAGCATGGCGCCGGCCACGATCAACCACGTGCCCGCGGACAGCGCGCGCTCGGCTGAACGGATCTGAACGCTGTTCACGCGCTCACCCCCGTCCGTGAACGCACCCGGACGGCGGCGATGAGTAGCACCGGCGACGCCGGGTCGTCGGGGTCCTGGCTGTCTTCCGTCCACTGCCACGCTGCGCCCGGTACCGGCTCGAACCCGAGCACGCCGAGCGCGTCCGTTCGCTCGGTGAACGTCGGCACCGGCAGCGCACGGTCGAAGCCGTACTCGGGCCACCGCTCGATGGTGTTCAGCAGCGCGACGTACAGGCGCCACCGGCCACGGTTCATGGACATCTGCGCGGTGGACTCCCGCGTCATCACGCCGCCCCCGGCGCGGTGACCGCGCCCCGGTTGGTCAGCGTGCGGCAGGCGGCGAGCACCCTGCGCCGGGCCCGCCGCAACCGACGCATGTCCCACTCGGTGGCCGGCCGGTTCAGCAGACTGATCTCGACGTCCAGCAACTCGACCTCCGCCAGAACCAGCGGCATCTCCGCCGCTACCGCGTCCAGCTCGGCCGGCGTCGGCTCACGGTCGGAGTCGTCGGCGGTAACAACCGCCTGAAGTGCAACGATGGGCTTCATGGGTCGTGGTTCCTCTCGAAGGGTGAACGGCCCGAACAGCGGCTCCGGTGTTCCAGCACCGGAGCCGCGCGCCGTTGAAGTCGGATCGTTTCCGGCTCCCCTCGCCCCGCCCGTATGGCAACCCCGGACAGCGGGGCCCGGACGGGCGAGGGAGGCAACCGGCCGCAGCGCTAGCCACTGCGATGGCAGGTAGGGAGCGGACCGGGACGACGTACTGGCGCTCGCCGGCCGGTCCATAGCGGCGGCGCCCAGAGTCTTCGTCGGTGCACGAGGTTCCCATCAGCTCAGGTCAACAGGGGTGAAGCACTGCAAGGGGGACCACGTCCCCACCCTCCGGCCGTTGCTCGCGGTCGCCGGGCCACCTCGCCAGTACGGGCCGTAGCCCTGTTCTGCCTGGCCTTCAGCGGGATTGCAGCGTCCCCGCCTTTTACGCATGCGGCATGTAGCCGCCAACCAGCCGAGTTGTTGCGTTCGACTGTGCAGTACCTGTTTTACAGGTACTGCATGAGGGCCCGTCAAGTAGGCCGACGAACCCCTCCTGGTGTCGCGCCGGGACTTCTCGACGCACACTCAGCATCGCTGCACGTCAGAGGAGTTGGTCACCCCATGCGTAGACAGCTGTGGGACTTCTGGCTACGGTCAAGAAGTCCCTAGACGTCCCAACGGGGGTGCAGATGTCGAACGAGCGGTTACGGTCGGCCCTTCTCGCCCGCGGTATGACCGTGCAGAGCCTCGCTGAAGCGATCGCGGTCAGCCCGAAGACGGTCGAACGCTGGATCACTCAGGGCAAGGTGCCGTACCGGCGCCACCAGTACGCGACAGCGGCCGTGCTCAAGGTCGACGTGACGACGCTGTGGGAAGACGGCCGGACCGTTGACAGCGCGACGGACCTCACGAAAGCCGAAATTGCGACCGTCTACCCGCACCGGCACACCGTGCCGTCGGGGCTGTGGCGAGAGCTCTACGGTCGCGCCGAGCGGAACTTGGACGTACTCGTGTACTCCGGTCTGTTCCTCTCCGAGGATCCCCGTTTCCACGACCTGGTGAAGGCCAAGGTGGAGGCTGGCGCCCAGGTGCGCATCCTGCTCGGAGACCCTGACTGCGCAGCCGTCCGACAGCGCGGCATTGACGAGGGCCACCAAATCATGGACGGCAAGATCCGCAACGCCCTGCTGCTGTACCGCCCGCTCATGCGCAGCCACCCGGACGTCGGCTTCCGGCTGCACGACTCGACGCTCTACAACTCCATCTACCGTGCCGACGACGAGATGCTGGTCAACCCCCACGTCTACGGCATCGGCGCCTATCTGGCGCCAGTCCTGCACCTGCGTCGCCTACCGGGCGGAGCACTCTTCGACACGTACGCGAATAGCATCGACCACACGTGGGAGAACGCCCGCCCGATCACCGCCCAGGACATAGCCAGCATCACGGGAGCCTGAACCATGGGACGCATCGACTACCTGCACGACCCCGACGCCCCGCCGGCCAACTCCGTCGTACCGTCCGTCGTCGCGTTCGTCCAGAACGACGCCGGCCAGGTGCTAATGATTCAGCGATCCGACAACGGGCGCTGGGCACTGCCGGGTGGTGGCCACGACGTGGGCGAGTCCATCAGCGACACCGTCATCCGCGAGGTCTGGGAAGAGACCGGGATCCAGGTGGAAGTGGTCGACGTGTCCGGGCTCTACACCGACCCCGGACACGTGATGCAGTACGACGACGGCGAGGTGCGCCAGCAGTTCAGCATCTGCTTCCGCGCGCGGCCGGTCGGCGGCGAATTCCGTACGAGCGACGAGACGACTCAGGTCCGCTGGGTAGATCCCGCGGACATGGCGACGTTGGACGTGCACCCCACCATGCGGCTCCGGATCGAGCACGCCTTGGACCGTGCGCGCACGGCGCCCTACATCGGCTGACGCTTGGCCGCGGCGACCCGATCGAGTACGCGAGATGTGCACGCGAGGATTTCGGGCTCCGCCCGGCGGATGAACTGACCGATGAGGCTGTCCGGCCCGTACCGCCCTGCGATCTCGTTGATTCGATCGATCGGGTTTGTGGGGGTGCCGTCTGGTGTGGTGTTCATGTCGCAGTAGCAGAGCGCGTCATTCAGGTGCTCGTGCTCGCGGGGGAACTCATCCTCCAGCTCCTCGCGCATGCCGCGCGCTTCCGCCTCCATCCAGGCGCAGGAGTGGTGGGCGACCAGGTTGATGATTCGTTCGTCGGCGCCGGCCACATCCCGTAGGTAGCGGGCGCCGTCCAGCGGGTGAAAGCCCGTCTTGGCCAGGTCCGGCGCGTAGCCGATGTCGTGTAGGACCGCCGCGGCTTCCAGCAGATCCGCGTTCTGGTCAAGGACGAGCGCGATCGTGCGCGCCCTCTCGGCGACCCCAAGGCAGTGCTTCCACCGCCGCGGCAGCGGCTCGGCGAGCAGAAACTCAGCCAGCGGATAGGCCCACTCCGTCAACTTCGGCAAGCTACGACCGCTCCTCTCGCGCCGGCACGGCGCGGACCGTCCGCACCCTGCCCTGTCCGCCCCCCGCCAGTACGCCGGCGGCCTCTAGTTTCTCCAGCGCCTTCGTCGCCGTGGGACGTGAGACACCGAACCGCTCGGCAAGCGCCGAAGCACTTGGAAAGGCTTCCCCTACTTCAAGCCCGTCAGACGTGATGACGTCCGCGATCCGCTGGTGCAGTGGACGCCGGTCAACTTGCGCGCCCGAACGCACGACGCGCCACCGCTCGCCTGGTGCTGGTTCGGCAACGCCTTCCTGCTTCAGCACGCCGAACGCGCGAACAGCGACGCCACGCGAGACCTTGTAATCGCGCACGACCTCGGTCAGCGACGGCAACACCGTCATGTCCGGGTCCCCTTCGATCCGCGCCTTCAGCGCGTCAGCGACCTTCAGGAAGGTTCCCCGAGGGTTGGCCTGCTGCGACACCCGCTCTCCCTCTCCGCTCGCCCGTCGTCACCTCCAAGACTCCCATGACTCGCGGCCCTCCCAGAGAGTCCAGAACGCGCGGCCGCCGTATCGCGCGCTACACGCCCCAGACAGGGAAGCCTTCCCGCCCTGGCCAGAGTTGCCCTACCTCATCAAGCCCCGGCTGCGCTCCGCTCCGCCGGGCGCGCTTCCCGGCTCCGCTGCGGGCGACGCTCCTGCCTCCGGCTCGCTCCGCCCGCGCTGCGCCGACGCGCGCCCATATGCGGGTAGGGCCGATGGCCATGAGGCGAGCACCGCGGAGCGCGGCTCACGGTCAAGACGATGCCTCCGGCGGGGGAGGCCGGCCCCGGGATAGAGGGGGCGCCGTTCCCGACTGCGGGTCCGTAGTGGCTTGTGCGTGGTGCTCCAATCCCGTCCACCGTCGACCCAGGCAGAGCCGAGCAGACGCGGCCCAGGGGTGTCAGGTCGTTCGTACAGTGGCGCGCTCCGACCTTGACGCCCCTGAACCACGCCCGCTCCACGGTGTGTGGGTCGACGGCGGACGGGATGGGAGTTAGGGGGAAGACGGGTTGCCGCCTAAGCCCTTGATGCGGCAATTGGTAGCAAAGTCTATTTCGCACTCTTCGCGGAGATGTGTCATTTCTCGGCAATGGGGCCGGACTTCGTGCGTGTTGGGTTACGATCTACGCCTTACCGTAACCGAGGGGGGTTGGGTGTGGCTGAGCATTCCATTGCCGCTTACAAGATCGTCGTGCACCGACGGCAAAAGAAGGATCCACTCCCCCTCGATAACTTCACCGAAGGTGGCACTGATCTCCTTCAGGTGATTCACGGGTATCTGGCCTTCCTTCAAGAAGATGGCTACGACAACACGGACACCAGAAACGTTCTCCGGGCGCCCGAGGTGACGCCCCATAACAGGCATATCCGAGTAACCCTTTCGCGCGGTGAGTACGGCGTGACGTCGCAATTCGAAGAGCGAGGTAGCGGCGTGCCTCGCTTCAACAGGGAACGAAGCGACGTTGAAATGCTTAAGTTCCGTAGCCTGATTATTCTCCCCAAGGGGCGGGAAGTCGGCCTTCTGCTTACGGAACGCGTACAGAATCGCGGCGTCTATACCCTGTTCACCACCGGGCTCTCTCGGGCTTTTAAGAAGAGGTTCCCCGAATACATCGTTGAAGTTAACAACCTTTCCCCGGAAGCCGCGGTGTCGCGGGTTCTTAGTCAAGGTCAGATTAAGAAGATTCGACTAGTGCGGAATAGTGTTCCCAGGGACATTGCTGATCAATATGAGTTGAATCAGCATGAGCAGGCTCTCGGAACACTGGAGACCGTGATCACTGCTCCGCGGCGGAAGTTCCTCGGGAAGAACGCGATTGAGAAAGTGATCAACGGGGCCACCAACGTGTCCAGTCTCCTGGAGTGGCAGAACGTGAACTACGACGATCTGCGGGTTGAGGTGCAGGTGGGACGTACCTCGCGGACGGTGTCAGTGGCCTCTGGTAAGACTCCTCTCGTCACGTTCGACATCGAGGAGGGACTGCTCGACGATGAGGGGACCCTGCCCGATGACGTCTTCTACCAAGAAGCGTTGAAGGTGGCTGTAGAGCTTGCTGAGGACGTCAGTCTTACGCGTTCCTCAGTCGCCGAACAACAGTTTGTATGGCCAAATGACTGGGCTGACTACCGGCTGGAGGTACCCCCTAGTGAGGATGCTGAACCTTAAGCCGATCTTTATCGACCATTTCCAGACCCTACGCACGGGCACGGGCGGCGCAGAGGCTGTATCCAAGGGTGACGTCTTTACCCTTTATGGAATACCTCTGTTGCTGCCAGTGGTGGCGATCTGGCGGGATTGGAAACTAGGCGGCATTGGGGATCTACTCACGGCGCTCTCGTTGATGTGCGGCCTGCTATTCAATCTCCTGGTGTTGTCTTTCGATGTCGCCTTGCGGGCTGCCGCGCAAGTAAGGGAATCGCAAGTCGAAACCCTCTCGACGTCTGTCAAGATTCGCCTGATTCGCCAACTGCAAGCTAATACGACGTATGCGCTTGTGGTCGCTCTTGCTGCGACGATCGGACTGGCGGTGGGGGCGTCCAAAGATCTCAAGCACTTCAACTCGTGGATCACGGCATGCCTGATCTACCTGCTTACGCACTTTGTGTTCGTGTTGATGGTAATCCTCAAAAGGATTAGGTCCATCTTCAGGAACGAGCTGACGCCATAACGGGCTATCTGCAGTAGATCGCCCTCTTCCTAGCTCCCCAGACGTCCCCCCGCAGCAGCACGCAGAGGCAAACCTGCAGATCACAGCTAGCGGACTTAGCCCGCTGTAAATCTGCCGGTGCTCTGCAGCTGGGCCGTCTGTGGGCCGTCGAAGGGTGGCCTGCGGCGACCGACAATGACCTATGACGACCGCTCGATCGCTGGTCTGCCCTGGGCCAGCCTCGATCGCGTCAGGTTGCTTTGGGCCGATGTCACTTCCTGCGCAACAAGAAGTCGGAGTGGGAGGAGTACCGCAGCGAGGTGACCGCCTTCGAGCTGCGGAAGAACCTGCCGGTGCTGTAGGCGCAGATCAGGGCGGGTTGCCGCCGAAACGATCCCGTGGGGCCGACGGTCGTGGACCGCCGGCCCCACGGTGTCTCACAGCCCGCTCCTCTGCATGGCGCGCATGATTACGCAGCGGTGCTGGGACTCTCTGTAGACACCGACCCCGTCAAGTTGCTCGGAAATCCTGGCAGCGTATTGGCGTCGGCTTCTGAATCGATGAATTTGAGCGCGGTGAGCGCACGGAGTGAATCCCGCAGGTTGGGGCAATGGACTTCATCTATGAGGTCCTTCGCTTCCTGATGTTTGTACTCCTGCTCCCTGTCGTGACGAAGTTTGTCTATGAATTGAAGCATGAGTCGCCGAGAACGGTTGGCCACTGTGAAGAAGAGCGCAGCAATGGCATCGGTTATGATTCCCGATCCGGTAATCACTGCTGTTTGGAGTGAGTGGGAGCCGGGGGATCTTACCGCGAGCACGACTCCGCCGACGATTATCAGAAAGCCGAGCGATGCAAAAGAGAGGCTCCAGTAGAAGCTCACCTGGGCGTGCCCGGCTCCTTGAGCGTAGTACTTGAGGACGAGGCGAGTCTGCTCATCCAGAGCCGGGCCCTCTTCGTCGCGTTCGGCC
Source organism: Streptomyces sp. NPDC036984 (assembly GCF_055607665.1). Taxonomy (NCBI): domain Bacteria; kingdom Bacillati; phylum Actinomycetota; class Actinomycetes; order Kitasatosporales; family Streptomycetaceae; genus Streptomyces; species Streptomyces sp. NPDC036984. The sequence continues at coordinate 30,758 of NZ_JBVJRL010000019.1, forward strand.
ACTGTGTTGTGTAGGTCCGTGTGGATTTGTCTGAGCTCTGCGGTGACATCGGTGTGAGGAGATCTGTCCAAGGACTGCAGTGCGCCCAGGGCCGTGCCTGCGGCCCGGGCAAGTTTGTCATCGCCGCTCTCCGTCCCCCGTGGTGCTTTACGGTCGGCGACTCCGAAATCTGCCTCAACCTTTCGGGTGGCATTTTTTGACAGGTGCGCGAACACTGCCATCAGGGCAGCTGCGGCGCCGCCCGCCGAGGCGACTATCCAGACCGCGGCGGGGGCATCGATGGCAATGTATTGCATCTCCGCTCCTGAATTGTCTTCGCGCCATGGACTTACGTCATCGGCTGCAAGGAACGCGGAAAGCGCGGTAAGCCTGTGCTGATCGCCGCGTGTGTGCCGTCACATCGCGAAGTTGAGTAAGTAACCAATTGTCGTTCGGGTTCCTGAATCAGAATGCATCTCCTGCTTCCGGAATGTCTACTGGAAGTCACAGCCCCTCACTTCCAGCTGATGGCCTTCCCGAAGGTGTCGTTGATCCGGGTGGCTACGTCCTTCTGGGCCGCCACCAGGGAGAGGACGCCCGCCACGATGAGCGACCAGCGCAGGCTCTGGGCCGCTGCGTTCGAGGAGATCGCCGGGATCATGGGGAGCAGGATGCCCGCCGAGATCAGGAGGGCGGGGGGCAGGATCCAGAGGAAGAACCTGTGGATCCGGTTCGACCGGGGGATCTCCTCGGGGGCGTTGGCGAGCAGCGCCTCCCGGTCACCCTTCGCCAGGGCTTCGACGCCGGACAGCATCGACTGCAGCAGCCGGTCGAGGTCGTCGCGATTGCCGATCCGCAGAAGCGCTGCCTTGTGCGCCCGGAACACCTCCGAGATTCTGAGCGACTCGGTTCGGATCTCGGCCTTCTGGTGGGGTTCCAGGAGGTGCAGCACGTCGCTCGAACGGGCGGCGCTCTCGGCGCTCCGGGCAGCCCGTTCGATGCTCACGGCGCACATGGTCGACACCTTCGAGTTGTTGATCCGGCCGCGATGGAACCAGACCAGCGCGGTCGCGTCCACCCATCTGAGGAGCGCGGCGTCGTAGCGGTGCATGTGTCTGGTCCGCTTGCGGCTGTAGGAGGCGAGATAGGAGAGCAGGGCGATGAGCCAGACCCAGCACCCTGCCACGATGAACCCGATGGCCAGTCCGTCGACCGCGGACCGGGCGTAGGAAGCGTGACTTCCCAGGTACGGCGATCCGAACATCAGGGCGGTCGACGCGGCGATGATCTCCACCGAAGCGGAGAGCAGAAGGTGGGACAGCAGATAGAGGCGGGTGTCGCCGCGGGAAATCCTGAACAGGACGAGCAGAACGAGGGCGATGGCGAGCACCGCGGAGACCGCTGCGAGCAGACCCTGCGCAGCGCCGTCGGGGCGGAAACCGGCGATGAACAGGCCCGCGGCGCTCGCAGCGAGCAGTGCCCACCCGCTCGTGACCGCCCCCATCTCCGTGAAGGGAAGCCCGGCGTAGTTCCTCCGCACCGCCGCGCAGATCAGCCGCGGACGTATCTCCTCGCGTCGCTCCGGGTCGTCGAACGGAAGAGAGTCGAAGTCCTCCACCGTCTCCCTGACCCGCGCCCGTGCTCTGAGCAGAGACCTCTCGTACGCCAATGCCCGCCCCCCTGTTGTCTTCGGGCCAGCGTAATCAGGCTCCGCGTCACTCCGGGCGCAGGCACTCGATCTCGTAGTCCCCGCTGTCCTCGTCGATCGTCACGCCGTGGGTCTCGCTGCGGAAGCCCGGGAAGTGGCGGTCGAAGGTCTCCAGGGCGGTGAGGTAGCGCAGGAGGGGGCCGTCGGGGGTGCCGGTGGACTCGCCCGGCATGAGGACCGGGATGCCGGGCGGGGTCACCGTCACCATCGCCGCCGCCACCCGGTTCGCCGCATCGGCGATGCGGACCCGTTCCGTGCCGCCCCGCACCAGCCGCTGGTAGCAGTGCTGGGGCGGGTGGACCGGCGCCGGGAGCTGCTGGAACGCGGTGTCCAGCAGCTCCACCAGCCGCGCCGAGCGCAGCTGCTCGTGCATCTGCCGGCACAGCTCGCGCAGGGTCAGACCCGAGTAGCGGCGAGGGTGCGCGGCGACCGCCGCCGGAAGGACACGGTCGAGCGGGGCGTCGGCGTCGTAGAGGGCCTTGAAGTCCATCAGGGCGTCCAGCAGCGTGCCCCACTTGCCCTTGGTGATGCCCATGGAGAACAGGATCAGGGTGGTGTAGCTGTCGGTCTTCTCGACCACGATGTTGCGGGTCGCCAGGTAGGCCGTCAGGATCCGCGCCGGAATGCCCTCCTCGGCCATCTCCCCCGTGGCGGTGATGCCGGGGCAGGTCAGCGTGACCTTGACCGGGTCCAGCATGCAGTGGCCCTCGGTCAGCCCCGGGAAGCCGTGCCAGGCGGCGCCGGGCTCCAGCAGCCAGCAGGACTGCTCGGTGCGCAGCAGCTCCGGCGGGGCCTCGTCGAAGGGCAGTCGTTCGCCCGTCACCGGGTCGGTGACCTCCTCCGGCTGCCACACGCCGAAGAACCACGGCGGACGGTCCCCGGCGCTCTCCACCCGCCGGCGCAGCCGCACCATCTCCTGGCGGAAGCGGACCGCCTCGGTCACCGCCTCGTCCAGCAGCCACTCGCCCTGTGGCCCGTCCATCATCGCCGCTGCCACGTCCAGTGAGGCGATCATCGGGTAGAGGGGCGAGGTGGTGCCGTGCATCATCAGGGCTTCGTTGAAACGGTCGTGCTCGACCGGTGCCCGGGGTGCGGGCCGTACGTGCACCATCGCCGACTGGGAGAGCGCGGCCAGCAGCTTGTGCGTGGACTGGGTCGCGAAGACCGTCGGCCGGTCCGGGCCGGGGAAGGCGGCCGCGTCCACCGACATGCCGTACCGGCCCGCGTACAGCGGATGGAAGCGGGCGTACGCGAACCACGCCTCGTCGAAGTGCACGCGGGGCGTGCTGGCCGCGAGCGCCCGCGCGGTCGGTACGGCGGCGTAACTCAGGCCGTCATAGGTGGAGTTGGTGAACACCGCGTACTGGGCGTCCCGGGACACGGCGCCCTCGGCGAGCGGGTGCGCGGCGATCCGGGCCGCGATGGAGTCCGCCGCAAGCTCGGCCGGGGGCAGCGGGCCGGCGAGGCCGTAACCGTTGCGGGTCGGGATGAGGTAGACCGGCCGGGCGCCGGAGACCACCAGACCCTGCAGCACCGACTTGTGGCAGTTGCGGTCCACCAGGGCCAGTTCGTCACGGGTGACGCTGAAGTGGCCGACCAGGCGGTTGCAGGTGGAGTCGCCGTGCAGCACGAAGTAGGTGAGGTCGGCGCCGAAGACGCGGGCCGCGTTGCGCTCGGCCGCGCCGATGGGGCCGGTGTGCTCGAACAGCGAGCCCAGTTCCTCCACCGAGATCGACAGGTCGGAGCGGAGCAGCCGCTCGCCGAAATAGTCGTGGAAGGCGCGCCCCGCGGGCGACTTGAGGAAGGCGACGCCACCGGAGTGGGCCGGGGTGTGCCAGGAGTACTCGTGGGCGTCGTCGAAGCGGCGCAGCGCCCGGAAGAACGGCGGCAGCACGTCCTCCCGGTAGGCGCGGGCCGCGGTGGTGATCCGGCCGGCGATGAACCCCGGCGTGTCCTCCAGCGGCCACAGGTACCCGACGACCGTCTCGGACACCCACAGCGGCAGTTCGCGCAGGCCCTCGTCGGCCATGACGAGGAAGACCGGCAGATCCCGGTACCGCCGCCCGATCCGGCGCAGCACGGCCGCCCCTCCCAGAGCCCCGTCGACGGTCTCGTCCGGCTTGGCGAGCGCGGCCCCGGGGCCGTCCCCGACGGCCCGCCCGCGCCCGGGCAGATCCCAGGCGACCAGGGCCGCGGCCAGCCCCGCCTCGGTCCGCAGCACCGCGTCCGCGTCCTCGGCGGTGACCGCCCAGCGCACCTCGAAGCCGTCCGCCTCCACCGCGTCCCGGATCTTCCGCAACTGCTCGGCCCCGGCGCCCTCGGCGCGCGCGTGCTGCGGTACCGCGACCAGGATCCTGCTGTCGGCCATCCCGTGCCCTCGCCTTCTTGGCGACCGCCCGGCCGCCGCCCCGGAGAGTCTCGGGGGCGCCCGCCGGAACGCGGGCGCCCGCGCCGGTGAACCACCGGGATGAAGGAATGCGCGGACCGCCGGGTTGACCCCGGGCGGGTTATCCGGAGTACGCCGGTGACACGGCGGCCGGGCTGATCCGCCGCGGCCGCCCCGACCCGTCCGCCGGTACCTCGTACAGGTCGGCGCCGTAGTCCCCGGGCAGCGCGTACACGACCGTACGGCCGTCCCGCCACACCGCCTGGTCGTCCACGCTCCGCGACTCGGCGAGCGCGGTCTCCCGCATCGTGCGCAGGTCCAGGACGTACAGGCGCCACGGGGCGTCCTCGGGCAGCCCCTCGACCCGCTTCTTGTACGCGACGCGGGTGCCGTCGGGGGAGAGGGACGGGCACTCCACGTTCCCGTGCAGGGTGGTGACCGTACGGCGGCGCAGGTCGCCGCGGACCAGGTACGTCCGCTCCTGCGTGGCCAGCGTCGCGTAGAACGTGCGGTCGTCGGCGGCGAACGTCACCCCCCAGAAGTTGACGTCCGCCGCCCGGTACGGACGCCCGTCCCGGACGATCCGGAACGTCTCCAGCGACGGGATCAGCGCACCGCTGCGGGTGTCGGCGATCGCCGTGCGCGTGGAGAAGTCCGTCCCGGCGTACGAGTCGCCGCCCACGAACGCCGTCCAGGCGGCGAAGTGCCCGGTGGGGGAGACCCGGGCGCGGGACGGGATGCCCGGGACGTCGTAGCGGTGCACGGTCCGCAGGCGCGCGTCCAGGACCAGCGCGCGGTAGGTGTCCGAGACCGGCCCGTGCACGGCTTGCAGACACACCCCGGTCCCGGAAGCGGCGTGGAAGCGCAGGCACGTGAGGCCGGTGGCGGTACGCGGTCCGCCCGGATCGTCCGCCGGGACGGACGTCACCTCGTCCCGGTGCGGCCCCCACGCCATGTTCCGGAACAGCAGCCGCCCGGGCTCGCGCAGCGCCACCGTGCCCGAGGTGACGCTCGGCCCGCCCGCCTGGGTGTGGTTGCGGCGGTCCGCCCGCGCGGAGGCGTGCAGCACGGAGGCCAGCCCGACCGCCGCCAGCACGGCGACGGCCGAGACCAGGATCAGCACACGATTGCGTACGGTCATGCGGTCACCGTCCCCTTCGGGCGCAGGGTGAGGGAGAACGCGGCGCACGCGGCGAGCGCCACCGCGGCCCCCGCCAGCGCCGCCCGGTCGCCCCAGACCGTCCAGGCCGCGCCGAACAGCAGCGAGCAGGCGAACCGGGTCAGCGCCTGCCCGGTCTGGACGACGGCCAGCCCCGACGAGCGCAGTGCCTCCGGCACGCTGTCCGAGGCCGCGGCCATCAGCACCCCGTCGGTGGCCGCGTAGAAGCCGCCGTGCAGGGCGAGCACGAGATACGGCAGCACCGAGCCGTGCCAGGAGGTGAGCAGCAGCGCGTACACCACGAGCAGGGCGCCATGGCCCGCCAGGAACACCGCCCAGCGGCCCGACCGGTCCGCGAGCCGGCCGAGCGGCACGGCCAGCAGCAGGAACGCGGCCGCCGTTCCCAGGGGCAGCAGCGCGAACCAGCGGTCGGGGACGCCGAGACGGCGCTGGAGCAGCAGATAGACGAAGGAGTCGCTGACCGTGGCGAGGCCCAGCAGCAGGGCGCAGACGGTGATCCGGCGCAGGTCGCGGCCGCGCAGCAGCCCCACGGCGGCCCGCAGGGCCGGCCGCCGCTCCGCCGCCGTACCCCGGCCGCCCGGCACGAAGAGCACGAGCACCAGCAGGCCCAGCGCCGCCACACAGGAACTCACGGTGAACACCGCGTCGTACCCGTCCACGGTGGCCCGCAGGATCCAGAACGCCACCAGCGGCCCGAGCAGGGCCCCGGCCGTGTCCATCGCCCGGTGCACCCCGAAGGCCCGCCCGCGCGTTCCGGGCGGGCTGGACAGCGAGATCAGGGCGTCCCGGGGCGCCGTGCGCAGCCCCTTCCCGGTCCGGTCGGCGGCGAGCACGGCCCCGATCGGAGTCAGGGAGTGCGCCACCAGCAGCAGCGGCTTGCACACGGCCGAGATGCCGTACCCCAGCCCGGCCACCCACTTGTGCCGCCCGCCGCCCCGGTCGGCGAAGTGCCCGCCCACCAGGCGCACGAGCGCCGAGAACCCGTTGTAGATCCCGTCCAGCAGTCCGAATCCCAACGGCGACAGACCCAGACCGGTCACCAGGTACAACGGCAGTACCGCCGTCACCATCTCCGACGACACGTCGGTGACCAGGCTCACCGTTCCCAGCGCGACGACGGTGGGGGCGACCGCGGCACGGCGCCGCCCGGCCGGAGACCGGACGGCATCGTGAGCGGACGTACTGGCGCGGCTGTCCGCTACGTACACGTCAGGACGCCCAGATGCCGGTGATGTCCTTGGCGGAGGCCGCGTTGCCCGCGTGCGTGGCCAGACCCTGGGTGTCCTCCAGGGTGCGCAGCAGGTCGTAGTGGTTGTACGTGGTGGAGGAAGTGGAACCGGCGGCCACCGGCTGCCCGTAGAACACGGTCGGAATCCGGTTCCCGCTCAGCCGGTTGTCCTCGTCGAAGGTGACGACGAGCAGGCTGTTGTGGGTCTTGGCCCAGGTCGCGTAGGCGCCCAGGTTGTTCTTCAGCCAGGTGTCACCGGTGGACACCGAGCAGTCGTGCATGTCGCTGCACAGGTTCGGCACGACGAACGACAGCTGGGGCAGCGTCGAGTAGTCCGTCGGGAACTGCGCGAACGTCTTCGCGGTGGAGGTCGGCACGTTGCCGAACCCGAACCAGGGGTTGTGCTTGCGGGCGTAGTTCCCGCTGCTGCATGTCGTGGACCCCTGACTCGGCAGGGACTCGTTGTAACTGGCCCAGGTGCGCCCGGCGGCGATCAGCTCGGACGCGAGGTTGGGCTTCGACGAGAAGCCCGGCGTGTAGCAGCCGTCGTCGGTGATGCCCTGCGTCGACCCGGAGAACAGCGCGAAGTAGTTCGGCTGGCTCGGATGGGTCTCGGCGTACGACTGGGTGAGGTTGGCACCCCCCGACTTCAGCGAGTTGATGTACGGCGCGCTGGACGATCCGATGACCTGGCTGTAGGCGTGATTCTCGAAGACCACGACGACCACGTGGTCCGGGCTGGGCACGGTACCCGCGGCGTGCGCGGTGTCGCCGCCGAGCCCGGTCCACAGTCCGACCGCGGCCGCGGCGAGGGCCGCCGCGGACGCCACGACGGCACGGGCACGGCGATACGCCGAACGGGCAGAACTGCCGGACACATCAACCTCCGGGAATGGATGGACGGCTGGCGGTGCGGACAGAGCATGCACACGCCACCATTCCCGTGGCCCACGCGGGCCAACCTCCCGGGTGAAGACCGGATGAACGCCGGGTACTCGCGCCCGCATGGCGGAGATCCTCATCGGCACCTGCGGCTGGACCGACCCGGAGCTGCTCAGGAGCGGCTGGTACCCACCCGGCCACCGCGACGCGGAGAAGCGCTTACGCCACTACGCGACCCGCTTCCCCCTCGTCGAGACCGACTCGCCCTACTACGCCCTCCCCGCCCCCCGCACCACAGCCCTCTGGGCGGACCGCACGCCCCCCGGCTTCCGCTTCGACGTCAAGGCGTTCTCCCTCCTCACCGGCCACCCCACCCGCCCCGCCGCCCTCCCCCCGGACCTCCGCGACCACCCCCGCGACGAGGCCCTGCGCGCGGAGATCTGGACCCGCTACGCCGAAGCGCTGGCCCCCCTGCGCCACTCCGGCCGCCTGGGCACCCTCCTCTTCCAGTACCCGCCCTCCCTCACCCCCGGCCCGGAAGCCGAGGCCTTCATCCGCGTCGCCCGCGAACGCGCCCACGACTGGCCGTTCGCCGTGGAGTTCCGCAACCCCGCCTGGTGGCACCCCGCCCAGGCCCCCCGCACCACCGCCTTCCTCACCGACCTGGACGCCACCGCGGTGGCCGTCGACACCGCCCAGGGCCTACCGACCTCCATGCCACCCGTCACCTCCGTCACCACCCCCCACCTCTCGGTGATCCGCTTCCACGGCCGCAGCCCCCACTGGGGCACGGGAACGAAGGAGGACCGCTTCCGCCACGCGTACACCGAGCGGGAGCTGACCGAATGGCTGCCCCGGATCCAAGCCCTGGCGGAGGCCACGGACGAACTGCACCTCCTCTTCAACAACTGCTGCGGAGACGCGGCCCCCACAGCGGCCCAGACCCTCAAGGACCTCCTGCAGACGAGGCTCCCGCACCAGCGCGGCACCACCACCCGGGCCGTGACCTGACCCGAGGCCGCCCACGGCGGGAAGGGGACGTGCCGGGTCGTGTCCGCCCGCAGCGGCCGGCGAAAAGTCCGGCAACGCACGGGAAACAGCCCGCCGGACCGAGGACGGACACCGCCCGGCGCGGCCCCGCCCCCCCACTCGACCGCAGGCGCGACCCGAGCCACAGCACACCCGCACGGGCTGCCGCAGGCACGGTCGGTGAGCCGCAGCGCACCCCCGGGGGGCTGCCGCAGGCACGGTCGGTGAGCCGCAGCGCACCCGCGCGGGCTGCCGCAGGCATGAGACGACAAGCCCCACCCACCGGCGGACAAAGCTCCCCCGGCTCCTTCCGGTTAGGCTCTGGCCAGGACGACGAAAGATCCGAGGGGAGGCCACGGAGATGACGCCGGGGCGCAGGAGCAGCACGTTCACCCGCCTGCTGCGGCACGGCTTCACCGACCCCTCCGCCGCCGAGCGCCTCCTGGACGGCCCCGAGCTGGCCCCCGTCCGCGACGACCCGGTCCTCCTGGAAGCCCTCGGCGCCACCGCCGACCCCGACCTCGCCCTGCGCGGCCTGGTCCGCCTCCTGGAGGCGCAGAACGGCCCCAGCCACCGCGAACTGCTCGACACCCTCATCGCGGCGAAGCCCCTGCGCGACCGCCTCCTCGGCGTCCTCGGCGCCTCCGCCGCCCTCACCGACCACCTGGCCCGCCACCCCAGCGACTGGCAGGCCCTGGTCATGTACGAGCCGTACGACCTCCATCCGGGCGTCGCCGAATTCGAACGCGGCCTGGCCGAGGCCACCGACCCGGTCTCCCTCCGCGTCGCCTACCGCCGCTGCCTGCTCTCCATCGCCGCCCGGGACGTCTGCGGCACCACGGACGTCGCCGAGACCGCCGCGGAGCTGGCCGACCTGGCCACCGCCACCCTCCGCGCGGCCCTGGCCCTGGCCGAACGCTCCGCCCCCGAGGACGCCGCCGCCTGCCGCCTCGCGGTCATCGCGATGGGCAAGTGCGGCGGCCACGAGCTGAACTACGTCTCCGACGTGGACGTCATCTTCGTGGCGGAGCCGGCCGAGGGCACCCCCGAGCCCAAGGCCCTCAGATCCGCGACGAAACTCGCCTCCCACCTCATGCGGATCTGCTCCGAGACCACCGTCGAGGGCTCCATCTGGCCGGTGGACGCCAACCTCCGCCCCGAGGGCCGCAACGGCCCCCTCGTCCGCACCCTCAGCAGCCACCTCGCCTACTACCAACGCTGGGCGAAGACCTGGGAGTTCCAGGCCCTCCTCAAGGCCCGCCCGGTGGCGGGGGACGCGGACCTGGGCCGGGCGTACGTCGACGCGCTGGAACCCATGGTCTGGAAGGCCGCCGAGCGCGAGAACTTCGTGGCGGACGTCCAGAAGATGCGCCGCCGCGTGGTGGAGAACATCCCCGCGGCCGAGGTCGAACGAGAGCTCAAGCTCGGCCCCGGCGGCCTCCGGGACGTCGAATTCGCCGTCCAGCTCCTCCAGCTGGTGCACGGCCGCACCGATTCCACCCTGCGCAGCGGCACCACCCTGGACGCCCTCCAGGCCCTCGCCGCCGGCGGCTACGTCGGCCGCGAGGACGCCGCCCGCCTGGACGAGGCGTACCGCTTCCTGCGCTCCATGGAGCACCGCATCCAGCTGTACCGCCTGCGCCGCACCCACCTCGTGCCCGAGGCGGAGGCCGACCAGCGCCGCCTCGGCCGCTCCCTGGGCCTGCGCACCGACCCGGTGGCCGGGCTGAACCGCGAGTGGAAGCGGCACACCGGCGTCGTCCGCCGGCTGCACGAGAAGCTCTTCTACCGCCCGCTGCTCGACGCGGTCGCCCAGCTCGCTCCCGGCGAAGCCCGGCTGAGCCCCGTGGCGGCCCGCGAACGCCTGGTGGCGCTCGGTTACGCCGACCCGGCCGCCGCCCTGCGCCACCTGGAGGCCCTGGCGTCCGGCGTGACCCGCAAGTCGGCGATCCAGCGCACCCTCCTGCCGGTCCTCCTCGGCTGGTTCGCCGACTCCGCCGACCCGGACGCCGGCCTGCTGAACTTCCGCAAGGTCTCCGACGCCCTCGGCAAGACCCCCTGGTACCTGCGCCTGCTCCGCGACGAGGGCGCGGCGGCCGAGAACCTGGCCCGCGTGCTGTCCGCGGGCCGCCTCGCCCCGGACCTCCTGCTGCGCGCCCCCGAGGCGGTCGCCCTGCTCGGCGACGGCACCGGCGCGGGCCCCGTGGCCGTCGGCGGCGGCCTGGCCCCCCGCGACCCTGCCCAGCTGGAGCAGGAGATCCTGGCGGCCGTCGGCCGCGCGGAGAACGCCGTGCACGGCGTCACCGCGGCCCGCGGCGTCCGCCGCCGCGAGCTGTTCCGCACCGCCGCCGCCGACATCGTCGGCTCCTACGGCACCGAGACCAGCCCCGTCGAGGCCGACCAGGGCGCCTTGGTGGACCGGGTCGGCGCGGCCGTCTCCGACCTCACCGCGGCCACCCTCGCCGGCACCCTGCGCGCGGTCGTCCGGGAGGGCTGGGGCGACACCCTGCCCACCCGGTTCGCGATCATCGGGATGGGCCGCTTCGGCGGGCACGAGCTGGGCTACGGATCCGACGCCGACGTGCTGTTCGTGCACGAGCCCCAGGACGGCGTGGACGAGCACGAGGCGGCCGCCGCCGCGGGCAAGGTCGTCGCCGAGATGCGCCGCCTGCTCCAGCTGCCCAGCACCGACCCGCCCCTGCTCATCGACGCCGACCTGCGCCCGGAGGGCAAGTCGGGGCCCTTGGTGCGCACCCTGAAGTCGTACGAGGCGTACTACCGCCGCTGGTCCCTGGGCTGGGAGTCACAGGCGCTGCTGCGGGCCGAGCCGGTCGCCGGCGACGCGGAACTGGGCCGCCGGTTCATCGAGCTGATCGACCCGCTGCGCTACCCGGCCCAGGGCCTGGGCGAGGAGGCGGTCCGCGAGATCCGCCGGCTGAAGGCGCGGATGGAGTCCGAGCGGCTGCCCCGCGGCGCCGACCCCAAGCTGCACACCAAGCTCGGCCCGGGCGGTCTGTCCGACGTCGAGTGGACCGTCCAGCTGCTCCAGCTGCGCCACGGCCACCGGGAGGCGGGCCTGCGCACCCCCCGCACCCGCCAGGCCCTGGCCGCCGCCCGGGAGGCCGGACTGCTGACGGCCGAGGACGCGGCGATCCTGGACGAGGCGTGGGTGCTGGCCACCCGGGTGCGCAACGCGGTCATGCTGGTCCGCGGCCGGGCCGGGGACACCTTCCCCACCGAGCCGCGCGAGCTGGCCGCCGTCGGCCGCTACCTGGGCTACGGCGCCGGACACGCCGGGGACATGCTGGACGCTTACCGCCGTACCACCCGCCGGGCGCGCACGGTGGTGGAGGAGCTGTTCTACGCCGACTGAGGGGACCGCAGCGGCCGGGCCGCGGGCACCGGAACCAGCCGGGGCAGGGTGTACGGCAGGCTGCCGTACCACGCCCGGGCCACCGCGAACCCGAAGCCCAGGCAGAGCACACCGCCGACCGCGTCCAGCCAGAAGTGGTTCGCCGTGGCGACGATCACCACGAGGGTGGCCGTGGGATACAGCAGCCCCAGCACCCGCACCCAGGGCACCGACGCCAGCGCGAAGATCGTCAGCCCGCACCACAGCGACCAGCCGATGTGCATCGACGGCATCGCCGCGTACTGGTTCGACATGTGCTTGAGGTCGCCGGAGGCCATCGAGCCCCAGGTGTGGTGCACCATCACCGTGTCCACGAAGTGCCCGCCGCGCATCAGCCGGGGCGGCGCGAGCGGGAACAGGTAGTAACCGACCAGGGCCACACCGGTGGTCGCGAAGAGCACCAGACGGGTCGCCGAGTACCGCCCGGGATGCCATCGGTACAGCCACACCAGCACGCCGATCGTGATGATGAAGTGCAGGGTGGCGTAGTAGTAGTTCATGCCCACGATGAGCCAAGACACCGAGTTGACGCCGTGGTTGACGGACTGCTCCACGGCGACGCCCAGATGCTGCTCGGCATGCCAGATCCAGTCCGCGTTGCGCAGCGCCTTGCCCCGCTGCTCCGGTACGGCGTTGCGGATCAGTGAGTAGGTCCAGTAACTCACCGCGATCAGAAGGATCTCGAACCACAGCCGTGGCCGTCGTGGACGCCGCATCCGGCCCAGCGGACCCTGTCGGTCCTCGCCCGTGACGGCCCGCGGAACGGCCACCTCCTCGCGACCTTCCGACGGTGTCACGGTCGAGTCACTCATAGGCACAGAGTCTGCCAGACAAGACTTCCACGCCCGATCATCCCAAGGTCGGGTCCGCGGCGCACCTCCTACGACGTACGGAGGACATGCGGTGCCGAAGCGGTTGAACCACGCACCACCAGCTCCGGCATGAACACGAATTCACTGTGCGGCGCCGGCGTCCCGCCGATCTCCTCCAGCAACGTGCGCACCGCCGCCTGCCCCATCGCCGGGACCGGCTTGCGGACCGTGGTCAGCGGCGGATCGGTGAAGGCGATCAGCGGGGAGTCGTCGAAACCGACCACCGACACGTCCCGGGGCACCTCCAGGCCCCGCTGCCGGGCCGCCCGTATCGCGCCCAGCGCCATCATGTCGCTGGCGCAGACCACCGCCGTGCAGTCCCGCTCGATCAGCGCCGTCGCGGCCGCCTGGCCGCCCTCCAGCGTGTACAGCGAGTGCTGGATCAGCTCGGTCTCGACGGTCTGCGCGGCAAGCCCCAGCTGCTCCTGCATCGCCCGGACGAAGCCCTCGATCTTGCGCTGCACCGGCACGAACCGCTTGGGCCCGAGCGCCAGCCCGATCCGGGTGTGCCCGAGCGACGCCAGATGCGTCACCGCCAGCGTCATCGCCGCCCGGTCGTCGGGGGAGATGAACGGCGCCTGCACCTTCGGCGAGAACCCGTCCACCAGCACATACGGCACACCCTGCGCCCGCAGCCGCTCGTAGCGCTGCATGTCGGCGGTGGTGTCGGCGTGCAGCCCGGAGACGTAGATGATCCCGGCGACCCCGCGGTCCACCAGCATCTCGGTCAGTTCGTCCTCGGTCGACCCGCCCGGGGTCTGCGTGGCGAGCACCGGCGTGTAGCCCTGGCGGGTCAGCGCCTGGCCGATGACCTGGGCCAGGGCCGGGAATATCGGGTTCTCCAGCTCCGGCGTGATCAGGCCCACCAGGCCCTCGCTGCGCTGCCGCAGCCGCACCGGGCGCTCATAGCCCAGCACGTCGAGCGCGGCGAGCACGGACTGGCGGGTGGTGGCGGCGACGCCCGGCTTCCCGTTGAGGACCCGGCTGACGGTCGCTTCGCTCACCCCCGCCTGCGCAGCGATGTCGGCAAGCCGTGTGGTCACGGCACTGGACTGTACCGGTCGTATCTCGCCTTGCACACCGGCCGGACGCCGGGCGCGGGCGGGCGCACGGCCTGCCGTGGGTTGCTGCGTCATCGCGCTCCCTCGGGTTACTTGGTGGCAAGAGCTTGCAAGTCTTGCACAACTGTCGTCATCGCCGCTCAGCGCCTGCGCGACTGGGTTGCGCGCCGGTCGACGGCCGGTCACGACGGGGTAACCATCGTGTCCCCTTGCACTTTTTTTCTGCAAGGTCTTTCGCAACGCTTACACGGCTGTTACGTTCCCACTCGCCCGGCGGCCGCAAAGGCGCAGTCGGCATCACTCGGGCTTAACCCTCAAGGAGAACTCATGCGGCGTGGCATAGCGGCCTCCGCGCTGGTGGCGTCCCTCGCCCTGACGGCGACGGCGTGCGGCGGGAGCGACAGCGACAGCGGGAAGTCGGACGGCCCGGTCACCATCACCTGGTGGGACACCTCCAACGCCACCAATGAGGCGCCGACGTACAAGACCCTGGTCCAGCAGTTCGAGGCGGCCAACAAGAACATCAAGGTCAAGTACGTCAACGTCCCCTTCGACCAGGCGCAGAACAAGTTCGACACCGCGGCCGGCGCCACCGGCGCCCCGGACGTGCTGCGCTCCGAGGTCGGCTGGACCCCGGCCTTCGCCAAGAAGGACTTCTTCCTGCCGCTGGACGGCACCGAGGCCCTCGCCGACCAGGGCAAGTTCGAGCCGAACCTGATCAAGCAGGCCCAGTACGAGGGCAAGACCTACGGCGTGCCGTTCGTCACCGACACCCTCGCCCTCGTCTACAACAAGGCCCTCTTCAAGAAGGCCGGCATCACCGAGGCCCCCAAGACCTGGGACGAGCTGAAGGCCGACGCCGCCAAGATCAAGGGCAAGACCAAGGTCGACGGTTACTGGGGCTCCACCCAGGCCTACTACGCCCAGACCTTCCTCTACGGCGAGGGCACCGACACCGTCGACGCCGGTGCCAAGAAGATCACTGTGAACTCGGCCGCCACCAAGAAGGCCTACGGCACCTGGCTCAGCCTGTTCTCCGGCAAGGGCCTGCACAAGGCCGACGCCACCGCCGACGCCTACGCCCACATCCAGGACGCGTTCGTCAACGGCAAGGTCGCCGCGATCATCCAGGGACCCTGGGAGATCACGAACTTCTACAAGGGCAGCGCCTTCAAGGACAAGTCCAACCTCGGCATCGCCACCGTCCCGGCCGGCTCCGCCGGCAAGGCGGGCGCCCCGACCGGCGGCCACAACCTCTCGGTCTACGCCGGCTCCGACAAGGCCCACCAGGCCGCGGCCCTGAAGTTCGTCAAGTTCATGACCTCGGCGAAGGCCCAGGAGACCATCGCCCTGAAGAACTCCACCCTGCCCACCCGGTCCGACGCCTACACCGCCCAGGTCAAGACCGACCCCGGCATCGCCGGCTACCAGGGCGTCCTGGCCGCCGCCCAGCCCCGCCCGGCGCTGCCCGAGTACAGCTCCCTGTGGGGGCCGCTCGACACCGAGCTGCCCAAGGTCGCCAGCGGCAAGGAGTCGCTGGACAAGGGCCTGAGCAACGCCGAGCTGGCCATGACCAAGCTGGTGCCCGACTTCAGCAAGTGAGCCCGTGTGGCCGTCGGATCCTCCCTGTACAAGAAGGGGGGGAAGGATCCGGCGGCCACCGCCCTGTGCCCAGCCCAACTCCGTGAACCATTGAAGGTGTCGAACCATGACAGTCGCCATCGACCGCGCGACCGGCAAGCGCCGCGGTGACCGCGCGCCTCGGCCCGGGCTGGGGCAGCGCATCAGGAACGGCTTCCACAAGTACTGGTACGCCTACGCGATGATCGCCCCGGTGGTCATCGTGCTCGGCGTCCTCGTCGGCTACCCGCTCGCGCGGGGCTTCTACCTCACCCTCACCGACGCCAACAGCCTCAACTCGGCGCGCACGATCGGCGTCAACCACATCGACGCCACCTACAAGTTCATCGGCCTCGACAACTACCAGGACATCCTGTTCGGCCCGACGGCGTACGACCGGTTCTGGTCGCACTTCCTGTGGACCGTGTTCTGGACGGTCGCCTGTGTGGCCCTGCACTACGCCATCGGCCTCGGCCTCGCGCTCATGCTCAACCAGAAGCTGCGCGGCCGTACCGTCTACCGGCTGCTGCTCGTCCTGCCCTGGGCCGTGCCGACCTTCGTCACCGTCTTCTCCTGGCGGATCATGCTCGCCGACTCCGGCGTGCTCAACCAGCTCCTCGGCGCGCTCCACCTGCCCCAGCCCGAGTGGCTGGAGGACACCTTCTGGCAGCGGTTCGCCGCGATCATGGTCAACACCTGGTGCGGTGTGCCGTTCATGATGCTCTCGCTGCTCGGCGGCCTGCAGTCCATCGACTCCTCCCTCTACGAGGCCGCCGAGATGGACGGCGCGAGCGCCTGGCAGCGCTTCCGGCACGTCACCCTGCCGGGCCTGCGCTCGGTCAGCTCCACCGTCGTCCTGCTCGGCATCATCTGGACCTTCAACCAGTTCGTCATCATCTTCCTGCTGTTCGGCAAGAACTCCGCCCCGGACGCCCAGATCCTCGTCACCTGGGCCTACGCGCTGGGCTTCGGCCAGCAGCCGCGCGACTTCGCTCAGTCCGCCGCGTACGGCGTGCTGCTGCTGTCGATCCTGACCGTCTTCACCTCCTTCTACTTCCGCTGGCTGAAGCGCAATGACCAGCTCGCCGTCTGACGCCGCAGGAGCCGCCGCCATGAGCACCACGACCCTGGACACCACCGAGACCGCCCCGGTGACCGCCCCCGAGCCCCGGCGCCGCGTCCGCCGGCGCGGCGAGCGCGGCCCGCTGCGCGCCGCCCTGCTGCACGGCGGGCTCGTCGTGGCGAGCCTGATCGCCCTGGCCCCGGTGGCCTGGCTGTGCTACCTGTCCCTCGGCCCGGACAAGGAGGACTACCTGCACCCGGGCGGCATCGCGGGCAAGGCCACCTTCTCCAACTACAGCTTCGTGCTGGAGCACACCGGGTTCCTCGACTGGTTCAAGTCGACGATGATCGTGGCCCTCGGTACCACCCTCATCGGTGTCCTCGTCGCCGCCACCACCGGCTACGCGGTCTCCCGCATGCGCTTCCCCGGCTACAAGCAGCTGATGTGGGTCCTGCTGCTCACCCAGGCGTTCCCGATCGCCATCCTGATCGTGCCGATGTACGAGATCTTCAGCGAGCTCGGCCTCATCGACTCCTACTGGGCGCTGATCCTCATCAACTGCACCACCGCCGTGCCGTACAGCGCCTGGCTGCTCAAGGGGTACTTCGACACCATCCCCTTCGAGATCGACGAGGCGGGCCGCGTGGACGGGCTCAGCCCCTTCGGCACCTTCTTCCGGCTGATCCTGCCGCTGGCCCGCCCGGGCCTGGCCGTCGCCGCGTTCTACAACTTCATCACCGCCGTCGGCGAGGTGGCCTTCGCGACCACCTTCCTGCTGGACGACTCCAAGTACACCTTCGCCGTCGGTCTGCAGACCTTCGTCAGCGAGCACGACGCCCAGTGGAACTACATGGCCGCCACCGCGGTGCTGATCGCGATACCGGTGACCGTGTTCTTCTACCTCGTGCAGAAGAACCTCGTCACCGGCCTCACCGCCGGCGGCACCAAGGGCTGACGCCCGGCGCAGGACTCCCGCGCGCCTCACCGCGCGGGTAGGCGGGCCGCGGTGCCCATCCGACCCCGCTGTCACCGCGGCCCGCCTCGCATCCCGCGCCCTGCGCCCCGGCCCGTCGCCGAGCCCGCCGCCCGACCACCACCATGCCCCAGTTACGTATCAAGGACGCCATGAGCCAGCAGCACCCTGCCGCACCGGCCCGCCACTCCGCCGTCGCCACCGTCGCCGCCCGCCGCGACTGGTGGCGGGACGCGGTCATCTACCAGGTCTATCCGCGCAGCTTCGCCGACAGCAACGGCGACGGCATGGGCGACCTGGAGGGCGTACGCTCCCGTCTGCCCTATCTGCGTGATCTCGGCGTCGACGCCGTGTGGCTCAGCCCCTTCTACGCCTCCCCGCAGGCCGACGCCGGCTACGACGTCGCCGACTACCGTGCCGTCGACCCCATGTTCGGCAATCTGCTCGACGCCGACGCGCTGATCCGCGACGCCCACGCGCTGGGTCTGCGGATCATCGTGGACCTGGTCCCCAACCACTCCTCCGACCAGCACGAGTGGTTCAAGCGCGCCCTCGCCGAGGGCCCCGGCTCCCCGCTGCGCGAGCGCTACCACTTCCGCCCCGGCAAGGGCGAGAACGGCGAACTCCCGCCCAACGACTGGGAGTCGATCTTCGGCGGCCCGGCCTGGACGCGGGTCACCGAGCCGGACGGCTCACCCGGCGAGTGGTACCTGCACCTCTTCGCCCCGGAGCAGCCCGATTTCAACTGGGAGCACCCGGCCGTCGGCGACGAGTTCCGCTCCATCCTGCGCTTCTGGCTGGACATGGGCGTCGACGGCTTCCGCATCGACGTCGCCCACGGCATGGTCAAGGCGGCGGGCCTGCCGGACCTCGGCTCCCACGACCAGCTGAAACTGCTGGGCAACGATGTCATGCCGTTCTTCGACCAGGACGGCGTCCACGAGATCTACCGCCAGTGGCGGCTGATCCTCGACGAGTACTCCGGCGAGCGCATCTTCGTCGCCGAAGCCTGGACCCCGACCGTCGAGCGCACCGCCAACTACGTGCGCCCCGACGAACTGCACCAGGCCTTCAACTTCCAGTACCTGGGCACCGAGTGGGACGCGGCCGAGCTGCGCGAGGTCATCGACCGCACCCTGGAGGCCATGCGCCCGGTCGGCGCCCCCGCCACCTGGGTGCTCTCCAACCACGACGTCACCCGGCACGCCACCCGCTTCGCCAACCCGCCCGGCCTCGGCACCCAGATCCGCACCGCGGGCGACCGCGAGCTGGGCCTGCGCCGCGCCCGCGCGGCCACCCTGCTGATGCTGGCCCTGCCCGGCTCGGCCTACATCTACCAGGGCGAGGAACTGGGCCTGCCGGACGTCGTGGACCTGCCCGACGAGGTGCGCCAGGACCCGGCGTACTTCCGCGGCGCCGGCCAGGACGGCTTCCGCGACGGCTGCCGGGTGCCGATCCCGTGGACCCGCGAGGGCTCCTCCTACGGCTTCGGCAGCGGCGGCAGCTGGCTGCCCCAGCCGTCGACGTGGGCCGAGTTGAGCGTCGAGGCGCAGACCGGCGAGCCCGGCTCGACGCTGGAGCTGTACCGCTCGGCGCTGCGCCTGCGCCGCGCCCAGTCCGACCTCGGCGCGGGCGACGCGGTCGAGTGGCTGCGGGCGCCCGAGGGCGTCCTGGCCTTCCGGCGCGGCGACTTCGTGTGCGTCGCCAACACCACGGGCGAGTCGGTCACGACCCCGGCGTACGGCCGGGTCCTGCTCACCAGCGGTGAGGTGACCGAGGCCGACGGCGAGGCGAAGGTGCCTGGCGACACGACGGTGTGGTGGACGACCCTGGCCTGACGGCCCGTCTGACAGTTCTTGCATCAACTTCACAACGGCCCGCTGTCTTTCGGACAGCGGGCCTTTAACATCTGCGTCACCGCAAGTTTGCTGAACATTTCAGCAAGCGCCTTCAAGGACGAAGGACCCCACATGGCACGCAGAATCCTCCCCGTGGCGCTCGCCCTCACGGCCGCCACCTTTGTCATGACCCCAACCACCGCGCACGCCTCCCCGCCCGGCACCAAGGACGTCACCGCCGTCCTCTTCGAGTGGAAGTACGACTCGGTCGCCAAGGAGTGCACCACCACCCTGGGCCCGGCCGGCTACGGATACGTCCAGGTCTCCCCGCCCGCCGAGCACATACAGGGCGCGCAGTGGTGGACGTCGTACCAGCCGGTGTCGTACAAGATCGCGGGCCGCCTCGGCGACCGCACGGCCTTCCGGAACATGGTCGACACCTGTCACGCGGCGGGCGTGAAGGTCGTGGCCGACACGGTCGTCAACCACATGGCGGCGGGATCGGGAACCGGCACCGGCGGCTCGTCGTACACGAAGTACGCCTACCCCGGCCTCTACTCCTCCTACGACTTCGACGACTGCACCGCCCAGGTGACGAACTACACCGACCGCTGGAACGTCCAGCACTGCGAACTCGTCGGCCTGGCGGACCTGGACACGGGCGAGGAGTACGTCCGCAAGACCATCGCGGGCTACATGAACGACCTGCTCACGCTGGGGGTCGACGGCTTCCGCATCGACGCGGCCAAGCACATCCCGGCGGCGGACCTGGCCGACATCAAGAGCCGCCTGACCAATCCTGGCGTGTACTGGAAGCAGGAGGTCATCTACGGCACGAACGAGGCCGTCCAGCCCACCGAGTACACCGGCAACGGCGACGTCCAGGAGTTCCGCTACGCCTACGACCTCAAGCGGGTCTTCACCAACGAGAAGCTGGCCTACCTGAGCAACTACGGTGAGGGCTGGGGCTACCTGAGCAGCGCGGGCGCCGGCGTCTTCGTGGACAACCACGACACCGAGCGCAACGGCAGCACCCTGAACTACAAGAGCGGCGCCGACTACACCCTGGCCAACGTCTTCATGCTCGCCTACCCCTACGGCGCCCCGGACATCAACTCCGGCTACGAGTGGTCCGACGTCGACGCCGGGCCGCCGAACAACGGCTCGGTCACCGCCTGCTGGCAGGACGGCTGGAAGTGCCAGCACGCCTGGCCGGAGATCAAGTCGATGGTCGCCTTCCGCAACGCGACGCGCGGCCAGGCCGTCTCGAACTGGTGGGACAACGGCAACGACGCGATCGCGTTCGGCCGGGGCGGCAAGGGCTATGTGGCCATCAACCACGAGTCCTCGTCGCTGACCCGCACCTACCAGACGTCCCTGCCCGCCGGGACGTACTGCAACGTCCAGAACAACACCACGGTGACCGTGAACTCCAGCGGACAGTTCACCGCCACCCTCGGCTCGAACACGGCGCTGGCGCTCTACGCCGGCAAGTCGAGCTGCTGAACACACCTGAGGCCGGGCCCACCGCGTTCACCCGGCGGGCCCGGCCGCACGCGCGGCTTCTCCGCATCCTGCCGACGCCCTCCGATCAGCACGGCAGGGCCGGCCGCTCATCCGCATCCGAAGGGCAGGGCCGTCCGCGCGGGGCCGACCGGAGCAACTCCGGATGCACGGTTCCGGCTCCGGTTCGAGGCTGGCTCCATGAGCATCCGTCCCTGGGTCGTCGTCGAGGCACCGGACGGCCGTGGTCTTCGCCGGGTCACCGTGGGCAGCGACCCCGCAGGCAGTGCCTGGTCGCTGCGTGAGCTGCGGAAAATACTGGACCGGCGCGGTTACCCGGACGTGGATGTGGACGACCCCGCATCCGTGTGCTGGCGCGGAGGGGACAGCGGTACCTGGCCCGACCGGGCCTGGAGAAGACGCGGGACCAGCGTCCTCATGATCGCGGGACTGCTCGCGTCCGCGGTCCTGAACGGGCTGATCGGATGGCCGGACGCCTCCGGCGCGCTGACTTTCGCGCAGCGCGTCACCGGGGCCCTGTTCGTCGCGTCCGGTCTGGCGCAGGTCGCGGCAGCGATCTCGGTACTCGACTACTGGGGAAGACGGCAGTCCAGGGTAGCCGGTGCCATCGTCCTGCTCGGCGTCCTCATATCGCTGGCAACCGACAGCCTTCTTTTTCTGATGTGGCTGGACGAGAGGGAGTACACGCCCTACCTGCTGGCGTTCATGCCTCTGTGGTGCTGGTCGGTGTGGGCACTCTGTCTGCTGCTCAGGGAGAAGCCCTGGAGGGGGGTTCCGCAACCCAGGAAATTCGCGGCCGGAGTAGTCGTGTCGGCCCTCCTCACCGCTCTCAGTCTGGCGTACTCGACCATGTACCAGCCCACAGTGGCCCCCATGCGCTTCGCTCTGAAGGCGGAGTTCGGAACGGCGCGGACGGACCGCCGGCTCCCGTTCGTCCAGGTGCCGCTGAAACTCACCGTCAAGAACACCGGGGCGTTCTCGGTGTACGTCATCATCGACGACTTCACGGTGTACGGCAGGACCGCGCAGTATTCCGAGCGGGGAAACTCGCTCTCGGAGGGATGGAAGGAAAGCTTCGATCTAGGTGCGCGCAGGGAGGAGGGCGAGCGGCACGTCGATCGACTCACCTACTTCCCCTTGAGCAGCGGGCGGTTCTACGAGCCTGGAAAAGTTCTCGAGAGCGGGCAGGAGGACACTCGGGAGCACGTGTTCCAGATACCCAGAAACGTCGACTACGACCTGCTCCACGTCGACCTGCAGTTCACGTACATGCGGAAGGACCGGGGATGGATCGACGTGGACGCTTTCCGTCAGCCGCACCCGTCGTGGAAGAAGACGGAGGGCCGGTTCTACTGCCCGGTGGGGAAGTGCCCGGAGAAGCTCGTCTACTTCGGCAGGGTGCGCCACGACAACAATCTGTTCAACGTGACGCGCAACACGCGCTACGTACTGGCGACCTGGTCTCCCAGGAGCGGTCCCGTGTACTCCATCTCCTCCTACCACTTCGAGGGCAAGGGGGTTGACTACGCGGAAGAGAAGAAGGAGGTGGAGAGGTTCGGCGTCTCCACCGTCGACGCCTATTCGGAGGTGTCCGTGGCTGAATTGTTGAGTTCTATTCCTTCTCCTCGGCCATCTTGACCCAGGTCCCCGATCTGACCCCCGAGTCCTGGTCGAGCTGCAAAGCGGCCCTCAGGCAGTGGAGCGCCGGAGTGCCGAGGGTCCCGAAGAGTTCGCTCGCCGGTACCGAGTCGGCGAGCCTGGGGACGAGCTGCTCGATTTCCAGCGGGGTGTCGGCGAACTCGTCGTTCCGCAACTGCGTGAAGACGTCGAGGGAGTCGTCGTCTCCCCTTTCTTTGGATCTCCAGAAGTCCTTGACGCCTTCCGTGTTCCACGCATCGGGGAGCAGCCTCTTCAGATCCTTTCCGAGGATGTCCTCCGGGGCGGCATCGAAGATGGAGTTGGTGCAGACTTCGGCCGCCTTGCCGAGCCGTACGTCCGGCAGACCCTGAGCGGAGGCGACTTCCTCCTGCTTCTCCTTCAGTTGCTCGATCTGCTTCTCCAGCTCTTCTCGCGCCTGTTCCCGTTCCTCGTCCGACACCCTCGGATCGCCGGCCTTGTTCAGCGACGAACTGGCCGCGTGTGTGGTCTCCGCCAGCTCTTTCCGCCCCTCCTCGGGTGAGTTCGGGTCGCTGATGGTGGGCACACTTGCCAGCAGCAGCCGCACGGTCCGCGAGACCTGCTGGTCGGAGGGGTGCGCCTGCGCCAGACGCATCGAGTCCCTGGTGATTCCGGCCAGATCCTTCCGCACTTCCCGCTGCGTCCCGGGGCTGCCCAACGTGTCGAGAGCGGATGCCGACTTCTGCGCCACGAAGAAGAGCGTGCGCCGATCCTCGGGCGGCAACTCCGGCTGGTTCGCCGCTTCCAGGGTGGAGGTCACCTGCTGCACGAGCCCGGTCAGCTCCTCCCGCACCGCACGGGGTGTCCCGGTGTCGCCGATCACCGCCAGAGTGGCGCTCACCGCCTGTGCGCTGCGGATGACCGCGTCACGCTCCTGCGGCGGGGTCCCTGGGTCTTCCGCCGCGCCCAGGCTGGTGGTCAGTCGCTCGACGCTCGGAACCAGCTCGTCGGGTACCTCCTCCTTCTTCTGATTCAGGTCCGCCGTCGCCTTTTCCATCTCTTCCTGCTGCGCGGGAGCAGGGGACGCCGATGTGTCGCTTTCGGCGGGACCGGACGGCTCCTCGGTTTCCGACGGCTCTTCGGTTTCGGACGGTTCCCCGGTTTCCGACGGCTCTTCGGTTTCGGACGGTTCCCCCGTTTCCGACGGCTCCTCGGTTTGGGACGGCTCCTCGGTTTCGGACGTCTCGGTCGGGGTCGGGGTCCTGTTGGTCGTGGTCGGGGAAGGCGGCTCCGTCGAGGGTGGGGTGGCCGGCGTCGACGGGCCCGGCGGCGTCGTGGTCGGTTCGACGCTCGGCTCCGAGGGGGAAGCCGGCGTCGGCGACGGAGGCTCAGGTGCAGGAGGCGTCGACTGCATGGGCAGGTCCGCCCTGGCCTCGCTCTGGGCCTGAGGCGCGGACGCGGCAGTCACCGAAGCGGCGGGCAGCGCAAGCACTGCGGCCACGGCGGAGGCGCCGGTCAGGTGCAGGACGTGTCGCCGGGTGGTTCTGGCCATCACGGATCCGGACGGGCTGAGCCACCGGGGCGTTGAGCCGGCCGGGGGAGCCGGACGATCCGCTCGCCGGTGACCGACGAGCCGGCACGGGGACGCTCTCCGAAGGGGGACATGCCCGTTGATTCAGTCGCCATTGCTCTCGCTGCTCACTGTGCGCTTCTCGCTGGTTTCTGCGCCGTCGCAATCGCCCTCACCTCCACGCTCACCCCGGGGACAGCGCGTCGCAACCCGGACCGCTCGCATCGGCAGCCGCCGCCCTCGTCAGGAGGCCCCGAGGGCAGTGGATTCAGGTGAAACTTCTTGCTACGGGTTTCAACCCTCTTGCTGTAAACCTTTCGTCGGCGATACGGTCGCGCGGGGTCGGACCCAAGAGAGCCGCAATCGCAAGGAGTTCCCGCCTGTGATACCGAGATGGCCGGCGCCCCGGACGCGCCGTACCGCCCACGTCAGACGGGCCGCGGCCGTCACCGCCGTCGCCCTCGCCGCCGCGCTGATCCAGCCACTGGCCGCCGAGGCGGCCACCCCGCCCGCGCCCCCCTCGGACGCGACCCTCGCCGCCCAGCCCGCCCGGCACGACGACACGCGCGAGCAGTTCTACTTCGTCATGCCGGACCGTTTCGCCAACGGCGACACCTCCAACGACCACGGCGGACTCACCGGCTCCCGGCTCAAGACCGGCTACGACCCCACCGACAAGGGCTTCTACCAGGGCGGCGACCTCAAGGGCCTGACGAAGAAGCTGGACTACATCAAGGGGCTCGGCACCACCGCCATCTGGATGGCGCCCCTGTTCAAGAATCGCCCCGTGCAGGGCACCGGCGCCAACGCCTCCGCCGGCTACCACGGTTACTGGATCACCGACTTCACCCAGGTCGACCCGCACTTCGGCACCAACAAGGACCTCCAGACCCTCATCGCCAAGGCGCACGCCAAGGGCATGAAGGTCTTCTTCGACGTCATCACCAACCACACCGCCGACGTCGTGGACTACGAGGAGAAGTCCTACGACTACCTCTCCAAGGGCGCCTTCCCCTACCTGACCAAGGACGGCAAGCCCTTCGACGACGGCGACTACGCGGCCGGCGGCACGAAGTTCCCGGCCGTCGGCACCGGCTCGTTCCCGTACACGCCGAAGGCCACCGCCCGGAGCAAGGTCCCGGCCTGGCTCAACGACCCGACGATGTACCACAACCGGGGCGACTCGACGTACGCCGGTGAGTCGACCACGTACGGCGACTTCTCCGGCCTGGACGACCTGTGGACCGAGCGTCCCGAGGTCGTGCGGGGCATGGAGAAGATCTACCAGCGGTGGGTGCGGGACTTCGGCGTCGACGGGTTCCGGATCGACACCGTCAAGCACGTGAACATGGAGTTCTGGACCCAGTGGGCGACCGCGCTCGACAGGTACGCGGCCGGGCGCGGGCGGAAGAACTTCTTCATGTTCGGCGAGGTGTACTCCGCCGACACCGCGATCACGTCCCCGTACGTCACCCAGGGCCGCCTCGACGCCACCCTCGACTTCCCCTTCCAGGACGCGGCCCGTTCCTACGCCTCCCAGGGCGGCAGCGCGCAGCGGCTCGCGAGCGTCTTCGGTGACGACTGGAGGTACACGACCGACAAGGCCAACGCCTACGAGCAGGTCACCTTCCTCGGCAACCACGACATGGGCCGCATCGGGTACTTCCTCAAGCAGGACAACCCGAAGGCGACCGACGCCGAGATCCTCGCCAAGGACCGCCTCGCCAACGAGCTGATGTTCCTCAGCCGGGGCAATCCGGTCGTCTACTACGGCGACGAGCAGGGCTTCACCGGCTCCGGCGGCGACAAGGACGCCCGCCAGACCATGTTCGCCTCCAAGGTCGCCGACTACCTGGACGACGACGAGATCGGCACCGGCCGCACCCACGCGAGCGCTTCCTACGACACGCGGGCCCCGCTGTACCGGGAGATCGCCGCCCTCGCCGGACTCCGCAAGGCCAACCCGGCCCTGACCGACGGCGTCCAGACCGAGCGGTACGCGGCGGACGGCGCCGGCATCTACGCCTTCACCCGCACGGACGCGAAGACGGGCCAGGAGTACGTCGTCGCGTTCAACAACGCCGGTGAGGCGAAGACGGCGACCTTCGCGACCGGCTCGGCGTCCATGGCGTACCGGGGCATCCACGGCGCGAGCGACACGCGGAAGAGCGACGCCGACAAGAAACTCACCGTCACCGTCCCGGCCGGCTCCGCCGTCGTCTACAAGGCCGCCGGCGCCCTCGCCGAGCCCGCCGCCAAGCCCACGATCACCCTGAAGGCCCCCGCCACCGGAGCCACCGGGACCGTGGACATCACCGCCGACGTCGACGGAGGCCGGCTCAATCGGGTCGTCTTCGCCGCCCAGGCCGGGAACGGGAAGTGGCGGGTCCTCGGCTCAGCCGACCACGCTCCCTACAAGGTCACCCAGGCCATCGGCAAGGACGTACCCGCCGGCACCGCGCTGCGCTACAAGGCCGTCGTCATCGACTCGGCCGGGCGCACCGCGAGCGCCCTGGCGAGCAGCACCACCGGCACCCCGCCCGCGCCCGAGGTCCCCACGGCCTCCTCCCGGGACTACGCGATCGTCCACTACAAGCGCACCGACGGCGACTACGCCGACTGGGGCCTGTACGCCTGGGGCGACCTTGCCGACGGCGAGGCCACCGACTGGCCGGCCAGCCACCCCTTCACCGGCCGGGACGCCTACGGCGCCTTCGCCTACGTCAAGCTCAGGCCCGGCGCCTCGAACGTCGGCTTCCTGGTCATCGACAAGGACGGCAACAAGGACGTCTCCGCCGACCGCACGATCGACGTCACCAAGACGGGTGAGGTGTGGGTCGAGCAGGGGAAGACGGACGTTCTCACCCAGAAGCCCGACTATCCCGCCCAGGACAGGACCAAGGCGGTCATCCACTACCACCGTGCCGACGGCGCCTACGACGGCTGGGGCCTGCACGTCTGGACGGGTGCCGCCGGCCCCACCGACTGGTCGAACCCACTGCGGCCGGTGAAGACTGATGCCTATGGCGCGGTCTTCGAGGTACCCCTCACCGAGGGTGCCACCAGCCTCAGCTACATCATCCACAAGGGCGACGAGAAGGATCTCCCGGCCGACCAGTCCCTGGACCTCAAGGCCAACGGCCACGAGGTGTGGCTGTTGAACGGCCAGGAGCAGTACCTGCTGCCGCAGCCCGCCGGCAGTGCCGCCGCGCTCGACCTGACCACGTCCAAGGCGGTCTGGATCGACCGGAACACCGTCGCCTGGAACGGCGCCGACGGCGCCGCCTCCACCCAGCTGCTCTCCTCCCGCGACGGCTCGATCGCCGTCAAGGACGGGACCCTGACCAGCGACGACGAGCGCTGGCTGCGCCTGACGAAGACCACGCTCACCGACGCCCAGAAGGCGAAGTTCCCGCACCTGAAGGACTACACCGCCTGGTCGGTGGACCCGCGCGACCGCGACCGGGTGCGCGAGGCGCTCCGGGGGCAGCTCGTCGCCTCGCAGCGGGCCGCCGACGGCGCCGTGCTGGCCGCGACCGGTGTGCAGACCGCCGGTGTGCTGGACGACCTGTACGCCGGCGCGACCAAGGCGAAGCCAGGGCCGGTCTTCCACGACGGCAAGCCGACCCTCTCCGTCTGGGCGCCTACGGCCCAGTCCGTCCACCTCGACCTCGACGGCCGTGGCGTCACGATGCACCGCAACGCCACCACCGGCGTCTGGTCCGCCACCGGCCCGGCCTCCTGGAAGGGCAAGCCCTACCGGTACGTCGTGAAGGTGTGGGCGCCCAGCGTCCGCAAGGTGGTCACCAACAAGGTCACCGACCCCTACTCGGTCGCCCTGACCGCGAACTCCGAGCGCAGCCTGGTCGTGGACCTGAACGACAAGTCCCTCACCCCGAGCGGCTGGGCGGCCCTGCGCAAGCCCAAGGCCGTACCGCTGAGGGACGCGCAGATCCAGGAGCTGCACATCCGGGACTTCTCGGTCGCCGACCCGACCGTCCCGGCGCGGGACCAGGGCACCTACCTGGCCTTCGCCGACAAGAACAGCGACGGCTCGAAGCACCTGAGGGAGCTGGCGAAGTCGGGCACCTCGTACGTGCACCTGCTGCCCGCCTTCGACATCGCCACCATCCCGGAGAAGAAGGCCGACCAGGCGACCACCGACTGCGACCTGGCCTCGTACCCGGCCGACTCCGACAAGCAGCAGGAGTGCGTGGCGAAGACCGCCGCGAAGGACGCCTACAACTGGGGCTACGACCCGTACCACTACACGGTCCCCGAGGGCTCCTACGCCACCGACCCCGACGGCACCGCCCGCACCGTCCAGTTCCGCAGGATGGTCCAGGCGCTGAACCAGGACGGCCTCCGGGTCGTCATGGACGTCGTCTACAACCACACGGCGGCGAGCGGCCAGACGGACACCTCCGTCCTGGACCGGATCGTGCCCGGCTACTACCAGCGGCTCCTCGCCGACGGCTCGGTGGCGAACAGCACCTGCTGTGCCAACACCGCGCCGGAGAACGCGATGATGGGCAAGCTGGTCGTGGACTCGATCGTCACCTGGGCCAGGCAGTACAAGGTCGACGGCTTCCGCTTCGACCTCATGGGCCACCACCCGAAGGCCAACATCCTGGCCGTCCGCAAGGCCCTGGACGCGCTGACCTACGAGAAGGACGGCGTCGACGGCAAGAAGATCATCCTGTACGGCGAGGGCTGGAACTTCGGCGAGGTCGCGGACGACGCCCGGTTCGTGCAGGCCACGCAGAAGAACATGGCCGGCACCGGGATCGCCACCTTCTCCGACCGCGCCCGTGACGCGGTGCGCGGCGGCGGCCCCTTCGACTCCGACCCCCGCGTCCAGGGCTTCGCGTCCGGGCTGTACACCGACCCCAACACCTCCTCGGCCAACGGCACCGAGGAGGAGCAGAAGGCCCGGCTGCTGCACTACCAGGACCTGATCAAGGTGGGCCTGTCCGGCAACCTGAAGTCCTTCACCTTCACCGACACCGCCGGCAAGGAGGTCAAGGGCGCCGAGGTCGACTACAACGGCGCGCCCGCCGGCTACGCGGACGCGCCCGGCGACGCCCTCGCCTACGTGGACGCGCACGACAACGAGTCGCTGTTCGACGCGCTGGCCTACAAGCTGCCCGCGTCGACGGGAGCCGCCGACCGGGCCCGGATGCAGGTCCTGGCGATGGCCACGGCCGCCCTCTCGCAGGGCCCGGCCCTCTCCCAGGCGGGCACCGACCTGCTGCGCTCGAAGTCCCTGGACCGCAACTCCTTCGACAGCGGCGACTGGTTCAACGCCATCCACTGGAACTGTGCCGACGGCAACGGCTTCGGGCGCGGGCTGCCCATGGCGGCCGACAACCAGTCCAAGTGGGAGTACGCCCGGCCGCTGCTGGGCGCGGTCGAGGTCGGCTGCCCGGAGATCACCGGGGCCTCGGCCGCCTACCGGGACCTGCTGAGGATCCGTACGACCGAGCAGGCGTTCTCGCTGGGTACGGCCGCCCAGGTGCAGGACCGGCTGGCCTTCCCGCTGTCCGGCAAGGACGAGACGCCCGGGGTGATCACCATGCACCTCGGTGACCTGGTCGTCGTGTTCAACGCCACGCCCGAGCGGCAGGAGCAGCGGGTTCCCGCGCTGGCCGGGGACCACTTCCGGCTCCACCCGGTGCAGGCTGCGGGCGCCGACGCGGTGGTGAAGACCTCCGCCTACGCGGCCGGCTCCGGCACCTTCACCGTGCCGGCGCGGACCGTGGCGGTGTTCACCCGGGCCGGTGACTAGGGTGAGGCCGTTGCCGTAGAACAGGAGTGCGTAATGCCGCAGATCACCATCGACTACTCCGACACCATGGAGAACGCCTTCGACCGTGCGGGCCTCGCGCGGGCGCTGCACGAGGCGACCGTGGAGATCGCGGCGGCGAAGCCGGAGGCGTGCAAGACGCTGTTCCGGCCGAGCGCGTACACGGCGTTCGGGTACGAGGAACCCGAGGCGCGCGGGCACGCCATCGTGCACGTGACGATCGGGCTCCTCGCCGGACGCAGCGAGGAGACGAAGGCGAAGCTCACGGAGACGGCCCTGGAGCTGCTCCGCACGCATGTGGCGGACGCGGCGTTCACCCTGCACGCCTCCGCCGAGGTCCGCGACCTCGACCCGTCGTACCGGAAGTTCGACCGGTAGCCGTCGCTCAGGACGCCAGGGACATGAGCCGGCCGGCCAGCTCCGCGAAGGGGCCGTCGGCCGGCTCGTCCTTCACCATCGTGCGCAGCAGCTCGGCCATGTCCTCGTCGTGGGCCGCGCTCACGGCGGCCAGCGCGGCGAAGTCGTGCACCAGCTGGAGCTCCAGCTCGGCGCGCGGGATGCGCCGGCCGTCCAGCCAGATCAGCGCCGTCGACTCGGCGAGCGAGATCCAGGAGCGGACGACCAGTTCCAGCCGCGCGGACGCCTCGGCCACGCCGAGATGCGAAAGCATCTGGACATAGGCGGCCTGTCGTACGGAGTCGATCAGGGCGTTCGTGGTGGACGAGCCCACCGCGGGGCCGCCGCGCATCAGGGCCGAGAAACCGGGGCCGTGCTCGTCCACGAAGTCGAAGAAGCGGCACATCACGCGTAGCAGCCGGGCGCCGAGCGGGCCCTCGTGCGGCTCGGCGAAGCGGCTCGCCAGATCCTCCGACGCGCGCTTCAACGCGGCCTCGTACAAGCTGAGTTTGCCGGGGAAGTAGTGATAGACGAGCGGGCGCGAGATGCCCGCCGCCGACGCTATCTCGTCGATGGAGACCTCGTCGGGCGAGCGTCGGCTGAACAGATCGAGAGCGACACCGATCAGCTGTTGCCGACGCTCCTCGACGCCCATCCTGCGGCGAACCCCGGTACTCATGCGAACACCTTACCGATCGGATTCGGCCGCACGCGTTCACATGTCGAGCACCAGGCGATCACTCCGCGCCCGGGACACGCAGATCAGCATCGAGTCGCGCCGTTCCGCGTCCGTCAGCAGTTCGTCCCGGTGATCGATCTCCCCTTCCAGCACCCGCTGTTGGCAGGTCCCGCAGAAGCCCTGCTCGCAGGAGTAGGCGGTGTCCGGCAGCGCACGGCGTACGGCGGCCAGCACCGTCGAGTCGGCCGGAACGGTCAGCGTCCGCCCGCTGCGACGCAGTTCCAGCTCGAACTCGGTGGTGCCGGCGGGGGTGCCTCCCTGTTCGAGCGAAGTGGAGAACTCGGGGGACCCGGTGTGCGGCGCGAACCGCTCCAGGTGCAGGGTGGCCGTCTCGGGCAGCGCCTCCTCCACCGCCGCCATCAGGCCCTCCGGGCCGCAGCAGTAGACGGCGGTGCCCTCGGCCGTGTCCGGGAACAGGGCGGCCAGGTCCGGACGCCCGTCCTCGTCCTCGGCCACGACCGTCAGCCGGTCCCCGGCAAGCCCCCGCACCTCCTCCAGGTACGGCATCGACGCCCGCGTCCGCCCGCCGTAGAGCAGCCGCCACTCGGTGCCGCCCGGCAGCGCCCGGAGCATCGGCAGGATCGGGGTGATGCCGATGCCGCCGGCGACGAAGACGTACGCGGGCGCCTCGACCAGCGGGAAGCGGTTGCGGGGGCCGCGCACCTCCAGTTCCATGCCCTCGGCGAGCTGCTCGTGCACCTCGCGGGAGCCGCCCCGGCCGTCGGCCACGAGCCGGGTGGCGACGGTGTAGGAGGAGGCGTCCTCGGGGTCCCCGCACAGCGAGTACTGCCGGACGAGCCCCGACGGCAGCACGAGGTCGAGATGGGCCCCCGGCTCCCAGCGCGGCAGCCCGGCGCCCTCCAGGCGCAGTTGTACGACCCCGTCGGCGATCGTCTCGTGGGCGGTGAGCAGCAGCCGCAGGGCCCGTGAGCGCGGCCGGCCGGAGACCGGCGGGTCCAGGGCGGGCAACGGCCACAGCGGCGAGGTCCTCACCCGGCGGCGCAAAGCCCGCCGGGTGAGCAGGGCGGCGCCCGCGACGAGCGCGGCGGTCAGCGGCTTCGGCATCAGGCGGCCTCCCTCTTCTCGGCGCCGAGCGCGGCGGGGGAGACGCCCAGATAGGCCACGGCCTGGGCCGTGGAGAACTCGTGCGAGGGGTGGTAGGCACGGCTGAGATAGCGCGGGATCGACTTCAGCAGGTCCCCGGTGGCGGGCAGGGTGCCCTGCCGGCCGCGCTGATGGAAGTCCTTGAAGGACGCCTTGGCGTCGACGAGCGTCGGGTCGTTCTCCAGGAAGAAGCGGATCCCGCGCTGCCACAGGAACACCAGCGCCGAGAAGGCCGTCGCCCAGGTGCGCACCCGGCGCCGGTAGCCGCCGTCGACGTGCAGGAACAGATCGAAGGCCACGGACCGGTGCTCGACCTCCTCGGCGCCGTGCCAGCGCAGCAGGTCCAGCATGGTCGGGTCGGCGCCGCGCCGGTCCAGCTCGGTCGCGTTCAGCACCCAGTCGCCGAGGAACGCGGTGTAGTGCTCGATGGCCGCGATCAGCGCGATCCGCTCCAGCAGCCACCAGCGGCGGGCCCTGCCGGGCGGCAGGGTGCGGTCGCCGAGCAGCTTCTCGAAGAGCCAGTCGACCTGCGCGGTGTACGGCGTCGGGTCCAGGCCCTGGGCCCGCAGGTGCGGCAGCACCTCGTCATGGGCCCGGGAGTGCATGGCCTCCTGCCCGATGAACCCGACGACGTCCTCGCGCAGCCGATCGTCCCGGATCAGCGGCAGCGCCTGCTTGTACACGTGCACGAACCACCGCTCACCGGCGGGCAGCAGAAGGTGCAGCACGTTGATGGTGTGCGTGGTGAACGGGTCGCCGGGCACCCAGTGCAACGGCGTGTCCTGCCACGAGAAGGACACGTTGCGGGCCTTGAGCGCGATGCGCTCGGACTCCACCGGCCGGGCCTGCGTGTTAGACATGGCGTCAATGTACTGGCGGGTAGCGCGGCTGAGAACCCCTGTGGTGAGGCTTGTTTACACCCGTGTCAGCAACTTCTTCTCGGCCGCGACGGCGCTCGACCACGATGGCGGTGACCGGCGGTGCCGTACTACCGCAAACCGGTGATCGACCGTCCGTCCGTCAACGTGGCCGCCAGATCGGCCCGCGCGCCCTGCTCCGCCTTCACGGCGAGCAACGGCCCCTGCCCGGACGCGGTGACCCCGCCCGTCGACGAGATCGACGACGTCCCCTCGCTGCCCGCCGCCAGCAGGTACCAGCTCCCGGCCGCCGACTTCCACAGCACCCCGGCCAGCACATGCGGGTCACGCGGCCCGCAGGCCGGTACGTCCGTGCCCTTGGCGACGACCGCACCGGCCGCCCCGCCCGGCGTACGGAACTGGGCCAGCGCCGCCGTGCCGTCGCCGCGCCAGGTCTCGGCCCGGGTGCACACCCACGTGCCGGATCCGCTGCCGTCGGGCAGCGGCTGCGCGGCGTAGGCCCAGGCGTTGACGCTCCGGATGCCCGCCGTGCGCTCGGCCGCGAGAGAGCAGGCGAACGGCGCCCAGGCCCGCAGCCCCGCCGCGCCGGACGCCTCCTCGGCCGAGCCCGGCCGGCCGGCCGTCAGGTGGGCCGGCACCAGTTCGCCGAGGTCGGTGGTGAGCCGGCTGCCGGAGGCGTCGGTCAGCTGGAGCACGGTCCACGAGGTGCAGGCGCCCGGTCGCAGGACGGGGCTGGCCAGCGGCGCGGTGACGCCGTCGGCGAGGGTGAGCGGCGTCGCCGCCGAGTCCGGATTCGTCAGGTCCCGCTGGGCCGCCTTCCGTACCC
Organism: Streptomyces sp. NPDC036984; assembly: GCF_055607665.1. Taxonomy (NCBI): domain Bacteria; kingdom Bacillati; phylum Actinomycetota; class Actinomycetes; order Kitasatosporales; family Streptomycetaceae; genus Streptomyces; species Streptomyces sp. NPDC036984. The sequence goes on from NZ_JBVJRL010000019.1 coordinate 64,449, forward strand.
AGGGCGCGGTGAGATAGCGGACGTTGCCGTCGGAGCGGCCCAGCACCAGCGCGCTCGCCTCGGCGCCGGACGCACCGTCGGCCCGGGCGAAGTCCAGCGCCGCGCCCTGCGTGCCGTTCTTCGGTTCGGCGTAGCGGGCGATGCGCAGGCCGTCGTAGAGGATCACCACCCGGGCGGCGTCGACCTCGCCCGCGTACAGCAGCTGGGGCGGGCCGGCCGGGCCGCCGGTCTGGGTGCCGGGGGTCGCCGAGACGCGGACGGTCTCGCCGGGGCGGGCCCAGACGGCGAGGGCGCGGCGCAGCAGGGCCTGGTCGCCGGTGAGGGGGCCGCGCGCGGGCCACACCGAGAAGTCGGTGCGGGCCGAGGTGCGCCAGGCGGTGGGGGAGACCCGGGTCAGCTTGGCTGGGTCGAGTGCGGCCTCGGCGGACGGGTTCTCGGCGTAGGCGGGGGCGGCGGCACCGTCCGGGCCCCAGCCGTCGCCCGGCAGGGCGACCAGCGCGCCGCAGACCGCGAGCGCGGCGGCGGCGGCGAGGGCGGCCTTGGTGTGCTGGCGGCGGCGCATGAGGTCGGTGGGGCGGGCCTGGAGCGAGCACGGGTCGAACTCGGCGGAGGCGAGCAGGCCCGGCTGGGTGGGCACGCTGTTCGCCGAGGCCACCGCGCCGCCCGGGTCGGCCACGCCGGCCGCGTCGAGCAGCTCGCGGATGTCCGCGTCGGGCAGCTGCTCCAGGCCGCGCAGGACGTAGGCGGCGCGGGCCGGGCCGGACAGGGTGGACAGCCGCTGGTCCAGGGCGAGTTCGTCGGCGCCGCCCGAGCGCGGGAACAGCCGCAGGCCCCACACCTGGGGGAGCAGCGGCGGGAGCTGGGAGAGCCGGGGCAGTCCCTTGCGCGGGCGGGCCGCCTCCAGGGCCGTCCGTAGGACCCGCTCACGCAGATAGGCGTACCCGGGGTCGCCGTCCCGGCCGGTGGCCTGGGCCGGGATCACGGGCGGCTGCTTGCGGCCCCGGGGCAGAGCGCGCTGGGCGAGGGCGTGTGCGGTCAGTACGCGGCGGCTGCGGCCGAGGCCCGGCGGCAGCACCAGGTAGGCGAGCCGGACCAGCCGGGGGTAGTGCTCGACGAGCGCGGCCTCGGCCTGCTCGACGTCGACCGGGGTGGTGGCGGGGGCGGACGCGTGATGCTGGGCTACATCCTGTGACTGCACAACCGGGAAACGACCGAACCGTGGGTTGGTCACCGCCGGACGAGTGATTCACGCCCGCGGCTCGGCCCGCCGGCGGGCCGGCCTCGGGCCGTTCGGCGACGAGCGCGTCGACGGGTGTTGAGCGGAACGCCGGGCGGAGCCGTATGCCAGGGGGTTGGGGCATGCTTGGGCCACCGAGACCGGAGGAACAGATGAGGTTGGCAGGACTGCTGCTCGGCGCCGCCGCCGTACTGACGCTGGCGGGCTGCGGCTCGGGAGGGGACACCGCGTCGGTGCCGCCCACGGCGACCGGCAGCCTGGAGCACCTGGCTGCCGAGGTGAAGTGCAAGCCGGACATGCAGACCGACGCCGACGAGATCCGGCAGGCCATCTGCCGTACCGGCGACGGGAGGTTCGTCCTCGCCACCTTCGCCACGGACCGCGGCCAGCGCGAGTGGATCAACGACGCGAAGGACTACGGCGGTCACTACCTGGTCGGCCGCAAGTGGGTCGCGGTCGGCGACGACGGGGTGGTCGAGGCGCTGCGCGGCACGCTCGGCGGCGATCTGGAGGAGGGCGTCGACCATCACGCGCACAGCGGCGGGCACAGCGGTGCGCACAGCGGCTGACGCGGCCGCGGACACGGCGAAGGCCGGTGACGGGAGGGGGATCTCGTCACCGGCCTTCTGTCAGGGACCCGCGGTGGGGATCATGCGCAGTTCTGACCGCGGTTGATGCAGTTGGCGATCTTGTTGGCCAGACCGTTCCGCGTGACGCTGATGAAGTCGTCGTGGTCCGTGGCCGCCTTGTGCAGCTGCTCCGGGAAACCGTCCACGGCGTAGGCGTTCTTCACCTGGCCGTTCTGGATGGCCGGCGGGTTGATGTTGTAGACGAGCCGCATGGTCAGCTGCGGGATCGCCTTGAACCCGTTCGGGCAGGCACCGCTGGCCGGGTCCGCGAAGGCCACGTGCGTGCGGTGGTTGGCGCTGTCGATGTTCTGCCCGTCCCAGCAGTTCTGGAAGGCGAACGTGCGCACCACCTTGCTGCCCTGCGGGCAGATCGGGTACTGCTGCGTCAGCTGCACCTTGTTCTCGAAGCCGGTGCAGCTCCAGTGCGCGTTGGCGTTCGCCAGGCCGTTGGTGGTGGTCTTGGCGTCACCGGTGATGATGCGCAGGAACTGCGGCATCGCGACGACCTTGCTCGCCGGGCTGCCGACGTACTTGATCTGCGCCTGCACCGGGGTCAGGATCCGGCCGACGTTGCCTTCCTTGCCGCCGCCGTCCTTGTTCTGGTCGAAGTCCTGCGTGCCGTCCTGGACGCGGACCACGGGCCAGTAGTACGACGACAGGTCGTTCCGGTTCTGGCAGCTGGTGCCGCCCTGGAGGAACGTGTTGTTGCTGGAGAAGGCGTTGATCTTCTGGTTGCCGACGTAGTCGTGCAGGTGGTGCGCGCCGTTGGTCACGCCGGGCGCCACGATGACGTTGTCGGTGTTGAAGTTCTTGTTGGCGTTCACACCGCAGCGCGTGGTGAAGATGCCGGTAGAGGCGTTGCCGGTCCTGCGCGGCTTGCCCTGGACGTTCGGCGCCACCTTGGTGATGTCGACGAAGTCGGCCGCGACCGGGCCGTTGCCCGCCTGCCCGCCGATGTTCCCCTGCTGCCCGTTCTGGCCCTGCTGCTGGCCGCCGTTCTGCTGCTGGCCGCCGTTCTGTTGCTGGTCGCCGTTCTGTTGCTGGTCGCCGTTCTGTTGCTGGTCGCCGTTCTGTTGCTGGCCGCCGGCGGTCGTCTGATTGGCGGTCTGCGTCGTACAGGCGGCGAGCTGCTTGAGCGCGTTGTCGAAGGAACCGCCGACTCGCTGGATGTCGATCCGGATCCGGTCGATCGTCGCCGCCCGCTTCTCCTTGAGGGGGCCGACGATCGCGTTCTGCACGAAGCTCGGGTCCTTGGCCTGGGCGTCCCTGGTGGAGGCGAGCCGGTTGTAGGCCTCGGTGATCTGCTTGTCGAGGTTCGCCAGCTCTGTCGCCACGCCCTGGCGGGCCGCGTTCGGCACGTTCGTCAGCTTCTGGCCGACGTCCGGGCAGGAGACCGTCGCGACCTGCGCCGTCGCGGCCTTGGTCGAGTTGCCTCCCCACGTCTGGTTGCTCGACTCGTGCGCCGAGGCGTAGAAGTTCGCCCAGATCAGCCCGCCCCCACCGAGCGCTAGGGCCGCCGATGCGGCAATGGCCTTGGTGGCCAGCGGCGTACGGCGTTTTCGTGTGTTGCGTCCCATGGAACTCCTCTGACTTCCTTGCGGGGCAGCATCGAGGCGCCCGACAGGAGTGAAGCGGCGTCCCTACATACGGACGCCGTCCCAGAGGTGTTCACCGGCCTCACGAATTACTCCCGCGACGAGGGGAGTTGGCCGGTCAGCGGTCGCGGTCGAGATAGGCGAGCACCGCCAGCACGCGCCGGTTGTCGTCGTCCGACACCTCAAGACCCAGCTTGCCGAAGATGTTGGAGGTGTGCTTGGCGATGGCCCGTTCCGTCACCACGAGCTGTGCCGCGATGCCCGCGTTGGACCGGCCCTGCGCCATCAGCTCCAGCACCTCCCGCTCGCGCGGGGTGAGACGGCCGAGCGGCCGGTCGCCGCCCGTGCCCCGGTTCAGCAGCTGCTGGATCACCTGCGGGTCCATCGCCGTGCCGCCCGCGGCCACCCGTCGTACGGCGTCCACGAACTGCTCCGCGTCGAACACCCGGTCCTTCAGCAGATAGCCGATCCCGCCGGTGCCGTCGGCCAGCAACTCGCGCGCGTACAGCTGCTCCACGTGCTGGGAGAGGACCAGCACCGGCAGCCCGGGCCGCGCCCGCCGGGCGGCGAGCGCGCATTGGAGGCCCTCGTCGGTGTGCGTCGGCGGCAGGCGTACGTCGACCACCGCCACGTCCGGGGTCAGCTCGGCCAGCGCCCGGCTGAGTTCGGGGCCGGACTCGACGGCCGCGGCGATCTCGAAGCCGTGGGCCTCCAGCATCCGCACCAGCCCGTCGCGCAGCAGGAAGAGGTCTTCGGCTAGGACAACACGCACGGGATCTCCATGGTCACCATGGTGGGACCGCCGGCGGGGCTGCTGACGGCCAGGACTCCGTCGAATGTACCGAGCCGGCGCTCGACCCCGGAGAGCCCCGAGCCCGCCCCGACCCGGGCACCGCCCCTGCCGTTGTCGGTGACGGTGATCCGCAGCCGGCCGTCGGTGTGGTGCGCGTCGATCCAGACCCGGTCGGCGCCCGCGTGCTTGACGGCGTTGGTGAGCACCTCGTTCACCGCGAAGTAGGCGGCCGACTCCACGGGCGCGTCCGCCCGGCCGGGCAGCTCCACGGTCACCTCCGTGGGCAGCGGCAGCCGGAGCGCCAACGCCCGTACGGCGTCGCCGAGTCCGCGTTCGGCGAGGACCGGTGGGTGGATGCCGCGCACCAGGTCGCGCAGCTCCTCCAGGGCCTCGGCGGAGTTCCGGCGGGCCTGGGCGAGCAGCTTCTTCGCCTGGGCCGGGTCCTGTTCGACCAGCATCTCGATGGTGCCGAGGTCCATGCCCATGGCGACCAGCCGGGCCTGGGCGCCGTCGTGCAGGTCCCGCTCGATGCGGCGCAGTTCGGCGGCGGAGGTGTCCACGGCGTCGCGCCGGGTCTCGGTCAGCACGCGGACCCGCTCGGCGAGTTCCGCGTCGCCGCCGAGGACGGCTCGGGTGAGCCGGAAGTGGGCGGTGAGCAGCGCCGGGGTGTAGCGGTAGGCGACCCACAGCAGCACGGCGGCGAGCGCGGCGGCGAGGAAGGCGGTCGCCTGACCGGTGACCGGCACGAACGCGTACCAGTAGGTGTCGCCCGGACCGGGGACGTACGCGCGCCACAGCCCGACCGGCAGCAGCAGCCCCTCGATCGGGAACAGCAGCAGCACGGCAGGGAGCAGCGCGGTGACGAAGCCGGCCGTCATGTCGACCAGCAGCCAGCGCACGTCCCGCCAGGTCTGCGGGTCCCGGAGCATGGTGAAGGTGCGGGTCCAGGGGTTGGCGCCCTCAGGGATCGGCCGGTACACCACCGGGATCCGCACCCCGCACCACTCGGCGGCGAGCCTGCGTCGCGTGCTCGCGTACTCCCGCACTCCGCCGAGGATCCAGGGGGCGAGGAACAGGCCGAGACCGATCGGGACGAGTTCCAGGGAGACGACGGTCAGGACGAAGCACAGCACGGTCACCGGCAGCATCGCCAGGGCCAGGACGAGGCCCCGTACGGCGGCCAGCACCACCTCCCGGGTGCGGGTGCGGACATCGTGCCCCTGCGTGTCGGTGTTCATGGCGTCAGTCTCTCCGACCCGGACGCCCCGGTCACTGGGCGAAGGCCCACGTCAGGGGGTGGTGCCAGGTACACCCCCGGCCCGGGCCAGCGCCTTCGCCTCCACCTCGGGGTCCAGTCCCTTGCCGGTCCGGTCCGGCCTCAGGGGTGCGGTGCCGATCTCCGTCAGCCACCGCCAGGTGTCCGTGACGGTCTCTTCGACCGGCCGGCACACCAGCCCGGTCGCGAGCGCCCGCGACACGTCCGCGCAGTGCACGGCGTCGTACATCTCACCGCCCGGCGGCACCCACACCGGCAGCTCGGTCCACGGCTCGATTCCGGCGTCCAGGATCAGCTGCGGGTCGGTCCAGCGCAGCTCCGCGTCCGCGCCGGTGACCCGCAGGCACGCCTGGAGCAGTTCGCCCATGGTGGTGTGGCCGGGCGGGCTCACCAGGTTGTACGGGCCGCTCAACTCCCCTTCCAGCGCGCCGAGGAGCCAGTCGGCGAGGTCGCGCGCGTCGACGTACTGGAGCGGCAGTTCGCGCGGCCCCGGGGCCAGCACCGGGCCGCCGCGGGCGATCCGGGTCAGCCACCAGGGCAGCCGGCCGACGTTCTCGTACGGGCCGAGGATCAGCCCGGCCCGGACCAGCAGCGAGCCCTCCTCGCCGAAGGCCCCGACGGCGGCCAGTTCGCCGCCGCGCTTGTCGGCCGCGTACTCCGTCACCTCCGCGTCGGCCGCGCCGTCGACCAGCGGTGCGTCCTCCGCGGCTCCGCGCGGCCCGGGCCAGGCGTACACCGACCGGCTGGAGACGTACGCGTACCGCCCGGCCCGGCCGCGCAACAGCCGGGCCGCCTCGTGCACCGCACGCGGGGCGGCCGACCAGGTGTCGACCACGGCATCCCAGCAGCCGGCATCCGCCGCGAGCGCGGCGAGGCCGTCGGGCGCGGTGCGGTCGCCGCGCAACGACCGTACGCCGGCGGGAGGTCGGTGCCGCCCCCGGTGGAAGACGGTCACCTCCCAGCCGCGCCCCAGCGCGGCCTCCACGACGGCCCGCCCCACGAACTCCGTACCACCCAGCACAAGAAGTCTCATGCCGGGATCGTGCCCGCTCAGGGCGCGGACCGGTACCGGGCTCTGCCGAGGGCAGAGCCGGGGGTCAGCGGCCGGCCGGCGGGGCGTACTTGTAGCCGACCCGGCGCACCGTCTGGATCGTCTGGCGGTGCTGGGCGCCCAGCTTGCGGCGCAGCCGGGCGATGTGCACGTCGACGGTGCGGCCGTCGCCGACGTGTCCGTAGCCCCAGACCGTGGTGACCAGCTGGTCGCGGGTGTGTACCCGGTGCGGGTGCGCCACCAGGTGGGCGAGCAGCTCGAACTCCAGGTAGGTGAGGTCGAGTTCGCGGCCGTCGACGCCGGCGGTGCGCCGCACGGTGTCGATCCGCACCAGCGGGTCGGCGGCGATGTCCGCCTCGTCCTCCGGCCGCTCCGGGACCGCGACCGGCAGGAACGGTGGCTGCTGGTCGGCCGGGACCAGCACCAGGTAGCCGACCATCGGCGGCTGGCCCGGCAGGGTGGGCAGGGTGTGCTGCGGCGCGGGCAGCCACCTGGCACCCGGCGGCAGGAAGTCCGGGACGTCGACGACCACCTCGTCGCGGTCGACGGCGCGCAACCGGTGCCGGGTGCCGTTCGGGGCGGGGGTGGTCAGGCTGGCGGTGGAGAGGGAACGGGTGATCGCCATGAGAGGTCAGCTCTTTCGCGCGAGAGTTCGTCGGACGATGCGACGGCCGCGATTCGTGGTCGGGCGCGCCGGAGGACGTACGTCGTTTCGCGCTGGCCGAAGGCCGGGGTGTACGGCTTTAGAGGGCCCGCGCGTTCGTCGCGCGGCAACACACACGGTCGAAGTCGTGGTGCTGACGGGAAGGCCAGAACGGCTCGAGGTCCTGACGACCCGTCGCGGTGATGTGTTGGATGCCGGCCATGGGCCCATTGAAGCAGAGGCGGCCTGCGGGCAGGAGAGTCCTCTCACTGCTTGGACGCTTCGGTGGCGTGAAAGTGGCGTTGCATCCGTCCCCCGCCCCGGCGTTCGGCCCTGGTCAGCGCCTTGTCGGTGAATTCCCGTGGCCGGAACGGCGTCTCACTCCTCGGACAGCGCGACCTCGGGCGCGCCTCGGCCGGCATGCGGCGGCCCCGGCCGGGATCGGTCGTGGCCGCCCGGGGGCCCGTGCACGACATGCGCGAGGGGCGCCCGCCGTGTCGGCGGGCGCCCCTCGGGGAGAGCTGGGCGGATCAGACCTGGCCGGCCTTCTCCAGCGCGGAGCAGCAGGTGTCCACCAGCAGGCGGGTCACCACGTACGGGTCGACGTTGGCGTTCGGGCGGCGGTCCTCGATGTAGCCCTTGCCGTCCTTCTCGACCTGCCACGGGATGCGGACCGAGGCACCGCGGTCGGAGACGCCGTAGGAGAACTTGTCCCACGGGGCGGTCTCGTGCAGACCCGTCAGGCGGTCGTCGATGCCGGCACCGTAGTTCTTGACGTGGTCCAGCGGCTTGGAGCCCTCACCGAGCGACTCGCACGCGGTGATGATCGCGTCGTAGCCCTCGCGCATCGCCTTGGTGGAGAAGTTGGTGTGCGCGCCCGCGCCGTTCCAGTCACCCTTGACCGGCTTCGGGTCCAGGGTCGCGGAGATGCCGAAGTCCTCGGCGGTGCGGTACAGCAGCCAGCGGGCCACCCACAGCTGGTCGGAGACCTCCAGCGGGGCGAGCGGGCCGACCTGGAACTCCCACTGGCCCGGCATGACCTCGGCGTTGATGCCGGAGATGCCGAGACCGGCCTTGAGGCAGTTGTCCAGGTGGGCCTCGACGATGTCGCGGCCGAAGATCTCGTCGGAGCCGACACCGCAGTAGTAGCCGCCCTGCGGGGCCGGGAAGCCGTTCTCGGGGAAGCCCAGCGGGCGGGAGCCGTCGAAGAAGGTGTACTCCTGCTCGATGCCGAAGATCGGCTCCTGCGCGGCGAACCGCTCGGCGACCTCGGCCAGCGCGGCCCGCGTGTTGGACCGGTGCGGGGTCATGTCGATGTCGAGGACCTCGCACAGCACCAGGATGTCGTCGCCGCCGCGGATCGGGTCCGGGCAGGTGAAGACCGGCTTGAGCACACGGTCCGAGGAGTGTCCCTCGGCCTGGTTGGTGGAGGACCCGTCGAAGCCCCAGATCGGCAGCGCGTCGAGGCCGGCCGGTGCACCCGCGATGATCTTCGTCTTGGAACGGAGCTTGGCCGTCGGCTCGGTGCCGTCGATCCAGATGTACTCAGCCTTGAAGGTCACGGGGGCCACATCCTTCGGGGGTGGGTCGGGCGCACTACGCGGGTGCTGCGGCGCTGCGGCACGGGGGCGCCGCTCGATCTGCCGGGCAGCCTGTCAACAGGCCGTTTCCCGGTCATTGCTCGTATGTGAACCCCGTGTTACCTGGTGCTTCTGTGCCGTGTCTCACATTGTGAGGCGGATGGTCGTGGGATATGGGACGGCCGGCGACCGCCACCCCCGTCGCGGTCGCCGGCCCCACCTCATCCCACCTTCTCGATCACCGCCCGGCGGATGAGGAACTTGCCGGGCTCCCGGACCTGCTCGAAGGCCGCGTTGTTGAGCAGGACGCAGCTGCCGGAGACCGAGGTGACCTTCACCGTCGTGGACTTGTTGTTGTCCAGGTTGGTGACCTTCAGGGTGGTGCCCGCCGGGAACTGGTTGCTGGACGCGGCCGGGGCGCCGCCCTCGCCGGAGAGGGTCACGGTCGAGCCCTTGCACACCTGCTGGCCGGCGGCCGTGGCGCCGCCGGCGTCGCCCGCGCCGCCGCCCTGCCCGGGCTGGGCGCTCTGCTGTGCACCCCCGGCCTGCTCGCCGCCCTGCTGGCCGGCATTGCCCTGCTGGCCGGCATGGCCCTGCTGATCCGCGGCACCCTGCCCCGACTGGGAGCCCTGAGCCGACTCCCCAACGGTGCAGCCGGCCGCCTTCTGCTGGACCTTGATCTGCTCGATGACCTTCTCGCGGTTGGCGATCCGGGCGGCCGACTGGGCGTCCGGTTTCGCCTTCTGGTCCGCGATGAACTTCTCGTTGTTGCCGAGGGCGGTGGCGAGCCCCTGGCAGGCGGTCGAGTCCGCGGACAGCGTCTTGGCGTTCTTCGCGGGCTGCGCGGCGTTCGAGGTGGCGGCGAGCGCGAAGGCTCCGCCGCCCGCCACCGCCGCGGCGCTGACGAGCAGCGCGAGCTTCTTCTTCGTGCTGAGTGTTCGCCTACGCGACATGCGCGCCTCCTGAAGAGGTAGGGGAGCGTACGCCGCTATGTACGAGATGCCGAACGAGGTTACTCAGTGGTCACCGTGGCATTCTCAAGTTACCTGCGTCACAGGTGAGTTGAGCATTCCTCAGCTCTTGCTGTGGTCGATGGCCTCGCGCACGGCCTCCTCGGTGCGGGCGACCAGGGCCGTTCCGTCGTCGGCGGTGATGATCGGGCGCTGGATGAGCTTGGGGTGCTCGGCCAGCGCGGTGATCCACCGGTCACGCGCGGTCTCGTCCCGCGGCCACTCCTTGAGCCCCAGCTCCTTGGCGGCCGCCTCCTGGGTGCGGGTGATGTCCCACGGTTCGAGGTTCAGCCGGTCCAGTACGGCCCTGATCTCGTCCTCGCTCGGCACGTCCTCCAGATACCGCCGGACGGTGTACTCGGCCCCTTCGGCGTCGAGCAGGCTGAGCGCGCTGCGGCACTTGGAACAGGCCGGATTGATCCAGATCTCCATGCCGCACACGGTACGCCAAACCCGTCCGGCACCCCCGTCACTGGGGCCCCGAAAGCCCTTGTGGCCAGGGCCTTTTGTCAGTGGTGGGCCGTAGAATAGAAGCAGTGTTCGAGGACGGGCACCGGATCCCCGGTGTGTGTCCTGACCGCGACAGGAGGATGCCTGTGCCCGCTGCCGCCGTGAAGCCGAAGCCGTTTCCGACCCAGTCCACCGCCCACCGTTCCGTACTGTTCGACTCGCCCTACGAGCCCGTGGTGAAGCGGCCGCTGCCGGCCGGACGGCCGCGGGAGTGGTACGTCACGCACAACCGGCGCCTGAAGGCCATGCGCCTCGCCATAGCCCTGCTCGACTCCGGGGTCTACCTGCCGGGCCAGGCCCAGGACGAGACGATCCGCAGCGCGGCGGAGCGCATCGGCATGCGTCCACCGTCCGACACCACGTGCCACATGGTCCGGGCGCTGATGCGCTACTCGCGCTGAGCGGTTGCCGGGTGCCCCACACCGCTGCGGGGCACCCGGTACCACCATGCCGCCAGGCCGTACCGGCGGCCGCGGCAGGCGTGCGGAGACCGAGTACACGCCCTGTTCGCTCTTCCCGCCCGCGTATACGAACTGCTCGCGCGGGCCCACGCCCTGTGTCGTCGTCCGCCGGGGCTGAACCGCCCCTGGCCGTCCTCGAACGGCAGCTCCCATGCCTCGGGTGCGTACGGGAGACCCCCACCGCTGAACCCGACCAGCACCAGCGGGTTCCCCGCCGGGGCGTGCGCGTCGAGCACCGCGAGTGCCTGCTCGCACCGCCGCCGCAGGACCAACTCCGAGAGACGGCCGGTGCTTTCGCCGTGCCCGGCGAAGTCGAACACCACGGCTCGGCAGCCCTCGGAGTGGACCGCACGTGTTTGCGCACCGGCCGCCCGTGGGCGGCGGACTCGAAAACCGGATGCACCGGCGGTCACCCCGTCCCTACTCGTCACGTCCGGGACCGTCGTCCTGGTGGTCCTCGGAATCGGAAACCATCTCTGGTGGCTCGCCGCCGTCGCGCTGCTGTATCTGTACGCGACGCAGGGGCGTGGCTCGCCCGGTACGACCCCGGCCGCCGGCTCCGGTGGCGCCCTGCCCGACAGCTACCGGGCGTACCGGGAGCGCCGGGAGCGGCAGGCCCGGTGGGAGCGCCGCTACCGCCGGGAGCGGCCCCTGGAAGCCCGCCGGCAGCAGCGGGAGAAGACGCGGTGAGCGGGGGCGTCGCCGGCCGTCACAGGCCGGGGGCGCCCCACACCGGGAACCAGCGGCCCAGATCCGGCTCGATCCGCAGGTCGTTCCCGAGCGCCGCCTTCACCAGCAGCTCCAGCGCGCTGTCCCGCCGCTCGGCGGCGCCGGGCAGCGGGGCGAACGGATAGAAGGTGCCGCGCTTGTAGAGGTAGACGAGCGCCAGCTTCCGCCCGGTGTCGTCCGTGAAGGCGGCCAGGGAACACAGCAGCTGCGGGCCGAAACCGTCCGCCTCCAGCGAGCTGTTCACCGCGTGCAGGTCGGTGACGAGCTGCGGCAGCTGCTGGGGAGAGCGCCGCGACACCAGCCACGAGTAGCCGTAGTCGTCCCGGCGCAGCTCCACCGGCGGGCCGGTGCGGTCGGTGTCCGCGTCCAGCAGCGCCTGCACCTCGCGGTGGAGCTGCTCGAAGGCCGCGCCCTCCACCGTGGCGAAGCACACCGCCCCGCTTCCGGTCGGCGTGAAACCGGCCGCCGCCTGGAGTGTCACGGCCGCCGACGGCAGCGCGAAGAGCTGGTCGAGGTCGGGCGCGACCGGTTTCGTCCGGCCCAGCAGGATGTCCAGCAGCCCCACCGGTCAGCCCGCCTTCCCCGGGGTGGCGGCCTCGCCCAGCTCCGCCGAGATCCGGCCCAGCTGTTCCAGCCGCTGCTCCAGGGACGGGTGGGTGGAGAAGAACCGCTCGATGCCGGGCTCCCGGCCGGTCGCCGGGGTGAAGTAGAACGCGTTGAACGCCTGGGCCGTCCGCAGGTCCTTGGTCGGTATCCGCGCGATGTCCCCGGAGACCTTGGTGAGCGCCGCCGCCAGGGCCGAGGGCCGGCCGGTCAGCTGCGCCGCCGCGCGGTCGGCCGCCAGCTCCCGGTACCGGGACAGCGCCCGGATCAGCAGGAAGCTGATCGCGTACACGGCCGCCGAGACGCCCAGCACGGCGGCGAGGACGGCGGCGGTGTTCTGGTCCCGGCGGCCCCCGCCGAGGACCTGCGAGTAGAAGGCGAACCGGACGACCAGACCCGCGATCACCCCGAGGAAGGACGCGATCGTGATCACGGCGACGTCCTTGTGCGCCACGTGCGACAGCTCGTGCGCGAGCACGCCCTCCAGCTCGGCCGGCTCCAGCCGGCGCAGCAGCCCGGTGGTCACACAGACCACGGCATGGCCGGGATCGCGCCCGGTCGCGAACGCGTTCGGCATGGCCATCTCGGAGACGGCGACCACCGGCTTGGGCATGTCCGCGATGGCGCACAGCCGGTCGACCACCGCGTGCAGCTCGGGATACTCCGCCCGCTCCACGACCCGCCCGCGCATGGCGAACATCGCGATCCGGTCGGAGAACCAGAACTGCGCCACGAACATCGCCCCGATCAGGACGACGACCAGCAGCCAGGACTTCAGCAGCACGATCAGCGCGGCGACGAAGCCCACGTACAGCAGTCCGAGCAGGAACAGCGTGAGACCCATCCGCACGGTCAGCCGCCGATCGCTCCGGAAGCGGCTCTGCATGGTGCATCACCCCGCAGTCAGGCACTCGTCCCGCTGTCCAGTGTGCACCTGTCGACGCCTAGTAGGGGGAGCGCATCTGCGCGTAGCCCAGCAGCACGATCACCACGGCCACGCAGCCGAGCACCACGGCTGTCGACACCCATGACGACCGGCGCGGCACCGGGTCCGGATCCGCGCGGAAGGGCAGCGGATTCGGCGGGTTCTCCTTCCAGCGGGCGGCGAGCATCCGGGCCCGGGCGGAGGGCTCCTTGTGCTCGGCGGAATTCGCCCACCTGTGATCGAACTCGCGCTCCCAGTCGTCCTGTTCCGGCATCCCCGTTCAACCTCTCTCGTCCGACAGAGTCCGGAGGGATGATCCCCCGACAATAGGAAGTCTGGGAAGCCGGAAAGGTTGCACACGGGCCCGGCCGGCTAGCCGGAGTGGCGGAAACGGGTGCGGTACTCCGTGGGGGTCGTGTCGAGTGTGCGGCGAAACGCCCGGATGAGGGTGTCGGTGGTGCCGAAGCCGCAGGCGGACGCGATGCGGTCGAGGGTGTCGTCCGTGGTCTCCAGCCGGTTCCGGGCCGCTTCGACGCGGGCCGCCTCGATGTAGGCGGCCGGGGTCGTGCCCAGTTCCGTCTTGAAGATCCGGGTCAGCTGGCGCTCGCTGACGTGGGCGTGCCCGGCGAGGTCGGCGATGGTCAGCGGCTCGGCGAGGTGCTCGGTGACGAAGTGGCGCAGCTCGGCCATGCGCCGGGTCGGCGAGACGGGCTCCAGGGGCACGCTGAACTGGCTCTGCCCGCCCGGCCGCTTCAGGTACATGACGAGCTGGCGGGCGACCCGCAGGGCGACGGCCTCCCCGAAGTCCTCGGCGACCAGCGCGAGGGACAGGTCCAGGCAGGCGGTGACGCCCGCGCCGGTCCACACCCCGCCGTCCTGGATGTAGACCGGGTCGGCGTCGACCTTCACCGAGGGATGCTCGGCGGCGAGCTGCTGCGCGGTCGACCAGTGGGTGGTGGCGCGCTTGCCGTCCAGCAGACCGGCGGCGGCGAGCAGGTGGGCGCCGACACAGACGGACGCGATGCGCCGGGTCCGGGCGGCGAGCGTCTTCACCCAGCCCACGAGGTCCGGATCGGTCACGGCCCGCACCCGGCCCTGCTCGTCGGTGTCGACCGAGCCGGGCACCAGCAGCGTGTCGACGGCGCGCCGGGCCACCTCCGCGAAGGTGAGGTCGGGCAGCAGCCGGACCCCGGCGGAGGTGGTGACGGGGTCCAGGGTCGCGGCGGCCAGCGCCACCTGGTAGCCGGTATCGCCGTCGGTCTCCTGCCCGAGCAGGGCGAACACCTCCGGCGGCCCGGTGACGTCCAGCAGATCGACGCCGTCGAACAGCATGACGACGACCAGCCGTCGGACACCGCTCATGTGCTCCCCCTCGGCCCGGCACTCCCGTGCATGTCCGGATCTGCAAGTTACATGACATTGCTGCCATCCGGGCCGGCTCCTAGGGTGGTCGGCGTACCCCACGGCCCCCGGATCGAAAGGTCGGCCATGCCCACCACGACCCTGCGCGAACTGAACGGCTTCGACCAGACCCCGGCCGCGCTCGCCGGCTCCACGCTGATCATGGTCGACTACCAGAACACCTACACGCGGGGCGTCATGGAGCTGACGGGCTGGGACGCCGCCCTGGACGCCGCGGCCGAGCTGCTGGCCAGGGCGCGGGCTGCGGGGGCACGGGTGGTCCACGTCGTCAACGACGGCGGCGAGGGCACCCCGTACGACATCCGCGCCGAGATCGGCCGGATCCATCCCCGCGTGGCCCCCGCAGACGGCGAGCCCGTCGTCGTGAAGCACACCCCCAACGCGTTCCTCGACACCGACCTCGCCGAGCACGTGGACGCCGCGGGGAACAAGGACGTGGTGATCGCCGGCTTCATGACCCACATGTGCGTGCTGGCCACGGCGCAGGGCGCGTTCCTGCGCGGCAACCGGCCCACCGTGGTGGCCGACGCCTCCGCGACCCGGCCCCTGCGGACGGCGGTCGCCGAGGTGCCCGCGGAGCAGATCCACCACGGCGCTCTCGCCACCGTCCAGGACCTCTACGGGGTGGTCGTGCCGTCCGCGTCAGCGCTGAGCTGAGGCGGCAGGGGGGGACAAGAGGGGGAAGGGCGAGGCCCCGCCGCTCCACGGGGGGAGCGACGGGGCCTCGGCCACGCGGGGGGCGTCTGTCACACGTCGAAGTACAGCTCGAACTCGTGCGGGTGCGGACGCAGCTGGAGCGGGGCGATCTCGTTGGTGCGCTTGAAGTCGATCCACGTCTCGATCAGGTCGGACGTGAACACGTCGCCCTGGAGGAGGAACTCGTGGTCGGCCTCGAGGGCGTCGAGGACGGCGTTCAGCGAGGTCGGGACCTGGGCGACGTTGGCGTGCTCCTCGGGAGCCAGCTCGTACAGGTCCTTGTCGATCGGCTCGGCCGGCTCGATCTTGTTCTTGATGCCGTCCAGGCCCGCGAGGAGCAGGGCCGAGAAGGCGAGGTACGGGTTGCCGGAGGAGTCGGGCGCGCGGAACTCGACACGCTTGGCCTTCGGGTTGGAACCCGTGATCGGGATACGCATGGCGGCGGAGCGGTTGCGCTGCGAGTACACCAGGTTGATCGGCGCCTCGAAGCCCGGCACCAGACGGTGGTACGAGTTCACCGTCGGGTTGGTGAAGGCCAGCAGCGACGGGGCGTGCTTGAGGATGCCGCCGATGTAGTAGCGGGCGGTGTCCGACAGGCCCGCGTAGCCGGCCTCGTCGTAGAACAGCGGGTCGCCGTTGCTCCACAGCGACTGGTGCACGTGCATGCCCGAGCCGTTGTCACCGAAGATCGGCTTCGGCATGAAGGTCGCGGTCTTGCCGTTGCGCCAGGCGACGTTCTTCACGATGTACTTGAAGAGCTGGAGGTCGTCGGCGGCGGCGAGCAGCGTGTTGAACTTGTAGTTGATCTCCGCCTGGCCGGCGGTGCCCACCTCGTGGTGCTGGCGCTCGACCTTCAGGCCGGACCGCTCCAGCTCCAGGGAGATCTCGGCGCGCAGGTCGGCGAAGTGGTCGACCGGCGCCACCGGGAAGTAGCCGCCCTTGTAGCGGACCTTGTACCCACGGTTGTTCTCCAGGGCGCCGGTGTTCCAGGCACCCGCCTCGGAGTCGATGTGGTAGAAGGACTCGTTCGCCGAGGTGGCGAAACGGACGCTGTCGAAGACGTAGAACTCGGCCTCGGGACCGAAGTACGCGGTGTCGGCGATGCCCGTCGACGCCAGGTACGCCTCCGCCTTCTTCGCCACGTTGCGCGGGTCACGGGAGTACTGCTCGCCCGTGATCGGGTCGTGGATGAAGAAGTTGATGTTGAGGGTCTTGTCGCGGCGGAACGGGTCCACACGGGCGGTGGACAGGTCCGCACGCAGAGCCATGTCGGACTCGTGGATGGCCTGGAAACCGCGGATCGACGATCCGTCGAAGGCCAGCTCCTCGTCCGGGTCGAACGCCTCAACGGGCACCGTGAAGTGCTGCATGACGCCCGGCAGGTCGCAGAACCGGACGTCGACGAACTTGACGTCCTCGTCCGCGATGAACTTCTTGGCCTCGTCGGCGTTCTGGAACATCCAGCTCCTCCTACTCCCGACCGTCGACGCCGGGGTGGTAGATCGTTCGTGCGGCCAGTGCGGTGGCACACGCTGGTCTCGACCCTAGGGACGGGTGATTTCTCGGGCGTGACCCGTTTGTTTCGCAGAAGTTAACCGGCCACGTGTCCACGGTAGCCCCGACACACCCCTGTGCGTAGTGCCCGAAACCGGGCGCAGTACCGTGGACGGGTGGACAACAGGCAGGCAATCGGATCGTGGCTCTCCGGGCCGCGCGCGGCCATGGAAGAGGCGGGCGCCGACTTCGGATACCGGGGCGAGCAACTCGGTCTCCCGGAGCACGGCCCGAACTCGATCGCGCGGCCCGGACGGCGGCTCGGCGCACTCGCCGTGGACTGGGCGCTGTGCGTCCTGATCGCATACGGCCTGATCACGCACGGCAACAGCCCGGCTACGAGCAACTGGGCGCTGGCCCTCTTCTTCGTCCTGAGCGCCCTGACCGTCGGCACGGTCGGCTTCACCCCCGGCAAGCGCCTCTTCGGCATCCGGGTGGTGGCCCTGGAGACCGGCACGGTCAGCCCGCTGCGCTCCCTGCTGCGCACGGTCCTGCTGTGCCTCGCGATCCCCGCGTTGATCTGGGACCGCGACGGCCGCGGCCTGCACGACCGGATCGCGAAGACGGTCGAAGTCCGCGTCTGACGATGTGATGTACGGCACAAAGGCCACCCGCGCCGCCCGGTGCGGGTGGCCCTCACCGTGTGCGCGGTCTCAGCCCCGGCGCAGCACCGCCGCCAGCACCGTCCGCAGCTCGGCCTCCGGATCCGGTACGGCGCCGGGCGCGCGCCAGGCCACGAACCCGTCCGGCCGTACCAGGACCGCCCCGTCGGCCGTCGTGCCGTGCACCGCCGCCCAGTCGCTGCCGCCGGCGGGGCCCTCCCCGTCGTAGGCCAGCTCGGCGTCCGCCCCGGCACCGATCCGGTACGCCGCCAGCCGGACGCCGTCCGCCTCGGCGACGCGGCGGGCGGCCGCGTGCCAGGCCCTGCCCGCGGCCGACCCGGCGTCGCTGAGCAGCACCATGGACCGCTCGTAGAGGTCGACCGTGGAGAGCCGCTCGCCCGCCCGGCGCAGCCACAGGTGCGGGGCCCGGCTGCCCGGCTGCCCGGTCAAATTCATCCCGTCGGGTACGACCGGCTGGGCGGGGTCGGCGCCCACGACGGCGCCCTCCAGATAGCGGTAGGCGAGGACGACGGGGAGGATGCCGCTGCGCGGGCCGCCGCCGACGCCGGGGGTGGGGGCGAAGCCGGGGTGGCTGTGCTCCACGGAGCGGGCCGAGGCCCGGGCGCTGGTGGCCAGGGCGACGGGCCGGCGCTCGGTGTCGTACGTCTCCAGCAGCTCGGGTCCGGCCCAGCCGTCGAGGACGGCGGCCAGCTTCCAGGCCAGGTTGTGGGCGTCCTGGATGCCGGTGTTGGAGCCGAAGGCGCCGGTCGGGGACATCTCGTGGGCGGAGTCGCCGGCGAGCAGGACCCGGCCGGCGGTGTACCGCTCGGCGACCCGTTCCGCGGCGCGCCAGGACGCCTTGCCGGTGATCTCGACGTCGAGGTCGGGGACGCCGACGGCCTGACGGATGTGCCGCTGGAGCCGCTCCTCGGTGAACTCGTCCAGCGTCTCGCCCTGCTCCGGGTGCCAGGGGGCGTGGAAGACCCAGTGCTCCTTGTTGTCGACGGGCAGCAGCGCGCCGTCGGCTCCGGGACTGGTCAGGTAGCAGCAGATGAAACGCCGGTCGCCGACCGTGTCGGCGAGCAGCTTGGACCGGAAGGTGACGCTCACGTTGGCGAAGAGGTCGCCGGGGCCGCTCTGCCCGATGCCGAGCCGGCGCCGGACGGGGCTGCGCGGGCCGTCGCACGCCACCAGGTAACCCGCGCGGACCGTGTAGAGCCGGTCGCCGTCGCGGTCCCGGACGAACGCCGTCACCCCTTCGGAGTCCTGCTCGAAGCCTTCCAGCTCATGGAAGTAACGCAGGTCGCCGCCGAGCGCGCGGGCCCCCTTCACCAGCACCGGCTCCAGGTCGTTCTGGCTGCACAGGCACCACGTGGTGGGGCTGAATCTCGCGAGTCCGCCGCCCGGGTCGATGTGCTTGAACAGCCACTCGCCGGCGTCGCCGACCAGGGTCGGGGTCTGCAGGATGCCGTGGTTGTCCGCGAGGAGCGAGGCCGCCGCCTTGATGTCCGGCTCGATGCCGGCCACCCGGAACAGCTCCATCGTCCGCAGGTTGTTGCCGCGGCCACGCGGGTGGATCGAGGTGCCGGAATGCCGCTCGACGAGCATGTGCGGTACGCCGAGACGGCCCAGGAACAGGGAGAGGGACAGGCCCACCAGAGACCCGCCCACGACGAGGACGGGTACCTGGTGATCGGCTTTCTGCTGCATCGAGGCTCCAGAGGCATGCGTCGGGATGGGGTGCGCCTTGGTGTTTCTGTGCCCTCTGGGAGAGCTTTCGCGTGCTCAATCACCCACGTGGTTCACGCGAGTCGCGCGTACCGCGGGAAGCGGCACAGGATCAAGAAGCGCTGACGTCGCGTCATCGGCGGCCGGCGTTCGCCTCTGCCCCCGTGAAGGAGATGCGCAGCAATGACCACCATGTCGGAAAAGCTTTCGGCCCCGTCGACGCGTCAGGTGTCGAAACGGGTCTCCCAGTCCGTGTTCGACGGCTCCCGTCTCCGGGTCGTCCTGCTCGTGGACGTCAACGACGGCGCCCAGCAGCAGTTCCTGGAGGCCTACGAGCAACTGTGCAACCAGGTGGCGCAGGTGCCCGGCCACGTCAGCGACCAGCTGTGCCAGTCGATCGAGAATCCCTCCCAATGGCTCATCACCAGCGAGTGGGAGAGTGCCCCGCCGTTCCTCACCTGGGTGAACAGCGAGGAGCACGTGCGGATGGTGGAACCGCTGCACAGCTGCGTCCGGGACACCCGCTCGCTGCGCTTCCACGTCGTCCGCGAGACCGGCGGCGAGGCGGCGGCCGCCTCCGCGGCCCGGCGCCGGCTCCAGGCGTCCCCGCGGATCGGCGACGGCGTGATCCGGCACGCGCTGACCTTCACGGTCAAGCCGGGCAGCGAGTCGGAGGTCAAGCGGATCCTCGCGAACTACGCCTCCCCCCAGGCGCGGGTCGACGAGACCACCCGGTTGTGCCGCACCTCCCTGTTCATGCACGGCAACCGGGTGGTGCGGGCCATCGAGGTGCGCGGCGACCTGCTCGCGGCACTGCGGCACGTCGCCCGGCAGCCCGAGGTACGCGCCGTCGAGGAGGCCATCAACCCCTACCTGGAGCAGGAGCGGGACCTCGACGACCAGGAGTCCGCACGGGTCTTCTTCACCCGGGCGGCGCTGCCCGCCGTCCACCACGTCACCGCGGACGAACTCACCGAGGGCGAGCGGCAGGCGCTGTACTACCCGGCCCGGCCGGGCGACGGCATGCGGCTGGCCGAGCTGCTCGCCCAGCAGGACACGGTGGCGGCGGACGACCCGGACAGCCCGGTCCTGCGCAGCACGATCTTCCAGCGCGACGACGTCGTCGTACGGCTGATCGACGTACGCGCCGGCCTGCGCGCCGATGCCGTCCTGCCGGAGGCCGGGCACCGGGCCGCGCTGCGCGACCTGCTGGACGGCGAGCCCGTCGGCATGGACCTCGTCACCGACCGCCGCTCCCCGGACGCCTGACCCCGGCCGGCCCAGCACCCCAACGGAGGAACGCCGTGATCAAACCCCTTCCGAAGATCATCGACCTCAGCGAGGTCGAGCCCAACACCCGGCGCGGCGGCGATCTGCGCGCCATGCTCACCCCGGCCACGGTGGGCTCCACCAGCGGTTTCATGGGCGTGGCCATCGTGCAGCCCGGCGACCGCATCGGGGAGCACTACCACCCGTACTCCGAGGAGTTCGTCTACGTCGTCTGCGGACAGCTGGAGGTGGACCTGGACGGCGAGCCGCACCCGCTGCGGCCCGAGCAGGGGCTGATGATCCCGATGAACATGCGGCACCGCTTCCGCAACGTCGGCAACGTGGAGGCGCGGATCGTCTTCCACCTGGGCCCGCTGGCCCCGCGGCCGGCTCTCGGCCACGTCGACACGGAGGAGACGGAGGCGGTCGCCGTCGCCGCCGAGCCGGCCGACCGGGAACAGGTCCGCTCATGACCCGGCGGGTGGCGGTCACCGGCATAGGCATCGTCGCTCCGGGCGGGATCGGCGTACCGGCTTTCTGGAGTCTGCTCGCCGAAGGGCGTACCGCGACGCGGGGCATCACGTTCTTCGACCCGGCCGGGCTCCGGTCCCGGATCGCCGCCGAGTGCGACTTCGATCCCGCCGCGCACGGCCTGGACGCCGAGCAGGTCGAGCGGGCGGACCGGTACATACAGTTCGCCCTGGTCGCCGGTGAGGAGGCGGTCCGGGACTCCGGTCTCGACCTCGCCGGGGAGGACCCCTGGCGGGTCGGCGTCTCGGTGGGCACCGCGGTCGGCGGCACCACCCGCCTGGAGCACGACTACGTCCTGGTCAGCCATCGCGGGCAGCGCTGGGACGTCGACCCCACCGAGGCGGAGCCGCAGCTGCACCGGGCGTTCTCGCCGAGCACAGTGGCCTCCGCGGTGGCGGAACGTTTCGGCGCCCAGGGGCCCGTCCAGACCGTGTCCACCGGCTGCACCTCCGGCCTGGACGCCGTCGGATACGCCTTCCACACCGTGCAGGACGGCCGGGCCGACATATGCATCGCGGGAGCCTCGGACTCTCCGATCTCCCCGATCACCATGGCCTGCTTCGACGCGATCAAGGCCACGTCCCCGAACAACGACGACCCCGCGCACGCCTCCCGGCCCTTCGACAACAACCGTGACGGCTTCGTCATGGGCGAGGGCGGCGCGGTGCTCGTCCTGGAGGAACTGGAGCACGCCCGGGCCCGCGGTGCGCACGTGTACTGCGAGTTCGGCGGCTACGCCACCTTCGGCAACGCCTACCACATGACCGGTCTGACCAAGGAGGGCCTGGAGATGGCACGAGCCATCGAGAACGCCCTCGACCAGGCGCGGCTCGACCCGACCGCGATCGACTACGTCAACGCGCACGGCTCCGGCACCCGGCAGAACGACCGCCACGAGACGGCGGCCGTGAAGCGGGCGCTCGGCCACCACGCCTACGACACCCCGATGAGCTCCATCAAGTCCATGGTGGGGCACTCCCTCGGGGCGATCGGCGCCATCGAGCTGGTCGCCTGTGTGCTGGCCCTCGCCAAGCAGGTCGTACCGCCGACCGCGAACTACGAGATCCCCGACCCCGAGTGCGACCTGGACTACGTCCCGCGCGTCGCCCGTGAACGGAAGCTGACCAGCGTGCTGTCCGTGGGCAGCGGGTTCGGCGGCTTCCAGTCCGCGGTGATCCTGACCCGTCCCAGGGAGTGAGGACACGATGAGCGAACCGCACGACCGGCGTGCGGCCATCACCGGCATCGGAGTGGTCGCGCCCAACGGCACCAGCACCGACACCTTCTGGAAGGCCACCCAGGAGGGTCTCAGCGTCCTCGACCGGATCACCCGCGAGGGCTGCGAGCACCTTCCGCTCAAGGTGGCCGGAGAGGTCCGCGCCTTCGACCCGGCGGCGACGATCGAGGAGCGCTTCCTCGTCCAGACCGACCGGTTCACGCACTACGCCATGGCCGCGGCCGACTTCGCGCTGGACGACGCCCGGCTGGCGCTGGCCGACATCCCCGACGCGCCGTACTCCATCGGCGTGGTCACCGCGGCCGGCTCCGGCGGCGGTGAGTTCGGCCAGCGCGAACTCCAGCAACTGTGGGGCAAGGGCAGCCGGTTCGTCGGGCCGTACCAGTCCATCGCCTGGTTCTACGCCGCGAGCACCGGCCAGGTGTCCATCCGCCGCGGCTTCAAGGGGCCCTGCTCCGTCGTCGCCTCCGACGAGGCCGGCGGTCTCGACGCCCTCGCCCACGCGGCCCGCGCGGTGCGGCGCGGCACCGACGTGATCGTGGCCGGCTCCACCGAGGCGCCGCTCGCGCCGTACTCGATGGTCTGCCAGCTCGGCTACGAGGAGCTGAGCCGCGAGCCGGATCCGTCCCGGGCGTACCGCCCGTTCACGGACGGGGCGTGCGGGTTCGTGCCCGCCGAGGGTGGCGCGATGCTCGTCGTGGAGGCGGCGGGCTCCGCCCGCGAACGCGGCACCGAGCCCCGGGCCGTCGTGGCGGGCCACGGGGCCACCTTCACCGGCGCCTCCCGCTGGGCGGCGTCCCAGGACGGCCTCGCCCACGCCATCCGGCAGGCCTTGCACGAGGCCGAGTGCGCGCCCGAGGAGATCGACGTCGTCTTCGCCGACGCCCTCGGGGTGCCGGAGGCGGACCGGGCCGAGGCGCTGGCCCTCGCCGACGCCCTCGGCGAGCACGGCACCCGGGTGCCGGTGACGGCACCGAAGACCGGAATCGGCCGCGGCTACTGCGCGGCCCCCGTCCTGGACACCGCGGCGGCCGTGCTCGCAATGGAGCACGGCCTGATCCCGCCGACGCCGAACGTCTTCGACGTCTGCCACGACCTCGACCTCGTGACCGGCCGCGCCCGGGTCGCCGAGCTGCGCACGGCGCTGGTGCTCAGCCGGGGACTCATGGGGTCGAACTCGGCGCTGGTGCTGCGACGCGGCACCGCGTGAGCAAGCAAAGGAGGAAAACCATGCCCCAGATCACCGTGGAAGAACTCGCCGCGCTGATGAAGAAGGCCGCCGGCGTCACCGTCAGCCCGGAGCAGCTCGAGGCACAGCCGGACACCGGCTTCGACGTCCTCGGCGTCGACTCGCTGGGACTGCTCGGCATCGTCGGCGAGCTGGAGAACACCCACGGCACCCCGATGCCGGTCGACGCGGAGCGCTGCAAGACGCCCCAGCAGTTCCTCAACCTCGTCAACAGCACCCTGATGGCAGGAGCCTGAGATGGCAGGACACACCCAGAACGAGATCACCATCGCCGCCCCCCTGGATCTGGTCTGGGACATGACCAACGACCTGGAGCGGTGGCCGCAGCTGTTCAGCGAGTACGCCTCGGTCGAGGTCCTCAAGCGGGAGGGCGCCAAGACCACCTTCCGGCTGACCATGCACCCGGACGACAACGGCACCGTCTGGAGCTGGGTCTCCGAGCGCGAGCCGGACCGCGACTCGCTCACCGTCACGGCGCGTCGGGTGGAGACCGGGCCCTTCGCCTTCATGAACATCCACTGGCGGTACGAGGAGGTACCCGCCGGCACCCGCATGGTCTGGACGCAGGACTTCGAGATGAAGCCGGACGCGCCCGTCGACGACGACTGGATGACCGACAACATCAACAAGAACAGCAAGGTCCAGCTGGCCCTGATCCGGGACAAGATCGAGAAGGCGGCCGCCGGACACCGGCCCGCCCCGGCTCTGGCCGACTG
The DNA here is from genome assembly GCF_055607665.1 of Streptomyces sp. NPDC036984. NCBI lineage: Bacteria > Bacillati > Actinomycetota > Actinomycetes > Kitasatosporales > Streptomycetaceae > Streptomyces > Streptomyces sp. NPDC036984. The sequence goes on from NZ_JBVJRL010000019.1 coordinate 88,495, forward strand.
AGCCGGACGAGGAGACGACCGTGCACCAGGCCCTGATCGTCGCCCGCATGGCCCCGGGCTCCGCCCCCGACATCGCCAAGGTGTTCGCGGAGTCCGACCGGGGCGAGCTGCCCCACCTCGTCGGCGTCGTCCGGCGCAGCCTCTTCCAGTTCGGCGACGTCTACATGCACCTCATCGAGTCCGAGCGCGAGCCCGGGCCGGCCATCGCCAAGGTCACCTCGCACCCCGAGTTCCGAGAGGTCAGCGAGCGCCTGTCGGCGTACGTCAGCGCCTACGATCCGGAGACCTGGCGGTCCCCGAAGGACGCGATGGCGCAGCGCTTCTACCTCTGGGAGCGCGACGCCCGCGACTGATCCCCGTCCGGACCACCGGTGCCGGGCCCGCGTACGACGCGGACCCGGCACCGGTGTGTTCGGCGGGGGAGTCGCTCACCCGGAGACCGTGCAGTCGAACGCGTGCAGGAAGGGGTTGACCGGCCGGATGTCGCCGACGGCCAGGCCCGCGGCCTCGAGCCGGCCCACCATGCTGTCGGTGGTGTGCTTGGCACCGCCGACGTTGAGGAGCAGCAGCAGGTCCATGGCCGTGCTGAACCGCATCGACGGGGTGTCGTCCACGAGGTTCTCGATGACCACGACCCGGGCGCCGGGGCCGCCCGCCTCCACGACGTTGCACAGCAGCCGGGCGGTGGACTCGTCGTCCCACTCCAGGATGTTCTTGATGATGTAGACGTCGGCCTCGACCGGGACGGACGCCCGGACGTCGCCGGGCACGATCCGGGTCCGGTCCGCGAGGTCGCCCTCGCGCAGCCGCGGCAGGGCCTTCTCCACCACCCGGGGCAGATCCAGCAGGTAGCCCCGCATCGCCGGATACTTGTCCAGCAGGCTCGCCACGACGTGCCCCTGGCCGCCGCCGATGTCGGCGACGGACGAGCTGCCGGACAGGTCCAGGAGGGCGGCGACCTCCCGGGCCGACTGCTCGCTGGACCTCGTCATCGCCTGGTTGAAGACGTCGGCCGACTCCGGGGCGTCCTCGTTCAGGTAGGCGAAGAACTCCTTGCCGTACAGGTCCTCCACGACGTTCCGGCCGGTGCGGACCGCCTGGTCCAGCCTCGGCCAGGCGTCCCAGGTCCACGGCTCGGTGCACCACAGGGCGATGGCCCGCAGGCTGTTCGGGTTGTCCTCGCGCAGCAGCCGGGACATCTCGGTGTGGGCGAACGTCCCGTCGGGCCGCTCGGCGAAGACGCCGTAGCAGGACAGGGCGCGCAGCAGCCGGCGCAGCGGTTTCGGCTCGGTGTGCAGCGCGGCCGCCAGGCCCTCCACGGTCATGGGGGCGTCCCCGAGCGCGTCGGCGACGCCCAGCCGGGCGGCGGCGCGGACGGCCGCGGCGCAGGCCGCTCCGAACACCAGCTCGCGCAGCCGCATCGAGGGCGGAGGGGAGGGGGGTGCCCCCGGCTCCAGCGGAGCCGAGAGCTCGGAGGATGGTGCGGTCATGTGCCGCCTTCCTTCCTGATGTGGGTCGGGTACGGCCGTCCGGTCAGCACAGGCCCGCGGGCTTGGAGGCCCGGCAGGCGTTGCCCTGGAAGGCGTTGTTGCTCTTCGCGGTCTCCTGGTTGACCAGGTCCGCCGGCGCGTTGTTCTCCAGGTGGTTGTCGGTGATCCGGTTCTTCTCGCTCTTGACGCCCACGAAGCTCTTGAACAGGACGATGCCGCCCGACAGCGGGGACTTGCCGGTGTGGCCGATGACCGTGTTCCGCGTCACCAGGGCCTTCTCGGTGCCGGTCAGCACGATGCCGGAGCCCTTCAGATAGGGCAGCCGGGCGGTCTTCGGGCAGTACTTGTTGTTCCGCTCGACGAGGTTCTCGCTGACGGTGAGGGCGCCGGCCCGCGGCTTGTTCTCGTCGCCGACGACGAACACGCCCGCGCAGTTGCCGACGGCGTGGTTGTGGGTGACGGTGAGGTTGCGCAGCCGCCGGACGGTGATGCCGATCCGGTTGTCCTCCAGATGGTTGCCCTCGATCACCGCGCCCTTGCTGTCCTTGGCGCCCTGCTCGGCCTTGACGCTGTTGGCGAGGAACAGACCGGCGTCCCCGTTGCCCCGGGCGGTGTTCCCCCAGAAGACCGCGCGGGTGGAGTGCTCCTGGGCGATGCCCCACTGGCCGTTGTCGTCGGCGGTCACGCGCTCCACGGTCAGCCGGTCGGTCCCCTCGGACCACAGGCCGGTCTTGGCGAAGCCGGTCACCTTGAGGTCGGCGACGGTGACGTTCGTGAGGGCCTTCTTCCCTCCGACGACACAGATGCCGTTGCCGGCCGCGAGGCAGGTGACGGAGGCCTTCGCTCCGCGCACGGCGGACTTGGCCTTCTTGGGCGGCCGGATCACCGTGTGGTGGCCCACGCCGCGCAGGGTCAGGCCCGGCGTCTTCACCGTGACGCTCTCGCGGTAGGTCCCGGCGAGCACGAGCACCGTGTCGCCGGACTTGGCGGCGTCGACCGCCTTCTGGATCGACTGGCCCGGGAGCACGACGAGGGTCCGGTGGGCGGCCGAGGCCGGGGTGGTGCCGCTGAAGGCACCGACGAGGACGGTGGTGCATGCGAGGTACGCAATATGGCGTTTTGTCACGTTCCGAAGGCTAGGAGCGCATGAGCCGATTACCCGCTGGATGCTCCGTTCGGCGGCGTGTCACGGGCCGGAAAACGCCGAAGCGCCCCCGAAGGGGCGCTGGGCCGGTGGACGGGCGGGCCGCTAGCGACCCCGGGGGCCGCCCTTGGGCAGCCGCATGCCCTTCGGCATCGGCCCCTTCGGCAGCGGCATGTTGCTCATCAGGTCGCCCATGGCGCGCAGCCGGTCGTTGGTGGCCGTCACCTGGGGGCCGGTCAGCACGCGCGGGAACTTCAGCATGGTCGTGCGCAGCTTCTTCAGCTCGACCTGGCCCTCGCCGTTGCCGACGATCACATCGTGCACCGGAACGTCCGCGACGATGCGGTTCATCTTCTTCTTCTCGGCGGCGAGCAGGCTCTTCACGCGGTTCGGGTTGCCCTCGGCGACCAGCACGATGCCGGCCTTGCCGACGGCCCGGTGCACCACGTCCTGGCTGCGGTTCATCGCCACCGCGGGGGTCGTCGTCCAGCCCCGGCCGATGTTGTCCAGCACCGCGGCTGCGGCGCCCGGCTGGCCCTCCATCTGGCCGAACGCGGCCTGCTCGGCCCGGCGGCCGAACACGATCGCCGTCGCCAGCAGGGCGATCAGCAGACCGAAGATGCCCAGGTACACCGGGTGGCCGATCAGGAAGCCGATCGCGAGGAAGACACCGAGCGTGCCGATGCCGACGGCCGCGAGTACAAGACCGATCTTCTTGTCGGCCTTGCGGGTCATCTTGTACGTGAGAGCGATCTGCTTCAGTCGCCCTGCGTTCGCGGCGTCCGCCGCGGTTTCCTTCCTCGCCATGCCCAGAAGTCTACGTGCCCCCGGGAGCGCAGACGACGGCAGTGCCCGGCGGCAAGGAGCCGGGGGAGGCGTCAGGGGCGGGTGGCGGCCTGCTCCAGGACCCGCTGGGCCTCGACGCGGTCCTTGGCGCGACGGCGGTCCTCCAGGACGGAGGTCCATGCGTTGCGGCGGGCGGTGCGCTGGCCGCCGCTCATCAGCAGGGACTCGACGGCGCGCAGGGCGTCGGTGAAGGACGGGATGGCGGTGGCGCGTACGGGCGCGGCCTGCATGATCGAGGTCCCCCCTCGGAGCGATGGTGATACGGGGCGTGATACCAGAGTCACTGATTGGTGTTACCAGGGCATGTCCGACCGGTCAAACACCCATGAAACCTTGATGCGACGAGCCGAAACGCGACGCGGCCCCGGACGGCGCCCTCATCAGCGAGGACGGTCGGGACCGCGGCGACTCGGCCATTACTGGCCGGTAATTGCTTGTGCGCGAATTCACATGGCTCGGGCTCAGACCGCCTGGGCGGCGATGAAGTCGCCCCCCCGCTGCGGAGCAGCCGAATGACGCTGCTCGACGGCCATCTGGTACAGCCGCCCGGCACGGTACGAGGACCGCACCAGCGGCCCGGACATCACGCCGGAGAAGCCGATCTGCTCGGCCTCCTCCTTCAGCTCCACGAACTCGTGCGGCTTCACCCAGCGCTCCACCGGATGGTGGCGCACGGAGGGGCGCAGGTACTGGGTGATGGTGACCAGCTCGCAGCCCGCGTCGTGCAGCTGCTTGAGCGCCTCGCTGACCTCCTCGCGGGTCTCGCCCATGCCGAGGATCAGGTTCGACTTGGTCACCAGGCCGAAGTCGCGGGCCTCGGTGATGACCTTCAGGGAGCGCTCGTAGCGGAAGCCGGGGCGGATCCGCTTGAAGATCCGGGGGACCGTCTCGACGTTGTGCGCGAACACCTCGGGGCGGGCGGAGAAGACCTCCGCGAGCTGCTCGGGGATCGCGTTGAAGTCGGGAGCCAGCAGCTCGACCTTGGTACGGCCGCCCTCGCGGTTCGCCGTCTGCCGGTGGATCTGGCGCACGGTCTCGGCGTACAGCCACGCGCCGCCGTCCTCCAGGTCGTCGCGGGCGACGCCGGTGATGGTGGCGTAGTTCAGGTCCATGGTGACCACGGACTCGCCGACGCGGCGCGGCTCGTCCCGGTCGAGCGCCTCGGGCTTGCCGGTGTCGATCTGGCAGAAGTCACAGCGCCGGGTGCACTGGTCGCCGCCGATGAGGAAGGTCGCCTCGCGGTCCTCCCAGCACTCGTAGATGTTCGGGCAGCCGGCTTCCTGGCACACCGTGTGCAGGCCCTCGCCCTTCACGAGATTCTGCATCTTCGTGTACTCGGGACCCATTTTCGCCCGGGTCTTGATCCACTCGGGCTTGCGCTCGATGGGGGTCTGGCTGTTGCGGACCTCCAGGCGCAGCATCTTGCGTCCGTCGGGTGCGACTGCGGACACGTCGGCTCCCTAAGCTTTGATTCTTCGGCGTACACCAGGGTACGCCCGTGTTAAGTGGGCCCTGCCGGCAAGGCCAACCTCATGGCCGCAGGACGCATTCCCTCGGTCAGGCGGATGCCTTCTCGATCACGCGCGGCTTCAGGTCCGCCTTCTCCAGCACGTCCCGCAGATGCCGCTCCACGACCGGCAGGGCCTCCTCGACCGTGATGTCCCGGCCCAGCTCGTTGCTGAGCGAGGTGACGCCCGCGTCACGGATGCCGCACGGGATGATCCGGTCGAACCAGACGTTGTCCGGGTTCACGTTGAAGGAGAAGCCGTGCATGGTGACGCCCTTGGCGACCCGGATGCCGATCGCGGCGATCTTGCGGTCCTCGCGCCGCTGGCCCGCGTTGGAGGGGGCGTACTCGGGGCCGTTCAGCCGGGGGTCGAACTCCTCGTCGTTCAGCCGCGGGTCGAAGTCGAGGGAGAGTCCGCCGAGTGCCGGCCGCTGCTCGACCGGGTCGCCGAGCACCCACACCCCGCTGCGGCCCTCGACCCGGGTGGTCTCCAGGCCGAACTCGGCGCACGCCCGGATGATCGCCTCCTCCAGGCGCCGTACGTGCGCCACCACGTCCACCGGGCGGGGCAGCTTCTGGATGGGATAGCCCACCAGCTGGCCAGGGCCGTGCCAGGTGATCTTGCCGCCGCGGTCCACGTCGATGACCGGGGTGCCGTCCAGCGGGCGCTCGCTGTCCTCGGTGCGCCGGCCGGCCGTGTACACCGGGGGGTGCTCCAGGAGGATCACCGTGTCGGGGATCTCGTCGGCGAACCGGGCCGCGTGCACCCGGCGCTGCTCGTCCCATGCCTCCTGGTAATCGACGGCATCCGCACCGAATCCCATGCGGACGAACCGCAACTCGCTCACGGCAAGCGCCTCCCTCGGCGATTGGTGTGTCAGGCATGTATCGCGCCCACGCCACTGTACGTCCGACCGGCGTACGTCAGCCCGGCGGGCTTTCCTCACACGATCGGATGAATGCCCGACGAAGGATGCGATCGTCTGCTCACTCTCCGCTACATTCGCGCCGTTCGTGAGGCCATAAGGGCTGCTCAAAGGCAATCCGGGCACTTCGACAGGCCCGGAAGGCAGGAGACCGCACCGCAGATGACGGACCGACCCGCGCAGCGCACCCCCAACCGACAGCTCGCCGCGCTCATCGCAGAAGCGGGGTTCTCCAACGCGGGTCTGGCCCGTCGTGTCGACCAGCTCGGGCTGGAGCACGGGCTGGATCTCAGATACGACAAGACGTCGGTCACCCGCTGGCTGCGCGGACAGCAGCCGCGCGGTACGACGCCCGCCCTCATCGCCGAGGTGTTCACGCGCCGGCTCGGCCGCCGGCTCACCGCCCAGGACCTCGGCCTGGACGCCTGCGCGCCGGTCTACGCCGGACTGGAGTTCGCGGCCACCCCGGAGGAGGCCGTGGACATCGTCAGCGGGCTGTGGCGCAAGGACTCCGGCAGCCACGCCGAGCTGCGCAAGATCGCCTTCACCCCGGCCGGACTCGTCGTGCCCAGCCGGGACTGGCTGATCGGCAAGGCCGACGACCGGGTGGCCCGCGAATTGGTGCCCCGGGTGCCGCCGCAGGGCCGGCCCGGTGCGGCCAAGCCCCAGCCGCCGCATGCGGCGCTGGTCCCGCCGCGGATGCGCGGGCAGGCCGAGCGGGCCCCCGGCCACAAGGTGACCGGCGGCGACATCGCCGCGCTGCACTCGGTCGGCGAACTGTTCCGCACGCTCGACGACCGGTTCGGCGGCGGCCACGCCCGGCAGGCACTGGTGCGCTACCTGGAGCACGAGTGCGAGCCGATGCTGCGCGGCAGCTACGACGAGCAGACCGGCCGCCGGCTGTTCGGCGCCGCCGCCGACCTGACCCGGCTCGCGGGCTGGACGTCGTACGACATCGCCGCGCACGGGCTCGCCCAGCGCTACTTCGTGCAGGCCCTGCGGCTCGCCCAGGCGGCCGGCGACCGGGCCTACGGCTCCTTCGTCCTGGTCACCATGAGCCGCCAGGCCGTCTACCTGGGCCACGGCAGGGAGGCAGTGCAGCTGGCGCGGGTCGCCCAGCAGGGGGTGGGCACCGGCGGTCCGCCGGTCGTCCAGGCACTGCTGCACGCCTGCGAGGCGCGGGCGCACGGTGTCCTGGGCGAGGTGCGGGCGTGCACCGCGGCCCTGGTCCGGGCCGAGCGCGCGCTGGAGGCGGCCCGGCCCGGGGACGAGCTGCCGTACTGGGCCGCGTTCTTCGACGAGGGACAGCTCGCCGACGAGTTCGGGCACTGCCACCGGGATCTCCAGCAGTTCCGGGCCGCCGCGCAGCACGCCGAACGCGCCCTCCAGCTGCGGGCGCCCACGTACGCCCGCAGCCGGCTGTTCTGCCGGGTCGTCCTCGCCACCGCCCGGCTCGGCCTCGGCGAACTCGACCAGGCGTGCGCGCTGGCCGCGGAGGCCGCGGGCCAGGCGGTGGAGATGCGGAGCGCTCGTGCGGTGGAGTACGTACGGGACTTCGAGCGGCGCCTGGAGCCGTACCGGGACGCGGCGCCGGTGCGGGGCTACCGGGAGAAGGTGGCGGCGTTGGGGTAACCCGGTGTTCTCCGCCGCGGCAGGAGACGGGTACGGCCGGTCACCTTCCTTCCCGCCGAACCGTCTTCACGCCGCCCTCGGCAGTGTCGGGGCCGGGTCGGCGCTGTGCATCGAGCCTGCCGCGCCCAGGTCGGTCAGGATCGCGGCCGCGGCCCGGTGGGCGGAGTGCAGGGCGCCCTGGACGGTGCTGGTGTCCCGGTGGTCGCCGCACACGTACAGGCCCGCGAGCAGCCGTACCGGGCGACGCAGGTCGTGCGGTGGGCGCATCGCCGGGACCGCCTCCGGCGTGTGGTGGACCGCCAGCGTCTCCCAGCGGCGCGTGGAGGTGCCGTAGAGCCGCGCGAGGTGGATGCGGACGGCGGTGTCCACGCCCTCGGGCGGCGGTCCCAGCACCGTCGAGGAGATCAGCACCCGGCCGCCCGGAGCCCGGCTCGGGTCCACGTTGCTGAGCACCGCCGTGTGCGCGACCGGCCCGCCGCGGTCGGCGTCCAGCAGCAGCGAGGTACCGGTCGCGAAGGCTGCCGCGGGCTCGTCGGTGGTGTGGTGGACCACCGTCACCGGATGGAAGTCCGGCACCCTGAGCCCCGGCAGCAGCTCCGCGGCGGCGCGCGCGTCGGTCGCCAGCAGCACCGCCCGGCACCGGATCTCCCCGTGCTCGGCGGTGGCCACCGAGGTCGTGGACACGGAGGTGACCCGCACCCCGGTGTGCACGGTGCCCGGCGGCAGGGCCCGGGCCATCAGCTCGGGCAGCACCTCCGCGCCGCCCTCCGGCACGCACAGCCGGCCGCTCGCGAAGGCGCGCAGCGCCAGGTCGGCGCACCGGCTGGACGTGGTCAGCTCCGGATCGCACAGCAGCGCGGCGAGCAGCGGACGCAGGAAGCCGTCGATGGTGCGCGCCGGCACCCCGCGCTGCGCCAGGGCCTGGGCGGCGGGCATCTCGGGACGGGCCAGGATGCGTTCCACGGGAGTCGTGGCGATCCGGCCGAGGGCGGCGCCGAGGCGGGCCTGGTCCACCGCGCCGCCCACGGGCGCGCCGGTCCGGCCCGGCGTGGCCGCCGGACCCCGTGGGGCGCTCGCCAGAGCGCGCACTGCATGGAGTGCGCCCCGTGCGCCCCGTGCGCTCCCGCCGGCCGCCGGCACGCCCGCGCGCTGGGTGCGCCCGTCGCGGTGCAGCAGGACGCCGGGTGCGAAGCGGCGCACGCTCAGCGCGTGCAGGCCCGGGGTCAGGCGGAGTTCGGGGTAGGACGTGGACAGCAGCTGTCCTATGCGGTCGAGCCGGAAGCCGTCGACCTTCTCGGTCGACATGCGGCCGCCGACGTACGGGGCGGCCTCCAGGACCGCGGTGGTGATTCCTGCGCTGGTCAGTCGATGAGCCGCCGAGAGTCCGGCGATTCCGGCTCCGACGATGACGACGTCCACCTGGTACGCGGGCTCAAGCACGAGGCCCCTCCTGTGGTTGCAGCGGCCGGTGGAGACGTCATGCCCCCAACAGGCCCCAGGGATACCCGAGTTCGGGTCGAGGGTAGGGCCGTGATCGGTCAGGAGGGGTCGCGCATCAACAGGGCACGGTCGCATAGAGGTCGCATACGGTCACTTTCGTTCGCCGGTGTAGTCAACCGGCTCACCCCGCCGCGCGGATCGCCTCATCGATGCCCGGAAAAGCGAACCGGAATCCCGACTCCAGCAACCGTTTCGGCACCACCCGCTGACTGCCCAGCACATCCCCGGCCATCTCGCCCAGCGCCACCCGCAGGGCCGGAGCGGGCACCGCGAACACCGCCGGCCGGCGCAGCACCCGCCCCATCGCCGCCGTGATCTCACGGTTCGTCAGCGGTTCGGGAGCCGTCAGGTTGAACGGCCCGGACAGGGTGTCCCCGTCGATGAGATGCCGGATCGCGGCGACCTCGTCGTGCAGCGCGATGTACGACCAGTACTGCCGCCCGTCGCCCAGCCGCCCCCCGAGCCCCGCCCGGAACAACGGGAACAGCCGCCCCCAGGCTCCGCCGCCCCGGGCCACCACCAGCCCCGTGCGCAGGAACACCGTCCGCACCCCGGCCTGCGCCACGGGCGCCGCCGCCTCCTCCCACTCCACGCACAGCGAGGGCAGGAAGCCGTCACCCGGCGGCGCGTCCTCGTCCACCGCCCGGTCGCCGGTCTCGCCGTAGAAGCCGATCGCGCTGCCGTTCACAAACACCCGCGGCGGCCGCGGCAGCGAGGCCACCGCCCCGGCGAGCGCGGCCGTGCCCAGCACCCGGCTGTCCCGCAGCAGCCGCTTGTACTCGGGGGTCCAGCGCCGGTCGCCGACCCCGGCCCCCGCCAGGTTGACCACCACGTCACACCCGGCCAGCCCGGCCGCGTCGACGTGACTCCGCTCGGGGTCCCAGCGGACCTCGTCCGCGCCCCGGGGCGCACGGCGCACCAGCCGTACGACCTCGTGCCCGTCCGCCGTCAGGGACCGCACCAGAGCTCTGCCGATCAGACCGGACGCGCCGGCCACCGCGATACGTGAACGTTCCATGGCCCCAGCATGACCGTGCGACCGGTCGGAAACCCGACGGGACGCTCCGGCCGCCCGCCGTAGGGTGATCGTCATGCCGGAGCCGCACATACGCATCGCCCAGGCCGACGACGAGGAGGGCCTGGCCGTCCTCGACCGGGCCACCTGGTCCACCCTGCACGCGGTGACGCCCCCGCCCCAGCCGCCCTACCAGCCGTTCTTCGACGAGCGGCACCCGCCGCACGAGTTCCTCGTCGCCGAGGCCGCGGGACGCGTCCTCGGCTATGTCCGGCTCACCCGCCCCACCCCGCTCGCCTCCAACGCGCACGTCCTCGCGATCCAGGGATTCGTCGTCGCCCCGCAGGCACGCGGGCAGGGCGTCGGGCGCGCCCTGATCCGGGCCGCCGTCGCGGAGGCGCGCCGGCGCGGCGCACGGCGCCTCACCCTGCGCGTGCTCGGGCACAACACCCCGGCCCGCGCCCTCTACGCGTCCGAGGGGTTCGCCGTCGAGGGCGTGCTGCCGGGGGAGTTCCTCATCGACGGCGCGTACGTCGACGACGTCTGCATGGGCCGGGCCCTGTGAGCCCTACGAACTGACCAGTTCGCCCGTGTCCACCGGCGCCGTCGCCGTGGCCGCCCGCCGGGCGTCGCCCGCCACCTCGGCCGCCGTCAGCGCATACCCCGTCTCCGCGTCCGAGGTGGAGCGGGCGAAGACCACCCCGAACACCCGGCCGTCCGTGGTCAGCAGCGGGCCGCCGGAGTTGCCCGGCCGGACCGTGGAACGGATCGCGTAGATCTCCCGGGTGACCGTGCGGTCGTTGTAGATGTTCTGGCCGGTCGCCCGCACCCGGTTCCCGACCGTCGCCGCCTGCAGGTTCAGGGCCCCGTCCTGCGGATAGCCCGCCACCACCGCCGAGTCCCCGCGCGCCGCACTCGGGTCGAACCGCAGCACCGGGGCGCGCAGATCCGGCACATACAGCACCGCCACGTCCCGGTCCGGGTCGAAGAGCACCACCCGGGCCGCGTACGACGGCCCGACCCCGCCGACCCGTACGCCCGGGTGAGCGATGCCCGCCACCACGTGCGCGTTGGTCATCACATGCCGTGGCGCGTAGACGAACCCGCTGCCCTCCCGGCCCTCGGCGCCCGCGGCACCCTCGATCTTCACCGTGCTCAGCTTGGCCGCGCGGGTCGCGGCCGGGGTGACACTGTCACCGGTCGGCCGGGCCACCCGGGCCGTCGACTCGTTCTCGAACGGGTTGAACACCTGCGGGAAACCCGCCTCGGTCAGCGCGGAGGTGGCCCGCGAGAACCACGCCGGCGTCGTTCGCGGCATCGCGTCCTGCACCGCGCCCAGCAGCGTCGAGTTCCGTATCGCCGTGGTCAGGGTCTGCGAGGGGGCCGCACCCAGCACGCTCGCCGCCACCCAGGCCACGATCAGCACCGCCACCGAGTTCGCCGCCGCGCCCCCTATCCCGTCCGCCACCCGCAGCGGACCCCGGTCCAGCTCCCCGCGCAGCCGCAGTGCCAGCCGGCCCGCCAGCTCGTGCCCCACCACCGCCGGCACCAGCACCGTCGCCACCGCGAGCAGCATCGCCGCCGCCGTACCCCGCTCCACCTGGCCCGTCACCCAGGGCAGCAGCCACACGCCGAGCACGGCGCCGCCCACGAACCCGGCCAGCGAGAGACATCCGGCCACCAGGCCGCGCCGGTACCCGGCCACCGCGTAGACGACGATCACCAGCACAAGCACCAGGTCGAGCAGGTCCACGGAGCCGCCTTTCTCTCGGACCCCTCAGTACGCACGGCACGGGTCCGCTGATCAGCCACGCCCCCGGGTGACGAGCACCGGACCGCGGAACCGGTCACGTACGTGTGTACCCCCAGAAACGACCCGGACCAGGACGATGGTTCCGCCAGGTGGCACAGCACGCATCGCGGGCACGGCACGGCGGCCCGAGAGTGGGATCATGCGTGTCGTCCGAAGAGCCCGGACGGCCGGGAAACGGCGTACCGCACGGACCCGACGGACCCCCGGGCCCCTCCTCGTGCTGCTCGGCTCCCTGCCCGGGCTGCTCGCCGTCCTCGCCCTGGCCCTGTGCGCCCGCGGCGTCGAGCGGGCCGCCGCGCCCCGCCCCGGCCTGCCCGCGGCGGCCGCCCGGCCACCCGTCGTCCACCGCGCCGCCCGCCCTCGGATCGTGCCCCGCTCCGCCTGGCTGGACCGCGCCACCGGGCACACCCAGCCGCCGCCGCGCTACGACGACAAGGTGATCGCCGTCTTCCTCCACCACACCGACTCGCCCAACGGCTACACATGCGCCGACGCGCCCCGCATCATCCGCCACCTGTACGCCGGCCAGACCGGCGCCCGCCGCTGGGACGACATCGGCTACAACTTCCTCGTCGACCGCTGCGGCACCATCTACGAGGGCCGCGCAGGAGGCGCCGACCGGCCCGTCACCGGCGCCCACACCCAGGGCTTCAACCACCGCACCGCCGGCATCGCCGCCCTCGGCACCTTCACCGCCGGCGTGCCCGTGCCCCGGGCCATGACCGACGCGATCGCCGCGCTGGTCGCCTGGAAACTCGGCCTGGCCGGCGTCGACCCGCGCGGAGACGCTCGGCTGGTCTCCAGCAGCGGCCTCAGCCGCTACAAGGCGGGCACCACCGCCACCCTGCCCGCCCTGGCCGCCCACAAGGACGGCTTCATGACCAACTGCCCCGGCGCGGCCCTCACCGCCCGCCTCCCGGCGATCCGGGAGCGGGCCGCCCGGTTGCAGGGGCGGACGCCCACAGGAACCCCCTAGGCGGCACGCAGCCCGCCGACACCACCCGCAGGCGCAGGGGGATATGGCACCCGGGCCGTACGGCACCCGGCGTCACGCCTTGAACCGCTCCCACAGGCGGGGATAGCGCTCGGCGAGCACCTGCTCGTCCTCCAGGTCCAGCGGCGTGCCCTCCGGCTCGGCCGGCGGCGGGGCGATGCCCAGGTCGGGCCCGACCGTGCCGGTCAGCTGTTCGTACGCCTCGTCCGCCGCGTACCCCAGCTCCTCGCCGTCGCCGTCGATCTCCTCGTCGAACTCGCCCAGCAGCTCGGCGAGTGCGTCCGGGTCGTGCAGGGCGCCCTCGAAGACCTCCCGGCCCTGGCCGATCAGCCAGCAGCGGAAGTAGTCGAACGCGTCGTCGCTGCACCCGTCCAGCAGCAGCCAGGCGGCACCCCACAGGTCCCAGCGGTAGGACCGGTTGTAGCGGGCCTCGAAGTGACGGGCGAAGTCCAGGACCAGCTCGGGGTCCAGCCGGAGCAGCCGGTCCACCAGCGCGTCGGCCTGCTCCTCCGGGTCGCCCTCGGCGGCCTCGCGGGTGGCGTCGATCAGCTCCCAGAACTCCGTCTCATCCATCACGGCACCAGCATCGGGCCTCGGCCGGTGGGACGCACGCGGAGTACGGCGGATCGTTGTCAGCCGTGCGCACGGCGGTAGCGCGCGGCGAGCCGGGCCGCGTCCGCCGCGCACCGCTCCCGCAGGCTCGCCGGGGCCAGCACCTCCGCCTCCGCGCCGAGCGCCGTCAGCTGGCCGTGCGCGACCTCCTCCGACTCCACGGGCAGCGTCACCGTCACCCAGCCCTCGGCATCCGGCGCGCCCGCGCTGTCGAGCGCCGTCCGCGCGGCGAGCGGATCGGCGGCGTACGGCAGCCGGCGCACGCCGTCCGGGGACAGCCGTACGACGACCTCGGCGCGCAGGATCGACCGGGCGAACCGCTCGGCCTGCTCCGCCCAGAAACCGGGCAGGTCGAAGTCCTCGACGCGGACGAATCGGGTCTCGCCGGCGTCGACGGAGGTGAACCGGTCGATGCGGTACGTCCGGAAGTCGCCGCTGACGGGCACCCGCGCGCACAGGTACCAGACCCCCGCCTTCAGGACCAGCCCGTACGGCTCCAGTTCCCGCTCGACCTCGTCGTCCGAGCGTCGGTAGACGGCGCGGACCCGCCGGTCGTCCCACACCGCCTCCGCGAGCACCGGCAGCAGCGCGGGCGTCTGCGGCTCCCGGAACCAGGCGGGCGCGTCCAGATGGAACCGCTGAGCCGCGCTGTCCGGCGCGTCCCGCAGCGAGGGCAGCAGCGCGGCGGACACCTTCAGCCGGGCGGCGGAGGCGGCGTCCTCCAGGCCCATCTCCCGCAGCGCCCCCGGCACCCCGCTCAGAAAGAGGGCCTCGGCCTCGCTCCGGGCCAGCCCCGTCAGCCGCGTCCGGTAGCCGCCGACCAGGCGGTACCCGCCGGTCCGCCCCCGGTCCGCGTACACCGGCACGCCCGCCTCCGACAGCGCCTGCGCGTCCCGTGTCACCGTCCGCTCCGACACCTCCAGCTCGCGCGCGAGTTCGGTGGCGGTCATGGACGGGCGGGACTGGAGGAGCAGCACCATCTTGATGAGGCGGGCAGCACGCATGCGTTCATGATGCCGGGGGCCACTGACAGCAGGGGGCCGAGGGCGACGAGGCCCCGCGCGACCCCCCGAGCCGCCTAGAGATCCAAGGACCACCCTCCGTCCGGCCGTGGGCGGTGGTGCCGGAGCGCGTCCGCTCCACCGATGTCCGGATGCGACTCGGGGACATCCGGCTCAGGCACCCTGTCGATGTCGGGAAGCGACCCGCCGACCTCATCGATTGCCGGCACCGAGCCACGGGTGACTCGCCCCCGACCGTCCGGCCGCACCTCCTTCACCGAGCTTCGCCGGCGGCGCGCGGGTCCGGCCGGGGCGGGGACTTCGGCGCGGGCAGGCCCATCCGGCTCGTCCAGCGGCCCGGCGCCGAGCAGGTGGTCGAGTTCCGACGCTGCGGCATCGAGTCCCGGCACCGCCGTGTCACACGGGGGCATCCCCGGGAAAGGGGGCGCCTGCGTGGTGAGCGCCTCGATGCCGGTCATGCACTCGGTGAATCGCCTGACGTTCGTCGCGTAGACGGCTTCCCCCAGAAGCTCCGTGACGTCCCCGAAGAGCATCAGGAAGGACGGGTGCAGGAGGTAGCGCGCCGCTTTCACGACTGCCGTCAGGTCCGCGTCCCCCGCGGCCCCCTCCTTGAGCAACCGGAACTCCCAGTCGGCTCCGTCGTCGGAATGGACGAGCGTGAGCGTGCCCAACCCGTCCAGGAAGTCTTCCACGAGGCGTGCACCGCTATGGGCCCCCTCCTGCGGTGCCCCCACCCCGTGCAGGATCGCCCGCAGGTCGGACGCGTGCCAGTTGTGCGCCCGGACGTACACGGCCGCCTCCGCCACGAGCCGGACGAGCTCCTGCGCGTCGCCGGGCGTCCGGACGGCAGGCCAGAGCAGGCCGGGGCGGCCCGTCATCGCCGCGAAGTCCAGCAGCAGCTCGGCGAGGACCGCCTCGGTCTCCGCCTCCCCGCAGCCACCTCGCACCACCGCGTGCGCCCCCCTGGCCGTCCTCAGGACATGCCGGGCCGCGTTGTCCAGTTGCAGCCGTGTCAGCGTCCGGGGCGCGTGCGGATGCTCTTCGGTCAAGGCCCCCACCACCTTTTCCGTAGGAATCAGTACAAGGTAGGGGGGGTGGGACATGTACACCAGACCGCATGACCTGGGCGCGGCGGTCGGGCCGGGGCGAACGGGACGAGAAAAAAGCGGCGGACGGAAGGTGCGTGCACCTTCCGTCCGCCGCCGCCGGTTTTCCTAGAGCCCGTACTTCCCCCGGGCCTCCTTGACCGCCGTGGCCTTCACTTCGCCGCGCCGGGCGAGCTGGGCCAGGGCCGCGACGACGATCGACTGGGCGTCGACGCCGAAGTGGCGGCGGGCGGCCTCCCGGGTGTCCGACAGACCGAAGCCGTCGGCGCCCAGCGAGGACCAGTCCTGCTCCACCCACTGCGCGATCTGGTCCGGGACCTGGCGCATGTAGTCGGACACGGCCAGCACCGGGCCCTCGGCGCCCTGGAGGGCCTGGCGGACGTACGGCACCCGCTCCTCGCCGCGCAGCAGCGACGCGTCGGCCTCCATCGCGTCCCGGCGCAGCTCCGACCAGGAGGTCGCGGACCACACGTCGGCGGCCACACCCCACTCCTCGGCCAACAGCTTCTGCGCCTGAAGCGCCCAGTGGATCGCCGTACCCGAGCCCAGCAGCTGGATCCGCGGGGCGCCCGCCGGGGCGGTCACACCCGCCGACTCCGCCGTGTTGAAGCGGTACAGACCCTTGACGATGCCCTCGTCGATGCCGAGGCCCTGCGGCTTCGCCGGCTGCGGCAGCGGCTCGTTGTAGACCGTCAGGTAGTAGAAGACGTCCTGGTCCTCGCCCGGCTTGGCCTCGCCGTACATCCGGCGCAGACCCTCACGGACGATCACCGCGACCTCGTAGGCGAACGCGGGGTCGTACGTCAGCGCGGCCGGGTTGGTGGCGGCGATGACCGGGGAGTGGCCGTCGGCGTGCTGGAGGCCCTCACCCGTCAGGGTCGTGCGGCCGGCGGTCGCGCCGACGAGGAAACCGCGGCCCAGCTGGTCGCCGAGCTGCCACATCTGGTCGGCCGTGCGCTGCCAGCCGAACATCGAGTAGAAGATGTAGAACGGGATCATCGCCTCGCCGTGCGTCGCGTACGACGTCGAAGCGGCGATGAAGTCGGCCATCGAACCGGCCTCGGTGATCCCCTCGTTGAGGATCTGGCCGTTCTTGGCCTCCTTGTAGTACATCAGCTGGTCACGGTCGACCGGCTCGTACGTCTGGCCCTTGGGCGAGTAGATGCCGAGGGACGGGAAGAGGCTCTCCATACCGAAGGTGCGCGCCTCGTCGGGGACGATCGGCACCCAGCGCTTGCCCGTCTCCTTGTCGCGGACCAGGTCCTTGATCAGGCGGACGAAGGCCATGGTGGTGGCCACGTTCTGGGAGCCGGAGCCCTTGTCGAAGGAGGCGAACGCCTTCTCCGCGGGGGCCGGCAGCGGGGCCAGCGCGTGGGTACGGCGGGCCGGGGCCGGGCCGCCGAGGGCCGCGCGGCGCTCCTGGAGGTAGCGGACCTCGGGGGAGTCGGCGCCCGGGTGGCCGTAGGGCACCACGCCGTCCACGAAGTCGCTGTCCTTGATCGGCAGCTCCAGCAGGTCGCGCATCGCCTTGAACTCGTCCACCGAGAGCTTCTTCATCTGGTGGTTGGCGTTCTTCGACGCGAAGCCCTCGCCGAGGGTGTGGCCCTTGACCGTCTGGGCCAGGATCACGGTCGGCGCGCCCTTGTGCTCGACGGCGGCCTTGTACGCGGCGTAGACCTTGCGGGCCTCGTGACCACCGCGGGAGAGGTGGAAGCACTCGAGGATCTTGTCGTCGCTCAGCAGCTTCGCCATCTCGGCGAGCGCCGGGTCCTTGCCGAAGAAGTCCTGGCGGATGTAGGCGGCGTCACGGGTCTGGTACGTCTGGATCTGCGCGTCCGGTACCTCGCGCAGCCGGCGTACCAGCGCGCCGGTGGTGTCGAGGGCGAACAGCTCGTCCCAGGCGGTGCCCCACAGCGTCTTGACGACGTTCCAGCCGGCGCCGCGGAACTGGGCCTCCAGCTCCTGCACGATCTTGAAGTTGGCGCGGACCGGGCCGTCGAGGCGCTGCAGGTTGCAGTTGATGACGAAGGTGAGGTTGTCCAGCTCCTCACGGGCGGCGAGCGCGAGGGCCGCGGTCGACTCCGGCTCGTCCATCTCGCCGTCGCCGAGGAAGGCCCAGACGTGGGAGGCGGAGACGTCCTTGATGCCGCGGTTGGTGAGGTAGCGGTTGAAGCGCGCCTGGTAGATCGCCGACAGCGGGCCGAGGCCCATCGACACCGTCGGGAACTCCCACAGCCAGGGCAGGCGGCGGGGGTGCGGGTAGGAGGGCAGGCCGTTGCCGCCGGCCTCCTGGCGGAAGTTGTCGAGGTGCGCCTCGTTCAGGCGGCCGTCGAGGAAGGCGCGGGCGTAGATGCCCGGGGAGGCGTGGCCCTGGATGTACAGCTGGTCGCCGGAGCCGTCGCCCTCCTTGCCCTTGAAGAAGTGGTTGAAGCCGGTCTCGTAGAGCCAGGCGGCGGAGGCGAAGGTGGCGATGTGGCCGCCGACGCCGTACTTCGCGCCACGGGTCACCATCGCGGCCGCGTTCCAGCGGTTCCAGGCGGTGATCCGGGCCTCCATCTCCGGGTCGCCGGGCATGCCCGGCTCGGCGGAGGTGGGGATGGTGTTGACGTAGTCGGTCTCGAGGAGCTTCGGCAGCGCGATGCCGCCCGCCTCGGCGCGCTCCAGCGTGCGGCGCATCAGGTACGCGGCGCGGTGCGGCCCGGCCTCCCTGGCGACGGCGTCGAGGGAGGCCTGCCATTCGGCGGTCTCCTCCGGGTCGCGGTCCGGGAGCTGGTCGAGCGCGCTCGGCTGGATGGCGTGGGGGTCGGTCATGTCGCCGCCTTCCTCAGTCGAAGGGGGTTCCCTCATCGGTAAGGGTTCGGGGGTTGCCCTAGGTCTTTGGCAGGACAGGGCACAGGACTTCGGTGGAAGTCCGTCGGCGACTGTAACTCCCTGATCGATGATCGATCAAAGGGTTGAGGGCCAAAACCTCTCGAAATCGAGAAAGTAGGCACCGGGTGCCTTTGAAATGGGCACCCGGTGCCGTGCACGGGCAAGGTTTTCGCAGGTGAGCGCCGATATGCTCGGCTGCGTCAGGCCCGCGGCGCGCAGCCCAGGACGTGCGCCTTCACCAGCTCGGCGATGCGCGGGTCCCGGCGCTTGAACGCCTGCACCAGCTCCTCGTGCTCCTCCGCGTACGACTGCTGGACCGTGCCCAGCCAGCGGATCGACAGCGCCGTGAAGACCTCGATGCCGAGGCCCTCCCAGGTGTGCAGCAGCACCGAGTTGCGCGCGGCCCGCACCAGTTCGCGGTGGAAGCCGACCGTGTGGCGCACCTGTGCCGTGCCGTCCGACTTGCGGTCGGCCTCGTACAGGGCCAGGACGTGCGGCTCCAGGGCCGAGCAGTCCTCCGCGAGCCGCTCGGCCGCCAGCTCCGCCGCGATGGCCTCCAGGCCGGCCCGGACGGGGTAGCTCTCCTCCAGGTCGGCCGCCGTCAGATTGCGGACGCGTACGCCCTTGTTCGGGGCCGACTCGATCAGCCGCAGGGACTCCAGCTCGCGCAGGGCCTCTCGGACCGGGGTCTGGCTGACCTCCAGCTCGGTGGCGATCCGGCGCTCCACGATGCGCTCGCCCGGCTGCCAGCGCCCGCTGACGATCCCCTCCACGATGTGCTCGCGGATCTGCTCGCGCAGCGAGTGGACGACGGGCGCGGTCATGAGGGCTCCTCGGCAGTGCGGACCCGGCGGGTCGGCGGGACCCTTAGACAATACGGCCGTGGCCCCGGACGGAAGGGGTACGGCTGCTCTCACCTCAGGTGATACCTGTTACAGAGAAGTGCCCGCCCGGGTGGCGAGGCATGCGGCTTCGTCGGCGGCGGTCCTGGACGAAACGCCAACGCCGGTGCGTGTCGATGAGGTTGGAGCTGGTGACCGACCGGTGAATCCTGAACCTGTCAAACCCGCCTTCGATTAGGTTGGTCCCGGGAGCCGTGGTAGGCAGCCGAGGCAGAACGGAACGGGGGCGTGGTGGGTCGGAAGAAGGACCTGGCGGCCAAGCGCGAGGATCTGACCAAGCTGGCCGACGACCTCGACACCATGCAGGAGCATCTGACCCGGCAGGTCGAGCGCATGGACCGGGTCGTCGACGAGATCGAGAAGGGCTGGCAGGGGCCCGCGGCGGCCGAGTACCGCAAGCTCCACCGCTCGGTCGCCGAGGACGCCGTCCGGATCCGCGAGGTCATGGGGAAGCTCGAAGCGGCCGTGCGGCTGGGCCGGGACGGATTCACCGAGACGGATCTCGATGTACTGGCGCGCATACGCGCCGTCAAGGTCGACGTCGAGGCCGAGGCGGACAAGCTGTCCACGCCGGCCGAGGCGCCGCCGACGCACCCGCGCAGCAGCCTCGACCAGCTGTGAAGCCAGCCGGAGTCAGTGAACGACGCGCAGGACGGCGGCGCGGGGTGCCGCCGTCCGGAAGGGGGGGATGAGACATGCAGGACGGCAGCGCCGAGGACGACTACATCGCGGTCTCGTTCGGCACGCTGGAACACCTGACCGCCGAGCTCGACGACATCCTCAAGAAGCTCAACGGACACCTGGACGACCTCTACGACCGCCTGGTGCCGGTCGTCGCGTCCTGGCAGGGCGAGGCCCGCGAGGTGTTCCTCGAAGAACTCGACAAGTGGGACACCTCGGCCAGGGATCTGCAGGCGGCTCAGACGTGGCTGCACGGGGTCGTGAGCAGTGCTCATCGCGGGTACGCGGCCGCGCACCACGCGGTGCTGCGGGGGTGGGGCGGCGCCTGATGGCCGAGCGGCGACCCACCGACGAGCAGCGGCAGAAGGAGCGGATCGAGGCCCGGCCCCGCTCGCCCAAGACGAGCGGCGGCTTCGACGTCCAGCCGCCGCACCTGTACTACACCTCCCTCGTGGTACGCGACGGGCAGTTCGACTACGACAAGGGCGCCACGGCGCTGGTCGAGGTGCTGAACAAGTACAGCCAGTCGGCGGGGGCCGGCTGGGGCGCGGACGCCTTCGCGGCGGCGTACAAGTCGGTGACCGAGAAGTTCCTGGAGCTCTGGGCGAAGAGCGTCGTCAGCGTGGGCGGGGTCGCCGTCGGCCTGACACACACGGCGAACACGTACGTCCAAGCCGACTGGCAGGCGCGCCGGGTGTACGGCCCGCCGCCCGTCGACAAGGCGCCGCCCGCCGTCATCCAGAAGCCGCCCCGGTACGGTCCGGTCAACGACATCAAGTGGTCCGGCACCGGCGAGGACGCGGACTCCTCGGAGATTGCCGGCATCCTCGGCGAGATCCCCGACTTCCTCGCCGACGTGATCCGGCCTGCCATTGAACACGGCCTCAGGCTCGGCAAGATGCACGAGATCACGCCGGGATGCAAGGACGAGGAGTTCAAGGACATGGCCACCGCCTGGGGCGCGGCCGCGAAGGCGGCCACGGGCGCGTCCAGCGACTTCAACGGTGCCATCAAGTTCATCAGCAACAACAAAGGCAACGACGAGTGGCAGGGCGCCATGAAGGCCTTCTGCCAGACCATCTGGGGCACCACCGAGTGGGGCAGAACCTATGACAAGCAGATGAACCGGGTCTCCATGGGTCGCATCTGGAAGACGGACCGCAAGGTCGTGCCCGCGAAGCGGCGCCCCATCATCGACATCCTCTTCGAGACGGCCACCGCTGTGCAGAAACAGCTGGACGAGCTGGCCGGAGTGGCCGTCACAACCAGGCAGACCACTACGCGGCTCGGCAAGGAGGCGGCGATGGCCACGGTCAGGGACCTGACCACGGACCTGGACCCGTTCGAGATGACGCGGCTCGCAGCGACCCTGGCGTTCGGCGAGATCGTGATGACGTTCCGCTCGCACATGGACAAGGCGGCCGCGGACGCGGCGGTCGAGAAGTACCACAAGGCATTCAGCGACGCCGCCACCGCGCTGAAGGAGCTGGAGCTCGAGCTGGACGAGGCACTGCTCAGCGTGCCCACGTTCGTGGCGGAGGAGGCCCGCGCGGAGGGGTATGGAGCCCGCTCCCTCAACGACTTCAAGAAGGAGCACAGCTGGCAGCGGCCGGAGAGTCCGTTTCCGTACAAGTACAGCCTCGATCTGGCGACCGAGGAGGAACTGTACGGCGGGCACAGCATCGACAAGCATGTCGGCCTGACGGACTTGCAGCTGACGCAGCGGTTGCGGGATCAGGCGAGCGGTACGGGTGAGCCGAATATTCCCGCGGCTTCCACCTTCACTAGTCTGGAATCGGCTCAGGTATATACGCAGTACAATATCCGGTCCAATTCTGCGGAGATCGACAAGTGGCTTCAGGGTAACCCGCCCGCTCCTCCGCAGAAGGAGTTCACGGTGGGAGCGGTCGACATTGGGAATCATGCGCTACCCGTCGTGACCGGGCGTACGGCGCAAGTGGTGAACAATCACCCGACGCCGCCGAAGGACGCGCTCGGCGTCTCGACGGTGCTCAAGTATGAACCAAAGCTGGATCCGCCATTCGTCGTCCTGACGTCCATGCCGAAGTGATGTATGAGGAGACAGTGATGGCAGAACTCAACGAGCAGACGTGGGCCGAGGCGATCGGCATCTACGCTCGCAGGTACACCATCGCCAAAGTGACCAGCAGGAACCATGCGGACTGGGCACTCGATGTGAACACTTTGATGCATGGTGACACGTCTGACAACCGTGGCTGGCGCACCAAGGATTCCCTCTTGGGTGAGTTCGAGAGGCTCGACGACCCGTACTACCCGTTCAGGCTGAGGCCGGACGACCCATCAACGACTGGCGCCTGGAAGTCCCATCTGAATGAGATTCCGCGCTCCTCCGCCAAGCGGTTTCTGGTGGCTCTTTCCACGCTTTGGCTCAACGTCGAGGACACCCCGGACTTCGAGGAACGCAGAGCCGATCTCGAAGCCAAGGCTGACGTCATACTCTCACGTTTCCCCGAAGGCTCCCACTTTTATGCCAACACCGGGCCGCGCAGCGCAGAAATCGACTACTACAAGCATATTTCAGGCTGCGATCCGATTTCCGTGCACATCTGGGACCTCGGGTTGATCCTTGTATCCGAGAAGGAGGTCGGAATGGTCTGGTCCTTCCACGCGTGGTGACCCACCGACTCGATCCGCTGTGAGGAGACAGTGATGGCAGAGCTCAATGAGCGGTCGTGGGCCGAGGCGATCGGCATGTACGAGCGTCGGGCGACCATTGCCAAGGTGACGCGCAGGGAGCACGAGGACTGGGTGCTCGACCTGGCCACCCTGATGCGCGGTGACACCCACGACGCCCGCGGCTGGCGCACGGTGGACATATGGGAGGGGGAACTCGAAAGGCTCGACGAACCGTCCTACCCCTTCGTCGGGCCTAGGGGGGCTGTCGCGACGCCGCCGGACGCCTGGAAGCCCTATCTGTATGAGATTCCGCGTTCTCAGGCCGTACGGTTCCTCGTGGCCCTTTCCACGCCCTGGGTCGATGTCACAAAGGAACCGGATTTCGAGGAGCGCAGGGAGGTCCTTGAAGCGAACGCCCGCGTCATCCTGTCGCGTTTCCCCGAAGGATCGCATTTCTACGCGAACACTGGCCGTCACAGTGCTAGTCGCGACTACTACCAGCGGGTTTCTGGTTGGCATTCCTTTTCCGTGCGCACCTACGACTTCGGCTTGGTACTCGTGTCGGAGACGGAAGTCGGGATGGTCTGGTCATTCCGCTGATGTAATGCGATCCGCCGTGCTGCCCACCATGGAGAAGCCCCTTGCGTACCCGCACCGCCACCTACCCCGACCGGGAAACCGCCCAGTGGGCGACCCAGCACGTGGTCACCCGGAACGAACAGGTCATCCACCGCTGGCTGGCCCAGTCCGCCCGAGCGCGGCTGACGATCGAGGCGGCCTGGCCGTCCCGTGAGGAGCCCGTCGGAAGGGTGCTGCTGCAGGCCATGATGCTGGCCGGGCGCGGAGCCGTCGAGGTCCGGGCCGCCCGGGTCGTGCTGCGCCGCGAGCCGGGCGCCGCGCACGGATTCGTCGTGCACGCCAGTTTCCCCGTCTACCTGTGAAGGCAGTCCTACCGTGCCGCTGACGCCTCTTGAGCACGACCGCAGATACGGCGAGTTGGACCAGGTCCTGCGCGCCTATGTCGGCCGGCCCGCCGACGACACCGAGGAGAAGCCGAGCGCGGCCCTCACCGCGTATCTGCGGCACACCTGGCACACCCGCCCCTGGGCGCTGGCCGCCGCCGAGAGCCAGCTGCGCGAGTACGCGCGCACCCCGCCGGGGCGGCTGCGGGTCCGGCTCGGCGAGTTCTACGACCTGCCGGACGTGGGTCTGGCCGACGCGGAGATCCTGGACTGGCTGACGCTGCTCGCCGACCACATCCGGCGCAGCGTCGAGGAGGGGCAGGTGCCGGCCCCGGCGAAGCCGGAGACGCACTGGGAGTGGCATGCCAGGTTCCCCGAGCTCGGGCAGTTCCTCGGCGGCTGGTTCTCCCAGGACATGCCCGACGAGTTCGACGGGCACGACGCGGCGGTGGACGACTACGCCGCGACGACCGACCGGCAGCTCGTCGCGCGCCTCGTGGGGGAGATCCGGGAACTGCTCGCCCTCGGGCTCGACGCGAGCGAGTACGCCGTCGGCGCCGCCGAGCTGGGCATGGAGGTCGAGGCTCCGGACCGGCTCACCGTGAGCGGCTGGCTCGCGCTGGTGGCGGCACGCCTGGCCTAGTGGTGCCCGGCTCGCAACGGCAGAGCCCCCGCCCGGAGAAGAACTCCGGACGGGGGCTCCGTCGTACTGCCTGAACGGGGAGATCAGAGACCGAGCTCGACCTCGAACTCGCCCGCCTCCAGGATCGCCTTGACAGCCGTCAGGTAACGGGCCGCGTCGGCGCCGTCGACCAGGCGGTGGTCGTAGGAGAGGGTCAGGTAGGTCATGTCGCGGACGCCGATGACCGTGCCCTCCTCGGTCTCGATGACGGCCGGGCGCTTGACCGTGGCACCGATGCCGAGGATCGCGACCTGGCCCGGCGGCACGATGATCGTGTCGAACAGCGCGCCGCGCGAACCGGTGTTGGAGATGGTGAAGGTCGCGCCGGACAGCTCGTCCGGGGTGATCTTGTTGGCGCGGACCTTGCCCGCCAGCTCCGCCGTGGCCTTGGCGACGCCCGCGATGTTGAGGTCGCCGGCGTTCTTGATGACCGGGGTCATCAGGCCCTTCTCGGAGTCCACCGCGATACCGATGTTCTCGGTGTCGAAGTAGGTGATGGTCCCCTCGGCCTCGTTGATCTTGGCGTTGATGACCGGGTGGGCCTTCAGCGCCTGCGCGGCGGCCTTGACGAAGAACGGCATCGGGGAGAGCTTGACGCCCTCACGGGCCGCGAAGGAGTCCTTCGCCCTGGCGCGCAGCTTCATCAGGCGGGTGACGTCGACCTCGACGACCGACGACAGCTGGGCCTGCTCGTGCAGCGCCTTGACCATGTTGTCGCCGATGACCTTGCGGATCCGCGGCATCTTGACGGTCTGGCCGCGCAGCGGGGAGACCTCCAGCGCCGGCGCCTTCTTGGCGGCGGCCGGAGCGGCGGCCGGAGCCGGGGCAGCGGCGGCGGCCTTCGCGGCCTCGGCGGCGGCGAGGACGTCCTGCTTGCGGATGCGGCCGCCGACGCCGGTGCCCTTGACGGTGGCCAGGTCGACGCCGTTCTCGGCGGCGAGCTTGCGCACCAGCGGGGTCACGTACGCGCCCTCGTCGGTCGCCTGGGTGGCGGTCGGGGAGGTCGGCGCGGTGGCCGGGGCGGCCGGAGCCGGAGCCGGAGCGGGCGCCGGAGCCGGGGCAGCGGCCGGAGCCGGAGCCGGAGCAGCGGCCGGAGCCGGAGCCGGGGCAGCGGCGGCGGGCGCCGGGGCCGGGGCGGCGGGAGCCGGAGCCGGAGCGGGCGCCGGAGCCGGGGCAGCGGCCGGAGCCGGAGCCGGAGCGGCGGCGGGGGCCGGGGCGGCACCCGGGGCGCCGATGACGGCCAGCTTGGCGCCGACCTCGGCGGTCTCGTCCTCGCCGACCACGATCGCCAGCAGCACGCCGGAGGCCGGCGCGGGGATCTCGGTGTCGACCTTGTCCGTGGAGACCTCGAGCAGCGGCTCGTCGGCCTCGACGGTCTCGCCGACCGACTTCAGCCAGCGGGTGACGGTGCCCTCGGTGACGGACTCGCCGAGCGCGGGCAGGACCACGTCCGTGCCCTCGGCGTCGCCGGCAGGGCCTTCGGCAGTCACGGCCTCGGCGGCGGGCGCCGGAGCCGGGGCGGCCGGGGCCTCGGCGGCCGGGGCGGGAGCCGGCTCGGCGGCCGGGGCGGCCTCGGCGGCGGGGGCGGCCTCGGCGGCCGGCTCGGCGGCGGGCGCACCGCTGCCGTCGTCGATGACGGCCAGCTCGGCGCCGACCTCGATGGTCTCGTCCTCGGCGACCTTGATGGAGTGCAGCACGCCGGAGGCCGGCGCGGGAATCTCGGTGTCGACCTTGTCGGTCGAGACCTCGAGCAGCGGCTCGTCGGCCTCGACGCGTTCGCCCTCGGCCTTCAGCCAGCGGGTGACAGTGCCCTCGGTGACGCTCTCACCGAGCGCCGGAAGGGTTACGGAAACCGCCATGGTTTCGGTTGCTCCTAACGAATTGCGGAAAGTCTGTGTCGTCGCGCCCGTTGACCGAAGGGTCAGTCGTGGGAGTGCAGCGGCTTGCCGGCCAGGGCCAGGTGTGCCTCGCCGAGCGCCTCGTTCTGCGTCGGGTGGGCGTGGATGAGCTGGGCGACCTCGGCCGGCAGCGCCTCCCAGTTGTAGATCAGCTGGGCTTCACCGACCTGCTCACCCATGCGGTCGCCGACCATGTGGACGCCGACCACGGCACCGTCCTTGACCTGGACGAGCTTGATCTCGCCCGCGGTCTTCAGGATCTTGCTCTTGCCGTTGCCCGCCAGGTTGTACTTCAGAGCGACGACCTTGTCCGCGCCGTAGATCTCCTTGGCCTTGGCCTCGGTGATACCGACGGAGGCGACCTCCGGGTGGCAGTACGTCACCCGCGGGACACCGTCGTAGTCGATCGGAACGACCTTCAGACCGGCCAGACGCTCCGCCACCAGGATGCCCTCGGCGAAGCCGACGTGCGCGAGCTGGAGCGTCGGGACGAGGTCACCGACGGCGGAGATGGTCGGGACGTTGGTGCGCATGTACTCGTCGACGAGGACGTAGCCGCGGTCCATGGCGACCCCGGCCTCCTCGTAGCCCAGGCCCTGCGAGACCGGGCCGCGGCCGACGGCGACGAGGAGGACCTCGGCCTCGAACTCCTTGCCGTCCGCCAGGGTGACCTTCACACCGTCCTGGGTGTACTCGGCCTTCTGGAAGAAGGTGCCCAGGTTGAACTTGATGCCGCGCTTGCGGAACGCGCGCTCGAGAAGCTTCGAGGAGTTCTCGTCCTCGACCGGGACGAGGTGCTTCAGGCCCTCGATGACCGTGACGTCGGCACCGAAGGACTTCCACGCCGAGGCGAACTCGACGCCGATGACACCGCCGCCCAGGATGATCGCGGACTTCGGCACACGGTCCAGCACGAGGGCGTGGTCGGAGGAGATGATGCGGTTGCCGTCGATCTCCAGGCCGGGCAGCGACTTCGGCACGGAGCCGGTCGCCAGCAGGATGTGGCGGCCCTGGATGCGCTGGCCGTTCACGTCCACGGAGGTGGGGGAGGACAGGCGCCCCTCACCCTCGATGTACGTCACCTTCCGGGACGCGATGAGCCCCTGGAGCCCCTTGTACAGGCCCGAGATCACATCGTCCTTGTACTTGTGGACGGCCGGGACGTCGATGCCCTCGAAGGTGGCCTTGACGCCGAACTGCTCACTCTCGCGGGCCTGGTCGGCGATCTCGCCCGCGTGCAGCAGGGCCTTGGTGGGGATGCAACCCCGGTGCAGGCAGGTGCCGCCGACCTTGTCCTTCTCGATCAGGGCGACGTCCAGGCCCAGCTGTGCCCCGCGCAGGGCCGCGGCGTAACCACCGCTACCACCGCCGAGGATCACTAGGTCGAAAACGGTGCTGGCGTCGTTCGCCACGTCACGTCCTCCATGCATGTGCGCCGTACGCCGGTCTCCGATGACCGGCAGGCGGCTGGTGTCCGGCCGCTTGATGCTTCGGCCCTTCGGTGGGGGCCCTGTCCTGCCGGGCTCCATCTTTGCACTTGTCGGACGAGATCGAGACGCCGGGCCGGTGTGTGAGACGTCCCACGTTCCCGCGCCCCCGAAGGGGCGCGGGGCTGTGCCTGCTGCGCGGCTCCGCCGCGCGGGCGCGACCAGCCCCACGCCCCCGGTCGCCGTACGGACCAGGCGACCCGAGCTAGTGGGCGAACATCAGCCCAGGTCACCCGCAGCGGTCAGCTCGGCGAGGCGGACCAGCGTCCGCACCGCGGACCCCGTGCCTCCCTTGGGCGTGTACCCGAACGGACCCCCCTCGTTGAACGCCGGCCCGGCGATGTCCAGGTGCGCCCAGGTGATCCCCTCGCCCACGAACTCGCGCAGGAACAGACCGGCGACCAGCCCGCCGCCCCACCGCTCGCCCATGTTGGCGATGTCGGCCACGGGCGAGTCCATGCCCTTGCGCAGGTGCTCCGGCAGCGGCATCGGCCAGGCCGGCTCGCCGACCTCCTCCGCCGCCTCGTACACCGCGGAGCGGAACGCGTCGTCGTTGGCCATGACGCCGAACGTCCGGCTGCCCAGAGCCAGCAGCATCGCGCCGGTCAGCGTGGCCACGTCCACGATCGCGTCCGGGTTCTCCTGCGAGGCCGCCCACAGCGCGTCGGCGAGCACCAGCCGGCCCTCGGCGTCCGTGTTGAGCACCTCGACCGTCTTGCCGCTGTACATGCGCAGCACGTCACCCGGGCGCACGGCCGAGCCGGACGGCATGTTCTCGGCCAGCGCCAGCCAGCCGGTGACATTGACCTCCAGGCCGAGGCGCGCGGCCGCGACGACGGCGGCGAACACGGCGGCGGCACCGCTCATGTCGCACTTCATGGTCTCGTTGTGACCGGCCGGCTTCAGCGAGATGCCGCCCGAGTCGTAGGTGATGCCCTTGCCGACGAAGGCCAGGTGCTTGTCCGCCTTCGGGTGCTTGTACGACAGCTTCACCAGGCGAGGGGTGGCCGCCGAGCCGCCGCCGACGCCGAGGATGCCGCCGTAGCCGCCCTTGGCCAGAGCCTTCTCGTCGAGCACCTGCACCTTCAGGCCGTGCTCCTTGGCCGCCGCCTGCGCGATGCCGGCGAAGGCCGCGGGGTCGAGGTCGTTCGGCGGCATGTTGATCAGGTCGCGGGCGCGGTTCAGTTCCTCGCAGACCGCGACCGCGCGGGCGACCGCGGACTTGTGGGCGGCGTCGCGCGGCTTGCCGCCGAGCAGCGCGGCCTCGGCCAGCGGCGCCTTGCCGTTCTTGGCCTTGGCGTTCTGGGCGCCGCCCTTGTAGGCGTCGAAGGAGTAGGCGCCGAGCAGGATGCCCTCGCCGATCGCGCCGAGCGCGCCGGGGCCGTCGACCGGCAGCGCGAACGCGGCCTTCTTCGAGCCGGTGAGCGCGCGGGCGGCCACGCCGGCGGCCTTGCGCAGCGCCTCGGCGTCGTAGCCGGCGACGCCGTCAGCGTCTGTGTCGTCGGGCTCGGCGCCCAGGCCCACCGCCACCACGAGCGGGGCCTTGAAGCCGGCAGGTGCGGGCAGCTTCGTCAGCTCGCCCTCGGCACCCGAGGCGCCGAGGGTCTCCAGGACGTCGGCCAGCTTGCCGTCGTACGCCTTGTCCACGGCCTCGGCGCCCGGCGCGACGACGGGCCCCTGGGCGCCCTTGGCGACACCGATCACGATCGCGTCGGCCCGCAGGCCGGGCGCCGCGGCGGTGCTGAGAGTCAGAGCAGTCACGGTGGTGAAATCTCGCTTCCGATGTGAAGTTGCTGTGGCCGAAAAGGGGTGGGTCGACCGGGCCCGACAGCCGACCCTAGGTCCAGGCCTGGGGACAGGTGGCAACCGGGGCCTTCACCCTGTCGGCGAACACCCGGGACGAGCCTACGCGCGTGCGTGCGTTCGCTCATTCCTTCGGGCGTTCACCTGCGCGTGGCGTCATGGCCGCTTCTCCCTCCTGCGCTGCCGTGGCCCGAGCCACAAGCATCGGGTCCCGGTGGGACAACGACCCGCCGGTCCGCATGATTTCCACTGCATCCTCCGCGGGCTCACCGCGGTGGATGCTCTGGGGGGAAGACCCTGTCATGGCCCACCGCGCACACCGCTGGAGACTGCGCGGTTCCCGGCAAGCTCCCGCATCCCCGGGGCACGCTGCCCTACGGCCTGGGCGCCGGCTAGCGGCCGAGGGCGAGCACGACGAGCGCGACCGTCGCGGCCGTCTCCGCGAGTGCGCCGAACACATCCCCGGTGACCCCGCCGAACCGGCGGACGCAGCGGCGCAGCAGCAGTTCGGCGACGGCCACCGCGACGGCCACGGCGAGGGCGGTGCGCACGCCGTCGTACCCGCCGAGGCCGGCACCCGCCGCCCCGGCCGCCGTCACCACACCGGCCGCGAGCCCCAGCGCGGCCCCCGTCGGCACCACCCCGGCCACCGCCGCCCCGAGCCCTTCCGGGCGGGCGGCCGGCACCCCGGCGCGCGCGGCCAGGGTCAGCGCCAGCCGGGCCGCCACCGCGGAGGCCACGGCGGCCACGGCACCCCGCGCCCAGGAGTCGCCGTAGAGCTGCGCCAGCACGGCCACCTGGGCCAGCAGCACCAGCACGAGGGTGAGCACGCCGAACGGCCCGATGTCCGACTGCTTCATGATCCGCAGCGCGTCCTCGGCGGGTTTGCCGCTGCCCAGCCCGTCGGCGGTGTCGGCGAGCCCGTCCAGGTGCAGCCCGCGGGTCAGCGCGGCGGGTACGGCGGCCGAGGCGACGGCCGCGAGCGGCGGACCGGCGCCGAGGAGGAGGAGCAGCAGGCCGAGACCGGCCGCGCAGCCGCCGACGACCAGTCCGGCCACCGGCGCGCACAGCATGCCGCCGCGCGCCGCCCCCCGGTCCCAGCGGTGCACCCGGACGGGCAGCACGGTGAGCGTGCCGAAGGCGAAGCGCAGACCGTCGAGCGGGGAGGACACCGGTGAGGACGTGGACACCGGCGCAGGTTACCCGGAGGTCGTCGGACCCTTCCCCGGAGGTCGGGGATAAAGTGCGCACATGGGGCACTGGTGGGTGCGGAACATCGTCGAGCCGGGCAAGCTCCCGCTGCTGCTCGCCCTCGCCGCGTTCGTGCTGACCTTCGTCGTCACCCGGGTCATCACCCGGCTGATCCGGGCCGGCAAGGGCCCGTTCGGCAACGTCAAGGCGGGCGGGGTGCACATCCACCACGTCGTCCCCGGGGTCGTCCTCACCCTCGTCGGCGGCTTCGGCGCGGTGGCCAGTGACCGGCACGGCGCCGGCGGGATCCTCTCGGCCGTGCTGTTCGGCATGGGCGCGGGCCTGGTCCTGGACGAGTTCGCGCTGATCCTGCACCTGGACGACGTCTACTGGACCGAGGAGGGCCGCAAGAGCGTCGAGGTCGTCGTGGTCACCGCCGCCCTCGTCGGCCTGCTGCTCGCCGGATTCGCCCCGTTCGGCGTCAACGACCTGTCGCAGGAGGAACTGGCCGACCGGGGCACGGTCATCTCCAACATCGCCGGCAACTTCCTCTTCTCCCTCGTCGCCCTGAGCAAGGGCAAGGCCCGCACCGCGGTGTTCGGGGTGATCGTGCCGCTGGTCGCGCTCGTCGGCGCGGTCCGGCTCGCCCGCCCCGGCTCCCCGTGGTCGCGCCGCTTCTACGGCCGCCGCCCCCGCGCCCGCGCCAAGGCCGCCCTGCGCGCCTACCGCCACGACCGCCGCTGGACCCGCCCGCGGCGCGCCCTTCAGGACTGGATCGGCGGCAAGCCCGACCCCCGCCCGGCGCGCCTGCCCGGCCACCGGTGACGCAGGGCCCGGTACGACCGCGGTCCGTGCCGGTGCCGCAGCGCCGACAGCAGGCACAGCAGCCCCACGGCCATCAGCGCGGCCAGGTGTTCCTTGCCCGCCAGGTTCTCCTTCACCAGCACCTCGACGACCATCGCCAGCGTCACCGCGCCCGCCGTCGCATAGGCGCCGTACCGCCAGCCCACGAACACCGCGAGCCCCACCACGGCCGCCGACGGGCCGGTGTCCACCACCTGCGCGTCGGTCCACGGCAGCCCGAACGGGGCGTGCGCGCCGAGGGTGATGCCCAGGCGCGCGTACAGGGTTCCGGCGAGCGTGGCGACGTACGCGATGGTGAGCGTCCGCCACCAGCCCAGGCACAGCTCGGCGATCCCGAACACCAGCAGGATCTGCGCCAGCGCGCCCCACACCGGCAGGTCCAGCGCGGGCACGAACAGCGACAGGGGGGTGCGCAGCAGGGCCGGCCCCAGCGGGTCCTCGGCGCGCACGGCACCCAGGTTCTGTACGAGCTGGTAGCCCCACCGCTGGTTCTGCACGTACTGGAGGAAGGCCGTCAGGCCCACCGCCCCGACCGTCATCGGGAGCGCCGACAGGCCCCGCTCGCGCAGCGGCTCGCGCACGGCGGCGTACAGCGGTCCCCACTCCGCACGGGCCCAGCGGGCGAGTGTCCTCATCAGGCGTTCCTCATCGGTGCGTGTCCAGGTGTCTGCGGTGCAGCCACTTCGGCAGTCCCGGCGCCTCCAGGAAGCCCTCCGCGCGGGCCGAGGCGAGGCCGATGCGCGGCAGGTCCGCGCTCTTCTCGAAGAGCAGGAACCGCGGCTCCCAGATGGGCCGGTACTTGGCGTTGGCGCGGTACAGCGACTCGATCTGCCACCAGCGGGAGAAGAAGCTGAGCAGCGACCGCCACAGCCTCAGCACCGGACCGGCACCGAGGCGCGCGCCACGTTCGAAGACCGACCTGAACATCGCGAAGTTGAGTGAGACCTGCGTGATCCCGATCTCGCCGGCCCGCCGCAGCAGCTCGATGACCATGAACTCCATCAGCCCGTTCTCGGAGTCGCGGTCCCGCCGCATGAGGTCCAGGGACAGCCCGTACGGCCCCCACGGCACGAAGGAGAGCAGCGCCCGCAGCCGCCCCTCGGCGTCCGTGCACTCCAGCATCACGCACTGGCCGTCCCCGGGGTCCCCGAGCCGGCCGAGCGCCATGCTGAAGCCGCGCTCGGTCGCGCCGTCCCGCCAGTCGTCCGCGTGCCGGACGAGACACGCCATCTCGTCCGCCGGGATGTCCGCGTGCCGCCGGATGCGCACCAGGTACCCGGCCCGCCGCACCCGGTTGTACGCCTGCCGGACGGTCCGCATCGCGCGCCCCTCCAGCGTGAACTCGGCGACGTCCACGATCGCCTCGTCGCCGAGTTCCAGCGCGTCCAGCCCGTGCCGGGCGTAGACGGTGCCCGCTTCCTCGCTCGCCCCCATCACGGCCGGGATCCAGCCGTGCGCCCGGGCCTCGGCCAGCCACGGCACGATCGCCCCCGGCCAGGCCTCCGGGTCCCCGAGCGGATCCCCGGAGGCGAGACTCACCCCGCCGACCACCCGGTAGGCGACGGCCGCCTTCCCGGTCGGCGACCACACCACGCTCTTCTCCCGGCGCAGCGCGAAATAGCCGAGCGAGTCGCGGTCGCCGTGCCGCTCCAGCAGCACCCGCAGCCGCTTCTCGTCGTCCTCGGTGAGCGGATCGACCGCCCGCCGGGAGCGGAAGGCGGCGTAGAGCACGGCGAGGACCAGGGCCGTGCTGAGCACGTTGACCGCGACGTTGGCCCAGTTGGGCGGGTCGATCCCCGGGAAGTGGGATTCCTCGGCCGCCACCGACACCAGCCGCAGGGCGCCGTAGTGCCAGCGCTCCAGGAACGTGGAGCGGGCCGCGTCCGGCGCCTGGTTCGTGACCGTCACCAGCAGCCCGGCGAGCAGGCTCGCCACCAGCCCGCCGCCGACGGCCACCGTGGCCGCGAGCCGGGGGTTGGACCGGTCGCCCGTGGCGTAGAACTCCCGGCGGCCGACCAGCAGCGCGCCCACGAAGGCGGCCGTCAGCGCCAGGGAGACCCAGTTCTGCACGTACCGCCGGATCTCCGGGAATGCCATGGCGAACGCGAACAGCGCCAGGAAGAGCCCGCTCATCACCAGGTTCAGGATCCACGCGGCCCGCTTCCGGCGTCGCATGGTGATCGCCAGGAAGGCGGTGAACACACCGGAGGCGAAGCCGGCCGTCAGCAGATACGGCGTGAAGAAGTCGTCCTGGTTGTGCCGGCGCACGTCCTGGCCGAGCGAGACCCACACCGCGCTGAGGAAGTTGATGAAGGCGACGGTCCGCAGATACCAGACGGCGAAGGCGGCGGCCCTCCGAGAAGCCCCGGCGGACCGCCGCACCCGCTCACCCGTCCGCTCCGCCTCGACTCGCTGCTCCACGGCAATTCGGGCATCTCCCATGGGGCAGGATCATATGGGCGCGGCTCCGACGAACCACACTATTCAGCCGGTAACGGCATCGACCTTCCCCTTCCCCACCCACCTGCCTTCCGGGGGTCGTCTGCCTTCCGGGGGTCGCCTGGCTTCCGGGGGTCGCCTGGCTTCCGGGGGTCGCCTGGCTTTCGCGGGTCGTCTGGCTTCCGGGGGTCGTCTGGCTGCCGCGGGTCGCCTCGCTTCCGTCGGTCACTCGCTTCCGCGGGCCACCCTGGCTTCCTCGGGCCGCCTCGCCTCCGCCGGTCACTCGCTTCGCGGGTCACCTTTGCTCCGCCGGTCGCCTGGCTGCCGCGGGTCGCCTCGCTTCCGCCGGTCACTCGCTTCCGCGGGCCACCCTGGCTTCCTCGGGCCGCCTCGCCTCCGCCGGTCACTCGCTTCGCGGGTCACCTTTGCTCCGCCGGTCGCCTGGCTGCCGCGGGTCACCCCGCTTCCGTCGGTCACCTTTCTCCGCCGCAACGGCGCTCAGCCGAGACGGCGGTGTCCGGCGGTGCCGGCCGGCCGCAACCCCCTACTCCGTCTCCTCCCCCTCCTCCGTCTCCTCTGCCTTCTCCGTCTCCTCCGGCTCCTTCTCGGGCTCCGGCTTCTCGGGGAGCTCGGCGGCGAGCGCGGCGGCGCTGCGTACGAGCGGCAGTGCCAGCAGTGCGCCCACGCCCTCGCCGACCTTCACGCCCTGCTCCAGCAGCGGTTCGAGGGCCATCCGGTCCAGCGCCTTCGCCTGCCCCGGCTCCCCGCTGCCGTGCCCGGCCAGCCACCAGTCCGGCGCCCGGAACGCGACCCGCTGGGCGACCAGCGCACACGCGGCGGCCACGACCCCGTCGAGAATCACCGGCAGCTTGCGCACCGCGCACTGCAGCAGGAACCCGGTCATCGCCGCGAGGTCCGCCCCGCCCACGGTCGCCAGCAACTGGAGCTGGTCGCCGAGCACCGGCCGGGCCCGCCGCAGCGCGTCCCGGATCGCCGCGCACTTGCGCATCCACGCCAGGTCGTCGATGGCGAGCCCGCCCCGCCCGGTCACCACGGATGCGTCGGTGCCGCACAGCGCGGCGATCAGCACCGCCGCCGTCGTGGTCCCGCCGACGCTGACATCGCCGAGCACCACCAGGTCGGTCCCCGAGTCGGCCTCCTCGTCGGCGATCGCGACCCCCGCGCGCAGGGCGGCCCCGGCCTCGTCCAGGGTGAGTGCGTCCTCGATGTCGATCCGGCCGCTGCCCCGCCGTACCCGGTGCCGTACCACGTCCTCGGGGAAGGCGTCCGGCGCGCAGTCCAGGGCCATGTCCACGACCCGGACGGGGACCTCCAGCCGGCGCGCGAGCACGCTCACCGGGCTCGCGCCCTCCAGCACCGCCCGCACCAGCTGCTCGGCACCGCCCGCGGGCCGTGCCGAGACGCCCAGCTCGGCGATGCCGTGGTCGCCGGCGAACAGCACCACCCGGGGCCGTTCGACCGGCCGTACCGGTACGGCGCCCTGCGCGGCGGCCAGCCACTCGCCCAGCTCGTCCAGGCGGCCCAGTGCCCCGGGCGGCACGATCTGGCGCTCTCGCCGGCTCTCGGCGTCACGGCGCACGCCCCCGTCCGGGCGCTCGATCAGATCGGTGAAGTCGTCCAGATTAAGGCTGCTCATTCGCCGAACAGTACCGCCAGCGAACGCACGCTTCCGTGGCACGTCGCCAGCACACTCCAACGGCGTCTATGCACCTCGGATCGGTATCCCATACGTTCCGGTTTGTCGCGGAATGTCGCACAGGGAGCCGCCCATGCCGACCTCGCCCCTCACCCCGCAGATCACCACTGCCTTCGACCCCTTCCAGGAGTCGCGCCGCGAGGGCTGCCCCTGGTGCGGTTCCCGGAACCTGCGCACCCGGCTGCGCGCACCCGACCCGCTGCGCCACCGGCCGGGCACCTTCGTCGTCGACGAGTGCGGCGACTGCGCCCACGCCTTCCAGAATCCCCGGCTCACCGCGGAGGGACTCGCCTTCTTCCACCGGGACTTCTACGAGAGGCACCTGGAGGAGTTCACCGCCCGCGTCCTGTCCGCCCGCGCGGTCCGCCGCCGGCACCGTGCCACCGCCTGGCGGCTGTCGGCGCTGCACGAACCGGAGAGCTGGCTGGACGTCGGCACGGGCCACGCCCGCTTTCCCGAGGCGGCGAAGGAGTTCTTCCCGTACACCAGCTTCGACGGGCTGGACCCGACGGCGCGCGTGGAGCAGGCGCTGCTGGAGGGTCGCGTGGAGGAAGCGCACCGCGGCTACCTGACCACCCCCGGCCTGGCGGCCCGCCTGCGCGCCCGCTACGACGTGGTCACCATGTTCCACCACCTGGAACACGCCCCCGACCCGCGCGCCGAACTCCGCTCCGCACTCACCGTGTTGCGGCCCGGCGGCCACCTGGTGGTCGAAGTCACCGAACCGCGCTGCGCGTTCGCCGTGCTGCTCGGCAAGTGGTGGCTGCCGTACGGCCAGCCCCGCCATCTGCATCTGCTGCCCCTGGCCAACCTCCGCGCCGAGCTGGAGAGCCTGGGCTGCACCATCCTCGTCACGGACCGCAAGGCGCCGCACGTCCCGTACGACCTGTCCGCGGCCGTCGCCCTGTCCCTGGCCCACGTCCACCCCGCGCTCCAGCCGGCAGGCACGCCCGTGCTGGCGCTGGCCTCGGCCCTGGACCACGGATTGGCCCCGCTCTTCCGCCGGACCGGGTTCTCCAACGCGTACCGCATCGTGGCCCGCAAGGAGGTACGCCGGCCGCGGCCCGTGCCCCGCGCCTGATCACCCCCGCAACACCAGCGCCTGCCCCGCCACCACCAGCAGCACCTGCTCGCACTCCGCCCCGAACGCCGCGTTCAGCCGACCGAGTTCGTCCCGGTACCGACGCCCGGAGGCGGTCGCCGGGACGATTCCGGAGCCGACCTCGTTGGACACCGCCACCACGGTCCGCGGCGTGCTGCGCACCGCGCAGGTCAGCTCCCGCACCCGCTCGCGCAGCGCCATCTCGCCGCCGCCCGCCCACTCCGCGTCGTCCCACGCCCCGACGGAGTCCATCGCGTCCGTCAGCCACAGCGACAGGCAGTCGATCAGCAGCGGCGGGCCGTCCTCGGCCAGCAGCGGGACCAGGTCCGTCGTCTCCGCCGTACGCCAGGAACCCGGCCGCCGCTCCCGGTGCAGGGCCACCCGGGCCGCCCACTCGGTGTCCCCGCCCCGCGTGCCGCCCGTCGCCACGTACAGCACGTCCGGGAAGGACTCCAGCCGCCGCTCCGCCTCCACCGACTTGCCCGAGCGCGCACCGCCCAGCACCAGCGTCCGGCGCGGCAGATCCGGCACGTCCTCGTACGCCCCGACCACCAGCGTCGTACCGTCCGGAACCGCCCGTGAGCCGGCCGCCGCGAGCCGGCGCCGCAACTCCGCGCCGGGCGGCACGTCGTGGTCGAGGTGGACGGCGAGCACGTCCGTCGTCGGGCCCACGGAGCCGACCGCCCGGAGCCGGGCGAGCGCGTCCGGCCGGCCCACGACGTCCACGAGGACCATGTCGTACGCCTCCGCCCGCGCCTCCTCCAGCCCGGCCGGCGCCCCGCCGGGCGGCAGATACAGCAGCCGCTGCCCGTCCGGCCCGGTCACCGCGTACCCGGTGCCGCCCGCGTCCATCGCCACCGCCCGCACCCGATGCCCCGTCAGCAGCGCCAACTCCCGCCCGTCCGGCACCCGGCCGGGCTGCGGCAGCCCGGCCGGCACCTCCACCGCCGGCCCGTTGTGCGGATGCGACAGCAGCACCTGCCGTACCCCGCCCAGCGAACGCCCGGCGCGTGCCGCCGCGAACGCCGCCCCCGGCGTCAGATCGAACAGCAGCGTGCCGTCCACGAGCATCGCGGTCGCGGCTCGCGTGTCCGGCCCGAGCGCGGCCGCGCAAGCGGCGCAGGGACAGTCGGGGCGAGGCAGTCCCGCGGGGGCACCGGTACCGAGCAGAGTCACTTCCACGGACTGATTTTCGCCTGTACCGGCAGGTCTTGCGCTTCCGGCTAGGCTGCCAGCAGGTCCTGGATCAAAGGAGGCCCACATGACGGCATGGACGTGGCGGTTCGAGAAGGCCGACGGGACGGAGGTCCAGCCCGCGGTGCAGCCCGAGGAGTTCACCACCCAGGGAGATGCCGAGTCCTGGATCGGCGAGCACTGGAAGGCGCTGGCGGAAGGCGGGGCGGACCAGGTGCGGCTGTTCGAGGAGAGCAGCGAGATCTACGGGCCGATGAGCCTGCACGCCGACGCCTGAACGGACCGCGCGCGAGGTGAGGAGGGGCCGCCCTCCTCACTGTTCGCCCAGCGTCACCTCGACCCTCTTCTCGGCGCCGTCCCGCAGGTACGTCACCGACGTCCGCCGGCCCGGCTCGGCGGCCGCCAGCGCCTCCGACAGCGAGGTGACGGTGGTGATCGGCCGGTCGCCCACCGCGGTGATGATGTCGTTGGGGCGCAGGCCCGCCTTGTCGGCGGCGCCGCCGCGGCGGACGGTGACCACCGCCACCCCGATCGGCTGGTAGCGCTCGTCCACGACCGTCCGCGCGGTGATCTCCAGGGCCGCCCGCCCGGAGTCGACGACCTTGCCCTCCTTGACGATCTGGTCGGCGATCGTCCGCACCATCGACACCGGGATCGCGAACCCGATGCCGGGTGCCGTGCTGCCCCCGAGACTCGGGTCGGCCGCGGCGAGCGTCGGGATGCCGATCACCTGCCCGTCGAGATCGACCAGGGCGCCGCCGCTGTTTCCCGGGTTGATCGCGGCCGACGTCTGCACCATGTTCGCGATCGTCGCGCCCGTACCGCCGCCGTCGCTGCCCTCGCTGACGGTCCGTCCGGTCGCCGAGACGATGCCCTGGGTCACGCTGGACGACAGCCCCAGCGGCGACCCCATGGCCAGCACGATCTGGCCGACCTCCACCTTCTCGGAGTTCCCGTACACCGCCGGCTTCAGCCCGCCCGGCACCCGGTCCAGTCTGATCACGGCGAGGTCCTGCTCGGGGTAGGAGTAGACCAGGCTCGCGGTGAGCGGCTCCTCGCTGTTGGCCGTGGTGACCTGGAAGGTCTTCTCCGATCCGACCACGTGCGCGTTGGTGACGATGTGCCCCTTGCCGTCGTACACCACCCCGGAGCCCAGGTCGTGGCGGGCCTGGATCTGCACGACCGACGGCAGGACCTCCTTGATGACCCGCTGGTACCGGGTCTGCAGGTCCTCCGCGGCCATCGGTGCGGCCGCCCGGGTGGTCGCCGCGGCGTCCCGGCCGGCCTGTCCGGCGGGGACGGTGCAGCCGGCGGCGAGGGCGGCGCAGCAGACCAGCGCGGCGGCGGCCGTCCGGACGGCACGGATACGGAAAGCGTCCATGCCCCGAGTCTCACCGTGGCCTGATCAACCGGCCCGCGCTGTTCCCCCGACCGGGCTCAGCCGCGTACTCCGCACAGATGCAGCAGCGCCGCCACCCCGCGGTAGGGGTCCGTGCGGCCGGCCCGCTCCTCGACCACGAGCAGCGTCTCCAGGTCGTCGGGCATCGCCGCGTCGTCCGCCGCCGTGTCCGTGAAGACCCGGACGCCGTACCAGGCGTGCAGCGGGGCGGCGATGCCGGCGAGGGTGGCGGTGAGAGCCGCCAGCCGGTCGGCGCGCACGTCCGCACCGAGGCGGTTGCGGTAGGCGGTGGTGTCGAAGGCGGCCAGGGCGCCCGCCCAGTCACCACTGAGACCCGGGCGCATGGCGAGCGCGTCGCCGTTGCGGACCAGGAGGGAGAGCAGACCGCCGGGGGCCAGCATCCGGGCCAGGCCCGCCACCAGCGGGTCGGGCTCCTCGACGTACATCAGGACGGCGTGGCACAGCACCACGTCGAAGCTGCCCGGCAGGAAGTGCACGCCGGTGTCCCGCCCGTCCCCCTGCACCAGCCGGACCCGCTCCCGGATGCCCTCCGGCTCCCGGGCCACGGCCTCCCGGGCGGCGGCGATCATCGTCGCGTCCTGCTCGACCCCGGTCACCTGGTGGCCGAGCCGGGCCAGCCGCAGCGCCTGGGTCCCCTGGCCCATGCCCACGTCGAGCACCCGCAGCCGCCGCCCGACGGGGAACCGCCCGGCTATCTGCTCGTCCAGCTGCCGGGCCACCAGTTCCTGGCTCACGACATCACGCAGGCCGCCCAGCGTGCTTGGCCGGGCCTCGGCCGCGCCCCCGGTGTACGCGTCAGCGCTCAGGGCCGCTCTCCGCGCTTGACCTGCGGCTTCGGCAGCCGGAGCCGGCGCATCTGAAGGGAGCGCATCAGGGCGTAGGCGACGGCGCCACGAGTGTTCTCGTCGGGGAAGCGCTCCTTGAGCCGCTTCTTCAGACGGAAGCCGCTGACCGCCGCATCCAGCACGATCAGCACGATCACGATGAGCCACAGCAGCAGCGCGATGCTCTGGATCTCGGGCACCCGCACCACGCTCAGCACGAGGATGACCACGGCGAGCGGCAGGAAGAACTCCGCCACGTTGAACCGCGAGTCCACCCAGTCCCGGGCGAACCGGCGGACCGGGCCCTTGTCCCGGGCCGGCAGATACCGCTCGTCGCCGCCCGCCAGCGCACGGCGCTGCCGTTCCAGCGCCTGCCGCCGCTCCTCGCGCTGGCGCTTGGCGGCCTCCTTGCGGTTCGTCGGGGTGTTGGCCACGCTGCGGCGCTGGGTCTGGGCCTCACTGCGCTTGGGCGTGGGCCTGCCCTTGGGGGCCTGCGGGTGACGGGGCTGCTTGGAGTCGGTCACCGCCGCCTTGTCGGCGGGGGCCTTCTCTTCCTTGGCACGGCTACGGAACACAAAACCCAAGGGTAAGGGCTGCACCGGCATGGACCCCAGTCCGGCGGGGAACGATCCGGCAACGCCGGACGTCTTCAGGGAGACACAGGGGGGCGTTCCGGTGGGATCACCTACTCCTTACGCCGGAGCAGTGCGGTCCGCAGTCGTCCTCGGGGATGAGCGCATCACCCCGCGAACAGTGCGGTAATGGAGACAGGGCCCGTACTGTGGGTCCTGTCGCAGGATCGGTGAGCTGGAGTCCGTCAGAAGGGGGCGCGCGAAGCCCATGAGCGGTGTCATGAAGCGTATGGGGATGATCTTCCGCGCGAAGGCGAACAAGGCCCTTGACCGGGCCGAGGACCCGCGCGAGACCCTCGATTACTCGTACCAGAAGCAGCTGGAGCTGCTCCAGAAGGTCCGCCGTGGCGTCGCCGACGTGGCCACCAGCCGCAAGCGTCTGGAGCTCCAGCTCAACCAGCTGCAGCAGCAGTCCTCCAAGCTGGAGGACCAGGGCCGCAAGGCGCTCGCGCTCGGCCGCGAGGACCTGGCCCGCGAGGCGTTGTCCCGCCGCGCCGCCCTCCAGCAGCAGGTGACGGACCTCGAGACGCAGCACGCCACCCTCCAGGGCGAGGAGGAGAAGCTCACCCTTGCGGCCCAGCGCCTCCAGGCCAAGGTGGACGCCTTCCGTACGAAGAAGGAGACCATCAAGGCCACCTACACCGCCGCCCAGGCCCAGACCCGCATCGGCGAGGCGTTCTCCGGCATTTCCGAGGAGATGGGCGACGTCGGCCTTGCCATCCAGCGCGCCGAGGACAAGACCGCCCAGCTCCAGGCCCGGGCCGGCGCCATCGACGAACTGCTCGCCTCCGGTGCCCTGGACGACCAGTCCGGCATGCACAAGGACGACATCCAGGCCGAGCTGGACCGGCTCTCCGGTGGTACGGATGTAGAGCTGGAACTGCAGCGCATGAAGGCCGAACTGGCCGGAGGCTCCCCGCAGCAGGCCATCGAGGGCGGCACGGGGCAGGGGCAGTCCCAGCAGCAGCCACAGGACACCCCGCGCTTCGACAAGCAGTAGCCCGGCGCCGGGTCCCGAGCCGAGGAGACCGACGTGATCGTACGGATCATGGGGGAGGGCCAGGTGAGGCTGGACGACTCCCACTTCGTCGAGCTGAACAAGCTGGACGACGAGCTTCTGGAGGAGCTGGAGAGCGGCGACCAGGAGGGCTTCCGCCACACGCTCGGCGCGCTCCTCGACTCCGTCCGCCGGCTCGGCAGCCCTCTGCCGGACGACGCGCTGGAACCCTCCGAGCTGATCCTTCCGGCGCCGGACGCGACATTGGACGAGGTCCGGGAGATGCTCAGCGACGACGGACTGATCCCCGGCTGACCGCGCCCCCGGCTCTCAGCTCAGGGTGAACCAGGTGGTGCGGGACTTCTGCCACTCCGGGTGGGTGAGGTCCTTCGCGTCGGTGCCGTCGCCGTAGAGGTCGGCGGCCCCGTCGTCGGTGATCAGCTGCACCCGCGCGCCGGCGGCGACCGGATCGGGCACGGACACCACGGACTCCCAGCCGCCCGCGTCCGCCGTCGGCAGGTCCAGCACCTTCACCGGCTGGTGCCCGGCGATGCCGTCCCAGGAGTAGAGGACGTACGGGTCGCTGTTGTCGTCGGCGGCCCAGGAACCGGCGAGGATCAGATACCGCCCCCCGTCGTTGCGGCGCAGATCGCGGATCGACAGCCCGCCGAGGTCCAGCTCGATCGGCGTACCGAAGGCGGCTTGGGCCCCGCGCGCCACCCGGTCCATGTTCGTGACCGGCACGATCAGCGCCTTTCCGCCGGCCGGCGGCGGCACCAGCGGGGCGCGGAAGCCGACGTAGGCGGTGGTGGTGGAACCGGGGGCGAACTCGAGCCCCTCGACGTTGAAGCCGTCGGCCTGCTTCGGCGTCTGCCCGGTGGCCGTGGCGGCGGCGAAGCCGTACCGGTCGCCGTGCGCCTCGTCCCAGGCCACCAGGTCGTCGCGCAGCCGGTGCCCGGCGGTGCCGAAGGCGAGCTGGGTGGCGGCGCCGGAGCCGGAGACGGTCGTGGTGAAGACGGTGTTCCGGTCGGGCCTGTACTCGCCGTCCTTGTTGTTGCCCAGCGAGCCGATCCAGTAGACCGTGTCGCCGACCCGCGCCGCGCCCTCGATGTCGGCCTCCTTGTCGGCGCCCAGCGCACCGTCCAGGTCCCAGCTGCGCACGGGCGCGCCGGAGGCCGAGCCGTCGTAGAGGCGCAGGGTGTTGTCCTCGTCGTTCGCGACGAGGAAGTGACCGCCGCCCACGTCGACGGCCGCCGA
Source organism: Streptomyces sp. NPDC036984 (assembly GCF_055607665.1). Lineage (NCBI taxonomy): Bacteria > Bacillati > Actinomycetota > Actinomycetes > Kitasatosporales > Streptomycetaceae > Streptomyces > Streptomyces sp. NPDC036984. The sequence goes on from NZ_JBVJRL010000019.1 coordinate 131,683, forward strand.
GGCGTCCGAGGCTCCGGTCTGGTAGCGGGCGTCGGCACTGTGCCGGACGGCCGGGGATGCCGCGTAGTGCAGGGTCGTGGTGGCCGTCTTGCCGCCGAGACCGGTCACCTTCAGGGCGAGGTCGGTGTAGCCCTGGGCGTGCGCGGTGACGGCGACGGTACGGGTGCCGGCGGTGCCGGTGACGTGCACGTCGGCGGTGCCGGCCACGGTGCTCCCGGTGCTCCTGGTCGCCGTGACCGTCAGCGCGGAGGCGTCGGCGCCGCTCTGCGCGACGGTCACGGTGACCGTGGGGTCCCCGGTGCCGCCGACGGCGCCGGACAGATAGGCGTCAGACAGCTTGATCGTCGGAGTGCCGTAGGTGACGGCCTGCGCGGAGCCGGCCGGGCCGGTGGCCGACAGCAGGGTGAGAGCGGCGACGGCCCAGAGCGGTGAGTGGCGGCGCATGGGGTGCCTTTCATCGACGGGGGCGCGGATGTCGAGGAGAAGGCTGAGCGGGCTCGGCCAACGGCGCCTGACCCCCGACGGTCCGTCGGCCGACCGGACACCCAACAGCTGACGGGCTGTCGGCGGACCGTGCGCCTGACAGCTGACGGGCTGTCGGCCTACCGGACGCCTGACAGCTGACGGGCTGTCGGCGGACCGGGCGCCCGGCAGCCGACGGTCCGTCGCCGACCGGACGCCTGACGGCTCGGGGCCGGATGCGATCCGGCGGCCGCATCTCCATGGTGACCACTCGGGCGGTTTCCCGCGCGCCCAGAGGGGAGCGCGCCCCCACCGGCATCTTGCTCCCGGCCCGGGCCGGAACCGTACTGTTCACACCGTGACCACTCTCGAACGCGCCCGGTGCAGCCTCAGAGCCCACCCCCTGGCGCTGGACGCGGCCCTCGCGGCGGCCGTGCTGGTCTGCATGGTCGCCGGTTCCTTCGTCGTGCCCCGCGGCGCGCACGGCGTCACCTGGGGCGTCCGCACCCCCGACACCCTCAGCCTCCTCCTCATACTGGTCGGCGCGGCGGCGCTCGTCTTCCGCCGCCGCACCCCGCGGACGGTCCTGGCCGTCACCGGCACGGTCTCCCTGATCGAGTGCGTCACCGGCGACCCGCGCGCCCCGGTCGCCATGTCCGCCGTGGTCGCCCTGTACACCGTCGCCTCGGCCACCGACCGCCCCACCACCTGGCGCCTCGGGCTGCTCACCATGACCGTGCTGACGGCCGCCGCCATGCTCGCCGGCCCGCTGCCCTGGTACGCCCAGGAGAACCTGGGCGTCCTCGCCTGGACGGGCATCGGCGCCACCGCGGGCGACGCGGTACGCAGCCGCCGCGCGGTCGTGCAGGCCATCCGGGACCGCGCCGAACGCGCCGAACGCACCCGCGAGGAAGAGGCTCGCCGCCGGGTCGCCGAGGAGCGGCTGCGCATCGCCCGCGATCTGCACGACGTCGTGGCGCACCACATCGCCTTGGTGAACGTGCAGGCCGGCGTCGCCGCCCATGTCATGGACAAGCGGCCCGACCAGGCCAAGGAGGCCCTCGCGCACGTCCGCGAGGCCAGCCGCAGCGCGCTCGACGAACTCCGTGCCACGGTCGGCCTGCTGCGCCAGTCCGGCGACCCCGCGGCGCCCACCGAGCCCGCGCCGGGCCTGAGCCGCCTGGAGGAGCTGGCCGACACCTTCCGCAGCGCCGGCCTGCCGGTGGCCGTGGCCCGCGCCGACCAGGGCACCGAACTGCCCGCCGCGGTGGACCTGGCCGCCTACCGGATCGTGCAGGAGGCCCTGACCAACGTGCAGAAGCACGCGGGGCGGGGTGCCGAGGCCGAGGTCAGCGTCGTACGCGTGGGACCGGGCATCGAGGTCACCGTCCTGGACGACGGGCCGGGCGGGGCCGCCGCCCCGGAGGCCGGCGGCGGGCACGGACTGCTCGGCATGCGCGAGCGGGTCACCGCCCTCGGCGGCACGCTGACCACCGGACCCCGCTACGGCGGCGGCTTCCGCGTCCATGCGATCCTGCCGGTCGACACCCGCACCGAGATCCGTACTGACACCCGCACCGACACCCGTACCGAGACCGGTACCGACACCGGTACCGAAACCCGTACGCCGGCCCCGGGAGAGCCCGTATGACCATCCGTGTCCTGCTCGCCGACGACCAGGCACTGCTGCGCAGCGCGTTCCGGGTGCTGGTCGACTCCGAGTCCGACATGGAGGTGGTGGGGGAGGCGTCCGACGGTGCGGAAGCGGTCCGGCTGGCCGGGGAGCACGCGCCCGACGTCGTCCTCATGGACATCCGGATGCCCGGCACCGACGGCCTCGCCGCCACCCGCCTGATCAGCGCCGACCCGGCCCTCGCACAGGTCCGCGTGGTCATCCTGACCACCTTCGAGGTGGACGACTACGTCGTCCAGGCGCTGCGCGCCGGCGCCTCCGGCTTCCTCGGCAAGGGCAGCGAGCCGGAGGAGCTGCTGAACGCCATCCGGGTCGCGGCGGGCGGCGAGGCCCTGCTGTCGCCCGCCGCCACCAAGGGCCTGATCGCCCGCTTCCTCGCCCGGGGCGACGACGGCGACGGCCCCGACTCCGCCCGTGCGGAGCGGCTCGGCGCGCTCACCGGGCGAGAGCGGGAGGTCCTCGTCCAGGTCGCCGGCGGCCACTCCAACGACGAGATCGCCGAGCGCCTGGAGGTCAGCCCGCTGACGGTGAAGACGCACGTCAACCGGGCCATGGCCAAGCTGGGCGCGCGGGACCGGGCCCAGCTGGTCGTGATCGCCTACGAGTCCGGGCTGGTACGTCCGAGGACGGACTGATCTCCACCCCCGCGTACTGCGCGCGCAGTAGAGGACCGGAGCAGGAAAGGGACCTGGGGCCTACGGATCGGCCCTCCGGCATGGCTCAGGGTGTGAGGGTGGGCGCTCGTCCGCGTCCCTTCGCCGCTTCTGCCGCTCACAGAAGAGAGACCCTGATCCATGTCCTGGCTGTCGAGATTCAGCCTCGCGCAACGGGCCCTCGTCGGGCTCGTGTCGCTCATCGCGCTCGCCTTCGGGCTGATCGCGATACCCCAGATCAAGCAGCAGCTGCTGCCCACCATAGAACTGCCCATGGTCTCGGTGATCGCGCCGTACCAGGGCGCCTCACCCGACGTGGTCGAGAAGCAGGTCGTCGAGCCCATCGAGGACAACCTCCAGGGCGTCGACGGCGTCACCGGTGTCACCTCCACCGCGAGCGAGGGCAACGCCGTGATCATGGCGTCCTTCGACTACGGCAACGACACCAAGCGGATCGTCTCGGACGTCCAGCAGGCCGTGAACCGGGCTCGCAACCGGCTCCCGGACGACGTCGACCCGCAGGTCGTCTCCGGCTCCACGGACGACATGCCGACCGTCGTCCTCGCCGTCACCTCGGACAAGGACCAGCAGGCCCTCGCCGACCAGCTCGACACCACGGTCGTACCGGCCCTGAAGGACATCGACGGCGTCGGCCGCGTCCAGGTCATGGGCGTCCGCGACCTCCAGGTCACCGTCACCCCCGACGACGCGAAGCTCGCGCGGGCCGGCCTCACCCCGGCGGCCCTCGGCCAGGCGCTCCAGGCGGGCGGCGCCACCGTCCCGGCCGGCTCCTTCGACGAGGAGGGCATGGGCCGTACCGTCCAGGTCGGCGGCGGCTTCACCTCGCTGCAGCAGATCAAGGACCTCAGGGTCACCGGCGAGGGCACCGAGCGGCCGGTGCGCCTCGGTGATGTGGCCGCCGTCAAGGAGCAGCCGGCCCCGGCCGACTCGATCACCCGCACCGACGGCAGGCCCAGCCTCGCCGTCAACGTCACCATGGACCACGACGGCAGCGCGGTCTCCATCTCGAACGCGGTCGAGGACAAGCTGCCCGGCCTGCGCGCGGACCTCGGCTCCGGCGCGAAGCTCACGGTCGTCAGCGACCAGGGCCCGGCCGTGTCCAAGTCGATCAAGGGCCTGACCACGGAGGGCGCGCTCGGCCTGCTCTTCGCGGTCCTGGTGATCCTGGTCTTCCTGGCGTCCGTCCGCTCGACCCTGGTCACGGCGGTGTCCATCCCGCTGTCCGTGGTCCTCGCCCTGCTCGTGCTGTGGACGCGCGGCCTGTCGCTGAACATGCTCACGCTGGGCGCGCTGACCATCGCCATCGGCCGGGTCGTGGACGACTCGATCGTCGTCCTGGAGAACATCAAGCGGCACCTCGGCTACGGCGAGGAGCGCCGGGAGGCGATCCTCACCGCGGTGCGCGAGGTGGCCGGCGCGGTCACCTCCTCCACCCTCACCACGGTCGCCGTGTTCCTGCCGATCGGCCTGGTCGGCGGCATGGTGGGCGCCCTGTTCGGCTCGTTCAGCATCACGGTCACGGCGGCCCTGCTGGCCTCGCTCCTGGTGTCGCTGACGGTCGTGCCGGTGCTGTCGTACTGGTTCCTGCGCGCCCCGAAGGGCACCCCGGAGGACGCGGCGGAGGCCCGCCGGAAGGCCGAGGAGAAGGAGGCGAACAGCCGGCTTCAGCGCGCTTACGTGCCCGTCCTGCTGTTCGCCACCCGCCGCCGCCTCACCAGCGTGCTGATCGCGCTCGTGGTCCTGGTCGTCACCTTCGGCATGGGCGGCCTGCTGAAGACGAACTTCTTCGACCAGGGCGAGCAGGAGGTTCTCACCGTCAAGCAGGAGCTGAAGCCCGGCACCAGCCTCGCGGCCACCGACGCGCAGGCCAGGCGGGTGGAGAAGCTGCTCGACTCCACCGACGGCGTCAAGGACTACCAGGTCACGGTCGGCTCGTCCGGCTTCATGGCCGCCTTCGGCGGCGGCACGGACACCAACCAGGCGTCGTACCAGGTGATGCTGACGGACTCGGCGTCCCACGACGACGTCCAGCGGCACATCGAGGACGGCCTGACGAAGCTGAAGGGCATCGGTACGACGACCGTGTCGGCCGGTGACGGCTTCGGCAACCAGGACCTGAGCGTGGTCGTGAAGGCGTCCGACCCGAGGGTGCTGCGGACGGCGGCGGAGCAGGTCCGCTCCACGGTCGCCGGCCTCGACCACGTCACCGACGTCACCAGCGACCTCGCGCAGAGCGTGCCCCGGATCTCGGTCAGGGCGAACGCGAAGGCGGCGGCCGCCGGGTTCGACGACCAGAAGCTGGGCGCCGCGGTCGCCCAGGCCGTGCGCGGTACGACGGCGGCCGAGGCGGTCCTCGACGACACCGAGCGGGACGTCGTCGTACGGTCGGCGAAGCCCGCGACCACGCTGGCCGAGCTGAAGAAGCTGCGCCTCGGCCCGGTGCGGCTCGCCGACGTCGCCACGGTGAGGCTGGTGGACGGCCCGGTCTCCATGACCCGCATCGACGGGCAGCGCGCCGCGACGATCACGGCCAGGCCGACGGGCGACAACACGGGCGCCATCAGCGCCAAGCTCCAGTCGAAGATCAAGGCCCTGAAGCTCCCGGCGGGCGCCACGGCCGCGATCGGCGGGGTCTCCTCCGACCAGGACGACGCGTTCAGGAACCTGGGCCTGGCCATGCTGGCGGCCATCGCGATCGTCTTCATGCTGCTGGTCGCGACCTTCCGCTCGCTGGCCCAGCCGCTGATCCTGCTGGTCTCCATCCCGTTCGCGGCGACGGGCGCGATCGGCCTGCTGGTCGCCACCGGCACCCCGATGGGCGTGCCCGCGATGATCGGCATGCTGATGCTGATCGGCATCGTGGTGACCAACGCGATCGTGCTGATCGACCTGATCAACCAGTACCGCGGACAGGGCTACGGCGTGGTGGAAGCCGTGGTCGAGGGCGGCCGGCACCGCCTGCGCCCGATCCTCATGACGGCCCTGGCGACCATCTTCGCCCTGCTCCCGATGGCCCTGGGGGTCACCGGCGAGGGCGGCTTCATCGCCCAGCCACTGGCGGTGGTCGTCATCGGCGGCCTGATCACCTCCACCCTCCTCACCCTGCTCCTCGTCCCGACGCTCTACGCGATGCTGGAGCTCCGCAAGGAGCGCCGGGCGAAGAAGCGGGCGGCGAAGCGGCAGCCGACGGCGGAGGCTTCCGAGGAACCGCAGCCGGCGCAGGTCTAGCCGCATGACGAAAGGGGGCCGCACCGCGAGGTGCGGCCCCCTTGTCGCGGGTCACGACCGCCGGAGGCTACGGCAGCGCCAGCATCCGCTCCAGCGCCAGCTTGGCGAACGCCTCCGTCTCCTTGTCGACCTCGATCCGGTTGACCAGGTTGCCCTCGGCCAGGGACTCCAGGGCCCAGACCAGGTGGGGCAGGTCGATGCGGTTCATGGTCGAGCAGAAGCAGACCGTCTTGTCGAGGAAGACGATCTCCTTGCCCTCGGGCGCGAAACGGTTCGCCAGGCGGCGGACCAGGTTCAGCTCGGTGCCGATCGCCCACTTGGAGCCGGCCGGGGCCGCCTCCAGCGCCTTGATGATGTACTCGGTCGAGCCGACGTAGTCCGCCGCGGCCACGACCTCGTGCTTGCACTCGGGGTGGACGAGGACGTTCACACCCGGGATGCGCTCGCGGACGTCGTTGACCGAGTCCAGGCTGAAGCGGCCGTGGACCGAGCAGTGGCCGCGCCACAGGATCATCTTCGCGGCGCGCAGCTCGTCCGCCGTAAGCCCGCCGTTCGGCTTGTGCGGGTTGTAGACCACACAGTCGTCCAGGGACATGCCCATGTCCCGGACGGCGGTGTTGCGGCCCAGGTGCTGGTCGGGCAGGAACAGGACTTTTTCACCCTGCTCGAAGGCCCAGTCCAGGGCGCGCTTGGCGTTGGACGAGGTGCAGATGGTGCCCCCGTGCTTGCCGGTGAACGCCTTGATGTCGGCGGAGGAGTTCATGTACGAGACGGGGACCACCTGCTCGGCTATCCCGGCCTCGGTCAGCACGTCCCAGCACTCCGCGACCTGCTCGGCCGTCGCCATGTCGGCCATCGAGCAGCCGGCGGCGAGGTCGGGCAGGACGACCTTCTGGTCGTCGGAGGTCAGGATGTCCGCCGATTCGGCCATGAAGTGCACACCGCAGAAGACGATGTACTCGGCCTCCGGGCGCGCGGCCGCGTCCCGGGCCAGCTTGAAGGAGTCGCCCGTGACGTCGGCGAACTGGATGACCTCGTCGCGCTGGTAGTGGTGACCGAGCACGAAGACCTTGTCGCCGAGCTTCTCCTTGGCCGCGCGGGCACGCTCGACCAGGTCGGGGTCGGACGGCGACGGCAGGTCACCGGGGCACTCGACGCCCCGCTCGCTCTTCGGGTCGGCCTCGCGGCCGAGCAGCAGCAGGGCGAGCGGAGTCGGCTGTACGTCGAGCTCCGGGGTCTGGGCGGTGGTCACGTCACGCACCCTTTCTACTTTTCGTCTAACTGACGCTATCTATCATAACTGGTTCACGTCACTTTGACGATGGCCATAGCGTCGATGTGACGTGAATCCCGCCGACCTCCCTTGCCGGATCCTGTCCGGCTTCCCGGCCATGTGCGAGCATGAGGAGGAAGAAACGCGACAACGTGACTGCCCGGCCCGGAATGAATCCGCGGAAGCGCCGGTTGCACTCGTCGGCAAGCAGTCTCCGTACAACCCGGGAGAGATGTAGATGTCCGTATCGGACGAGACCAGCACCGTGACCGACGGCATCGTCCTGACCGACGCCGCCGCGTCCAAGGTCAAGGCCCTGCTCGACCAGGAAGGCCGCGACGACCTCGCGCTGCGCGTCGCCGTCCAGCCCGGCGGCTGCTCCGGCCTGCGCTACCAGCTCTTCTTCGACGAGCGTTCGCTCGACGGCGACGTCGAGAAGGACTTCGGCGGGGTCAAGGTCGTCACGGACCGCATGAGCGCTCCGTACCTGGGCGGCGCCACCATCGACTTCGTGGACACGATCGAGAAGCAGGGCTTCACGATCGACAACCCGAACGCGACCGGCTCCTGCGCCTGCGGCGACTCCTTCAGCTGAGCCGGCGGCAGAGCCTGACGGCATGAGAAAGGCGGCGGTCCCTTCCGGGGCCGCCGCCTTTTCATTGCCCGCCTTTTCGTTCCCCGCTCCGGCTAACGCGGCTGCGCCGAGGCGTCCGGCCGCAGGGACCCCGGCTTCGCCTTCGCAATCGCCCTGCCGTCGGTGCCGACCACCGTCCGCCCGTCCAGCGGCGCGTCCAGCCGTACCGTCTTCACGTACTCCTTGGCGATCAGCACGCACACCTTGCCCGGCCACGGCCTCTCGGTGACCTTCACCGTCACCCGGCCGCCGCTCTCCCGCGCCGACGTCTTGTAGTCGGCGCACACCCCGCCGTAGAAGCCGAGGTTCAGCGTCCGGCCGTCCGCCGTGTACGCGTTCACCCGCACACTCCGGGTCTTCCCGGGCGCCCCGGGCGTCTGCGGCGCCGAGGACGGCGACGACGGCGAGGCCGACGGCGACGACGCGGACGGCGAGGCCAGGTACGTCGGGTCGACCGCCGGGTACGTCACCGTGAACGCGTCCGGCGCCGTGGACCCCCGCACCTGGAACAGCCACGACGGCACCAGCGTCTGCCGCCCGCCGACGGAGTGCGCGGCCAGCCCGAACACCGCCTTCTCCACCGTGACGGTGCCCGCCGTCGGCTTCGGCAGCCCCGTGGACGCGCCGCACGGCTGCTCCAGCCGGTCCTTCAGCGGCATGGGGCTCGCACAGCCGCCGATCCCCATCCGGTGGCCGCCCTTCGCCGCCCCGTTCAGCAGCTCCAGCGTCTTCTGTGCGCCCAGCACCGGATACGTGTCGCCCTTCACCGGCGCGCTCAGCAGCCCGTGCCCGCCGACCAGCTCACCCTTCCGGTCGACGGTCAGGCCGGTCGTCCAGCCGTAGGTGGGCAGCCCGCCGATCACCGGGTCGGCGTTGACCACCCGCCGGGCGCCCATGACCTGGCTCGCGTCGATCTTCGCGTCGTCCAGCCCGGCCGCCTTCAGCACCGGCGCCGCCGCCTTCTCGGCCGCCGCCACGCTCACCGGGTCGCCGGCCGGGGCGCCCGGGTCCTGCCCGCAGACGGTCGCCTTCCGGCAGTTGTCGGTGCCCGGCGCATACCGGTCGAAGGTCCAGCTGCCCGGGGCGTCCCGGCTCACCTGGAGGTTCGGTCCCAGGCCGTCCTGCCCGCCGACCCGCCAGTTCCGGCCCTCGGCCACCGGCGTCCCGTCCACCCCGAGTGCCTTCGCCAGCCGGGCCACCTGGTGCCGGCCGACCTCGGCCCGCGGCTCGTACACCGGCGCCGAGCCGGGCCCGTCCGGCAGCTCACCGCGCGCCACGTACCGGGTGCCGTACGGATCCGGCTCACCGGGCGCGATACCGCCGGTGCCCTCGTTCGCCCAGCCGTCCAGGGCGAGCGGCGGGGGAGTGCCCCCGCCGGACGCGGCCGGGCCGCCGGTGCCCCCGCCCGGGCCGCCGCCGGCGGCGAGGTAGGCCCCACCGCCGCCGACCAGCAGCACGGCCGCGGCGGCGACGGACACGACGACGGCGGACGACCGCCGCCGCCCCTCCCGGCCGCCCGCGTCCCCGGCCGCACGTTCTTCGGACGTCTCCGGAACCTCGGCGTTCCCGGATTCCTCAGGCCGCTCGGTGTTCACCGCATCGCTCCTCGCTGGGTCGTCGCCGCATCCCCTGCGCGGGGTACGGCGGTGGGACGCGGGAGGGGAGCGCACGGTTCCCCGGCCCACACCCGGGGTGCGGGCCGCGAGTCGTACCTCGCGGGTCAGTCGCCGTAGTCCGACATCGCGTCCAGCAGCCGGGCGGACCGCGTCGGCACGCTCACCCCGTGGATGAGGGACGGCGGCACCGGCCGGGGCTCGGCGTGCTCCGGGACCGCCCAGTGCGGAGCCATCCGGGCGCAGTCGCCGCGCAGCGCGGCAAGATCGCCGTCGAGGTCGGCCGGAGCGGGGGAGATGCCCTTGAGGTTCGTCATGACGGCACCGTAGACACGGCACACAGTGCGAAGAAAGAGCTACTATCGGGTAGTTTTTCCAGCTACAGCGGGAGCTTCCGAGCGGGTAGCGTGAACTGTCAACCCAGCCTCCCGCAGGAGATTTTGCGTCGTGCGCATCGCAGTCACCGGCTCCATCGCCACTGACCACCTCATGACCTTTCCCGGCCGCTTCGCCGACCAGTTCGTAGCGGACCAACTGCACACGGTTTCACTCTCCTTCCTGGTCGACAACCTCGACGTACGCCGTGGAGGTGTGGGCGCCAACATCGCTTTCGGCATGGGACAGCTCGGCACCGGGCCGATCCTCGTCGGCGCCGCCGGCTTCGATTTCGACGAGTACCGGGCGTGGCTCGACCGGCACGGTGTGGACACCGACTCGGTCCGCATCTCCGAGACCCTGCACACCGCCCGTTTCGTCTGCACCACGGACGCCGACCACAACCAGATCGGCTCCTTCTACACCGGCGCCATGAGCGAGGCCCGGCTGATCGAGCTGAAGACCGTCGCCGACCGGGTGGGCGGCCTCGACCTGGTCCTCATCGGGGCCGACGACCCTGAGGCGATGCTCCGCCACACCGAGGAGTGCCGCACCCGGAACATTCCGTTCGCCGCCGACTTCTCCCAGCAGATCGCCCGCATGGAGGGCGACGAGATCCGGGTCCTGCTCGACGGCGCGACCTACCTCTTCTCCAACGAGTACGAGAAGGGCCTGATCGAGTCCAAGACCGGCTGGACCGACGCGGAGATCCTGGCCAGGGTCGGCCACCGCGTGACCACGCTCGGCTCGCGCGGCGTGCGCATCGAACGGGTCGGCGAGGACCCGATCGAGGTCGGCTGCCCGGAGGAGGAGCGCAAGGCCGACCCCACCGGCGTCGGCGACGCCTTCCGCGCGGGCTTCCTGTCCGGCCTCGTCTGGGGCGTCTCCCTGGAGCGCGCGGCGCAGATCGGGTGCATGCTGGCGACCCTCGTCATCGAGACGGTGGGGACCCAGGAGTACCAGCTGCGGCGCGGGCACTTCATGGAGCGGTTCACCAAGGCGTACGGGGACGCTGCCGCTGAGGAGGTGCAGGCTCACCTCGGCTGAGGTGCCCGTCGGCCAGGCGCCCGCCTCGGTTTTGCCGTGGTCGACCGAGGGTGCGTGGGGGGCTGGTCGCGCCACGCGGCGGAGCCGCATGTCGAACACAGCCCCCGCGCCCCTTTTGGGGCTCCGCCCCGTGCCCCGCTCAGCTCACCCGGCGCACCACGTACGCCGTGCCCCGCTCCGCCGGTTCCTCGCCCACGTACTCCTGCCCCCGCATCTCGCACCACGCCGGGATGTCGAGCCGGGCCGCCTCGTCGTCGGAGAGGACCCGGACGGTCCCGCCCACCGGTACCTGCCCGAACACCTTCGCCAGCTCGATGACGGGGATCGGGCAGCGCTTGCCGAGGGAGTCGACGACCAGTTCCCCCGGGCCCGCCTGTGCGGCCGGTGCCGGCGCCGGCGCCCCCAGCTTCTCCCGCACGCCCGTGACGGCCCCCGGCAGCACCTCCAGGAACCGCTCCACGTCCTCCTCGGCCGCCCCCGCCGGCAGGGACACGCGTACGTTCCCCTCGCTCAGCACCCCCATCGCCTTCAGCACATGGCTGGGCGTCAGCGTGCTGCTCGTGCAGGAGGAGCCGGAGGAGACCGAGAAGCCCGCCCGGTCCAGCTCGTGCAGCAGCGCCTCGCCATCGACGTACAGGCAGGAGAAGGTGACGATCCCGGGCAGTCGGCGCTCGGCGTCGCCGACCACCTCCACGTCCGCCACCAGCTCCGGCACCCGGGTCCGGATCCGCCCCGTCAGCTCCCGCAGCCGTTCCGCCTCCTGGGCCGCCTCGGCCCGTACCGCGCGCAGCGAGGCCACGGCCGCCACGATCGCCGGGAGGTTCTCGAACCCGGGCGCCCGGCCCGACTCCCGCTCGTCCACCGGCCCTTGGGCGGCGAACCGCACCCCCTTGCGTACGACGAGCAGCCCGACCCCCGACGGCCCGCCCCACTTGTGCGCGCTGGCCGCCAGCAGCGACCAGTCACCCTCGACCGGCCCCCACCCCAGCGACTGCGCTCCGTCCACCAGCAGCGGCACACCGGCCGCTCGGCACACCTCGGCCACCTCGGCCACCGGCTGCACGGTGCCCACCTCGTGGTTGGCCGACTGGAGACAGGCCAGCGCGGTGTCGGGCCGTAGCGCGCCCTCGTACGCCGCCGCGGTGACGGCCCCGGCCCGGTTCACGGCCACCTGGGTGACGGTCCCGCCCTCTGCCTCGAACACCTCCGCCGAATGGAGTACGGAGGAATGTTCGACCGCAGACACGATCAGGTGGCGTCCCACCCGACGCCGCCCGGCCAACGCCCCCGCGATCCCCGTGTGTACGGCCCGGGTCCCGGACGAGGTGAACACCACCTCGTCCGCCCGGCACCCGACGGCCTCGGCGGCCGCCTCCCGGGCGGCGTCCAGCAGGATGCGGGCCTTCCGGCCCTCCCGGTACAGCCGAGCGGGATCGGCCCACCCGTCGTCCAGGGAGGCCAACAGAGCCTGACGGGCAACCGGGTGGAGAGGGGCGGCGGAGGCGGCGTCGAAGTAGGACACAGGTCAACGTTAAAGCGCAGGTGGGAGTGGAGGGGCGCGAGAACCCGGCACTCACCCTCAGCCGCACGTCAAACCGCCACAACCCGAGCTATTAGGCACCCATCTCCACCCCGACAGAGTGACAGGCGACGCGTATGCCCCCCTCCCCGCGAAGCCTCGAAGAGCGTCGGCTAGGGTTTGGTCCGCATAAACATCCAAACCCCTGCCCGACGCAGGGCGGCGACCGACCAGCGAGAAGGCCGCAGCCGACCGCGCGGGCGAGACTCTCGGGAAGGCGCTACGTGAGTCCCAACGGCTCCGACCGCTCGCCGCGGCGCCCGATGCGGCGGAAGCTGCTGCAGGCACTGACCGCGGGCCTGGTCCTGGCGACCGCAACCGGTTGCACATACAAGGACTTCCCCCGCCTTGGCATGCCCACCCCGACCACGGAAGAGGCTCCGCGGATCCTCTCCCTGTGGCAGGGCTCCTGGGCTGCCGCGCTCGCCGTCGGCGTGCTGGTGTGGGGCCTGATCCTGTGGAGTGCCCTCTTCCACCGGCGCAGCCGCACCAAGGTCGAGGTTCCTCCGCAGACCCGGTACAACATGCCGATCGAGGCCCTGTACACGGTGGTCCCGATCATCATCATCTCGGTGCTCTTCTACTTCACGGCCCGGGACGAGTCGAAGCTCCTGGACACCTCGAAGAAGCCCGACGTCACGGTGAACGTGGTCGGCTTCCAGTGGAGCTGGGGCTTCAACTACATCGAGAGCGTCCCCGGTTCCACCGGCGATGCCAGGACCGACAAGAACCTGGAAGCCATTCCGGACCGGTTGAAGGACCAGTTCCCGGCGAAGGCCGGCGGTGTCTACGACGTCGGTACGCCCGGTACGCGGAACCCGCAGACGCACAATCCCGGTCCGACGCTCTGGCTGCCCAAGGGCAAGACGGTCCGTTTCGTCCTCACCTCGCGTGACGTCATCCACTCCTTCTGGGTGGTGCCGTTCCTGATGAAGCAGGACGTCATCCCGGGCCACACCAACGCCTTCCAGGTGACTCCCAACAAGGAGGGCACCTTCCTCGGCAAGTGCGCCGAGCTCTGCGGCGTGGACCACTCTCGGATGCTGTTCAACGTGAAGGTCGTCTCCCCGGAGCGCTACGAGCAGCACCTCAAGGAGCTCGCGCAGAAGGGGCAGACCGGTTACATCCCGGCCGGCATCGCGCAGACGAGCCACGAGAAGAACCAGAGGACGAACAACCTGTGAGCATCCTCAACGAACCCCAGGGTGCCGCGGCAGCTGAGGACTCGTACGAGAACGAGCTGCCGGTCCGGCGCAAGCAGCCCGGCAATGTCGTGGTCAAGTGGCTGACGACCACCGACCACAAGACGATCGG
>NZ_JBVJRL010000020.1:0-131527 GCF_055607665.1 Streptomyces sp. NPDC036984
GCTCCACCAGCAACGGCATCGGGTCGGAAGCCGTCACCAGCTCCCGCAGCGGATACCGGGCCAGCAGCGCCTCCACCTCCGGAGCCAGGGCCGCCGCGAGCCGCCAGGCGGCCGGGCGGTTCTCGTTCCGCAGGGCCGCCACCGCGTCCAGCACGGGCTGCCTCTGGTCCTTCGGGACTCCGGCGGCGGCACGCTCGTACAGCTGTGCGCCCTCCGTCAGGACGAGATCGGTGTCGAGGCCGGCCGGGATCTTGATCCGGGCGTGGTGCCGCCAGGTGGCGAGCGGGTCCGACCACGCCTCCACCGTGTAGGTCCAGTGGCCGGGTTCGCCCGCGGTGACGGTGGCGCCCCAGCGGTCGGTGCCCGGGGCGAGTTCCCGCATCGGCGTCCAGGGGCCGGCCCGGCCCGCCGGGTCCCGCAGCACCACGTTCGCCGCGACGGCGTCGTGGCCCTCCCGGAACACGGTGGCGGACACCTCGAACGATTCCCCGGTCACGGCCTTGGCGGGCCTGCGGCCGTGCTGGACCACGGGACGTATGTCGAGGACGGGAACGCGGCCCAGGGTGGTGGCCGCGTCCGGGGACGACCGCTCCCCGGCGGCGGGCGGGCCGACGGCGCCGGCCTGCGCCGCGCCTTTCCTGCCCGTCGTCTTCTTTCCTGTCGTGGCCTTGCTGTTTGTCGTGGCTGCTGACGAGTGGTGCGTGGCGGGCATGACCGCTCCTGTCCGCTTCAACGTGGGTGTGGCGGATGGATGTGGGGAGGTGGGTCCTGCGGACGTGCTGTGGTGCGCCTGTGGGGTGTGTACCGGAGGAGCCTTCCCATCCGATTCGGGTGGGCAATCCGGCACTTTGTTAACTACTCACGCGTATGTCTACGCACAAGACCGGCCCCTCTGTCCGGGTGCCCGATGACCGGGACTTGACGCACTCCGACACCCCCGGCGGGTACGTCCCCACCGACCGCGCGGTAACCACTACCGTCGAAGACGACGACGAGACGTACAACGCCGTGCGTCTCACCCCGCGACGCGTCCGAGGTGGAATGTGAAGGCGATCCGTCGGTTCACCGTCCGTCCCGTTCTCCCCGAGCCCCTCCGGCCGCTGAGCGACCTGGCGCGCAATCTGCGCTGGTCGTGGCATGCGGAAACGCGCGACCTGTTCCAGTCCGTCGACCCCGAGGCCTGGGCCGCGGCCGGGGGCGACCCGGTGCGGTTGCTGGGCAGTGTGCGCCCGGCGCGGCTGGCCGAGCTGGCCGGGGACCGGCGGTTCCTGCGCCGCCTCACCGCGGCCGCCGACGACCTCGACGACTATCTGACCGGAGACCGCTGGTACCAGACGCAGTCGGACGGCCTGCCCGCCGCCGTCGCCTACTTCTCCCCGGAGTTCGGCATCACGGCCGCGCTCCCGCAGTACTCCGGCGGCCTCGGCATCCTCGCCGGCGACCATCTGAAGGCGGCCAGCGACCTCGGGGTACCGCTGATCGGGGTGGGCCTGCTGTACCGGCACGGGTACTTCCGGCAGACCCTCTCCCGGGACGGCTGGCAGCAGGAGCACTATCCGGTGCTCGACCCCAACGAGCTGCCGCTCACCCAGATGAAAGAGGCCGACGGCACCCCGGCGCAGGTCTCCCTCGCGGTGCCCGGCGGCAAGGCGCTGCACGCCCGGATCTGGCTGGCCCAGGTCGGCAGGGTGCCACTGCTGCTGCTCGACTCGGACGTGGAGGAGAACGACCACGGCGAACGAGGGGTGACCGACCGGCTCTACGGCGGCGGCAGCGAGCACCGGCTGCTCCAGGAGATGCTGCTCGGCATAGGAGGTGTGCGGGCCGTGCGGACGTACTGCCGGCTCACCGGGCATCCGGCGCCGGAGGTGTTCCACACCAACGAGGGGCACGCGGGCTTCCTCGGCCTGGAGCGGATCGCCGAACTGTGCGCCGACGGGCTGGACTTCGACTCCGCGCTGGAGGCCGTGCGGGGCGGGACGGTGTTCACCACGCACACCCCGGTCCCGGCCGGCATCGACCGCTTCGACCGGGAGCTGGTCGGCCGGCACTTCGGGCCGGACGCCGAGCTGCCGGGCATCGACGTGCAGCGGATCCTGGCGCTGGGCATGGAGACCTACCCGGGCGGCGAGCCGAACCTGTTCAACATGGCCGTGATGGGCCTCCGGCTGGCCCAGCGCGCCAACGGGGTCTCGCTGCTGCACGGGCAGGTCAGCCGGAGCGTGTTCGCGGGACTCTGGCCGGGATTCGACCCCGACGAGGTGCCGATCACCTCCGTGACCAACGGGGTGCACGCGCCGACCTGGGTGGCGCCGGAGGTGCTGCGGCTCGGCGCCCGGCAGATCGGCGCCCAGCGGACCGAGGACGCGCTGACCGTCGGCGGTTCCGAGCGCTGGGACTCGGTCGCGGACATCGCGGACCAGGAGATCTGGGAGCTGCGCCGCACCCTGCGCGAGCAGCTGGTGCTGGAGGTACGGGAGAGGCTGCGCGTGTCCTGGCGACAGCGTGGCGCCGGAAACGCGGAGTTGGGCTGGATCGACGACGTCCTGGACCCCGATGTGCTGACGATCGGGTTCGCCCGCCGGGTGCCGTCGTACAAGCGTCTGACGCTGATGCTCCGCGACCGCGACCGGTTGATGGACCTCCTGCTGCATCCGGAGCGGCCGGTGCAGATCGTGGTCGCGGGCAAGGCGCACCCGGCGGACGACGGCGGCAAGCGGCTGGTGCAGGAGCTGGTCCGGTTCGCCGACGACCCGCGCGTGCGGCACCGGATCGTCTTCCTGCCCGACTACGGCATGGCGATGGCGCAGAAGCTCTACCCGGGCTGTGACGTCTGGCTGAACAACCCGCTGCGGCCCCTGGAGGCCTGCGGCACGAGCGGGATGAAGGCGGCCCTCAACGGCTGCCTCAACCTCTCGGTGCTGGACGGGTGGTGGGACGAGTGGTTCCAGCCGGACTTCGGCTGGGCCGTTCCGACCGCCGACGGCGCCGGCACCGACGCCGACCGCCGGGACGACATCGAGGCGGCGGCCCTGTACGACCTGCTCGAACAGCGCATCGCTCCGCGCTTCTACGAGCGCGGGCGGGGCGGGCTGCCCGACCGCTGGATCGAGATGGTCCGCCAGACCCTCGCACTGCTCGGCCCGAAGGTGCTGGCCGGCCGCATGGTCCGCGAGTACGTCGACCGGCTCTACGCCCCCGCTGCCCAGGCGCATCGGGCGCTGACCCCGGACACCGCCCGGGGCCTCGCCGAGTGGAAGGCGCGGATGCGGGCCGCCTGGCGGGGGGTCAGCGTCGACCACGTGGAGACGACCGCGACGACGGCGACGGCGGAGCTGGGCAGCACCCTCGGCCTGCGGGTCCGGGTGGCACTGGGCGAGCTGACCCCGGACGACGTGGAGGTGCAGGCGGTGTCCGGGCGGGTGGACGCGGAGGACCGCATCACCGACGCCGCGGTCGTCCCGCTGAAGCCGGCCGGCAACCCCGACCTGGACGGCCGCCTCCTGTACGAGGGCCCGCTGTCCCTGGACCGCACCGGCCCCTACGGCTACACGATCCGCATTCTGCCGAGCCACCGCCTGCTCGCCTCCGGCACGGAGCTGGGCCTGGTGGCGGTGCCGTCGCAGGAGGTGGTGGAGGGGGCCGGGGTGCTGCTGCGGTGAACCTCAGTCCTTGAGACCCCGGGTGGCCAGCTCCCGGAGCACCTTGCCGCACCGGCGGGCGTACGCGTGCTGCAACCCCCGGGTCGCCGGGCCGCCCGCGCGGGCGTACCACTTGGCCGCTTTGCTGAACGCGGCGACCGTGAGCCAGACCGTGCCGTCGCCGGTGCGGTCGACCACGAAGGCCTCCTCGCCGCACTCGGGGTGGCCTTCGAGGGTGCCGTAGGCCCAGCCGGCGCGGCGGGGTTCCTCGGTGGTCCAGATGATGCGGCAGGGGGCCCTGATGACGCCGGCCAGGGTGACGGTGACGTCGACGCCGGGGGCCGCGCGGTCGGCCGTGGCGTCGAGGCCGACGCCCAGCGCGCGGTGCATCTCCCAGGTCAGGACCGCCTCGGCGGCCCGCTGGAACACCTCCGGGCCCTCGCCGAGGCGGGTGCGGACGAGCATGGGGTGGAAGCCGGGCGGGCAGAACGCCAGGTCGTCGCGGGTCGCGCCGACCGGCTCGTAGGTGAAGGGCGCCGAGGACATGGGTCACAAGGGTAGGGCGGCACCCGGAAGGCCTTCTTCCCGGGTGCCGCCCTCAGTCAAGTGGCCGGTTCAGGCGACGTTGACCGCCGACCAGGCCGCCGCCACCGCGTTGTACTCGGTGCTGCCGGAGCCGTACAGCGCGGACGCCGCGTTCAGGGTCGCCGTGCGGGCGGCCTTGTAGTTGGTCGTCGACGTCATGTACGTGGTCAGCGCCTTGTACCAGATCTGCAGCGCCTTGGCGCGGCCGATGCCGGTGACGGTGGAGCCGTTGTACGTCGGCGAGTTGTAGCTCACGCCGTTGATCGTCTTCGCGCCGCTGCCCTCGGACAGCAGGTAGAAGAAGTGGTTCGCGACACCGGACGAGTAGTGCACGTCCTTGCCGCCGACGGAGGAGGACCAGTAGTCGGCGGAGCCGCCGTCCTTGCTGGGCTTGTCCATGTAGCGCAGCGGGGTGCCGTCGCCGTTGATGTCGATCTCCTCGCCGATGAGGTAGTCACCGACGTCGTTGGAGTTGTTCGCGTAGAACTCCACACCCGTGCCGAAGATGTCCGAGGTGGCCTCGTTCAGGCCGCCGGACTCGCCGGAGTAGTTGAGGCCCGCGGTGTTGGAGGTGACACCGTGGCTCATCTCGTGGCCGGCGACGTCGAGCGAGGTGAGGGGGTTGACGTTGCCCTCGCCGTCGCCGTACGTCATGCAGAAGCAGCTGTCGTCCCAGAACGCGTTGACGTAGGCGTTGCCGTAGTGGACGCGGGAGTAGGCGGCCTTGCCGTCGTTCTTGATGCCGCTGCGGCCGAAGGTGGACTTGTAGAAGTCCCAGGTGGTCTGCGCGCCGTAGGCGGCGTCGACGGCCGCGGTCTGGTCGCTGGTGGAGCTGGAGGCCGAGCCGGTGCCCCAGACGTCGTCGGCGTCCGTGAAGAGGGTGCCGGCGGTGGAGCTGGTGCCGTGCGCCTTGTTGTACGTCTTGTGGCCGCCGCGCGTGGTGTCGTACAGCTGGTACGACGTGCTCGACTTGTACGTGTTCAGGGTGACCGTGCCGGAGTACAGGCTCTTGCCGGTGCCGGTCTCGATGCCCTGGTACTCGTAGAGCTTCTTGCCGGTGGCGGCGTCGGTGATGACGTGCAGCTGGTTCGGGGTGCCGTCGTCCTGGAAGCCGCCGACGATCGTCTCGTAGGCGAGGACGGGCTTGCCGTTGCCGGCCCAGATCACCTTGCGGGCGCCGTCCGCGGCGGTCTTGGACGAGCCGAGCGTCTTGGCGGCGGACACCGCCTGCTTCTCCGCCTTGGCGGCGGTGATCTGCGGCTTGAGCGAGGTCACCTTGATGGCCGACTTGGTCGCCTTGGTGACGCCCTGGGTCTTGCCGGACTTGGCGGTGTGGACGATCAGGTCGCCGCCGAGCACGGGCAGGCCCGCGTAGGTGCGCTCGTAGCGGGTGTGCAGGGTGCCGTCGGCGTCCTTGACGACGTCCTTGACGACCAGCTTCTCCTTGGCGCCGAGGCCTATCGCCTGCGCGGTGTCGGTCGCGCCGGCCTGGGCGTGCTGGATCAGGGTGGTGCGGGCCGCGGCGGACAGCGAGGTCGGGGCGGCGGCCAGGGGCTTGGCGGCGGCGGATCCGGCCGGGGTCTGGGCGGTGGCGCTGGTGCTCACTCCGGTGGCGAGCAGGGCTCCGGCGGCGACAGCGGTGGCGATGGCCAGAGTGGTGCGCTTGTGACGCGCGTAGAGGGGGCTCAAGGAAGCTCCTTCTCGTGGGGAGTCCGGTCAGCGTGGGGTTACTGGCCGGCGGTGTGGGGTTGTGAAGTTGCTGTGCTGCTGCGGCGGGTGGAGAGAGCGTGACATCAGGGGCGCGTACATGTCAGGCCCCTTAAGTGATGTTGGCCGAAAGACGACTGTCTGGGGAACGTTTCAGAGAGGTAAACGAGCGCTGTCCGAGGGGGCCCCACCCTCGGACAGCGCCGTGATCCCGGTCCCGTGGCGTGCGGTTTACGGGAAGGTCAGCTTCCAGCTGTTGATCGTTCCGGTGTCGTACGTGGCTTGATCCTGCACCCGCAACTTCCAGGTGCCGTTGGCCGATTCGGCCGAGGCGTTGACCGTGTAGGTCTCGGTCACGTTGTCCGCGGAGTCCGAGGAGCTGAAGTTCTTCAGCCGGTAGGCGGTGCCCGACGGGCCGACGAGGTCGATCACCAGGTCACCCCGCCAGGTGTGCGTGATGTCGACGCCCACCTGGAGGTTGCTCGGCGCGTTTCCGCTCCTGCCGGAGACCGTGATGTCCGAGGTGACGGCCGGGCCGTTGTCCGGGACGGACACCGGCGTGCTGCTCTCGTACGACGTACCGCCGCCGCCCCCGCCGCCGGAGCGCGAGCCGACCCCGACGCCCGCCCAGGCGTCCTGGACCGCCTTGTACTCGGTGCTCGTGGTGCCGTACAGCTCGCCGGCCGCGGCCAGCGTGCCGGTGCGGGCGCCCGCGTAGTTGGTGCTGGACGTCCACTTGGTGGTCAGCGCCCGGTACCAGATCTGCAGTGCCTTGTCCCGGCCGATGCCGGTGACCGGAAGACCGTCCGCCGTCGGCGAGTTGTAGCTGACTCCGTTGATGACCTTGGCGCCGCTGCCCTCGCTCAGCAGATAGAAGAAGTGGTTCGCGGGGCCGGACGAGTAGTGCACGTCGATCCCGCCGATGCCCGAGTACCAGCTGTCCTTGGACGAGCCGTCCTTGCTGGGCTTGTCCATGTAGCGCAGCGGGGTGCCGTTGCCGTTGATGTCGATCTTCTCGCCGATGAGGTAGTCACCGACGTCCGTGCTGTTGTTGGCGAAGAACTCCACGCCCGTGCCGAAGATGTCCGAGGTGGCCTCGTTCAGGCCGCCGGACTCACCGCTGTAGGTGAGGTTCGCGGTGGCGGCGGTGACGCCGTGGCTCATCTCGTGGCCCGCGACGTCGATGGCGGTCAGCGGCTTGGCGTTGCCGGAGCCGTCGCCGTAGGTCATGCAGAAGCAGCTGTCGCTCCAGAACGCGTTCACGTACGAGTTGCCGTAGTGCACGCGCGAGTAGGCGCCGACGCCGTTGTTCTTGATGCCGCTGCGGCCGAAGGCGTTCTTGTAGAAGTCCCAGGTGACCGCGGCGCCGTAGTGCGCGTCCGCACCCGCGGTGGCCGCGTTGGAGTTTGTGCCGTTGCCCCAGGTGTCGCTGGACTGCGAGAACAGGGTGCCGGTGCCCGAGGTGCCGTGGTTCAGGTTGTACGTCTTGTGGCTGCCGCGCGCCCCGTCGGTGAGCGTGTACGTCGAGCCCGACTGGGTCGTGGTCAGCGTGACCTGCCCGCTGTACTGGGTGTTGCCGATGCCGTTCTTGATGGCCTGGAACTCGTGGAGCTTCTTGCCGGTGGCGGCGTCGGTGATGACGTGCAGCTGGTTCGGGGTGCCGTCGTCCTGGAGGCCGCCGACCACCGTCTCGTAGGCGAGGACGGGCTTGCCGGAGCCGGCCCAGATCACCTTCCGGACGCTGTCCGCGGCCGACTTCGTCCCGCCGAGCGCCTTCGCCCGCCGCACGGCCTGCTGCTCGGCCGCGGCCTTCGACACCGCCGGGGTGAGCCCGGCGACCTTCAGCGTGGCGTTCGTCGCCCTGATGACCTCCATGGTCTTGCCCGACCTGGAGGTGGTCACGACGAGGTCGCCGCCGAGCACCGGCAGGCCCGCGTACGTCCGTTCGTACCGGGTGTGCAGGGTGCCGTC
Source organism: Streptomyces sp. NPDC036984 (assembly GCF_055607665.1). NCBI lineage: Bacteria > Bacillati > Actinomycetota > Actinomycetes > Kitasatosporales > Streptomycetaceae > Streptomyces > Streptomyces sp. NPDC036984. The sequence continues at coordinate 7,905 of NZ_JBVJRL010000020.1, forward strand.
GGCGTCCTTGACGACGTCCCGGACGGCCAGCTTCTCCTTCGAGCCCAGGCCGAGCGAGCGGGCGGTGGCGGCTGTCCCGGCGTCGGCGTGGCGGATCAGCTCGGCGCGCTGCGACGACGTGAGCTTGACCGCCACGTGGGCCGGGTTGGCTCTGCCGTCCTGCGGCTTCGCCGGCGCGGCGCCGGCCGCGCCGGCCTGGACGGCGGCGGCGATCAGGGCGGCGACACCGGCGAGGGCGACGGTCGCGGTGCGGCGGGGCGCCGTGGGGCGCAGTGCTGTGTGGGAGGTGCGTCCGCGAGAGAGATTGCTTCTCAACACTGACTCCTTCTGCGTGACCGCGGGTCGCGCGGCCAGGGGAGACCGGACGGTGGGTTGGGACGTCCGGGCAGAACAGGGCGTTACGCGAAAGCCACGTGCAGGTGCGGAGCCGGCTCAACAGACGTGCGCAAACTGTGGGGTTGCTGTGAGTCGGTCTGGGAAGGGTGGCAGGAGATCTCGCCATCTGTCAGGACCGCGTCACAAAGTTGGCCGGAAATGGTTCGTTGACCGGATGTTCATGTTCGCTATGCGGACGGTTGGGGGTGGGGGTCACCGCTCGGGCGTGTCACCGTGCCACGTCCGCCACAGCGCCGCGTACGCGCCGCCGGCCGCCACCAGCTCCTCGTGCGTGCCCAGTTCGGTCAGCCGGCCGCCCTCCATGACCGCCACCCGGTCCGCGTCATGGGCCGTGTGCAGGCGGTGAGCGATGGCGATGACCGTACGGCCTTCCAGGACCGCGGCCAGGGCGCGTTCGGTGTGCCGGGCCGTGGCCGGGTCCAGCAGGGCCGTCGCCTCGTCGAGGATCAGCGTGTGCGGGTCGGCCAGGACCACCCGGGCCAGGGCCAGTTGCTGCGCCTGCGAACCGTCCGTCGGCAGGCCGCCCGCACCCAGCCGGGTGTCGAGACCGTCCGGCAGATCGCGCACCCAGTCGTCGGCGCCCACGGCCGCCAGCGCCGCCCACAACGCGCCGTCGCCCGCCGACGGCTCGGCGATCAGCAGGTTGTCGCGGACCGTGCCCAGGAAGACGTGGTGCTCCTGGGTGACCAGGACGACCTGGCGGCGCAACAGCTCCGGCGCCAGATCGGCCACCGGCACCCCGCCCACCGTCACCGTGCCGGACCCCGGCCGGTCGATGCCCGCGAGCAGCCGGCTGAGCGTCGTCTTCCCGGCGCCGGACGGCCCCACCACCGCCAGCCGTTCCCCGGGCCGTACCGTCAGGTCCACCCCGCCGAGCACCTCGCCGCCGCGCTCGTACGCGTACCGCACCCCGCGCACGTCGATCCGGTCGTCCGCCGGCACCGCCGACGCCTCCGCGCTCGCGTCACGGGGCGCCCGCGCCAGCCCCTCCACGCGCGCGAACGAGGCGCCGCTGCTCTGCAGTTGCTCCACCCGCATCAGGATCTGGTCCAGCGGCTCGGTGAACTGCCGCAGATACAGCGCCGCCGCCACCACCGTGCCCACCCCGACCGCACCCCGCGCGTGCAGCCACCCGCCGAGCAGCAGCACCCCGGCCACCGGAACGGTGTACGTCACCTCGACCGCCGGGAAGAACACCGACCGCAGCCGCAGGGTGTACAGGCGGGTGCGGCGGGAGGCGTCCAGCGCGTCCCGGCTCGCCGCGATCCGCCGCTCCCGCAGCCGGAACGCCTCCACGGTCCGCGCCCCGGCCGCCGTCGCCGCGACGATCTCCGCGACCTGCGAGGTCGCCGCGCCCTCGGCGAGATAGCCGTCCCGGGCGCGCCGCAGATACCAGCGCAGCGCCAGCCAGATCGGGGTGAGGCCGAGCAGCCCGAACGCCCCCAGCAGCGGGTCGAGCGCGAACACCGCGCCCAGCATGAAGACCGCCTGCACGGTGTTGACCAGCAGCTCCGGGCCGACGTCCCGCAGCGTGGTGCCGACGGCCGCCACGTCCGCCGTGCCCCGCGCGGTCAGATCACCGGTACCGGCCCGCTCCACCACGGACGCGGGCAGCGCCAGCACCCGCTGCACGTACTCCTCGCGGACCCGGGCCAGCGTCCGCTCCCCGAACCGGTGCCCGACGTACCGCGCCCAGCGGGCCAGCAGCACCTGTGCCAGCGCGCCCAGCACGATCCACAGCGCCAGCCGGTCCACCGCGCCCACACCGTGGCCGGCGCGCACCTCGTCCACGATCCGGCCGACCAGCCAGGGCCCGGCCAGCCCCGCCGCCGCGGCCAGCGCGTTCAGCAGCAGCGCGGCGACGAACGCCCGCGCGTCGGCCCGCACCAGCCGCACCGCGGCCCGGTGCACGGCCCCCCGGTCCGCGACCGGCAGCAGCCTCTCCCCGGCGGTCACCGTACGGCCCCTTCGACGCCCTCCGCGCCCTCGGCGTCCTCCGCGTCCTCTGTCCCGTCGGTGTCGCGCGCGACCAGTGCCCGATAGCGCGGCTCCTCGGTCAGCAGCCGGTGGTGCGGGCCGGTCGCCGCCACCTTGCCGTCGGCCAGGAACACGACCGTGTCCGCGCGGTCCAGCACCAGCGGAGACGTCGTCGTCACCACCGTCGTACGGCCGTCCCGTGCCGCCCGCAGCCGCTCGGCGACCGTCGCCTCGGTGTGCGCGTCCAGCGCGGAGGCCGGCTCCACGGCGAGCAGCACCTCCGGGTCGGCCAGCAACGCCCGTACCAGGCGCAGCCGTTGCCGCTGCCCACCGGAGAGGCTGCGGCCCTGCCCGGCCACCGCGGAGTCCAGCCCGTCCGGCAGCCCGCGGACCACGTCCTCGGCCGCCGCCGCGTACACCGCCCGGCGCAGTGCCGCCTCGTCGGCCCGGTGCGCGGCGGCCACCACCTCCCGCAGCGGCCCCGCGAACAGGTCCGCCTCGTTGTCCGCGACCAGGATGCGCTGCCGTACCTTTGCCAGCGGGACCGCGTCGAGCCGCACCCCGCCCCAGGTGGCGTCGGTGGGCCCGTACCGGCCGAGCCGGTCGACCACGGCGGCGGCCTCGGCGGGCCGGGCGGCGGCCAGCGCGGTCAGCCGGCCCGGCACCACCCGCACCCCGGACGCCGGGTCGTGCAGCTCGGCCGGCCCGGCGGGCGCCGGCCGGGTGCCGGTGGCCGCTTCCGGTTCCAGCCGCAGCAGGCGGACCACCCGGCGCGCGGCCACCACGCCCCGGTTCAGGTCGTAGGCCATCTGCACGAAGAACGCGACGGGGCCGATCAGCACTGCCACATAGCCGTACACCGACACCAACTCGCCGATGCTGAGGGCGCCTTGTGCGGTGAGCCGGGCCGCGAGCCAGGTCACCACGGCCAGGAACAGGGTGGGCAGGCCGACCCCGAGGGCCTGGACCCAGCTGGCCACCGCACCCACCCGGTACCCCTGCGCCCGCAACCGCTGCGAGTCGCTCCGGAACGCGTCCGCGAACAGCCCCTTCCCGCCCAGGCCGTTGAGGACACGCAGCCCGCCCGCGAGGTCGCCGATGCGGGCGGCGAGCACCCCCTGCCGCTCCCGGTACTCGCTCTCGGCACCCTGAAGCCGCAGCGTCAGCGGCCCGGTGAACAGCGCGATCACCGGCAGCCCGAGCAGCACCACCGCGGCGAGCGGGGCCGAGACCCCCAGCAGCAGTCCGGCCACCACGGCGTAGACCACGATCGCGCCGACGCCCGGCCCGACCACGGTCAGCGCCTGCGCGAGGGTCTGTACGTCCCCGACCCCGATGGTGACGACCTCGCCGGCCCCGGCCCGGCGCGGCAGCGCGGCACCCAGCCGCACCACATGCCCCACGACCACCTTGACCGTACGGAAGTTGGCGTCCATCCGCACCCGGGTCATCGCCCGGTGCCGCAGGATGCTCAGCCAGGCGTTCACCGACCCGACCACGAACATGGCCCCGGTCCACCAGGCGAGCACCCCCGGCCGGCCCGGCACCAGCCCGTCGTCCACGGCCCGCGCCATCAGATACGGCTGTGCGGCCAGCAGCACCATCCAGACACTGCCCAGCAGCGCCCCGGCCGCCGAACGCCCCGGCTGACACCGCACCAGCCACCACAGATACCGCCAGCCGCCGCGGGTGTCCGGCGTGCCCGGATCCTCGTACGCGTCGATCATGCATCCCCCGATCCGCTCGGCTCGCCTGGGCGTGCGGGTCTGACAGCAAACCTCCAAACTATCGGGGCCGCAGACGGCCGCTCCACCGAATAACGGACAGCGGGCCGGGAGTCGTAGGACCAACGCCCGATCCCGGTCCGGCCAAAACTCGGTGGGCGTTGTCAGTGGCGGTCCGTACGCTCGCGATTGATGCCCTCGACACGTGCAACCACCGACCGCTCCGCCGTACGCACCCTGCTGCGGCTGTGGCCGTACGTCCGACCCGTCCGTGCACGGCTGTTCACCGCCGCCTTCATCGCGGTCGTCGCCTCGTGCACCGGACTGGTCATCCCGCTCGTCCTGAAGTGGCTGGTCGACGGGCCGGTCGCGGACCGCGACCCGGCGGGCGTGTGGCTCGGCGCGCTGTATCTGCTCCTGCTCGGTGCGGCCGAGGCGACCCTGTTCGGCATACGCCGCTGGCTCGTGGCCCGTCCGCTGTCGCACGTCGAGGCGGAGATGCGGGCGGACCTCTACCGTCATCTCCAGCGGCTGCCCGTCGCCTTCCACGACCGCTGGGCGTCCGGCCAATTGCTCTCCCGCGGCACCACCGACCTCATGTTGCTGCGCATGTTCCTGGCCTTCCCGCTGACGTTCCTGCTCGTCAACGGCGTCACGATCCTCGTCGGCGTGGTGATCATGCTGATGCAGGACTGGGTGCTGGGCCTGGTCATCCTCGGCCCGGCCCTCCCCGTCATGTGGACCTGCGTGGTCTTCGAACGGCGGTACGCGGAGGTGGCGCGGCTGGCCCAGGACCAGGTCGGGGACCTGACGACGGTGGTCGAGGAGAGCGTGCTCGGCATCCGCATCATCAAGGGTTTCGGCCGTCACCGCAGCCAGGCCCGCGCCTTCCGCGTACTGTCGGGCCGGCTGCGGGGCACCGAACTGCGCAAGGCGCGGCTGCTGGCCACCATCTGGGGGGTCATCGTGACCCTGCCGGAGGTGGCGATCGGGGCGGCACTGGCCCTCGGCGCGGTGCGGGTGGCCGACGGCGACCTGTCCGCGGGCACGCTGGTCGCCTTTCTGAGCACGGCACTGGCGCTGCGGTGGCCGGTGGACTCGATCGGGTTCCTGCTGGCGATGAGCCAGGAGGCGGCCACGGCCACGGAGCGGTACTTCGAGGTGATGGACGAGGTGCCGGAGGACCGGCCGGGCGGGGGAGGCGCGACCGCCCACGGCCGGACGGCCTCCGACGGTCTCCGCTTCGAGAACGTCCAGTTCCGCTACCCCGACGCACCCCCCGGCTCCCCGCCCCTCCTCACCCACATCGACCTCCACATCCGCCCCGGCGAGTCCATGGCACTGGTCGGGGCCACCGGCAGCGGCAAGACGACCCTCACCGCCCTCGTCCCCCGGCTGCACGAGGTCACCGCCGGCCGGATCACGCTGAACGGCGTGGACATCCGGGCGATGTCCCGCGCGGAACTGCGCACCAAGGTCGCCGTGGCCTTCGAGGAACCCACGCTGTTCTCCGCCGGCGTCGGCGAGAACGTGCTCATGGGTGCCCCGGACGGCGCCGGGAAGCCGGAGCTGGACCGGGCTCTCGCCATCGCCCAGGCCGACTTCGCGCACGCTCTCCCGCAGGGCACCGACACCCGCGTCGGCGAACAGGGCCTCAGCCTCTCCGGCGGCCAGCGGCAGCGCCTCGCGCTGGCCCGCGCGGTGGTCGGCCGGCCGGAGTTCCTCGTGCTGGACGACCCGCTGTCCGCCCTGGACGTGCACACGGAGGCCGCCGTGGAGGCCGCGCTGCGCCAGGTCCTCGCCGACACCACCGCGCTGATCGTGGCCCACCGCCCGTCCACGGTGCTGCTCGCCGACCGGGTGGCCCTGCTCTCGGGCGGACGGATCGCCGCCGTCGGCACCCACCACGAACTGCTGCGCGGCAACGCCGAGTACGCCCACCTGATGTCCGGGGAACAGGAGGACTCCCGTTGACCACCACCACCGCCTCCATCCCCGCCGTCGACGACGACGAACCCGCCCGCCCCCAGGACGCGGGCGACCCCTTCGACCGGGACGGCCTGCCCACCCCGCCCGGCGCCACGGCGGCCCTGCTGCGCTCGCTGCTCGCGCCCCTGAAGGCCCGGGCCGCGCTCGCCACGCTCCTGCTGCTGCTCCAGCAGGCGGTGGTGCAGGCGGGCCCGCTGCTGGTGGCGTACGCCCTCGACACCGCCGTACCGGCGTTCCGGGACCACCGGCACGGCCCGCTGATCGTGGTCGCCGTCGGCTATCTGCTGTGCGCCCTCGCCTCCGGCGTGCTCCAGTTCGCGTTCATCGAGACCTCCGCGCGGGTCAGCCAGGACGTGCTGCTGGACCTCAGAGGGCGGATCTTCCGGCACGCGCAGGCACTGAGCATCGACTTCCACGAGCGGTACACCTCGGGCCGGCTGATCTCCCGGTCCACCACGGACGTCGAATCGCTGCGCGAGCTCCTCGACGAGGGGCTCCAGGAGCTGGTGACCGTCGTCCTGTCCTTCGTCTACATCTCGGCGATGCTGCTCTGGCTGGACCTCGGCCTGGGCGCGGTCGCCGTGGCCTCCTTCGTGCCGCTGTATCTCCTCGTCCGGCTCTACCGGCGGCGCGCGGGGCGGGTGTTCGGCGCGCGGTCCACGGCGATCGCGGCGGTGATCGTGAAGTTCGTGGAGACGATGAACGGCATCCGGCCGGTGCGCGCCTTCCGCCGGGAGGCCGCCAACGACGCCGAGTTCGCGGTGCTGAACGAGCGGCACGAGCGCACGAACGGGGACGCGCTGCTGGAGATGGCCCGCTATGTGGTCGGCTCCCGGCTGGTGGCCAACACGGCGGTCGCGGCGATCGTGCTGTGGGGCGCCCACCGGGTGGCGTCCGGCTCGCTGGCGCTGGGTGTGCTGGCGGCGGCGGTGCTGTATCTGCGCCGGCTGTACGACCCGATCGACCGGCTCGGCATGTTCCTGAACTCCTACCAGTCGGCCGCCGCCTCCCTGGAGAAGATCGCCGGTCTGCTGGCGCAGACGCCGTCCGTGCCGGAGCCGGCCGTACCCCGCGAACTCCCGCCCCGAAACGCCGAGTTCCCCGGCCGCGAGGTCGTCTTCGACGGGGTCGCGTTCGGCTACCGCACCGGCGGCGAGGTGCTGCCCCGCTTCGATCTCACCCTGCCGGCCGGGCAGACGGTCGCGGTGGTCGGCTCCACCGGCGCGGGCAAGTCGACCCTGGCCAAACTGCTCGCCCGCTTCTACGACCCCTCCGCCGGGCGCGTGCTGCTCGACGGCGTGGACCTGCGCGAGCTGGCGATGCCGGAACTGCGGCGCGGGGTGGTCATGGTGACGCAGGAGGCGTTCCTGTTCTCCGGCACGGTCGCCGACAACATCGCGATCGGCCGGCCCGACGCCACCCGGGAGGAGATCGAGCGGGCCGCGAAGGCGATCGGCGCGCACGAGTTCATCACCGCCCTGCCCGACGGCTACGACACCGACGTCCGCAAGCGCGGCGGCCGCATCTCCGCCGGGCAGCGCCAGCTGGTCGCCTTCGCCCGCGCGCTGCTCGCCGACCCGGCGGTGCTGATCCTGGACGAGGCGACCAGCTCGCTGGACATCCCGGGGGAGCGGGCGGTGCAGCGGGCGATGTCGACGGTGCTGCGGGGCCGTACCGCCGTGGTGATCGCGCACCGGCTGTCCACGGTGGAGATCGCGGACCGGGTGCTGGTGATGGAGCACGGCCGGATCGTCGAGGACGGCCGCCCGGAGGAACTCATCACCGGAACGGGCCGGTTCGCCGACCTCCACCGGGCGTGGCGGGACAGCCTGGCGTAGAGGGAAGTCGATCCGGTCGGGCTCGTCGCCGCTGTCGTCCTTCGCCCGGCCCAGCAGGTCCTCGGACGCCGTCACCGGTCGCGAAAGAACGCAAGCGGGTGGCGAGTTCAAGGGTGTCGGGGTTCGACGGCCTGATCTAAGCTGATGCGCCAACGCACTGGGACATGCGGTGCACACGGGGGAGGCTGACGAGGATGAGCGAGGACGTCGGACTGGCAGCGGCTCTCGACGCGATCCGTGCCGAGCTGGCCACCGCGGCGACGCATGCCGAGGGCGATCCCGTGCGTCTTCTCGTCTCCTCCATCGAGCTCGAACTCCAGACGACGATCAGCCGCTCCGACGAGAAGAACGGCGGAGTCAGGATCCACGTGATCTCGGGAGGCCTCAAGCGGGCCGAGGCCGAGTCCGCGGTACAGACCATTCGCCTCACCCTTGACGCCGTCACGGACAGCGGCGGCCAGGTGAAGACGTCGGACCGGGTGTCGGGTCGGCCGCGCTGACGCCGTCGTGCCGCCCATGCCGAGTCATGACGTGCTGGACCCCGCCCGCGTCTGCCAGGTGTACGACCCGCACACCAAGGCTTTCGGCACGGGCTACCGGATAGCCACCCGTCTGGTCATCACGGCGCACCATGTGGTCGAGGACGTGCCCCGGTGCGAGGTCCGGCTGAGCGGCCGGGGCTGGGACCCGGTGGAGCGCGTCTGGTACGACGAGCAGCGGGACCTGGCCTTGCTGGAGTTCTGCGAAGAGCCGCCCGACGCGGTGGAGCCGGTCGGTCTGGGCCGGACGCACGCCGCTCACGGGATCGATCGTGTGAGGATCCGGAGCCTGGGGTTCCCGCACTTCGTGGAGTTCAGGGAGGACGACGCCGGGGAGCCGCTGCGCCCGCCGCACCAGGCGGAGGGACACCTGAGCCCCGGCAGCACCATGGGTGGCGGTCGCATGCGCGTCACTCTCGACGACGCACCGGCGTACTGGGGTCCCGAGGAGCACTGGACGGGGATGTCCGGAGCACCGGTGTTCGGAATCGAGTCCGGGCTCCTCCTCGGCGTCTTCGAGCTGCACCTGGAGAAGACCGGCCCCGGCATGCACGAGATCAGGGGCTTCGACGGCCTCGCCGACCCCGCGTGGGAGCGGCTCCTCGAGGAGGCGGGCGTCCGGCTGCCGCCCGAGCCGCTGCTGCCCGACGGCTGGGACCGCACCCGCAGAAAGCTGGCCACCCACCAGGCCCACCTGTCCCAGCTCGCCCGCACTCACCAGGCCCTCATCTCCGACCGCTTGCCGTTCGTCACCCCGGAGGAGCACGAGGGCACCCTGGGAACTCCGGCGCAGATCCTCGACTGGCTCACCCACGCGGTCCGGCCGTCATCGGGCCGGCGTGCCCGCCGTCAGCCCCCGGCCGTCCTGCTCGTCGGCCCTCCCGGCTGCGGAAAGACCCGTATCTGCATGGAGGTCGCGAACGCGGCCACCGCGTCGGACGACGGCTGGACGGTGATCCATCTCACCGGCATCACGACTCTTGAGGAGCTGGAGGAGACCCTCGAGGCGCTTCCCGGCCAGGTACTGCTGGTTCTCGACGACCTCGATCAGGTCACCCTTCCGCCGAACGGTGACTTCGGCAGCCTGCTGACCCGGGCGCAGCAGAACGGGTCGCGCCTGGCGCTGCTCGCCTCCGCCCGGCCGCGCTGGATGGACCGGGAGGGCAACGCGCGCAGAACCACGGTGTTCAAGACGGTCCAGGTTCCGGCGGACGCCCGCCACCAGGCACGGATCCAGGCCGAGGTGTTCAGGCAGTTCGCGCCGCGGGCCCTGGACGAGCTGGGCGAGAGGCGGCTCGCGAAGCGCTGCGGTCTTCAGCCGGCCATCGCTGTGATGCTCGCGCAGCTCTACGAGGACCTCGTCGAGCAGGGGGAGCCCTTGGACAGCGCGGACGCCGCGGTGAGGGAGGACTGGGAGTTCGCCCAGTGGGTGGATGCCCTGTTGGCCGACGCCGACCTGCGGACTTCGCGCGCGCGGAGCATGACATCCGAGTCGCGCCCCGTCGGGCAGCGGTACGTGGCCTGCGCGGCCGTGTTCGTCACCGTACCGCTGTCGGAGAGCGAGGCGCTCCGCTGTGAGACAGGGCTGCTGGACCCGACCGAAGAGATGCACCTGGTCGAACGGCTTCAGGACTGGGGCCTGCTGGAGAAGTACGGCGACCAGGTGCGGACCGTCCACGACTCGATCGCCGACGAGTACCTGCGCCATGTCCTGTTCGACGACGACGCCGACACCGCGCGCCTACGCCAGGACGTGTTCGGCCAAGTGCTCGACGCGGGCCTGCTCTCCGACGCACACCTGCGGAACCTGGTCCGCAACCTGGAACGGCTGAACGACACCTTCCCGCTTGAGGGCAGGCGCGCCGTGGCACTGGCCGACGGCGTCCAGCAGTGGTGGCAGGAGAAGGCCGACGAGATCGAGAGCTGGCTGACGGAGCACGCCTCGGCCGGCACCCTGCTCGCGCTGCTCGCCGGCGACCTGTGGCGGCCCGCCGGCGAGGCCCGCCGGCGCGGCATCGTGGAGTCCTGGCTGATCCGCAACGGCCTCAGCCACCGGGCCTGGCAGGTGCTCGCCAACATCCGTGCCTACGACATTCTGCCGGCCGACGTCCTGAGGTCGTTCGCCCTCTCCTGGGTGGCCAAGCACCACACATCGCGAGACGCCTATGTGCTCCTCAACCATCTGCTGCGGGACCCGGCCATCGAAGCACCGCTCCACGACGGGCTCGTCAGGATGGCCGGGGAATGGCTCACCGAGCATGGGCTGACGCGCCACGCGCCGTTCATCCTGAGCGCTCTGCTGAGTCCCACCGGGCAGCAGCTCCCGGCGGACCGCGCCCAGGCACTGCTGCAGGCGGCGGTCCGCTGGCTCGAGAACCGCAAAGCGACGGAGGTGACGTTCCTCGTCAAGTCGCTCCTGGACCGGCAGGGGCTGCGGGGCCAGGCGTTGCACGACGCGGTGGACATCCTGCTCGACGATTACACCGCCCCGGACGCGCTCTCGACGAGCTACATCCTTCCGCCCCTGCTGGAGCGGATGCGCGACTGCGGGGACCTCCGGCCGGATCAGGGCAGAGAGGTGTTCTCGCGCGCCTTCGCCTGGCTGGCGAACCACGGGGAGACACCGGCCGCGGGGCACGTGCTGGCGGCGCTGGTCGCAGCGCCGATCCCCTACGACAGGACCGCGCATCGCGCCCTGCACCTGGCCCTGGTCTGGCTGCGCGACAACCCGACGGACGCGCAGGCCGGAAGGCTCCACTCCAGCCTCCTGAAAACCCACATCAAGCTGACCGACGACGATCTGGACTGCCTCCGGGAACTGACCCCGGAGTGGCTCGAGGTGCAGGGCACGGAACACCCCTCGTGGCCCTCGGTGTTCGCCGGGGCGGTACGCAGAAGACTCCTGGAGAGCGAGGACCTCCCCGGCTTGGCGGCCGCCGCCCTGGACCTGTACGAGCGGCAGCCGTCGCCCTCAGGGGTCCGCAACCTGGTGCAGCCGCTGCTGATGCAGACCGATCTCGACGAGGCGCTGTCGGCCCGCCTCCTGCGTCTGACCTTCGGCATCCTCCGCGAGAACCCCGCCGACCCGCAGAACAGCTACATGCTGACCTCGCTGTTCCGGGGGCCCTACCTACCGCAGGAGGCAGCCGCCGATGCCGTGTCGGCGACGGTGACGTGGCTGGACGGCAACACCAGGGACAGCAGCGGGATCCGCCTGCTGTCCACCGCACTGGCGCTCGACTGCGTCCCGGCCGGAAGCCTGGACCCCTTGGCCAACCGCGCGGTCGACCGGATCACGTTGCGAACGCTGCGGAAGGCGGACGGCCTGCGTCTGCTGAGGACGCTCTGCTCCCGCCGAGCGGTGTTCCCCCCGACCTGGAACCGCGTCGTCTCCCGCACCTGCTCGGTGCTGAGGAACGTCACCGAGGACGACGACGTCTACGCCGTGCTCGTCATACTGCTGACGGGCAGCGAGGGCCTCACCCCGGCCGTCCTGAACGAACTCCACGCCCGCTGCCTGGCTTGGGCGGACACCTCCCTGCCGACCGGTTACCGCCCCAAGGCGGGCAGCCACGTACTCGGCCGCATGCTGGAACATCCCCGGCTCTCCCGGAAGCAGGCGGAGGACGCGGTGGGGATCGCCGTGCGATGGATGGGGCCGGCGCCCTACGCGCCCCAGTTCGGCAGGGTGCTGTCCGCCGTCTTGAGTCTCGGCGGCCTGCCCGCCGAGCTGACTCGGGCCGCGATCGGTACCAGCCTGCAGTGGCTGGAGCACTTCGCGGACCGCGACAGCGCCGCCCCCGTCCTCCTCGGCGTGTGCCGTTCGGCGCTCACCCACGCGGACGCGGTCCGGGCCGCACACTGCTGCGCGACCTGGCTGGGCGCCCACAGGGACAACGGCTCGGGGCAGTTCCGCCGGATCGCGGAGTGCCGCAAGCGCCTCGTGTCGCGCATCGGGTAGCTGCCCTGAAGTACCACCCTCCGTCCGGGCGCATCGGGGATGCTTCCGGGAATCGGGCGCTGCACCTACGGCACCCCCAGCTCGAACAGCGCATAGCCGGCGTACGAGCCGGAGGCCAGGGCCGCGATGCCCAGCAGCGTGCACTGCACGGGCAGGCTGAGCCGGCGCATCGCGACCGCGAGCGGCAGGAACAGCGGGAAGCAGGGCAGCAGATAACGGGAGATGTTGGCGACGATCTGCTGGCTGCCGAGGACCAGGGCGAGGGTGAGGACGGTGTACAGGACCAGCACCGCCGGCGGACGCAGCCGCAGCAGCAGGGGCAGCAGCCCGCACACGAGCAGGATGACACCGACCGAGATGACGTCCGCGAAGGGATACGCGAAGAGATAGTCGAACTTGCCCACCGGTACGGACGTCAGCACGTCCAGGGTCTGCTCGCCGTAGTCGAAGCTGTGCGCCCAGGCGCCCGACTGGAGCTTGAAGTAGCCGCCCAGGTCGCCCATCCGGTTGCCGACCCAGAGCAGATAGCCGAGCAGCCCCAGTGGCGCCACGGCCATCGCCAGGACCGGGCGCAGCACGCCGTCCTCGCCGCGGCGCAGGGAGAGCAGCGCGGCCACGGCGAGCGCGGCGATCAGCGCGGCGGCCGTGGGCCGGTTCAGGCCGGCCGCGAAGGTGAGCACGCCGGCGGCGAGCCAGCGGCGGGTGAGGACGGCGTGGCAGGCCCAGGCGGCCAGGGCCACGTAGAGGGAGTCGGAGTAGACCGCCCACTCCACGCCCGAGCCCGGCCACACCGCCCACAGCCCGGCCGCCGCGAGCCCGGCCCGCCGGCCGCCGAACCGCTCGGCGATGGCGTAGATGCCGAGGGCGGCGGCGAAGGAGGCGACGATCGAGACCAGGAGCCCGGCGCCGTACGAGCCGAGGCCGGTGACCGCCGAGGTCAGCCGGATCAGGGCCGGGTAGAGCGGGAAGAAGGCCGCCGAGTTGCCCTCCAGCGTGATCAGGCCGGTGGCGCCCGGCACCGGGACGAGCTTCGGGTCGTAGCCGTGCAGCGCGATCTGCTGGTACCACCAGCCGTCCCAGGTGGCCAGCACGTCCCAGGCGTGCGCGCCGCCGCCGAACCGTGGGTGCTTGGTGCGGTAGTCCCCGGCGGAGGACAGCAGATACAGGAAGGAGCAGAATCCGGCCAGCTTCAGCGTGCCGAACATGGCGAGGACCGGTCCGTGGCGGCGGGCGGCGGCCCGCAGCCGGCCACGGGGCTCGGCTCCGGCGGCCGGCGTCCGTAGGTGGGGCAGGGTCGCGGTCATCGGGTCACCGGCCCCGGCCGGCGGCGGGCCAGGCTGCGCCGCATCCGTACGATCCCGCGCAGATCCGCCAGCGCGGTGGCGACGATGTCGACGCTGCTGTCGGGGTCGTCCACCCAGTCCACCGGCACCTCGTGGATCCTGAGGCCCGCCCGCTCGGCGAGCACCAGCAGCTCCGTGTCGAAGAACCACTCCCCGTCCCGCACCAGGGGCAGCAGCCGCTCGGCCGTCTCGCGCCGGACCGCCTTGAAACCGCATTGCGCGTCGGAGAAGCCCACGGAGAGCGTGCAGCGCAGCAGGACGTTGTAACAGCGGGATATCACCTCGCGCTTGGCCCCGCGCACCACCCGGGCGCCGGGCGCCAGCCGGGTGCCGATGGCCAGGTCGGAGTGGCCCGAGATCAGCGGGGCGACCAGCGGCAGCAGCGCGGTGAGCCCGGTGGACAGATCCACGTCGAGATAGGCCAGCACGGGCGCCCGGGAGCCCGACCAGGCCGCCCGCAGGGCCCGGCCGCGCCCCTTCTCGGGCAGCCGCAGCGAGGTCACTTCGGGGAGTTCGGCGGCGAGCCGGGCGGCGATGGCCGGTGTGCGGTCGGTGCTCGCGTTGTCGGCGATGGTGATCCGGAACGGGTAGGGGAAGGTGTCCCGCAGATGCGTGTGCAGCTGCCGGACGTTGGGCTCCAGGTCCTTCTCCTCGTTGAACACCGGCACGGCCACGTCCAGGACGGGCTCGTCCTGGGGCGTCCGCAGGGGTGCGAGCCCGGGCGCCGGTGCCGGGGCCGGTGGCCGGGTCGATCGGATGTATGTCACGTAATTCCCCGTTTGTTCTGGAGTGTCGGGCATGGCGAGGCACGCGGGAGGGCGGCGGAGAGGGCTAGCCGGCCGGGCTGACCATCGAGGAGGGGTCGTCCGACGGCTCGACGGTTGCGCCGGCAGGTGCCGTGGCGGGCGGCGTGGTGCTGCCGCCCCGGGCGGTGGCGGTGGGCGCCGCCGGCTCGTGCGTGGCGGTGGCCGAACTCCCGCGCGTCGCGGGCGGCTCGGAGGCCGTCGCGGTGTCGTGCGGCGTCGGGAAGTCCGTCGGCGTCGAGGTCGCCGAGGTCGCCGAGGACGCCGAGGACGTCGAGGAGGAGGACGGCGGCGTGCTCGGCGACTCGGTCGGCGACGGCGAAGTGCTCGGCGTCGGTCCCGGGCTGGTCAGGGGCCTGGGATGCGGTGCCGTGGGCCGGTCCTCGGTGTGGCCGTGCGGCCACAGGAACAGCGCCAGGCCGAGCCCGGTCACCGCCAGGACCGAACCGGCGGCCCGGCGCGCCGTACGCACCCGGCGCCGGGTCCGCACCCCCGCGCGCAGCGCCTCCCGGTGCCGGGTCTCGAAGGACGCCGGCTGCCGGTCCTGGTGCATGAGCCGGGTCAGCTGCCGCTCGAAGGGATCCAGGTGATCCAGGTGATCGACGCCGTCCATGGCGTCGAGGCGGTCCGTGCGGTCTGTGCGATCCATGTGGTCCATGGGTCCTCCCTCACCCCACCGGCTCGATGACGTCGGCCAGGAGCCGGCGCAGCCGGGCCACCCCGCGCGCGGCATGGGACCGGGCCGTGCCCACCGGACAGCCCAGGGTCTGTGCGACCTGCCGGTCGGGCAGGTCCTGGTAGTAGCGCAGGACCACGGCGGCCCGCTGCTGCGGCGTCAGCTGTGCGAGCGCCGCCTCCAGGCGGGAGCGCTCGGCCACGGTCGCCGACACGTCGCCGGCCGCCACCACCTCGGGCAGCTGCTCCACGGGCCGCTCACCCCACCAGCGCCGCCGGGCCGAACGGGCCGCGGCTCGCGCCAGCACCTTGCGCACATACGCCTCCGGAGCCTCGTCGGCGACCTTCGGCCAGACGAACCACAGCTTGACCAAGGACTCCTGCAGCAGGTCCTCGGCGCGGTGCCGGTCGCCCCCGGTGAGCAGACGGGCCAGATGGAACAACACCGACCAGCGGGCCGCCACGAACGCGTCGTACTCACCGGCCCTGGTCTGCTCCATTCCCACGGTCCCCGTTCTCGCCGGCTGTCTACACCAGGGGAAAGGCCCTGGACCCCCACCCGCGCTGCACTCGGAGAGCGTGATCTGCGTCACGCACAGTCGGCACACAGGCCTTGGGGAGTCTTGCGCACCGCCGTGGCCGCGGATTCAGGCGGCCCCCGTGAGCAGCACCGACCGCGGTGCCGGGCGATCCCGAGCAGCCCACCGCCCCCGTGTCAGGCGGCCCTGAGCAGCAACATCGCCCCGTGTCAGGCGACCTTGCGCAACACCGTCGCGGTGTCAGGCGACCTTGAGCAGCAGCACCGTCCGCGCCGGCACCGTGATCTGCGCGCCCGCGCGGTGGGCCGTCCCGGGCGCCTCCGCCTGCTCCTCCGCAGAGGTGTCCACGACCACCTCGTACCGCTCCGCCCACGGCGGCCCGGGCAGTACGAAGCCGGTCGGCCGGTCACCCGCGTGCAGTACCGCGAGGAAGCTGTCGTCCACCACCGGCGCGCCCCGCTCGTCCCGCCCCGGGATGTCCCGCCCGGACAGGTACATGCCGAGCGTGGCCGCGGGCGCGTACCAGTCGCCCTCGGTCATCTCCGCGCCCCGCGCCGTGAACCAGGCCAGGTCGCGCAGCCCGTCCGCGGTCTGGGCCCGGCCGGAGAAGAAGGCCCGCCGGCGGAGCACCGGATGCCGGTGGCGCAGCGCGATCAGCCGCGAGGTCAGCTCGCACAGGGCCCGCCAGCCGGGATCCTCCAGCAGCGACCAGTCCAGCCAGCTGATCTCGTTGTCCTGGCAGTAGGCGTTGTTGTTGCCGCGCTGGGTGCGGCCGAGTTCGTCGCCGGCGACCAGCATCGGCACGCCGGTGGACAGCAACAGGGTGGTGAGAAGGTTCCGCAGCTGCCGGCGGCGCAGCGTCCGCACCCGCTCGTCGTCGGTCTCGCCCTCCGCCCCGCAGTTCCAGGAGCGGTTGTCGTGCGTGCCGTCCCGGTTGTTCTCGCCGTTGGCCTCGTTGTGCTTGGTCTCGTACGACACCAGGTCGCGCAGGGTGAAACCGTCGTGCGCGGTGACGAAGTTGACGGAGGCGTACGGGCGGCGGCCGCCCCAGGCGTACAGGTCGCTGGAGCCGGAGAGGCGGTAGCCCATCTCGCGCACGTCGGGCAGGGCGTGCCGCCAGAAGTCCCGGACGGCGTTGCGGTAGCGGTCGTTCCACTCGGTCCACAGGGGCGGGAAGGCGCCCACCTGGTAGCCGCCGGAGCCGATGTCCCACGGCTCCGCGATCAGTTTCACCCGGCGCAGCACCGGGTCCTGGGCGATCACCGCCAGGAACGGGGAGAGCATGTCGACGTCGTGCATCGAGCGGGCCAGCGCCGCCGCGAGGTCGAAGCGGAAGCCGTCCACGCCCATCTCGGTCACCCAGTAGCGCAGCGAGTCCGTGATCAGTCGCAGCACCTGCGGCTGGACGACGTGCAGGGTGTTGCCGCAGCCGGTGTAGTCGGCGTACCGGCGGGCGTCGTGCTGGAGGCGGTAGTAGCCGCGGTTGTCGATGCCCTTCAGGGACAGCGTCGGCCCCAGCTCGCCCGCCTCGGCGGTGTGGTTGTAGACCACGTCGAGGATGACCTCGATGCCGGCCGCGTGCAGCGCGCGCACCATCCGCTTGAACTCGCCGACCTGCTGCCCGGTCGTACCGGAGGCCGCGTAGGCCGCGTGCGGGGCGAAGTAGCCGATGGAGTTGTAGCCCCAGTAGTTCTTCAGACCGCGGCGCAGCAGATGGTCCTCGTGGGCGAACTGGTGCACCGGCAGCAGTTCGACGGCGGTGACGCCGAGCCGCACCAGGTGCTCGATCGCGGCCGGGTGCGCCAGTCCCGCGTAGGTGCCGCGCAGTTCCTCGGGGATGCCGGGGTGGAGCCTGGTGAAACCCCTGACGTGCAGCTCGTAGATGACCGAGTCCGCCCACGGCGTCTTGGGGCGGCGGTCGTCGGACCAGTCGTCGTCATCGTGGACGACGACCCCCTTGGGCACGTACGGCGCCGAGTCCCGCTCGTCGCGCACGGTGTCCGCCACCTGCTGCTCCGGCCAGTCCCGGACGTGTCCGTACACCTCCGGCGGCAGGCTGAACTCTCCGTCCACCGCGCGCGCGTACGGGTCGAGCAGCAGCTTGGCCGGGTTCCAGCGGGCCCCGGTCCACGGGTCCCAGCGGCCGTCCACCCGGTAGCCGTAGCGTTGTCCGGGCATCACGCCCGGCACGAAGCCGTGCCAGATCTCGTGCGTCAGCTCGGTCAGCGGGAGCTGCGTCTCCCGGCCGCCCTCGTCGAACAGGCACACCCGGACCGCCTCCGCCCCGGCCGCCCACAGCGCGAAGTTGGTGCCGGCGACCCCGTCCGGACCGACCCGGACCCGGGCCCCCAGCGGGGTCGGCGCACCCGGCCACACGGCCGGGACGGGTGGTACGGCCCGCCGGGCGCCGTTCGCCGCCGCCGGTTGCCCGCTCCCGGCCGGCTCCCCGGCCGGTGCCCGCTGCTCGGCTGCGCTCGTCACTGTCGGCCCCTCTTCTCAGTGGCTCGCCCGAGGGGCGCGGTCGGCCGTGCCGAGAGGCCGGGGAGCGTTCCGGCACCCCGGCCACCCGGTACGACTGCGCCCCGACGGCTCCGACCGGGCTGGGGGTGCCCCCTCTGGGGGAGGCTCCCAACGTGTCGTTCTTCCCTCTGTTCTGCCCAATGCGTGGCTCGCACTCACGTTTCCCCGGAGCGGGCCCGGTCGTTGAGACCCGCGTGAGGCACGTACAAAGACGCGCACGGCGCGCGGGGGCCGCGCTGGCCGCCGTACTGACATGGGCGGGGCTGCTCGCGGGCTGCTCCGGGGACGGCTCGGGGCCGTTGGGCATGGGCGGGGCGCTGGTCGAGCCCCCGGCCCCCGAGGAGGTCGTCCGGGTGACCCCGGACGACGACAGCAGGGGCGTACGCCCCGGCGAGCGGCTACGGATCCGGGTGCCCGGCGGGCGCCTGGAGAAGGTGACGGTGATCAGGTCACAGGACGCGCAGGACTCCCCGGTCACCGGGCGCATCAGCGAAGACGGCCTGAGCTGGCGGCCCGACGAGGACCGGCTGGCGCTGGCCGCCAAGTACACCGTCGACGTGGTCGCGCTGGACTCCCACGGCCGCCGCTCGGCCCGGCACACCACGTTCACCACCTACGTCCCCGACGAACGGTTCATCGGCTACGTCACCCCCGAGAACCGCTCCACCGTCGGCACCGGGATGATCGTGTCGCTCTCCTTCAGCCGGGAGATCGAGAACCGCGCCGCCGTCGAACGGGCCGTCCGCGTCAGCGCCCGGCCGCCCGTCGAGATCCGTCCGCACTGGTTCGGCAAGAACCGCCTGGACTTCCGGCCCGAGCAGTACTGGAAGCCCGGCACCGAGGTCACCGTCGACCTGGGCCTGCGGGACGTCGAAGGCGCGCGCGGCGTCTACGGCCTCCAGGACAAGACCTTCTCCTTCACCGTCGGCCGCGGTCAGGTCTCCCTGGTCGACGCGTCCAAGCACACCATGGAGGTACGGCGCGACGGACAGCTCCTCGCCACCGTCCCGATCACCGCGGGTGCCCCCAAGCACCCGACGTACAACGGGAAGATGGTGGTGATGGACATGCTGGAGGTCACCCGCATGAACAGCCGGACGGTCGGCTTCGGCGGCGAGTACGACATCCCCGACGTGCCGCACGCCATGAAACTCACCGACTCCGGCACCTTCCTGCACGGCAACTACTGGGCACCGGACGCCCCCGGCCGGGTCAACGTCAGCCACGGCTGCGTGGGGCTGACGGACGTCAAGGGCGGCAGCTCGGACACCCCGGCGGGCTGGTTCTTCGACCGCAGCCTCGTCGGTGACGTCGTCGAAGTGGTGAACAGCAAGGACAAAACGGTCGCACCCGACAACGGGCTCGGAGGGTGGAACATGGCCTGGAAGGAGTGGAAAGCGGGCAGCGCGGTGAAGTAACCAGGTGAGGGGCGGGGTTCACGGTGAGGGTGCCGGACGGAAGTTGCGACGGAACGGTGACATTCGGCTGACACCCTCCTCAAAACCTGGCAGTTAATATGCGCGCACCAGTGTGGTGGGGAGCGGGCCTGACCTGGCCCGGCGAGGGGAGAACAACTTGAACATACGGCCTTCAGCGGGGGCGTCGGAGAAGGTGCGGCGAGGCCGTAGGGGACTGGCACTCATAGCCGGCGCCCTGGTGCTGTCGCTCACCGCGTGTGGCGGAGGCGGGGACTCCGGTTCCGGCTCCGGCAAGGGCAAGGGCGGCGCACAGGGCGGGCAGTCCACGGCCGCCGTCAGCATCTCGCCCAAGTCCGGTGCCACCGGCGTCGACACCAGCGGCGCACTCAAGATAAACGTCACCCAGGGCAAGCTGACCGAGGTCACCGTCAAGGACGAGAAGGGCGCGAAGGTCGACGGGGCCATCACCGGGGGCGGCGCCTCCTGGGCGCCGTCGACCCATCTGGCCGCGGCCACCAAGTACACCGTGCACGCGGTCGCCAAGGACTCCGAGGGTCGCGAGGCCGCCGAGGACGCCACCTTCACCACGCTCACCCCGAAGAACACCTTCGTCGGCTCCTTCACCCCCGAGGACGGCTCCACCGTCGGCGTCGGCATGCCGTTCTCCATACGCTTCACCCGGGGCATCACCAGCCCGGACGCGGTCGAGAAGGCCATACGCATCAAGACCGAGCCGGCCGTCGACGTCGAGGGCCACTGGTTCGGCAACGACCGACTGGACTTCCGCCCCGAGAAGTACTGGAAGGCCGGCACCAAGGTCACCGTCGACCTCGACCTGGACGGCGTCGAGGGCCGCGACGGCGTCTACGGCAAGCAGCGCAAAACCGTGAAGTTCACCATCGGCCGCGACCAGGTCTCCGTCGTGGACGCCGAGAAGCACACGATGAAGGTCACCCAGGACGGCAAGGTCGTCAAGACCATCCCGGTCACCACCGGCAAGCCCGGCTACGACACCTGGAACGGCCAGATGGTCATGAGCGAGAAGCTCACCGTCACCCGGATGAACGGCGAGACCGTCGGCTACGGCGGCGAGTACGACATCAAGGACGTCCCGCACGCCATCCGCCTCACCAACTCCGGCACCTTCATCCACGGCAACTACTGGGGCGGCGGCGCTTTCGGCAACTACAACGCCAGCCACGGCTGCGTGGGCCTGCGCGACGTGCGCGGCGGCTACGACGGCTCCGTCCCGGCGGCCTGGTTCTTCAACCACTCCATGATCGGCGACGTGGTGGTCGTCAAGAACTCCCACGACCGCACGGTGGACCCGGCCAACGGCCTCAACGGCTGGAACATGTCCTGGGCCGACTGGAAGAAGTGAGCCCCCACCGACGTACGGGCCCGGCGCTGTGACCCACGGCACCGGGCCCGTTCCCGTGGGTCCCCGTACTGTTTCCCCGTGCTGTGCCCGCCTGGGCCCATCGAGATGCGGCTACCGCCGCGCGGCCCCCGCACCCCCCGGGCGGGTGTGATCGACCGCACCCGGGCCGTTGCCGTTAGTCCCCGTTAACCTGGCCTCCATGACCGTCTCTCTCGAAGTCGCCGAAGGCGTCGGCATCCTGCGTCTGGACCGGCCGCCGATGAACGCGCTGGACATCGCCACCCAGGACCGGCTGAAGGAGCTCGCCGAGGAGGCCACGCGCCGCGACGACGTGCGCGCCGTGGTGATCTACGGTGGCGAGCGGGTGTTCGCGGCGGGTGCGGACATCAAGGAGATGCAGGACATGGACCACACCGGGATGGTCCTGCGCGCCCGCGCCCTCCAGGACTCCTTCACCGCCGTGGCCCGCATCCCCAAGCCCGTCGTCGCCGCCATCACCGGCTACGCGCTCGGCGGCGGCTGCGAGCTGGCCCTGTGCGCCGACTACCGCATCGCCGCCGACAACGCCAAGCTCGGCCAGCCCGAGATCCTGCTCGGTCTGATCCCGGGCGCCGGCGGCACCCAGCGGCTGCCCCGGCTGATCGGCCCGTCCAAGGCGAAGGACCTCATCTTCACCGGCCGTCAGGTCAAGGCCGACGAGGCCCTCGCGATCGGCCTGGTGGACCGGGTCGTCCCGGCCGCCGAGGTGTACGAGCAGGCGCACGCCTGGGCCGCGAAGCTCGCCCAGGGCCCGGCGATCGCGCTGCGCGCGGCCAAGGAGTCCGTCGACACCGGCCTGGAGACCGACATCGACACCGGGCTCGCCGTCGAACGGAACTGGTTCGCGGGCCTGTTCGCCACCGAGGACCGCGAGCGGGGCATGCGCAGCTTCGTGGAGGAGGGGCCCGGCAAGGCGAAGTTCCTCTGACGGTCAGCCGCGCGGACTTGCCGTCAAGTCCTCCGAAAGGACGCGTAATTGACGCGTCGTTTCATCCGGGTCCCTCGATGGGGCGGTTTATGGGAGGCTTAAGGCAACCTTAAGCCTGCCGCGTCGAGGGAGCCCGTCGATTGCCCGGAAGTGAGCCGTCGTCGCAGGTCGGCCGGGTTGTGCCGGACATCGTCATGCCGGGGGCATATGCCGACCGATGGGCGCGGAAGGGGGGCGCACAGGGGGCGTATTCCGCCGGAACGGCCCCCAGGACGGCTCCGGACGGCCATCATGGGGGCATGGCGGGGCTGGAGGGTATCGAACAGCCGCGGGGACAAGGCCGTGCAGCCGCGGCACGCTGGTCGCCCGCGGTGGAGGACGAACAGGCGCTCAAGGCGCTCGAACTGTTCGGCAACCCCACGGAGGCGGAGGTACCGCTGCCGTCCCGCCCGGAGTCCGCGGCCACCGCCCGCCGGCTCGCCCAGGTCGTCGTCCTGCGCACCTGGCGGCTCACCCCGAAACTCGCCGAGGACGCGGTCTTGCTCGTGTCGGAACTCGTCGGCAACGCCGTACGGCACACCGGGGCCCGAGTCTTCGGCCTGCGGATGCGCCGCCGCCCCGGCTGGATCCGGGTGGAGGTGCGCGACCCCTCCCGCGGGCTGCCCTGCCTGATGCCGGTCCAGGAACTGGACGTCAGTGGACGCGGCCTGTTCCTCGTGGACAAGCTCTCCGACCGCTGGGGCGTCGATCTGCTGCCGCGCGGCAAGACGACGTGGTTCGAGATGCGGGTCGCCGACCGCTGACGCTTCGCAGGGCGGCCGATGCGCACCGCGACCCGAAATCGGCGTAAATCGGGCTAATCTCCGCTTTTCTCTTCAATCCGCCCTTAAATGGTGCGCGTGACCTCCACCCACCGCCGTGATGTGCTGCGCGCCGGCGCCGGGCTCGTTGCCGGCGGTGCGCTCACCGCCGGTTGCGGCAGCGGGCAGGCCGCCCCGCCGCCCGCCCCGGCCCCCACGTCCCCCTCCGTACGCCCGTCGGCGGCCCCCGCTCCCACCCCGCATCCCCCGGCGGCCCCGGCTCCCCGCGCCTACCCCGGGCTGCCCCTCCAGATCACCCACGGCCCGCGCACCCGCCCCCAGGTGGCCCTCACCTTCCACGGCCAGGGCGACCCCGCCCTCGCCCGCACGCTGCTCGCCACGGCCGAACAGCGCGGCGCCCGGCTCACCGTGCTCGCCGTCGGCAGCTGGCTCGACGAGCACCCCGGCCTCGCCCGCCGGATCCTCGACGGTGGCCACGACCTCGGCAACCACACCCAGCGGCACATCTCCGTCAACGCCATGTCCGAAGCCGGCGCACGCCAGGAGATCACCGACTGCGCCGAGCGGCTCAGGCGGCTCACCGGATCCATCGGCACCTGGTTCCGCCCCTCCCGCGCCCCGACCGCCTCCCCGCTCGTCGCCCGGCTGGCCCGCGCCGCCGGCTACCCGCACGTGCTGTCGTACGACGTCGACTCGCTCGACTACACCCGTCCGGGCGCCGCCGCCGTCACCCGCGAGGTCCTCGCCGACGTGCGCAACGGATCGGTGGTGAGCCTGCACTTCGGATACCCGGACACGGTCGCCGCCCTTCCCGACGTCCTCACCGAACTCGCCCGCCGCGGACTGCGCGCGGTCACCACCACGGAGCTGCTGAGCTGATGCGAACCACAAAAGCCGCCCGCCTGCTGGCCGCCGGTGCCGCCGTCACCGCCCTCGCCCTGCTGTCCGCGTGCGGCGGCGGCGACCGGCACCGTGAGCAGGCGGCGCCGGCCAGCAAGGCACCGGCCCAGCCGCAGCTGCGCAAGCAGCCGCGGGTGAACGTGCTCCCCGGGATGCCGCCGGTGGAGGACCCGGCCGACCTGTACGCCGCCGACCGGCCGAACCGGCTCTCGCCCGTGGTCAGGGGCTTCCCCTCCCGGGTCTACGTCCCCAACACCAACTCCGACACCGTCAGCGTCATCGACCCCGCGACCTACCGGGTCGTCGAGACCATCCCGGTCGGCCGCCAGCCCCAGCACGTCGTGCCGTCCTGGGACCTGAAGACCCTCTGGGTCAACAACGACCTCGGCAACACCCTCACCCCCATCGACCCGAGGACCGGCAGGGCCGGCGAGCCGGTCGACGTGCACGACCCGTACAACCTGTACTTCACGCCCGACGGCAAGTACGCGGTCGTCATGGCCTCCATGGACCGGCAGCTGGTCTTCCGGGACGCGCACACCATGAAGGTCGTCAAGACCGTCCCGGTCAGCTGCTACGGCGTCAACCACGCCGACTTCTCCATCGACGGCCGGTACTTCATCGTCTCCTGCGAGTTCAGCGGCGAGATCCTCAAGGTCGACACCGCGAAGATGGAGGTCGTCGCCCAGGAGAAGCTGCCCTTCCACGGCGCCATGCCGCAGGACGTCAAGATCTCTCCGGACGGCAAGCTGTTCTACATCGCCGACATGATGGCGAACGGCCTGTGGATCCTGAACGGCGACACCTTCGACCGGCCCCGGTTCCTGCCCACCGGCAAGGGCACCCACGGCCTCTACATCAGCCGCGACTCCCGCGAGATGTACATCTCCAACCGTGGCGAGGGCACCGTCTCCGTCTTCGACTTCACCCAGGACCGGCTCACGAAGAAGTGGCATCTGCCCGACGGCGGCAGCCCCGACATGGGTGGTGTCTCCGCCGACGGCAAGACCCTGTGGCTCTCCGGCCGCTACAACTCCGAGGTCTACGCCATCGACACCCGCACCGGCACCGAACTGGCCCGCATCAAGGTCGGCAGCGGTCCCCACGGCCTCGCCGTCTATCCCCAGCCGGGCCGCTACTCGCTGGGGCACACCGGCATCTTCCGCTGAAGCAGCAGCTCCGAGCCCACCGGACGGTACCCGGCCGCCTGGAACGCCCGCAGGCTGCGGGCGTTCCCCGGCGCGACCTGCGCCCACAGCGGCTCCGCCGCGAGCTGCCTGGCCGCCGTCAGCAGCGCCCGGCCGAGCCCCCGGTGCCGTGCCCCCTCGTCGACCTCGACGGACACCTCCAGCCGGTCGGCGACCCCGCGCCCCAGGACGAGCACGCCGCCGTCCGCCGTCCACGCCCGTATGCCCTCGCGCCGCCGGCGGGCGTAGGCGATGCGGGGATGGCCGGCGTCCTCGATCTCCGTCAGCGCGAGCGGCGGCCGGCCGGGCAGCGGGGAGCTCACCAGGACCGCGTCGACGGTCTCGCACCTGCGGCCCGTCCGGGCCAGGAAGGCGGCCAGGAAGACGGGGTTCATCGTCGCGGCGAGCGGGTCGCAGTCCACGGCGTCCAAGGCGGCGTACACCCACTGCGGGTCCTCGTCCGTGAAGACGACGGAGTGCGCGGTGAAGGAGATCACCCCCGCGTCCCGGCCGTGCTGCGGCAGGACCGTCGTACGGCCGTCCGGCGGCGGGAAGACGCCGTGCGCCGCCGCGTCGAGTACGTTCCGCAAGGTCACCACACCGTGCTCCTCGAGTCTCCGCCGACGGGGAGCCCAGCCTCGCAGATGCACTGCATTCCATGGGCGAGGCCCCAGGCCGTTAATCTGACCAGCGTCAGTACGCCAGCACGGCATGAGAAACGCGAACAAAAGGGGCGGATCGGTGGCGGACATCGAGGAAGCACGCAAGCAGTTCCAGCGGATCGACGGAGACGGTGACGGATTCATCACCGCTGCCGAGTTCAAGTCCGCCCTGGCCCAGGAGGGCGACTGGAACGTCACCGAGGCGGTCGCCGAGGCCATCATCAAGAGCCGCGACCTCAACGGCGACAAGGTCCTGTCGTTCGACGAGTTCTGGGCCTACCTGAACAAGTGACGTGAAGGGGGACGCCCGGTGGGCGTCCCCCTCACCGTCGACTGCAAGGCGCCCGGCGAGCCGGCCCAGTCGTTCACCCAGAGCATTCCGAAGAGCGGCCTCACCGAGGGCGACAAGGTCAAGCTCAACACCACGTAGCCGGATGCGCCCGGCGGGCTGCCGGGCCCGAGGCTCGCGTCCGGCCCTCAGCGGGCGGCCCAGTCGCGCAGGTCGTCCTCGCCCGTGAACCGGGCCACGTCCTTGTCGTGGGGCTCGCTGGTGTACTGGTGGAACAGCCACTTCGCCTGGATGCGGGGTTTGCCGGCCTTGACGTAGTCGGCGATCCACAGCCCGTCCCCGGCGTACGAGGTGTCGTCGACGTTCAGCCAGAAGTGGCGGTTGCAGTAGAGGACGACCCGGTTGTGCGGCCGTAACTCCTTCAGCTTGCGGATGAAGCGGTCCTTCTCCGCGTTGCTCGCGTGCGTGCCCTCGGCCGTGTTCTCCCAGTCGACGGCGAGGACGTCGCCCGGGCGGTCGGGGGCGTGCCGGAGGAAGTACTCGGCCTGGGCGGTGAGGTGGCCGGGCCACAGGAAGTGGTAGAAGCCGACGACCAGGCGCGCGTCGCGGGCGGTCTTCGTCTGTGCGGTCAGCCGGGGATTGACGTACGAACGGCCCTCCGTCGCCTTGATGAAGACGAAGGAGAGGCCGTCCGTGGCATAGGAGGAGGACTGGTAGGCGCTCACGTCGATGCCATGCAGCATGGGGGTGTTGTGCCCGGTACGCCCGCTTCCGGAACCTCAGCCGCGGGCCGTCACCGAACTCAGCACGGACGCGGACTTCGCTGACCAGTCGGACGTGATCAGGCTCGCGTGATCCTTGGCCAGCAGGGCCAGCCGGGCGGCGACTTCGGCGTCCGTCGGGTTGGTGGAGGAGATCGCCGGGGGGACGTTGTGGGCGTCCGTGGCGATCAGGATGTAGTGGTTCGCGGAGTAGAACGAGGTGGCGTAGCCGTTGTCGACGTAGGTGGCCGCGTCACCGTCGAAGAACACGAACCAGGGGCGGATCGAGGCGTCGTAGCGGCTGGTGCGCGGGTCGCCGTTCGCGGCACCCAGGACGGCCGGGAAGGCCTCGGCCGAGGAGATGCGGCCGGCCGCGTGGAGGTCGCGCAGGTGGTCGCCGTACTCCTCGTCCGTCCAGTAGCTGTCGAACGGGTTGGCCTGCTCCACCGTGCCGGGGATCAGGTGGAAGAGGAACTTGCCCCTGAGCGCGTCACGGGCGGGCCAGGCGTTCGCCTTCGCCGCCGCGTCCAGCGTGCCGTACGTCCCGCCGAGCAGGTCGGCAGGCTTGTAGACGCTGCTGCCCAGCTTCTGCGCGACGAGCGTGTCGAACTCGTCGGGTCCGAGGCCCGCCTTGTCGTTGAAGCCGGCCTTCATCTCGACCTTGACGACGATCGGCGGGTGGTCGGGGTGCAGCTGGTTCCAGGCCGCCATGTTGTCCAGGCAGCTGCCCAGGTCCTGGTTACGGCTCTTGCTGTACAGCTCGGCCGGGGTCTTCGCCGCCTCGCAGTTGTTGTCGTTGCCCAGCGGGTTGCTGTGGCTGACCCGCCAGCGGCGGCTGAGGCTGTCGACGTAGACGTCCAGCTCCAGCAGTGCGGCGCCGGAGTCCAACGCCTGTGCGAAGTATGCGTACTTGGTCTTCTCGTACGCGTTGTGCGTGCCGATCGCCGTCGTCTCGGAGAACGCCGGCGACGCCGCGTGGGCGTGGCCCGGCAGTACCGCCGGTACAAGGGCGGCGCCCACCAGCGCCGCCAGCCTTCTCATCGTGCGCATCCGACAACATCCTTTATCGCTGGCTGAGTTGGCGGAAGCGTAGAGCCGAGTGGTTACCGCGTGGTAGCCCCGTGGGGAACATCGGTCCCGACAGGGCCGTGCGGCTCAGCTGACCAGGCCGAGGCGGACGGCGGTCACCCCGGCCTCGAACCGGCTGGAGGTGCCGAGCTTCTCCATGATCTGGTTCATCAGGCGGCGCAGGGTGCGGTCCGAGCAGGCCAGCCGGCGGGCGATGGTCTCGTCCTTGGCGCCGGTGGCCAGCAGTGCCAGCACTTCGCGTTCCTGCGCGGACAGTTCGCATCCGGTGCGTCCGCGACCGGCGGGCCGCTCGGTGTGCGGACGGGCGAGGTCCCAGGAGTGGGTGAAGACTCTGACGAAGCACTGCGCGACGGGCGTGCTGTGCACGATGACGTCGCCGCCCTCCCCCTGCGGGCCCGGCCCCGCCCCGATGACGACGATCGTGCGGTCCATGATGTTCATGTGGAGCGGCACCGTCGCGGCGACCCGCACCTCGGCCCCGGCGTCGGCCAGCGCGTTCAGATAGCGGGCCGGCGCGGATGAGCGCAGGGCCTGCTGAGAGGTCAGCATGCGCATCCGGACGCCGTTCGCCACCATCTCCCGGTCCCGGACGAGACTGGCCTCCAGGACCTGCGCGTCCGGGAAGGAGTTGCGCATCACCAGGAACTCCTCCCGGCTGAGCGCATCCAGTTCCTCCAGCCGCTTCCGGGTGCGCTCGCGGTCGGTGAAGTACTCCGTCTCCACGGCTTCCCGGGCGTCGAGCCGGGGGGCCGCCAGCAAGGACAGGACATCCTCCATCGCCCGGGCGTCACGGCCGAGTCCCTCGACCGTCTCCCGCAGACGGCGCCGGTGCTCCAGGACGAGGTGGCGCAGGGCGTGCTCCGGAGGGCTGAGCCGCTCACCGCTCGGGTCCAGCAGCCGCCGGTCCACCAGCCACCGAGTCAACTCGGCTGGCATGCCGCCGAGTTGCTCCCTCTCGGCGGCGGGATCCCTCGCTCCCGACCTCGCGATCCGCTCCAGCAGGGCCATGTAGGCATCCTTCGCCTCGGAGTCCGTCGACCGCCTGCCCTGCGGAGGGTTCTGCGCCGCGTGCATGCGCGCACGATACGGGCGCCTCCTGCCGGAGACCAGAGAGGTGGATCCGGTCGTCTCGTGCGGGAGGCCGAGGGGTCGATATGGCCGACTCGTACGGAGGGTCAGAGAGGCGGATCCGGTCGTCTCGTGCGGGAGGCCGGAGGGGTCGATCCGGTCGCGTGGGCCGGCAGCCGGCCTGGCCAGGAGCGGACGTGCCGGTTTCGGACAGGGGCGGGCGGACCGCCCCGCCGTTAATCTCGTGGCCGCCCGCCCGAGTCCTCGGGGCCCCGGTGCGCCTCCCCGGCCGCGCATGCGCCGACGGCTGCCGAGGGGGCGGGCGCAACCTCCTGATCCGGCCGGTCCCGCAGAACAAGGCGTGACAGGTGATTGGCATGCGCATGCTCATATGGGCGAGGCGGCAGGCCCAACCGGATGCCGGCGCTCGCCCGCCGTTTCCTCAACCCCACAAGGAGACATGGTGCTACGGATACGAAGACTCTCCCTGGCAGGCCTCTCGCTGGTCACGGCCGCCGCGGGCCTCGCGGTGCTGCCCGCGAGCGCCGAGGCGGCCTCCGCGGGCCACCGCACGACGCCGGCCCCGGCCCTGACCGCGGCCGCACCCGACATCGACGTCACCAGAGTTCAGGCGCACCTCACCGAACTGAACGCCATAGCGAGCCGCAACGGCGGCACCCGCAGGTCGACCGGCCAGGGCTACCGCGACTCGGTCGCCTATGTGAAGGGCAAGCTCCAGGCGGCCGGTTACACCGTCACCGAGCAGCCCTGCACCTCCGGCTGCACCAGCGGCGCCGGCCCCAACCTGATCGCCGAATGGCCCCAGGGCGACGCGTCGAAGGTGTACATGTTCGGCTCCCACCTGGACAGCGTCTCCGCCGGGCCCGGCATCAACGACAACGGCTCCGGCAGCGCGACCCTTCTGGAGGTCGCGCTGAAACTCGCCGAGACCCGTCCCTCCATGGCGGCGCGCGTCCGCTTCGGCTGGTGGACGGACGAGGAACAGGGCCTGAACGGCTCGGACTTCTACGTCCGCTCCCTGACCTCCGCCCAGCGCTCGGCGATCAAGGCGTACTACAACTTCGACATGGTCGCCTCGCCCAACGGCGGTTACTTCATCAACCACATCACCTCCACCGCCGCTGCGCCGATGAAGGCGTACTGGGACTCGCTGAACCTCCAGCCCGAGGAGAACACCGAGGGCGCGGGCCGCTCCGACGACTACTCCTTCGAGAATTACGGCATCCCCACCTCCGGCTACGCCATGGGGGCGAGCGCCCGCAAGACCTCGGCGCAGGCGGCCAAGTGGGGCGGCACGGCAGGCGCCGCGTACGACGGCTGCTACCACTCCTCCTGCGACACCACCAGCAACATCAACGCCACCGGGCTGAACCGCAGCGCCGACGGCGTCGCCTACACGCTGTGGAAGCAGGCGGTCTCGGACGGCACCCCGGCGAACGACTTCTCGATCTCGGCGAGCCCCGCCACGGGCAGCACCGACCCGGGCACCTCGCTGACCACCACGGTCTCCACGGCCACCACCAGCGGCTCGGCGCAGACGGTGAACCTGTCCGCCTCGGGTGCCCCGGCGGGTGTGACGGTCGCCTTCAGTCCGGCCTCGGTGACCTCCGGCGCCTCCTCCACGGCGACGATCTCCGTCGGTTCCTCCGTGCCGCCCGGCACGTACAGCCTCACGATCAGCGGCACCGGTTCCACCACGCACACCGCGCCGTACACGCTCAGCGTCAAGGGTGCGGGCGGCTGCACGGCAGCACAGGTGATCTCCAACGGTGGCTTCGAGAGCGGTACGTCGCCGTGGACGGGTGACACCGGTGCGATCGGTTCGTTCAGCGGCCAGTCCGCGCACTCCGGTTCGCGGTACGCGTGGCTGGCGGGCTACGGCTACGCGGCCACCGACACCATCAGCCAGACGGTGACCGTCCCGTCCGGCTGCACGAAGGCGACCCTGAGGTACTGGCTGCACATCGACACCGACGAGTCGGGTACGACGCCGTACGACACCTTCCAGGTCAAGGTCGACGGAACGGCGAAGCAGACGTACTCCAACGCCGACGCGGCCGCCGGATACACCGAACGCACCCTGGATCTGGGCCAGTACATCGGCCGGCAGATCACGCTGACCTTCGCCGCCACCGAGGACTCCAGCCTCCAGACCGGCTTCGTCGTCGACGACGCCACCCTGACGACCGGCTGACCCGCCCACGACACGGCGAGGGGAGGCGGATTCCCGGATCCGCCTCCCCTCGCCGCACGTCCGGCCGGACAGGCGGAGGCCGCGGCCTGCCGGACAGCCCGGCGGACCTTGCTGTGAGGGTCCGACGTCGAACCCGGCGGATCGGATCGACAAGCAGACCTCGACTGGCCTTGCGCAGGCTGTACTTCGCCGGTGAAACGTGAACCCCTGCCGGCGTGGCGCCGAGGACCGTCTCCGACATCGAGGCGGTCCCCGGCGCGGCCGAGCGTGACTCCGGCAGGCCGGACCTGACAGCGCCGGGAGATACGAACGCGCTGATCAGGCCCGGTTTGCTCAGCACTCGATGATGTTCACCGCGAGGCCGCCCCGCGCCGTCTCCTTGTACTTCACGCTCATGTCCGCGCCGGTGTCCTTCATGGTCTTGATGACCTTGTCCAGGGACACCTTGTGGGAGCCGTCGCCGCGCATCGCCATCTTCGCGGCCGTGACCGCCTTCACCGCGGCCATGCCGTTGCGCTCGATGCACGGGATCTGGACCAGGCCGCCGACCGGGTCGCAGGTCAGGCCGAGGTTGTGCTCCATGCCGATCTCGGCCGCGTTCTCCACCTGCTCGGGGGAGCCGCCGAGCACCTCGGCGAGGGCGCCCGCCGCCATGGAGCAGGCGGAGCCGACCTCGCCCTGGCAGCCGACCTCGGCGCCGGAGATGGAGGCGTTCTCCTTGAAGAGCATGCCGATCGCGCCGGCGGCCAGCAGGAAGCGGACCACGCCGTCCTCGTCGGCGCCGGGGACGAAGTTGATGTAGTAGTGCAGGACCGCCGGGATGATGCCGGCCGCGCCGTTGGTCGGGGCGGTGACGACCCGGCCGCCCGCCGCGTTC
This sequence comes from Streptomyces sp. NPDC036984, assembly GCF_055607665.1. NCBI lineage: Bacteria > Bacillati > Actinomycetota > Actinomycetes > Kitasatosporales > Streptomycetaceae > Streptomyces > Streptomyces sp. NPDC036984. The sequence continues at coordinate 39,844 of NZ_JBVJRL010000020.1, forward strand.
TCCTCGTTCACCGCCATCGCGTAGAGCGTGATCCACTCCATGGCGTGCGCCAGCGGGTCGCCCTCGGCGCGCAGCTGGCGGGCCGAGACGGCCGCGCGACGGCGGACCTTCAGCCCACCGGGCAGGATGCCCTCGCGGGACATGCCGCGCTGCACGCACTCGCGCATCACCCGCCAGATCTCCAGCAGACCCGCGCGGATCTCGTCCTCGGTGCGCCAGGCCCGCTCGTTCTCCAGCATCAGCGACGAGATCGACAGACCCGTCTCCTTCGTCAGGCGCAGCAGCTCGTCGCCCGTGCGGAAGGGGTACTTCAGGACCGTGTCGTCGAGCACGATGCGGTCCGCGCCCACCGCGTCCTCGTCCACCACGAAGCCGCCGCCGACCGAGTAGTACGTCTTGGACAGCAGCTCGGCGCCCGTGGCGTCGTACGCCCAGAGGGTCATGCCGTTCGCGTGGTACGGGAGCGCCTTGCGGCGGTGCAGCTTCAGGTCGGCGTCGAAGTCGAACGCGATCTCGTGCTCACCGAGCAGGCTCAGCCGCCCGGTCGTCCTGATGTCCTCCACCCGCTGGTCCGCCGTCTCCACGTCCACCGTGCGCGGCGAGGCGCCCTCCAGGCCGAGCAGCACGGCCTTGGGCGTGCCGTGGCCGTGGCCGGTCGCGCCGAGCGAGCCGTACAGCTCGGAACGTATCGACACGACGGATTCCAGCAGCTCTTCGTTGCGCAGGCGCCGCGCGAACATGCGTGCCGCGCGCATCGGGCCGACCGTGTGGGAGCTGGACGGGCCGATGCCGATCGAGAACAGGTCGAAGACCGAGATGGCCACGGGTGACTCCTCAATACGGGGGTGGTGCAAAAGGTGGTGCAAAAAGGGCGGTACAGGGGCGCGGGCACCGCGCACGCCGCTACTTCCAGTGTGCGCGGTGCCCCGCGAAAGGTGACTTACTTGTTCAGACCCGGGTACAGCGGGTGCTTGTCGGCGAGCGCCTTCACGCGCGCCTTGAGGGCCTCCGCGTCGGCCGCCGCGAAGGGAGAGGGCGCCTTCAGCGCCTCGGCGATCACGTCCGCGACCTCGGCGAAGTCCTCGGCCGTGAAACCGCGGGTGGCCAGGGCCGGCGTACCGATCCGCAGGCCCGAGGTGACCATCGGCGGGCGCGGGTCGTTCGGGACGGCGTTGCGGTTGACCGTGATGCCGACCTCGTGGAGCCGGTCCTCGGCCTGCTGGCCGTCCAGCTCGGACTCGCGCAGGTCGACCAGGATCAGGTGCACGTCCGTGCCGCCGGAGAGCACGTTGATCCCGGCCTCGCGGGCGTCGGGTGCCGTCAGCCGCTCGGCGAGGATGCGGGCACCGTCCACGGTACGGCGCTGACGCTCCTTGAAGTCCTCGCTCGCCGCGATCTTGAAGGAGACCGCCTTGGCCGCGATCACGTGCTCCAGGGGGCCGCCCTGGAAGCCCGGGAAGACGGAGGAGTTCAGCTTCTTCGCGAACTCCTTCTTCGCGAGGATGATGCCGCCGCGCGGACCGCCGAGGGTCTTGTGGGTGGTGGAGGTGACCACGTCCGCGTACTCCACCGGGTTCGGGTGGAGACCGGCGGCGACCAGGCCCGCGAAGTGCGCCATGTCGACCCACAGGTACGCCTCGACCTCGTCGGCGATCCGGCGGAACTCGGCGAAGTCCAGCCGGCGCGGGTACGCCGACCAGCCCGCGATGATCACCTTCGGGCGGTGCTCCTTGGCGAGCCGCTCGACCTCGGCCATGTCGACCAGGCCGGCGTCGTCCACGTGGTAGGCGACCACGTCGAACTGCTTGCCGGAGAAGTTCAGGCGCATGCCGTGGGTCAGGTGGCCGCCGTGCGCCAGGTCCAGGCCGAGGATGGTGTCCCCGGGCTGGGCCAGCGCGAACAGGGCCGCCTGGTTCGCGGAGGCACCGGAGTGGGGCTGCACGTTGGCGTACTCGGCGCCGAACAGCTCCTTGATCCGGTCGATGGCGATCTGCTCGGCGACGTCGACGTGCTCGCAGCCGCCGTAGTAGCGGCGGCCCGGGTAGCCCTCGGCGTACTTGTTGGTCAGGACCGAGCCCTGGGCCTCCATCACCGCGAGCGGCGCGAAGTTCTCGGAGGCGATCATCTCCAGGGTCGACTGCTGGCGGCCGAGCTCGGCGTCGACCGCGGCGGCGATCTCCGGGTCCAGCTCGTGCAGGGACGTGTTCAGGACGGTCATACGGCTACGACTCCTCAGCCGGCGGAAAAGGCGGTGTACTCGTCGGCGGAGAGCAGCTCGGCCGGCTCCTCCGCGACACGTACCTTGAACAGCCAGCCGCCCTCGAAGGGGGCGGAGTTCACCAGCGACGGGTCGTTGACGACATCCTCGTTGACCTCGGTGACCTCACCGGTGACCGGCGAGTACAGGTCGGAGACCGACTTCGTCGACTCCAGCTCGCCGCAGGTCTCGCCCGCGGACACCGTCGCGCCGACCTCGGGGAGCTGGACGAAGACGACGTCACCGAGCGCGTTGGCCGCGTGCTCCGTGATACCGACCGTCGCGACGCCGTCCTCGGCGGCCGACAGCCACTCGTGCTCCTTGCTGTAGCGCAGCTGCTGGGGGTTGCTCATGGCCTGAATTCTCCTGTACGCGCGGGAGTGCTGATGAAGGGGGGACTACGGAAACTGCTCGTGAGCAGCGGAAATGTGCGCAGGGTCACGTCACGGGGACGGTCCGCGCTCAGTCTCTACTTCTGGCGCTTGTAGAACGGCAGCGCCACGACCTGGTACGGCTCGTGGCTGCCCCGGATGTCCACGCCGACGCCCTCGGTGCCCGGCGCCGCGTGGGCGGCGTCGACGTAGGCCATGGCGATCGGCTTGCCCAGGGTGGGGGAGGGGGCACCGGAGGTGACCTCGCCGATCACCTCGCCGCCCGCGACGACGGCGTACCCGGCGCGCGGCACCCGGCGGCCCTCGGCGACCAGCCCGACCAGCACCCGCGGAGGCTCGGCCGCGGCCCGCTCGGCGGCCTGCGCGAGCGCCTCGCGCCCGACGAAGTCGCCCTCCTTCTCGAACTTGACCACGCGGCCGAGCCCGGCGTCGAAGGGGGTGAGGGAGGTGGTCAGCTCGTGCCCGTACAGCGGCATGCCCGCCTCCAGGCGCAGCGTGTCCCGGCAGGACAGACCGCACGGGACCAGGCCGACGCCCTCGCCGGCCTCGGTCAGCGCCTGCCACAGCTGCACCGCGTGCTCCGGCTTCACGAACAGCTCGAAGCCGTCCTCGCCGGTGTAGCCCGTGCGGGCGATCAGCGCCGGGACGCCGGCGACCGTGCCGGGCAGGCCGGCGTAGTACTTCAGGCCGTCCAGGTCGGCGTCGGTGAGGGACTTCAGGATGCCGGGGGACTCCGGGCCCTGCACGGCGATGAGCGCGTACGCGTCCCGGTCGTCGCGGACCTCGGCGTCGAACCCGGCCGCCCGCTCGGTGAGCGCGTCCAGTACCACCTGGGCGTTGGAGGCGTTGGCCACGACCATGTACTCGGTCTCGGCCAGCCGGTAGACGATCAGGTCGTCCAGGATGCCGCCGTCGGCCTGGCAGATCATGGTGTAGCGGGCGCGGCCGACGCCGACGGAGGCGATGTTGCCGACCAGGGCGAAGTTCAGGAAGGCGGCGGCCTCGGCGCCGGTGACGGTGATCTCGCCCATGTGGGAGAGGTCGAAGAGACCGGCCTTCGTCCGCACGGCGATGTGCTCGTCGCGCTCGGAGCCGTAGCGCAGGGGCATGTCCCAGCCGGCGAAGTCGGTCATCGTCGCGCCGAGCGAACGATGCAGGGCATCGAGCGCGGTGTGGCGGAGTGCGGTACTGCTCATCGGTCGGTCGTCTCCCAAGGCGAATGATGGGGGCGCCCCCGCGCGAGCGAAGCCGAGCGTGGGGGAGGGCGAGGAACGTTCCTCCCCATCTGTCATCGGAACCTGAGAGGTTCGCCGAGACCGCCACAGGGACGATCACGGCTTGCACCTTGGGTGGGGCCGCTGTCGCAGCGGCCCGCTTTTCAGATGTGCCTCGCCCGCGCGGTAACGGTGCCTGAGAGATTCAAGGGAGGGACTTGCTCCTTCGGCGCCCCAGCGAAGGCTGCTGGGAACTCTCCCGCGCGGATTCAAACGGCCGGTATGCAGTTGGCGGGCACATCATTGCATGCCGCACCCCGGCCCGTCAGGGCCCCGCATCTGTAACCGAGCTGTGGCCGTACGCACACGGAACCGCCGACCTTCCCCATTACCTTCCCTTTACATAGAACGGGCATGGGGACGACCGAGGCCCACTGGGGAGGACGATCACGGTGAACAGGACCACGGCGTACGCCGGCGCCACCGCCACCGCCGCCGGCGCCGGCCTCTCGGTGTCGAAGCAGACCTGTGCCCCGGCCCGCGGGCGGCGCGCCGCCCGCCCGGTCCCGGTCGTCCGCGACCTGCGCGACCGGGCCGGCCGCAGCCCGCGCGCCCTGGTCTTCGAGCCGCGGGACGTGGTGGTGATCACCGGCCTGCCCGGCAGCGGCAAGTCCACGCTGATGCACCGCGCGGTCCCCGGCCGCCGCGTCGACTCCCAGGACACCCGCGACCGCTTCGCGGCCCGCCTGCCCCGCTTCCTGCCGTACGCGCTCTACCGCCCCCTGGTCCGCCTCGCCCACTACGCCGGCCTGCGCCGCGCGCTGCGCGCCGACGAGGGTGTCGTGGTGCACGACTGCGGCACCCAGGCGTGGGTGCGCGCCTGGCTCGCCCGCGAGGCCCGGCGCCGCGGCGGCACCCTGCGCCTGCTGCTCCTCGACGTCACCCCCGACACGGCCCGGAAGGGCCAGCGCGAGCGCGGCCGGGGTGTCTCCCGCTTCGCCTTCCGCCGCCACCGCCGGACGACCGCCCGGCTGCTCGGCGCGGTGGAGCGGGGCGAGCTGCCCGCGGGCTGCGGTTCGGCGGTGCTGCTGGACCGGGCCGCGGCGGACACCCTGCACCGCATAGATTTCACCGCGTAGATCGCTCCGGGCGGGCGGGACACCGGCCCCTGTCACAGCCACCCGCTAGCCTTCATGCTCACAGCAGTGGTTCCCAGCAGGCGGTAGGCAGATGGACTTTCCGGCGGACTTTCCCGCGGACTTCCCGGCACAGGCGCACCCCCACCCGCACGGCGGTTGGCCCGGCAACGAGCTGGAGGAGGTGCTGTCGGCCTCCCTCGGCGTCCCCTCGGCGGGCGGCCGGATCATCGAGGTGCTCGGCCGGAGCTTTCTGTGGATACCGCTGCCCAACGGCGGAGGCCCGGACAGCGGCTCGCTGGACCTGCCGACGATGGACCTCGACGGCCAGGCGTACGTCCCGGTGTTCAGCTCCGAGGAGCAGCTGCGCCAGGCCGCCGGTCCCCACATGTCGTACACCATCGCCCCCGCCGTGGAGTTCGCCCGGGGCCTGCCCCCGCAGGTGGGCATGGCCGTGAACCCGGGCGGTGTGGTCGGCATCCCGCTGCCGCCGGAGGCCGTGGCCGAGCTGTGCCGTGCGGGCCGCACCCCGCTCGACGGCCCCAGCAGCGGCGGCAGGGTCCGCCTCTTGGAGCCCGACTGGCAGGACGACCCGGTCGACTTCCTCTCCGCCGCCTCCGCCGAGTTCGCCGAGATCGGCGTGGTCCTCACCGCCCGCCGCTGCCTGGCCGCCATCGAGACGGCCGACCCGGTGATGTTCGTGGGCGTCGAACTCTCCCAGCGGGAGGGCGACCTGCGGGCCCTGCCCCTGGAGGCCCTGGGCAGGGCACTCGGCAGGGCCCCGGTCACATGGCCGGTCAACCTCGTGCTCCTGGACGTGGCCCAGGACCCGGTGGCGGACTGGATGAAGACGAACGTCCGGCCGTTCTATCAGTACGGCCCCTGATCGGCCGCCCAGTGGGGCGACCGACCGAGGGGCGCGGGGCTGTGTCCCGATATGCGGCTCCGCCGCGGGGCGCGAGAAACCACCACACACCCGTACTCGCGCACGACCGCGAGGCCCCGAGCTCTTGGGCGCTTAAGCTGTGTCCAAACGCGGGGCAAGGATCGAAGGGGCGGTAAGACAGGTGAGCGCGAGCCCAAGCGGCAGCGTCGAGCACATGCTGCGCCAGGTCACGCCCGGACGCTACGACGCCTACGAGGCCTTGTTGCGCGCCCTCGCCACCCCGTCCTCCGGTCAGATCTGGATGCTCCTGTGGCACGGCCAGGCCGGCTCCCCGGACGCCCAGTACGGGGACATGGAGGTGGACGGCTTCCACTACGCCCCCTGCGTGACCTCCGCCCAGGAGCTGTCGGCCAGTGGCTGGAACCGCTCCTATGAAGTGGTCGACGGCCTGGACGTGGCCCGCACCCTCTACCCGGACCACTACGGCCTCTGGCTCAACCCGCACGCCCAGGGCGGCGGAGTCGGCATCCCCTGGCTCGATCTGCGCCGCATCGCCACCGGCCTGGACCGGCAGCCCGCCGGCCCGCTCCGCCTGTCGGAGCCCGGCATCGAGATCCCGCAGTTCTACGCCCTGCTCGCGCAGAACGCGCACCGCACCCCCGCGCTCCGCTCGCTGCGCCGCGCCTGGGTGCAGCCCGCGCTCGGAGCGCCGTACCTCGCCATCGGCCTGGACGTGTACGAGACCTCGCCGGCCGCGGTCGACTCGGTGCGCGCGATGATGCAGCAGTCCGTCGGCGCGGTCCCGGAGGGGCTGCCGGTGTCGACGGTCGCGATGACCGACGACCACGACCCGGTGGTGATGTGGATGCGGGTCAACGCGCGCCCCTTCTACGACCGCGAGGCGCACGCCCCGGTACCGCAGCTCCAGGCTCCGCCGGCCGCCGGGTACGGCTACCCGCCGGCGCACGGCGGCTACTGACCAAAGGGCCCCTGCGCCGGGCCGTTTGGGGCCGGGGTGCAGAATTTACACGGCCGACATACATCTGCGCGCGTAGACATCTGCCGTACGTCCCGAACCGCGCAAATTCTTCCTTCTGCCCCAACTGGACCATGTCCGGGGGGCGTTACCCACTGTTCGGATAACGGAATCCCCCGGACTGCATCACGGTTGCGCATACTTTCGCCGCCAGATCTGGCGGGTGATCGCAGCCACGCTGAAGACTCGCGACTCAGACACGAGGTCGAGACCTCGTGATCGTTGGCAAGTCGACAAAGCCGCAATCCGCGGCAGGCGCAGGCCGGTCACCACCGGCGAGAGGGGTCGCTCACCGTGACCGCACCGATCGAGACCACCGGGGCGGCAGCCGAGGCGCAGCCGGAGGCTGTGCTGGAGGGTGCCGGTAAGGGGCAGATCGAGGGTCGTTCCCTGGGCCAGATCGCCTGGACCCGGTTCAAGAAGGACAGGGTCGCCGTCGCGGGTGGCGTCATCGTGATCCTGCTGATCCTCGTGGCGATCCTCTCGCGCCCCCTCCAGGCCATGTTCGGGCTCGACCCCAACGCCTTCAACCAGGACCTGATCAGCCCGGACACCTCGCTGCCCAAGGGCAGTTGGGGTGGCGTCAGCCTCGACCACCCGCTCGGCGTGGACCCGAAGTTCGGCCGGGACATCGCCACCCGCGTCCTGGAGGGCTCCTGGGTGTCGCTGGTGGTCGCCTTCGGCGCCACGATCCTGTCCAACGTGATCGGCGCCGTCATGGGCGTCATCGCGGGCTACTACGGCGGACGGGTGGACTCGATCATCAGCCGGCTGATGGACACGTTCCTCGCCTTCCCCCTCCTGCTGTTCGCCATCTCCATCTCCGCCACGCTCCAGGGCGGCGCGTTCGGCCTGGACGGACTGCCGCTCCACCTGAGCGTGCTCATCTTCGTCATCGGCTTCTTCAACTGGCCGTACCTGGGCCGTATCGTGCGCGGCCAGACCCTCGCCCTGCGCGAGCGCGAGTTCGTCGACGCCTCCCGGGGCATGGGCGCCAAGGCTCCGTACATCCTGTTCCGGGAGCTGATGCCCAACCTGGTCGGCCCGATCATCGTCTATTCGACGCTGCTCATCCCGACCAACATCCTCTTCGAGGCGTCCCTGAGCTTCCTCGGCGTCGGTATCCAGCCCCCGCAGGCATCGTGGGGCGGCATGCTCCGTGAAGCGGTCACCTTCTACCAGGTCGACCCCATGTTCATGATCGTCCCTGGTCTCGCCATCTTCGTGACCGTCCTGGCCTTCAACCTGCTCGGTGACGGTCTCCGCGATGCTCTCGACCCGCGCAGCCGCTGACGCCTGCTGCGGAGAGCCCGAAAAGTTTCCAACAATGGAGGGGAAAGCGCCCATCATGCGAAGGTCAGCGCTGGCCGCGATCGCGGCCGTCGGCTCCGCCAGCCTGCTTCTTGCGGGTTGCAGCAAGGCCGATGACAACAAGAACGAGAACGGCACCAAGTCGGCCGGGGCCAACGCCGCGACCAAGGGCGTCGTCAACGCGTCCGACAAGAAGGGCGGCACGCTCACCTACGAGCTGTCCGACGTCCCGGACTCGTTCGACCCGGGCAACACGTACTACGCGTACATGTACAACCTCAGCCGGCTGTGGGCTCGCCCGCTGATGACCTTCAAGCCGGGCCCCGGCGAGGAGGGCAACACCCTCGTCCCGGACCTCGCGGAGGGCAAGGGCGTTCCGAGCGACGGCGGCAAGACCTGGACGTACAAACTGCGTCCGGGCCTGAAGTACGAGGACGGCGCGCCGATCACCTCGAAGGACGTCAAGTACGCCGTCGAGCGCTCCAACTTCGCGCGTGACGTGCTCTCCCTCGGCCCGAACTACTTCCAGCAGTTCCTGGCCGGCGGCGACAAGTACAAGGGCCCGTACAAGGACAAGAGCGACAAGGGCCTGTCCTCGATCGAGACGCCGGACGACACCACGGTCGTCTTCCACCTGAAGCAGGCCTTCCAGGAGTTCGACTACCTGGTCGCCGCCCCGCAGACGGCCCCGGTGCCCAAGGCCAAGGACACCGGCGTCGACTACGTCAAGCACATCGTCTCCTCGGGCTCGTACAAGTTCCAGAGCTACACGGAGGGCCAGCAGGCCGTTCTCGTCCGCAACGAGAACTGGGACGCGAAGACCGACCCGCTGCGCAAGCAGCTGCCGGAAAAGATCGTCGTCAAGCTGAAGGTCAACCCGGAGACGATCGACAAGGACGTCCTCGCGGGCAACGCGATCGACCTCGGCGGCACCGGTGTCCAGGCCGCGACGCAGGCCCAGGTGGTCACCGACACCGCGAAGAAGGCCAACACGGACAACACCTACGGTGGCCGTCTGGTCTACCTGGCGATCAACACCAAGGTCGCGCCGTTCGACAAGGTCGAGTGCCGCAAGGCCGTCCAGTACGCCATCGACAAGGTCTCGGTGCAGACCGCCGAGGGCGGCCCGATCCGCGGTGAGATCGCCTCCACGGTCCTGCCGCCGGACATCCCCGGCTACGCGAAGGCCGACGCCTACGCCACCTCGGGCAGCAAGGGCGACGCCGCCAAGGCCAAGGAGCAGCTGAAGGCCTGCGGCAAGACGTCGATCTCGACCAACATCTCGGCCCGTTCGGACCGTCCGCAGGAGATCGACGCCGCCACGGCGATCATCGCCTCGCTGAAGAAGGTCGGCATCAACGCCACCCTCAAGCAGTACCCGTCCGGTAAGTACTTCACCGACTACGCGGGCGTGCCGAAGTTCACCAAGAAGCAGAACATCGGCCTGGAGATGATGCAGTGGGGCGCCGACTGGCCCTCCGGCTACGGCTTCCTCCAGCAGATCCTGAACGGCAAGGCGATCAGCCAGTCCGGCAACACCAACCTGTCGCAGTACGACAGCAAGGAAGTCAACGACCTGCTGTCCAAGGCGATCGGCACTCAGGACACCACTGAGCGCAACAGCCTCTACACGCAGATCGACAAGAAGACCATGGACGACGCCGTCCTCGTCCCGCTGACCTACTTCAAGGTCCTGCTGGCCCGCCCGCAGAGCTACACCAACCTGGTTTCCACGGCGGCCTTCAGCGGTCAGTACGACTACCTCAACATCGGCGTCGCGTCGAAGTAGCAGCCCCGGAAGGCAGGTGAAGGCATTGGTGCCCGCGGGCTTCGCGGCCCGCGGGCACCAGCGCCGATCCCCGTGATCTCGTACATCCTCCGCCGGACGTTCGCGGCAGTGATCCTGCTGCTGGTCGTCTCCGCGGTCACCTTTGCCATCTTCTTCCTGCTGCCACGGCTCGCCGGCCAGACAGCGGACCAGCTGGCGCAGCAGTACATCGGCAAGAGCCCGTCGAAGGCGGACATCGCCGCGGTCAAGCACAACCTCGGTCTGGACCAGCCCGTCTACGTCCAGTACTGGCACTTCATCAAGGGGATCGTGGCCGGCGCCGACTACAACCTCGGGCCCACCACGGTGCACTGCGACGTGCCCTGCTTCGGCTACTCCTTCAAGGACCACGTCCCGGTCTGGCCGCAGCTCACCTCGCGCATTCCGATCACCCTCTCGCTGGCCGCGGGCGCGGCCGTGCTGTGGCTCGTCTCGGGTGTGGTCATCGGTGTCATCTCCGCGCTGAAGCCGCGCTCGATCTTCGACCGCACCTTCATGGGCATCGCACTCGCCGGTGTCTCGCTGCCCATGTTCTTCACGGGGAACCTGGCGATCCTGCTCTTCGTCTTCAAGTGGCCGATCTTCGGACGCGACTACGTCCCGTTCACCGAGAACCCCGAGCAGTGGGCCAACACCCTCTTCCCGGCGTGGTGTTCGCTGGCGCTGCTGTACTCCGCCATCTACGCCCGGCTCACCCGCTCGGGCATGCTGGAGACGATGAACGAGGACTTCATCCGCACGGCCCGCGCCAAGGGCCTGCGCGAGCGCAACGTCGTGGTCCGGCACGGTCTGCGCGCGGCCCTCACCCCGATCATCACCGTGTTCGGCATGGACCTCGGTCTGCTGCTCGGCGGCGCCGTGATCACCGAGAGCGTCTTCTCGCTGGGCGGCATCGGCCAGTACGCCGTGCAGGGCATCACCGACAACGACCTGCCCAAGATCCTCGGCGTGACCCTGCTCGCCGCCTTCTTCGTCGTGATCGCAAATCTTGTGGTGGACGTGCTCTACGCCGCCGCCGACCCGCGCGTGAGGCTCTCGTGACCGAACTCTCCAAGACCGGCGCCGCGGTGGGCGAGCCCACCGACTCCGGCAAGGCGCCCGACGCCTTCCTGGAGGTCCGCGACCTCAAGGTGCACTTCCCGACCGACGACGGTCTGGTCAAGTCCGTCGACGGGCTGAACTTCTCGCTGGAGAAGGGCCGGACCCTCGCCATCGTGGGCGAGTCCGGCTCCGGCAAGTCGGTCACCTCGCTCGCCATCATGGGCCTGCACCGGCTCGGCGCGCGCGGCAAGAACGTGCAGATGTCCGGTGAGATCTGGCTGGACGGCAAGGAACTGGTCTCCGCCGCCCCGGACGAGGTGCGCAAGCTCCGCGGCCGGGAGATGGCGATGATCTTCCAGGACCCGCTGTCCGCGATGCACCCCTATTACAAGATCGGCGACCAGATCGTCGAGGCGTACCGGGTGCACCACAGCGTCAGCAAGAAGGTCGCCCGCAAGCGGGCCATCGAGATGCTCGACCGCGTCGGCATCCCCGAGCCCGCCAAGCGCGTCGACGGCTACCCGCACGAGTTCTCCGGCGGTATGCGCCAGCGCGCCATGATCGCCATGGCGTTGGTGAACAACCCCGAGCTGCTCATCGCGGACGAGCCGACCACCGCCCTCGACGTGACCGTCCAGGCGCAGATCCTCGACCTGATCCGGGATCTCCAGAAGGAGTTCGGCTCCGCGGTCATCATGATCACCCACGACCTCGGTGTGGTCGCCGAGATCGCCGACGACGTCCTCGTGATGTACGGCGGCCGGTGCGTGGAGCGCGGTCCGGCCGACGAGGTCTTCGAACAGCCGCAGCACCCCTACACCTGGGGCCTGCTCGGCTCGATGCCCCGCATCGACCGCGAGACCTCCGAACGGCTCATCCCGGTCAAGGGCTCGCCGCCGAGCCTCATCAACGTCCCCTCGGGCTGCGCCTTCCACCCGCGCTGCCCGTACGCGGACATCCCCAAGGGGAACGTCACCCGCACGGTGCGCCCCGAGCTGGAGCAGGTGAGCACCGGGCACTGGTCCGCCTGCCACCTCTCGGCCGAGGACCGCCAGCGGATCTGGACCGAAGAGATTGCGCCGAAGCTGTGAGTGAGACCAAGAAGACGGACACGGCCGCCGAGGCGGCGGTCCCGAAGCAGGCGTCGGCTCCCGAGGACCGTGACGTGCTGCTCAAGGTCGAGGGCCTGACCAAGCACTTCCCGATCAAGAAGGGCATCCTGCAGCGCCAGGTCGGTGCCGTGAAGGCCGTCGACGGCATCGACTTCGAGGTGCGCAAGGGCGAGACCCTGGGCGTGGTCGGCGAGTCGGGCTGCGGCAAGTCGACCATGGGCCGGGTCATCACCCGGCTCCAGGACCCGACGGGCGGCCGGATCACCTTCGAGGGCCGGGACATCACGCGGCTCGGCACCGGGCAGATGCGCCCGCTGCGCCGCGACATCCAGATGATCTTCCAGGACCCGTACGGCTCCCTGAACCCCCGCCACACCATCGGCTCGATCGTCTCGGCGCCCTTCCGGCTCCAGGGCGTGGAGCCGGAGGGCGGGGTGAAGAAGGAGGTCCAGCGGCTGCTGGAGCTGGTGGGCCTCAGCCCCGAGCACTTCAACCGCTACCCGCACGAGTTCTCCGGCGGTCAGCGCCAGCGCATCGGCATCGCCCGCGCGCTCGCCCTGAAGCCGAAGCTGGTCGTCGCGGACGAGCCGGTCTCCGCGCTGGACGTGTCGATCCAGGCGCAGGTCGTGAACCTCATGGACGACCTCCAGGAGGAACTGGGCCTCACCTACGTGATCATCGCCCACGACCTCTCCGTGGTCCGCCATGTCTCGGACCGCATCGCGGTGATGTACCTCGGCAAGATCGTGGAAATCGCCGACCGCACCTCGCTGTACGAGGCGCCGATGCACCCGTACACCAAGGCGCTGATGTCCGCGGTGCCGGTGCCGGACCCGACGCGCCGGGGCCAGAAGAGCGAGCGCATCCTGCTCCGCGGCGACGTCCCGTCCCCGATCGCCCCGCCCTCCGGCTGCCGCTTCCACACCCGCTGCTGGAAGGCGACGGAGATCTGCAAGACGACCGAGCCCCAGCTCGTGGAGCTGAGGCCGGGTCAGCGGGTGGCCTGCCACCACCCGGAGAACTTCGCCGACCAGGCCCCGCAGGACACGGTCCTGCTGTCGGCGGCGAAGAAGGCGTCGGAGCTGGTACCGGACGCGGAGCAGCAGAAGAAGCCGGCCGCCACCGAGGAGCCGGCCGCCACCGAGAAGCCGGCCGCCACCGAGAAGCCGACCGAGGCCGAGGAGCCGACCGAGGCCGAGGCGACGGCGGTTTCCGAGGAGACGGCGGCTGCGGCCTCCGAGGAGACGGCGGCGTCCGAGAAGCCTGCGGCTTCTGAAGAGACCCCGGCTTCCGAAGAGACCCCGGCCTCCGAGGAGCCCGCGGCCTCTGACGCGACCCCGGCCGCCGAGAAGTCGACCGACAAGTAGCGCATACGGATCCGAGCGGGAGAGTGCCGTACTCTCCCGCTCGACCATGCCCGTCAACCTGGCTTTGTAAGGTTTGCGCGCGCTGACGGGTGAGAATGTCAGGGTGCAGCTCCAGCAACTCTTCAGTCCCTCCGTCCAGCACACGCTCGACCTGGTCGGCATCTTCGTCTTCGCGATCTCCGGCGCGCTGCTGGCCGTCCGGAAGAACTTCGACGTCTTCGGCATCGCCGTCCTCGCCGAGGTCACCGCGCTGGGCGGCGGACTGTTCCGCGACCTGATCATCGGAGCCGTACCCCCGGCCGCCTTCACGGACCTCGGGTACTTCGTCACCCCGCTGCTCGCCACGCTCGTCGTCTTCTTCCTGCACCCGCACGTGGAGCGCATCCAGGCGGCGGTGCTCGTCTTCGACGCGGCCGGCCTCGGCCTGTTCTGTGTCAGCGGTACGACGAAGGCGTACAGCTACGGCCTCGGCCTGACCGCGTCGGCGACGCTGGGCCTCGCGACCGCCGTCGGCGGCGGTGTGCTGCGCGACGTGCTGGCGAACGAGGTGCCCTCGCTGCTGCGCTGGGACCGCGATCTGTACGCGGTCCCGGCGATCGTCGGCGCCACGATGATCGTCCTGTGCATCCGCTACGACGCCCTGACCCCGTTCACCTCCGGCCTCGCGGTCGTCACGGCTTTCGTACTGCGCCTGCTCGCGATGCGGTTCCACTGGCGAGCGCCGCGTGCGTGGAACCGCCGGTCGACGGTGAGGGAGGAGTAGCCCCGGCGGGGGACCCGACGACGGACCCGTCCTGGCCCTTGGCGCGGCTCTGCCCCATCTGGAGGGTCAGCCAGCGGAAGACCGTGGGCACCTGGGGCCGCCACAGCGCCATGGTGTGACCGCCCGCGCTGCGCGGCAGGAACACCACGCGCACGGTGGTCGGCGCCTTGGCGATGGACTCCAGAGCCAGGCCCGCCTGGTAACCGTCGCCGGACTCGCCGGAGAGGTACAGCGCGACCGGGGGCGGTACGGCCGCCTTCTGCAGCAGCAGGTAGGGGTTGTTCGCGGCCCGCAGCGCGGGCGACTGGGCGGCGAGGGAGTTGCGTTCGCCGATCGGGTCGTTGTAGCCGGACATGCTCACCGCCGCCCGGTACCGGTCGGGGTGGGCCACGGCCAGCTTGACCGCGCAGTGCGCGCCGGCCGAGTAGCCGGCCACCGCCCAGCCCTGGGGGGCCGGCTGGGCCCGGAAGTTGTCCATGACCATCTTGGGCACGTCGACGCTGAGCCAGCTGTCGGCGTTGACCTGTCCCGGGATGTTGGCGCAGCCGGTGTCCACGCCGGCCAGCAGGTTGGTGCGCGGGGCGACCAGGATGAACGGCGCCACCTGGCCGTTCTCCATCAGCGGCAGCAGCTGCTCATGGGTCTGCATCGCCCCGAACCACGCTTTCGCGGAACCGGGGTAGCCCGGCAGCAGCTCCACCACCGGGAACTTCTTGTGGCGGTAGGCCGGGTCGTCGTACTGCGGCGGCAGCCAGACGTAGACCTCGGCGTTCACCCCGGAGACCCGGCCCTTGAGCTGGGTGACGCGCACTCCGCCGGCCGTGCGCATGCCGGGGCCGTCCGCCGCCGCGAAGGTCTGTCTCACCTTGGGCAACCGTTTCACCGAGATGCCGCCGGTGCCGTCCCGGCCGAGGTCGGCGGCCTGCTGGACGTGGTTGCCGGTGCCGAGCAGGTCGGCCCAGTTGTCGTACAGGTTGTTCTGGTTGTTGACCAGCACGAAGACCAGGGTGACGGCCGTGCCCTGGGCGAACAGCAGCATCAGCACCCGGGCCGCGGCCCGCAGCGGCCGGGGCCCGCGCATCCGCGACCACAGGACGAGCGGCAGTATCAGGGCGACCACGGACAGCACGATGGTCATGTAGAGGAACGGAGTCCCGGTGAGGCTCATGTCCCCATAGAGGGAGATCGGCCGCCCGGGGTTGAGGACGTGTCCGGACACTTACCGAGAAATTGCCGGAACCTCACCCGGAGGCTGGATCATGTCATCTGCCCGTCACACAAAAAGCTACCGCTTAGTAGTTTTCTGCTGTACCGTTCAGCCATGCCAGAAGCAGCTTCCGTCCCCGCCGTGCGAGCCGTGATCGGTGACAGCGAGTTCGACCGCGACACGGCGGTCACCCGGCGCGAGCCCGGCGTCTACGACATCGACCTCTCCGCCGGCTGGACCATCATCAGCGCCGTCAACGGCGGTTACCTGCTGGCCGTGCTCGGCCGGGCCCTCGCGGACACCCTCCCGCACCCGGACCCCTTCACCATCTCCGCGCACTACCTGACCGCCTCCCAGCCCGGCCCGGCGGTCGTCCGCACCGAGACCGTGCGCACCGGCCGGACCCTGTCGACCGGCCAGGCCTCGCTCTTCCAGTACGACGCCGAGGGCAACGAGGTGGAACGCATCCGCGTCCTCGCCTCCTACGGCGACCTCGCCACCCTCCCCGACGACGTCCGTACGACGGCCACCCCGCCCCCCATCCCGCCCATGGACCAGTGCTTCGGCCCCGAGGACGGGCCGGCCCCGGTCGACGGCAGCTCCGCCATCGCCGACCGGCTGATGCTCAAGCTGGACCCCGCCACCCTCGGCTGGGCGCTCGGCGCTCCTTCCGGCAAGGGCGAGATGCGCGCCTGGTTCGGCCTCGCCGACGGCCGCGACGCCGACCCGTTCTCGCTGCTGCTCGCGGTCGACGCCCTCCCGCCCACCGCCTTCGAGATCGGTCTGAAGGGCTGGGTCCCGACGGTGGAACTCACCGTCCACGTCCGCCACCGCCCGGCCCCCGGCCCGCTGCGGGTGTCGATCACCACCCGCAACCTCGCCGGCGGCTTCCTGGAGGAGGACGCCGAGGTGTGGGACAGCGAGGACCGTCTGGTCGCCCAGTCCCGCCAGCTGGCCCGGGTCAGGCTCGGCTGAGCGGCTCCCGCCCCAGCCAGGCCGCCAGCCGCTCGTAGGCGCCGGCCCCCGCCGGTGCCTCGCGGCGGGCGCCGAAGGGCGTCTCCGCGTCCCGGGGACGGGAGTCCGGCAGCACCGCGCGGGCCGTGGCGAGCGCGAACTCGGCCAGCTCCGGGTCGAGTTCCCGCCGGTCGCCGATCGCCTCGGCGAGGTCCCAGGTGTGCGTGACGATCTCCATGACGTAGCCCGACAGTGCCGCGTGGCCGGGGACCTCGCCCCAGGGCACGCGCACCGCGGCCGCCATCCGCTCGTCGCTCTCCCAGGCCTTCAGGACGCGGACCCGCACCTCGTCGTAGGCCGCGGCCCAGCCGTCGTCCTCGACGCCCTCGGCGGACGGGTGCACGGCGAGCCCGTCGCCGCCCTCGCCCACCACCGCGATCCGCCGGGTGCCGCCGACGATGTGGCTCAGCAGACCCCGGACGTCGAACTCGGAACACGGCGTCGGCCGGGTCAGGTCTTCGGGGCGCACGTTCTTGATCAGGGCTGCCGCCTGCTCGGTGGCGCGGACGTAGAGGGGGCGAGGGTCGATGAACTCGGTGCTGGTCATGGTGTGCCTCTCCGTGGGTCGGTGGGGCGAGCATGCCCGGATAACCTGACACCTTCCGTCAACATTTGCGCGGGGCCTCGCGACGGCGGGATCCTGAGCGCGTGAAGTCCGACCGGCTGCTGTCGATCCTGCTGCTCCTCCAGACCCGGGGCCGTGTCCCCGCGCCCGAACTCGCCGACCGGCTGGAGGTGTCGGTCCGCACCATCTACCGGGACGTCGAGGCGCTGTCCGCCGCCGGCGTCCCGGTGTACGCCGAGCGCGGACGGCACGGCGGCATCGAACTCCTCCCCGGCTTCCGCACCGACGTCACGGGGCTGACCGCCGACGAGTCCCGCGCCCTGTTCGTCCTGGCCGCGCAGGGCACCCATGCCGCGCTCGGCCTCGACGCGGCCCTCGGCTCGGCCCTGCGCAAGGTGATGGCCGCGCTCCCGGCGCCGTACCGGCCCGCCGCCGAGGTGACCAGCCGGCGCATCCTGGTCGACGCCACCCGCTGGCTGAGCGGTCCGCGGCAGGCCGTCGACCTGGAGGCGCTCCAGGACGCGGTGTTCTCCGACCGGCGCGTGCGGCTGCGGTACCGGCACAGCGGGGAGCGGGAGCCTCGGACGTACACCGTGGATCCGTACGGCCTCGTCGCCAAGGCCGGGGTCTGGTACCTGGTCGCCGACCAGCGGGGCCGGCCGCGCCTCTTCCGCGCCGACCGGGTGCGCTCGGCCCGGCTGCTGGACGAGCCCGTACGGCGCCGGGCCGGGGCCGAACTCGCCGATGTCTGGGAGGTGTTGCGCCGACAGGTGGAGGAGCGGGAGGGCGGCGTCGAGGTCACCGTCCGGGTGCCGCGCGAGCTGGTCGACATGTTCCAGAGGATGACCGCCGCCCAGCTGACGGGCCCCCTCGACGACGACGGCGTGGGCGAGTGGGTCACCGCCCGGCTGACCTACCCGCTGCTGCGCGCCGTACGCCAACTGCTCGCGCTCTCCGACCGGGTGGAGGTCCTCGACCCGCCGGAAGCCCGCGCGGAGCTGCTGGCGGGCGCCCGCTCGGTCACGGCTCTGTATCAGGGGGCGGAGCGGACGGACGCCTGAAACCCGAGGCGGGACAGGGGGCTTGAGTCGCGCTTCACCCGTCCGGGGCGCCGTCGGGAGTGCCGTCCGGGGCTTCGGGGGTGCCGTCCGGAGCGCCTTCGGTAGCCGCCACGGTGAAGCCGAGCGGGACGCCCTCGGGTATGCCCGGCGGTGCGCCCGGCGGGCAGGGCGGGGGGGGCAGGCCCGGCGGGGCTGCCCGGCTCAGTCCAGCCAGTGGCTGCGGCCGATGCTGATGAGCCGCAGCTGGCGGGCGGCGAGTTGGGTCACCCGCTCCCGCTCCTCCGCCGGGGCCTCCAGGGCCTCCAGGAAGAGGGAGGCGGTGAGGAGCATCTGGTCGACGTAGAGATGCGCGAGCATCAGCAGGTCGTCGTCGCTCCAGCCCGCCGCCTCCGGGTCCTTGGCCAGCTCGACCTTGACCTCCTCGGCGAACCGGACCAGTTGGGCCCGGATGGCCTCGCGCACCGGCTGCACACCGCCGTGCCGTTCCCGGGCGATAAAACGGACATGTGCGGGGTACGCGTCTACGTGATGGGCGATCAGCTCGATGGCGCGCGCGATGCGTTCCGTACTGTCGCCCGTCGTGGACACCGTCGTCCGCACCATCGGGTGCAGGCTGCCCAGCGCCTCGTCGACCAGGGCTACACCGAGGTCGGCGGTCGAGCGGAAGTGCCGGTAGAAGGCGGTCGGGGCCACCCCGACGGCCCGGGTGACCTCGCGCAGGCCCAGGCTGCTGAGGCTTTGCTCCTCCAGCAGCACGAGCGCCGCGTCGAGGAACGCCTGCCGGGTCTTCTGCTTCTGGGCCTGCCGGATGCCGAGGGTGTGACTCATGTCATCCAGTTAACAACTGTTCTCTGGAATTGAAAAGCCGTCGAGCGCGCTAGACTCGAAGTCAGTGAACAACTGTTACTACAACTGTTCACCGAAACTTCACACCGGCTGAACACGAGGTATCTAGGAGGGGGGATCCGATCCCATGCTGTTCCTCGTCGCCGCACTCATGCTGCTCGGAGTCGTGCTGGGCACCGTCGCCCACGCACCGCTGACCGTCACCGCCGTCCTGGCCGCCGTCATCGGCGTCTGGCTCGCCGTCTTCGCGATCCGCGAGCGCCACGGCCGCCGTCGCCACACCTCGGCCAACTGACCACCGGAAAGGACCTCAGGAGCTGAGCATCATGCAACTCACCGCACCGGCCACCGGCCGCACCGACACCCGCCCGCGCCCGCGCGACGCCGACGGCATGGCCGTCGCGTCCTTCATCCTCGGCCTCCTCGGCCTGCTCGTCCTCAACCTCTTCCTCGGTCCGATCGCTATCGTCCTGGCCGCCGTCGCCCTCTGGCGCGGCACCGACCGCCGAGGCCGCGCCTACCTGGGCCTGACCCTGGGCATCGCGGACCTGGTGGTCCTGGTGACGGCGATGGAAATCTCCGGCACGGTCTCCTGGAGCCTGTGACACAGGGTTCCGCGGAGCGGGTGAGGAACGCCTGAGCCCCGAGGACGACGGGGCACCCCGACTCCGCTGCACCCCACTCGCCGCCAAAGCCGACGGCGAAGGCCCCGTAGAATCGGCCTCACCATGGCTTACCTCGACCACGCCGCGACAACCCCGATGCTCCCGGAGGCGGCAGAGGCACTCACCGCCCAGTTGAGCATCACGGGCAATGCCTCCTCCCTCCACGCATCCGGCCGCCAGGCCCGCCGCACGGTCGAGGAATCCCGCGAGACCCTTGCGGAAGCGCTCGGCGCCCGCCCCAGCGAGGTCGTCTTCACCTCGGGCGGCACCGAGGCCGACAACCTCGCCGTCAAGGGCCTGTACTGGGCCCGCCGTGCCGCCGACCCGGCCCGGACCCGCGTCCTGGCCAGCCCCGTCGAGCACCACGCCGTGCTGGACGCCGTGCACTGGCTCGGCGAGCACGAGGGCGCCACCGTCGAGTACCTCCCCGTCGACTCCTACGGCCGCGTCCACCCCGAGGCGCTGCGCGAGGCCATCGCCCGCAACCCCGACGACGTCGCCCTGGCCACCGTGATGTGGGCCAACAACGAGATCGGTACGGTCATGCCGATCCGCGAACTCGCGGACACCACCGCCGAGTTCGGGGTCCCGCTGCACGCCGACGCGGTCCAGGCGTTCGGTCAGGTCCCGGTCGGCTTCGACGCCTCGGGCCTCGCCGCGATGACGGTGTCGGGCCACAAGATCGGCGGCCCGTACGGCATCGGCGCCCTGATCCTCGGCCGGGAGTACACCCCCGTACCCGTCCTGCACGGCGGCGGCCAGGAGCGGCACGTCCGCTCGGGCACGCTGGACGTCCCGGCCGTCGCCTCCTTCGCCGTCGCCGGCCGGCTCGCCGCCGAGCAGCGCGCCTGGTTCGCCCGCGAGATCGGCGCCCTGCGCGACCAGCTGATCGACGCCGTGCGCGGCGCCGTACCGGACGCGATCCTCGGCGGCGACCCGGCGCCCGAGGGCCGGCTCCCGGCCAACGCCCACTTCACCTTCCCCGGCTGCGAGGGCGACTCCCTGCTGCTCCTGCTGGACGCCCAGGGCATCGAGTGCTCCACCGGCTCCGCCTGCACCGCGGGCGTCGCCCAGCCCAGCCACGTCCTGCTCGCCACCGGTACCGACCCGGACCTGGCCCGCGGCACCCTGCGCTTCTCGCTCGGCCACACGTCCACGGAGGCGGACGTGGAGGCGGTCGCCAAGGCGATCGGCCCGGCCGTGGAACGGGCCCGGGCGGCCGGACTGACGTGACCGCTCAGGGGCCTGCCCGGCGCACCTGCCGTAGGTAGCGGTCCCAGTCCCAGTGCGGGCCGGGGTCCGTGTGGTCCGTGCCCGGCACCTCCACGTGCCCGATGACGTGATCCCGGTCGGCGGGTATGCCGTAGCGCCGGCATATGGCCGCCGTCAGCCGCGCCGAGGACGCGTACATCGCGTCCGTGAAGGAGCGCGCCTCCTCCACGAAGCCCTCGTGCTCGATGCCGACACTGCGCTCGTTGTACTCCCGGTTGCCCGCGTGGAAGGCCACGTCCAGCTCGCGGATCAGCTGGGTGATCCGCCCGTCGCTGCGCACGATGTAGTGCGCCGCGGCGCCGTGCGCCGGGTCCTGGAAGGCCTTCACCGCCGAGGCGTAGCCGCCCTGCGTGACATGGACGACCACCCGGTCCACCCGGTAGTCCGCCGGCCGGTCCGCCCGCCGGTAGTTCGCCGACGAGGCCGCCACCCAGCGCGCGCCCCGGAAGTCGACCGCGCCCGCCACCCGCGGCTTGTCCACCCCCGGCAGCCGCCACCACAGCCGGGACAGCTCGTCCCGGGCCAGCGCCGCCGTGCCCACGGCCGCCGCGACCCCGCCGACGAGCAGGGCCCGCCGCCCGAGCCGCCGGTCGCCGTCGCCCGCTGTCGTCTCCGCCGTCGCCCCCATGTGATCGTCAACGGATATGCGGCGGACCTGGTTCCCGCGCCCCCGTACTCTGGAAGGGCTATGACTGACACCCCGCAGCGCACCC
This sequence comes from Streptomyces sp. NPDC036984, assembly GCF_055607665.1. Lineage (NCBI taxonomy): Bacteria > Bacillati > Actinomycetota > Actinomycetes > Kitasatosporales > Streptomycetaceae > Streptomyces > Streptomyces sp. NPDC036984. The sequence goes on from NZ_JBVJRL010000020.1 coordinate 61,530, forward strand.
GCCCCCTCCGCGTCCTCGCCGCCATGTCCGGCGGAGTCGACTCCGCCGTCGCCGCCGCGCGCGCCGCGGAAGCAGGCCACGACGTCACCGGCGTCCACCTCGCGCTCTCCGCGAACCCGCAGTCCTTCCGTACCGGCGCGCGGGGCTGTTGCACCATCGAGGACTCGCGTGACGCCCGCCGCGCGGCCGACGTCATCGGCATCCCGTTCTACGTGTGGGACCTCGCCGACCGCTTCCGCGAGGACGTGGTCGAGGACTTCATCGCCGAGTACGAGGCCGGCCGCACCCCGAACCCGTGCCTGCGCTGCAACGAGAAGATCAAGTTCGCCGCGCTGCTGGACAAGGCGCTGGCCCTCGGCTTCGACGCCGTCTGCACCGGCCACTACGCCAAGGTGATCGTGAACGCGGACGGCTCCCGCGAGCTGCACCGGGCCTCCGACATGGCGAAGGACCAGTCGTACGTGCTGGGTGTGCTGGACGAGAAGCAGCTCGCGCACGCGCTGTTCCCGCTCGGCGACACGATCACCACCAAGGACGAGATCCGCGCGGAGGCCGAGCACCGCGGCCTGGCCGTGGCCAAGAAGCCCGACTCGCACGACATCTGCTTCATCGCCGACGGCGACACCCAGGGCTTCCTGGCCCGGCGACTCGGCAAGGCCGAGGGCGACATCGTGGACGAGTCCGGCGCCAAGCTGGGCACGCACGAGGGCGCGTACGGCTTCACGATCGGCCAGCGCAAGGGGCTCAGGATCGGGACCCCGGCCCCGGACGGCAAGCCGCGCTACGTCCTCGACATCTCCCCGGTGAACAACACGGTCACCGTCGGCCCGGCCGCCGCCCTGGACGTCACCGCCCTCACCGCGATCAAGCCGCGCTGGTGCGGCGCCGCCCCCACCGGCCCCGGCAGCTACACCGCCCAGCTGCGCGCCCACGGCGGCGAGACCGAGGTCACCGCCGAGCTGATCGACGGCGAACTGCGCGTGACCTTCACCGAGCCGGTCCGCGGAGTCGCCCCCGGCCAGGCGATCGTGCTGTACGACGGCACGCGCGTGGTGGGCTCGGCGACGATCGCGTCCACCACGCGCGCGACCGCGGCGGCCGTCTGAGCGCGCCCGGCGCTCCTACGCGGTGAGGAACTCCGCCAGCACCGGCCCCAGGACGTCCGGCTCCACCATGTGGGTCTGGCCCTCCAGGACCCGGTAGCTGCCCTCGGGCACGGTCTCCGCGATCTCGCGGGACGCCGTGCGCATCCACTCCGGGCTCGCGCCGCCCGCGACCGCGAGCACGGGCACGGGGATCGCGGCGAGCCGGTCCCGGGGGAGCAGGCCGTCGCCCATGACCGTGTCGTCGTAGGCGAGGCTGGGCGCGACGGCCTCCATGCCGGCCCACATCGGCGACTGGCGGGCGCCCCGGATCATCTCCTCGCCCAGGCCCGTCAGGCGCAGGAACAGCTCCACCGCGTCCCCGCGCCGGCCCTCCGCCAGCGCCTTGTTCAGCTGCTGCTTGTACGTGGCCTCCCGCGTGGTGCCGCCCTCCAGGTGGTCGGCGTACGGAACCTCGTACACCGCCGCACGGCGGACCGGCAGCCCGCCCGCCGCCGCCCGCAGGACCAGCGCGCCGCCCGAGGAGACCCCGAACAGCGCCGCGTCGCCGCCCACCGCGTCGAGCAGCGCGGCCAGGTCCTCGATCTCACGCTCGACCGCGTAGGGCGCCGTGTCCCCGCTCTCGCCGCGGCCCCGGCGGTCGTAGACGACCGCCGTGCAGCGGTCCGCGAGGCGCTGGGCCAGGGGTGCCACGGTGCCGCCGGTGGACATCGCGCCGCTCACCAGGATCACCGTGGGCCCCTGGCCGGTCACTCGGTACGCGAGAGAGGTTCCGTCCCGGGAAGTCGTCTTCTTGTCCATGGCCGTGCAGACTGCCGCACGGCACGGCACTCGCCGGTCACGACACGTCGGCTTCGTAGAAGCAGTAGTGGTCCTTGATCTCGGTCACGCCGGGCTCGGGATCCGGATAGGCCCAGACGAGATCGGGCGCGTCCGGCAGCGACCAGTAGGACGCCGTGCCCTTGAAGGGGCAGACGGTGTGCGTGTCGGAGGGCGTCAGCAGATCCAGGCGTACGTCCTCGGCGGGGATGTAGTACCGCACCGGACAGCCCGTCTCGCGCAGTTCCAGGGGGCGGTCGGTCTCCGCGAGCACCAGGTCGCCGTGCACCACGCGCACGTGCCGCTCGCTCTTCTCGATCGTGATCGTGTGTCCTCGGGTCATGTCGGGTCAGCACCGGACGGGCCGCGCTTCTTCCCGCCCGGCGCGGGGACCGTACGGTGGAGGCCATGAACATCTGCGTCTTCCTGTCCGCCGCCGACCTCGACGAGCGTTACACGCGCCCCGCGCGCGAGTTCGCGGAACTGATCGGGAAGGCCGGCCACACCCTGGTCTGGGGCGGCTCCGACGTCGGTCTGATGAAGGTGGTCGCCGACGGTGTGCACGAGGCGGGCGGCAGGCTGCTGGGCGTCTCCGTGGAGTTCCTGGCGAACAAGGCCCGCCCCGGTGCCGACGAGATGGTCATCGCGGCCGACCTCGCCGAGCGCAAGAAGCTGCTGCTGGAGAGGGCCGACGCCGTGGTGATCATGGTGGGCGGCACGGGCACGCTGGACGAGGCCACCGAGATCCTGGAGCTGAAGAAGCACGGCCGCACCGAGAAGCCGGTCGTGCTGCTGAACACGGCGGGCTTCTACGACGGCCTGCGCGAGCAGTTCCTCCGGATGGAGGCCGAGGGCTTCCTGCCCCGCCCGCTGGCCGAACTGGTCTTCTTCGCGGACGAGCCGGTCGGGGCGCTGGCCTACCTGGAGGAGCAGCTGGGCGTCCGGTGATGCGAGCATGGCGGGCATGGCTACTCATGTGATCACCGGGGCCGGTTCCGGCATCGGCGCGGCCGTGGCCCGCCGGCTGCACGCGCGCGGGGACGACGTCGTGCTGCACGCGCGCGACGCGGGCCGCGCGAAGGAACTGGCGGCCGAGTTCCCCGGCGCGCGCACCCTGGTCGGCGACCTCGCGGACCCCGACAAGCTGTCCTGGGCGTTCTCCCACCAGACGCTGCCCGACCGCGTGGACTCCCTGCTGCACATCGCCGGTGTCGTCGACCTCGGCGACGTCGGCGACCTGACCCCGAAGTCCTGGCGCCACCAGCTCAACGTCAATCTCATCGCACCGGCCGAGCTGACCCGGCACTTCCTTCCGCAGCTGCGGGCGGCCCGCGGCCATGTGATCTTCGTCAACTCCGGCGCCGGTCTCAGCGCCCACGCCGGCTGGTCCGCCTACGCGGCCTCCAAGCACGGCCTGAAGGCTCTCGCCGACTCGCTGCGCCAGGAGGAGCACGCGGCCGGCGTCCGCGTCACCTCCGTCTACCCGGGCCGCACCGCCAGCCCCATGCAGGCCAAGGTCCACCAGCAGGAGGGCAAGGAGTACGACGAGTCGAAGTGGATCGCCCCCGAGTCGGTGGCCACGACGATCCTGATGGCCCTGGACCTGCCGAGGGACGCGGAGGTCAACGACCTGACGGTACGGCCGGGGCGGTGACCTCCCGGCGGGGAACGTGATCGGCCTACCGCCCGTCGGCAGGCCGGCCGGGCAGGCCGGACGTGCTGTTACCTTGAGGGCTTCGCATGATCGGACGGGGGAGGAACGGCCGTGCTGTGGGGGGAGGAGCGCGTCGAACTCGGACCTGCGCTCCGCAAGAGGCTGGCCCGGGCGGGAGTGCCGGGGATCGACGAGTTGCTCGCGCTGAACGAGCGTGAGCTCGGGGCGCTGAGCGGCATCGGCCCGACCACCGTGACGGAGACAGTCGAGCGGCTCGCGGGGGCGGGCCTGTCGCTCGCGCCAGACCCGTACGCCGCCTACGAGTGCGCCCGGCACTCGGAGCCCGCCCGGGACGCCGAGTTGCGCTCGTACTTCCTGTGCGGGGAGTGCCGTGACGCGTACCGGTCCCGCTCCTTCGGCGACCGCCCTCCTGTCTGGGTGTCGGGCGAGCGCATCGAGGGCTACTGCGGCCACTGCAACGTCCTGGCCGGGGTCCGCCTCACCCAGTGGTTCCTCTGCGGCACCTGTGACCGGGTGATGAGGTCCATAGGGCGCGGCATGGCCTCGGCCCGGTTCGTGGCGGCCTCCTGGGCGGCGGTCTTCGGCGAGGAACCCGTCCTCACACTGAGTGAGACCGATCCCGTCGAACTGCGGCCCAGGGGAAAGCGCTCGGACGCCGACCGCGTGGCGAGCGCGGACTTCGTGGCCAGTCGTCCCACCGGGGAGCCCGTGCTGGGCCTGGAACTGAAGAGCGGCCGCAGCGCCCTGCCGCACGGCGGGATCGGGGCCCCCATGAGCACGTTCCAACTCGACACGACCGACTGCGACGACATCGCGGCCGCGGCCGGCAGTCTGAACGCCCCGGTCTTCCTCATCCATGCCCAGGTCATCGGGCGAGCGCACGCACCCACCGAGCGCTACGAGGGGGTGGGCCTGTGGTTCGCCCGGCCGTGGGACCTGGCTCAGCACATGAGCGCGATCCGGCAGAGGCCACGGGAGACCCGCGAAGCCGCGTACTTCCGGCCGATCGCCTTCCGCCCGTTCCACGAGTTCCCGGAGTACGTCCGAACCGGCCTCGACAGCGATCTGGAACGCATGCGCAGCACCGGCTTCCCCCAGCTGTACAGCCGCTAGACCGCGGTGATACACCGGCCGGCCGACCGGCCCCGGCCGGGGCTTACGCTTCCCTGGTGAGCGAAAACAGCCAGTTCAGGTTCCGGGGGGCCACCGGCGTCGGTTCCCTGCCCGGCGGGGACGCGAGGGAAGCGGCCAAGACCGTCACCGGCAGCTTCGAGGACTTCCCGTTCCTCGCCGAGCTGCCCGCGCGCGGACCCGGCGCCGACATGATCGGCCGTACCGCCGGGATGCTGGTCGAGCTGTACGCGCGCGTGGAGCCCAGCGGCTGGCGGATCGGGGACCGGCCCGGCCGGGACACCAGGCGGGCGCGGTCCTGGCTGGGCCAGGACCTGGACGCCCTGGAGGAGTTCACCCAGGACTACGAGGGCGATCTGAAGGTGCAGGCCGTCGGGCCGTGGACGCTGGCCGCCGCCCTGGAGCTGAGGAACGGCGAGGCCGCCCTGTCCGACCCGGGCGCGTGCCGCGACCTCGCCGCCTCCCTGGGAGAGGGCCTGCGCCTGCACCTCGCCGAGGTGCAGCGCCGCGTGCCCGGCGCCCGGCTCGTGCTGCAGCTCGACGAACCCTCCCTCACCGCCGTCCTGCGCGGGCAGGTGAAGTCCGCCAGCGGCTACCGCACGCACCGCGCCGTGGACCGGCAGATCGTGGAGGCGACGCTGCGGGACGTCGTCGGCGCGCACGGTGGCGGACCCGTGGTCGTGCACTCCTGCGCGCCGGACGTGCCCTTCGCCCTGTTGCGCAGGGCCGGTGCCACCGCCGTCTCCTTCGACTTCTCGCTCCTCACCGAGCGTGACGACGAGGTGATCGGCGAGGCCGTCGAGGCCGGCACCCGGCTGTTCGCCGGTGTCGTCCCGGGCACGGACGGCCCGTTGTCAGACCCTGCCGGTAGCGTCATGGGTGTCAGGACGCTGTGGCGCAGGCTGGGGCTGCATCCGGGGTTGCTCACGGAGGCGGTCACGGTCACCCCGGCGTGCGGTCTGGCGGGGGCCTCTCCCGCCTATGCGCGCCAGGCGCTCGCCCACTGCGTCCGGGCGGCGAGATCCCTCGCGGACAACCCAGAGTAACGGGAGGACAACACGGTGGCCGGCGACAAGCAGGCGGAGACGACGGCGGTGCCCGCCGAGGCCCGCGACAAGCACGCGCAGCTGGCGGAGCAGGTCGAGGAGCACCGCTTCCGGTACTACGTGAAGGACGCTCCGGTCATCAGCGACGCGGAGTTCGACAAGCTCCTGAAGTCTCTGGAGGCCCTGGAGGGGGAGTATCCGGAGCTGCGCACCCCGGACTCGCCGACCCAGAAGGTCGCGGGGTCGTACGCGACGGAGTTCACCGCGGTCGAGCACCGCCAGCGGATGCTGTCGCTGGACAACACCTTCAACGACGACGAGCTGGCCGCCTGGTCCGACCGCATCGCCAAGGAACTGGGCGACCAGGAGTACCACTTCCTGTGCGAGCTGAAGGTGGACGGCCTGGCGGTCAACCTCACGTACGAGAACGGCCGTCTCACGCGCGCGGCCACCCGTGGCGACGGCCGCACCGGCGAGGACATCACGCCGAACGTCCGCACGATCGCGGAGATCCCGGACCGCCTCGCGGGCGACAAGGTGCCCGACCTGGTGGAGATCCGCGGCGAGGTCTACTTCCCGATGGAGAAGTTCCTGGAGCTGAACGAACGCCTGGTCGCGGCCGGCGACAAGCCCTTCGCCAACCCCCGCAACGCGGCCGCCGGTTCGCTGCGCCAGAAGGACCCGCGGGTCACCGCCACCCGCCCGCTGCACATGGTGGTCCACGGCATCGGCGCCCTGGAGGGCTTCACGGGCATGACCCGCCTCTCCCAGGCGTACGACCTGCTCAAGACCTGGGGCCTGCCCACCTCCCGGCACAACCGCGTGGTCGACGGCCTCGACGGCGTACGGGAGTTCATCGCGCACTACGGCGAGAACCGCCACTCCGTGGAGCACGAGATCGACGGTGTCGTGGTGAAGCTGGACGAGATCCGCCTCCAGGGGCGGCTCGGCTCCACCGCGCGGGCTCCCCGCTGGGCGATCGCCTACAAGTACGCGCCGGAAGAGGTCAACACCAAGCTCATCGACATCAAGGTGGGCGTCGGCCGCACCGGCCGGGTCACGCCGTACGCCCAGGTCGAGCCGGTCACGGTCGCGGGCAGCGAGGTGGAGTTCGCCACCCTGCACAACCAGGAGGTCGTCAAGGCCAAGGGCGTCCTCATCGGTGACACCGTCGTCATCCGCAAGGCCGGTGACGTCATTCCGGAGATCCTCGGCCCGGTGGTCGACCTGCGGGACGGCAGCGAGCGGGAGTTCGTGATGCCGGGCGAGTGCCCCGAGTGCGGGACGCCGCTGCGGCCCATGAAGGAGGGCGACATCGACCTCCGCTGCCCGAACGCCCGTACCTGCCCGGCCCAGTTGCGGGAGCGAGTGTCGTATCTGGCGGGCCGTGAGTGCCTGGACATCGAGCACTTCGGCGGGGTGGCCGCCGCCGCGCTCACCCGTCCGCTGGAGCCGGCCGATCCGCCGCTGGTCGACGAGGGCGACCTGTTCGACCTGACGGTGGAGAAGCTGCTGCCCATCAAGGCGTACGTCCTCGACCCGGACAGCGGCCTGCCCAAGCGTGACCCCAAGACCGGCGAGGAGAAGGTCGTCACGGTCTTCGCCAACCAGAAGGGCGAGCCGAAGAAGAACACCCTCGCCCTGCTGGCGAACATCGAGGCGGCCAAGTCCCGTCCGCTGGCCCGCTTCCTGAACGGGCTGTCCATCCGGCATGTGGGGCCGGTGGCCGCGCAGGCCCTCGCCCGCGAGTTCCGCTCCATCGACCGCATCGAGCAGGCGACCGAGCAGGATCTGGCGGCCACCGACGGTGTGGGCCCGATCATCGCCGCCGCGCTCAAGGAGTGGTTCGCCGAGGACTGGCACCGTGAGATCGTCCGCAAGTGGAAGGCCGCGGGAGTCCCGCTGGAGGAGCAGTCCTCCGGCGAGGACGAGGGGCCGCGTCCGCTGGAGGGGCTCACGGTCGTCGTCACCGGCACGCTGGAGAACTACACCCGGGACGGCGCCAAGGAGGCGCTGCAGAGCCGGGGCGCGAAGGTGACCGGTTCGGTTTCGAAGAAGACCTCGTTCGTCGTTGTGGGTGACAACCCGGGATCGAAGTACGACAAGGCCATGCAACTGAAGGTTCCGGTTCTGGGGGAGGACGGTTTCGGCGTTCTCTTGCAGCACGGCCCCGAAGCAGCGGCCGAAGTCGCGCTTCCGACCGGGGAGTAGCGGTTGAAGGCCACCCGATCGGCGCATATCAGATGCATACGGGTGGCCCGGGCGCATTCGGGCAACCGTCGGAGACCGCTGCCCGTGGAAGCCTTCCGCGGCCTACTGTTGAGGTGTGCGCCTGCCGTGCCCAGCTGCGGCTGGGGCATCTCCGTGCTCTGCAGAGGTGCGGGGAAGGTTTCTTCGACGCGGAGCTGCTGATGGTTGTCGGTCATCGGGCCGCGTGGCGTGGGCACCGCCGGCTGTGAGAGGGACGGGAATGGAACCGACCGAGAGCGCCGCCCCGGACTCATGGCTGCGCCTGCGCCGCCGCGCGGGCGCGTGGCGGGGGAACCGGTGGACCGGGCGGGCCGACGGACGGACGGGCGTGCAGCCGCGTCCGGCCGGACCGGGCACCGCCGTCGAGGCCCGCACCCCCCTGCCGCCGGCCATCGAGCCCGCACCCGGCCTGACCGACGCGGACACCGAACGGAACCTGCCCTGGCCGGCCCTGCCCGCGACCGTCGTCGCCGCGGCCGGACTCGCCCTCGGCGCCGGCTTCTACCGCGCCTACACCCACCACCACGCCCTCTTCCCCGGCGGCACGGTCGGCTGGGCACTGGCCCTGCTCACCGGCGTCATCGTCGGCCACCTGGTCATGCTGGGCCGCGCCCGCTGGTGGGGCGGCACCGGCTCGGGTGCCGCCCTCACCCTCGCCGTCCTGCTGCTGTACGGCTGGGTGCCCGCCGGCCTGGTCAGCCTCACCGTCGTCGTCCTGGTCGGCATCGCCCGCCGGCACCGCTGGCGGCAGGGCGTGCTGCACGGCGCGGTGGACGTCCTCGGCATCGGCGTCGGCGCCCTGCTGCTGGGCGCGTTCGGCCGGGTCCCGAGCGTCGAGGAGCCCTGGCGGCCCGACAGCTGGAGCGTCGCCACCGTGCCCGAGGTGGTCCTCGTCGCCGTCGCCTATCTCGCCGTCAGCCGCGGCCTGCTGTGGTACCTGCACGCCCCGCGCGGCGGGCTGCCCACCATCGCCCGCACCGCCCTGGTCAGACAGGGTCTGGTCGCCGTCGCGCTGCTCGGCATCGCGCCGCTGGTGTGCGTCGTCGCGGACGCCCAGCCCATCCTGCTCCCGCTGTTCGCCATCCCGCTCATCGCCCTGGACTCCACGCTCTGGATGGCCCGCGCCCGCGCCGAGGAGCAGCTGCGCGACCCGCTGACCGGGTTGCCCAACCGGCAGTGGCTGCTGGAGCGGATCTGGACCGCCCTGGACGACGCCGACCGCATCGGCGCCCGCGCCGCGCTCATGCTGATCGACCTCGATCGCTTCCGGTCGGTGAACGACACTCTCGGTCATCTGGCCGGCGACCGGCTGCTGCTCCAGATAGCCGACCGGCTGCGGCTCGCGCTGCCGCGCGGGGCCGAGGCCGCCCGGCTCGGCGGTGACGAGTTCGCCGTCTTACTCCCCGTCGCCGACTCCACCACGTCGGCCACGCGCGTCGCCCGCGGCCTCGTCACCGCCCTCAGCTCCCCGCTCGACCTGGACGGGCTCACCCTCGTCCTGGAGGCCAGCGCCGGCGTCGCCGTCTTCCCCGATCACGCACTCGACGCCGAAGGACTGCTGCGCCGCGCCGACGTCGCGATGTACCAGGCGAAGCGGGACCGCACGGGCGTCGAGGTCTACGAGTCCAAGCGGGACTCCAACACCCCCGACCGCCTCGGCCTGCTCGGCGACCTGCGCCGGGCGCTGGACGCGCACGAGGTGCAGCTCCACTACCAGCCCAAGGTCCGCTTCGACGGACAGGTCGCCGGCCTGGAGGCGCTGGTCCGCTGGGTGCATCCCGAGCGCGGGAAGGTTCCGCCGGACGAGTTCATAGCGATAGCCGAGTCCTCGGGGCTGATGCCCCACCTCACCGAGTACGTGCTGGAGACCGCGCTCGGTCAGGTCGCCAAGTGGCGCGCGCAGGGCCTGCGGGTCCCGGTCGCCGTCAACGTCTCCCCGCGCGATGTCCACACACCCGGCTTCGCCGGATCCGTCGCCGCCCGGCTGGCCCGGCACGGGGTCCCCGCCGGAGCGCTTCAGCTGGAGATAACGGAACACGTGCTGCTGGAGGATCCGCAGCGGGCCGCCGACACCCTCGCCGGGCTCACCGGCCACGGCGTGAAGATGTCCCTGGACGACTTCGGCACCGGGTACTCGTCCCTGGTGCACCTGCGGCGGCTGCCGGTCAGCGAGCTGAAGATCGACCGCTCTTTCGTGGCCCGGCTGGCCGTCGACGCCGAGGACGCCGAGATCGTTCGGTGCACCGTCGACCTGGCCCATTCGCTGGGTCTCCTCGTCGTCGCCGAGGGCGTGGAGGACGACGAGACCTGGGAGCGGCTGCGCGACCTGGGCTGTGACGCGGTGCAGGGGTGGCTGGTGGCCGCGGCGATGCCTCCGGAGGAGACGACCGCGTGGCTGCGGGCCCGCGGTTCGCGGGGGTGGCAGCGGTCGCCTGCGGCGCTTCCGGCCGCGGAATAGCTTTACCACCCGCCCGCCGAACAGCTTTCCACCTGCCCGCCCGCCCCTTCCATTCGGCCGGCTGGTGGCCCTCTGCCCGGGCCGTCGGGCCGCGTCGGCGGGTGCGCGTCCGCCCTGGTTGCTCGCGCAGTTCCCCGCGCCGCTGCGGGGCCCGCGGTGCCGGTGAGACCCAGGCCGCGCGAAACCGTTTCACGCGCACCGGGGCCCGCCCCATAGGATTGGGCCCAAACCACACACACTCACCCCAGAGGATCGCTGCATGCCTGGCATCACGCGCGAGGAGGTCGCCCACCTCGCCCGGCTGGCGCGTCTGGAGCTGAAGCCCGAAGAACTCGACCACTTCGCGGGACAGCTTGACGACATCATCGGCGCGGTCGCCCGCGTCAGCGAGGTCGCCGACCAAGACGTACCGCCGACCTCGCACCCGCTCCCGCTGACGAACGTCATGCGGCCGGACGAGGTCCGTCCCTCGCTCACCCCCGAGCAGGCGCTCTCCGGCGCCCCCGCCCAGGAGCAGCAGCGTTTCAAGGTGCCGCAGATCCTGGGGGAGGAGTGACCACCATGACGGACAGCAACATCATCAAGCTCACGGCGGCGCAGATCGCCGAGAAGATCGCCTCCGGCGAGCTGACGGCCGTCCAGGTCACCGAGGCCCACCTCGCCCGGATCGAGGCCGTCGACGAGAAGGTGCACGCCTTCCTGCACGTCGACCGCGAGGGCGCTCTCGCCCAGGCCCGCGCCGTGGACGAGAAGCGCGAGCGCGGCGAGAAGCTCGGCCCGCTGGCCGGCGTCCCGCTCGCACTCAAGGACATCTTCACCACCGAGGGCGTGCCCACGACCGTCGGCTCGAAGATCCTCGAGGGCTGGATCCCGCCGTACGACGCGACGCTCACCAAGCGGCTGAAGGCCGCCGACGTCGTCATCCTCGGCAAGACCAACATGGACGAGTTCGCCATGGGGTCCTCCACCGAGAACAGCGCCTACGGCCCGACCGGCAACCCGTGGGACCTCACCAAGATCCCCGGCGGCTCCGGCGGCGGTTCGAGCGCCGCCCTCGCCGCCTTCCAGGCCCCGCTCGCCATCGGCACCGACACCGGCGGCTCGATCCGCCAGCCGGCCGCCGTCACCGGCACGGTCGGCGTGAAGCCGACGTACGGCGCGGTGTCCCGGTACGGCATGGTCGCCTTCTCCTCCTCCCTCGACCAGGGCGGCCCCTGCGCCCGTACGGTCCTGGACGCGGCGCTGCTGCACGAGGTGATCGCCGGCCACGACCCGCTGGACTCCACCTCCATCGACGCCCCGGTCCCGCCGGTGGTCGAGGCCGCCCGCAACGGCAGCGTCGCGGGCATGCGCGTCGGCGTGGTCAAGCAGTTCCGCGGCGAGGGCTACCAGGCCGGTGTCATCCAGCGCTTCGACGAGTCCGTCGAGTTGCTGAAGGAACTGGGCGCCGAGATCGTCGAGCTGGACTGCCCGTCCTTCGACCTCGCCCTGTCGGCGTACTACCTGATCGCCCCGTCCGAGTGCTCCTCCAACCTCGCCCGCTTCGACGGCCTGCGCTACGGCCTGCGTGCCGGCGACGACGGCAGCCACTCGGCCGAGGAGGTCACCTCCCTCACCCGTGAGGCGGGCTTCGGCCCCGAGGTCAAGCGCCGCATCATGCTCGGCACGTACGCGCTCAGCTCCGGCTACTACGACGCGTACTACGGCTCCGCGCAGAAGGTCCGTACGCTCATCAAGCAGGACTTCGACAAGGCGTTCGAGCAGGTCGACGTGATCGTCTCCCCGACGACCCCGACCACCGCCTTCCCGATCGGCGAGCGTGCCGACGACCCGATGGCGATGTACCTCGCGGACCTGTGCACCATCCCGACCAACCTGGCGGGCAACGCGGCCATGTCCCTGCCCTGCGGTCTCGCCCCGGAGGACAACCTCCCGGTCGGTCTGCAGATCATCGCCCCGGTGATGAAGGACGACCGGCTGTACAAGGTGGGCGCCGCCGTCGAGGCCGCCTTCGTGGAAAAGTGGGGTCACCCGCTGCTGGAGGAGGCTCCGTCGCTGTGAGCGCACTGACCAAGGCCAAGGGCTTCAAGAAGTCCAAGTCCGGTACGTACCTGTCCATGGCCGCCACCGCGTTCGGCGCGGTCGGCGCCATGAAGCAGATCAAGAAGGCCCGCGCCGAGAACGACACGCTGCGGCTGGTCGACGCGGTCGTCACCACCGCCGGCATCGTCACCGGCCTCGCCATGCTCTACCGCGAGCTGAAGCGGCTGGGCGACGACGACGTCCTGCTGGGCTGAGAGGGAAGTTTTCACCGTGACCACCACGACCGACCTGGTGTCGTACGAGGACGCGCTGGCGTCGTACGACCCCGTCATGGGCCTTGAGGTCCATGTCGAACTCGGCACCAAGACCAAGATGTTCTGCGGCTGCTCGACCTCGCTCGGCGCCGACCCGAACACCCAGACCTGCCCCGTCTGCCTCGGCATGCCCGGCGCGCTCCCGGTCGTCAACGCGACCGGCGTCGAGTCCGCGATCAAGATCGGTCTCGCGCTGAACTGCGAGATCGCCGAGTGGTGCCGCTTCGCCCGGAAGAACTACTTCTATCCGGACATGCCGAAGAACTTCCAGACCTCCCAGTACGACGAGCCGATCGCCTTCAACGGCTACCTCGACGTGCAGCTGGAGGACGGCGAGGTCTTCCGCGTGGAGATCGAGCGCGCCCACATGGAGGAGGACACCGGCAAGTCGACGCACGTCGGCGGCGCCACCGGCCGTATCCACGGCGCGTCCCACTCCCTGCTGGACTACAACCGCGCCGGCATCCCGCTGATCGAGATCGTCACCAAGCCGATCGTCGGCGCCGGCGAGCGCGCCCCCGAGGTGGCGAAGGCGTACGTCCGTGAGCTGCGTGAGGTCATCCGTGCCCTCGGCGTGTCCGAGGCCCGCATGGAGATGGGCCAGATGCGCTGTGACGTCAACCTGTCGCTGATGCCCAAGGGCAGCGACAAGTTCGGCACGCGCTCCGAGACGAAGAACGTCAACTCGCTGCGTTCCGTCGAGCGCGCCTGCCGCTTCGAGATCCAGCGGCACGCGGCCGTCCTCGGCAGCGGCGGGACCATCGTCCAGGAGACCCGCCACTTCCACGAGGACACCGGCTCCACGACCTCGGGCCGGGTGAAGGAGGAGGCCGAGGACTACCGGTACTTCCCGGAGCCCGACCTGGTGCCGGTCGCGCCCGCGCGCGAGTGGGTCGAGGAGATCCGCGCGGCCCTGCCCGAGCTGCCGCTGGCCCGCCGTACCCGGCTGCTGGCCGAGTGGGGCATCTCCGCCACCGACATGCAGGCGATCCTCAACGCCGGTGCGCTGGACCCGATCGTCGCCACGATCGACGCCGGTGCCGACGCGGCCTCCGCCCGCAAGTGGTGGATGGGCGAACTGGCGCGCAGCGCCAACGAGTCCGGCAAGGCGCTGGACGAGCTGGCGATCACGCCGGCGCAGGTGGCCCGGGTGACCGAGCTGGTCGCGAAGGGTGACCTGAACGACAAGCTGGCCCGTCAGGTCATCGAGGGCGTCCTCGCGGGCGAGGGCACCCCGGACGAGGTCGTCGACAAGCGCGGTCTGAAGGTCGTCTCCGACGAGGGTGCGCTGGGCACCGCCGTCGAGGAGGCCATCGCCGGCAACCCGGCCATCGCGGACAAGATCCGCGGTGGCAAGGTGGCCGCGGTCGGCGCCCTGGTCGGTGCGGTCATGAAGGCCACCCGTGGTCAGGCCGACGCGGCCCGCGTCAAGGAACTGATCCTGGAGAAGCTGGGTGTGAGCGAGGGCTGAGTCCCCGCGCGCGATCCCGCACGGCCCCGAAGGCACAGCCTTCGGGGCCGCTTCATCAGCCGGGGCGTCAGCCGCGTCGGCCGACCACCCGGGTGAAGCCCAGGGTCCGGCCCCGATCGGCCTGGAGCAGGTGCACCGAGTCGCGTGCCATGCCCGCCATGAACTCGCTCGGGCTCTCCTCGGCGCACACCTCGCTCCACAGCAGCCAGTCGTGCCAGCCGTCCTCGAGCCAGTCGGCGGTCTCGACGGTCACGGCGCCCGTGCGGGTCCAGTTCCGGTGCCACCAGGCGGGGGAGTGGAAGGCCCAGAACCCCGGGTCCCAGTGGGCCTTGAGATGCTCCGGAGGCTCGACCCCGTCGATCTCCTCCCGCACCGACGGCACCACCACCCCGATGCGCCCGCCCGGCTTCAGCAGCCGGGTCAGGGAGGGCAGGTAGAGGTCGTTCGTGCCGAAGTACTGGTAGGCGTCGACGGACACGATCGCATCGAACGAGCCTTCGGCGAACGGCAGATCGTGTGCCTCGATGTGGACGGGCAGCACCTGCGCGGCCACCCCCGCCTCCGCGATGCGGACGGCGTTCTCGTCGGGCTTCACCCACAGGTCGGCCGCGGTGACCTGGACACCGTACTCACGGGCCAGGAAGACGGAGGTCATCGCGCGCCCGCAGCCGAGGTCGAGCACCCGGGCATGCGGGGGCAGATCCTCCAGCCGCAGCGCGGGTGCCAGCCACTCCAGCAGCCACAGGGCGTGCGGACCCATCTGGTTCTCGATGGTCCAGCGGGCGTCGTAGCGGCTGCTGCGGGGGTAGCGCGGGCGGGTGAGGCGGCTGGTCAGGGCGTCGGCTGTGTGCGGTGTCTCGGTCACAAGCGTCCATGCCTAGCAGCCCAGGGCGGGCCCCGCACCCGGTTTCCGGGCGGAGGCGCTACGCTCGCCCGCCATGAGTGGACGTACCGATTCCGGCCCCGAACCGTCGATAGCCGAGGACGGGGAGGAGCACGTCGGGGACGCCCGCCGGGCCCGCTGGACCGCGGCCGGCACCGGAGTGCTCCTCTGCCTCGCGGGGCTCGCCGCCTCCCTCCTGCGCCTCACCGGTTCCGCGCCGGCCCGGGTCCCCGTCGCCTACGCTCTCGGCGCCGCCGTCTGCGCTCTCGCGGCGGTCCTCGGCTCCAAGGGCCGTACCCGCAGGGCCCTGTGGCTGCTGATCGTGGGGACGATGGTCATGGCACTCGGAGACCAGTTCGACTGAAGTGCCCGTGCGGCCCGACAGAGTTCGCCGAGCTGTCCTGTGATGTCGCTCCCACTGCTGCGAAGAAGCGCACGTACATGGCAAACGATCATTTTCCCGTCAAAGAGTTTTCTATGATCGCGCATGCGGTCTCTGCGGGCTGTTCCGTTTATGGACGATTGTTTCCGGCCAAAGATGCACACATCATCTTCTGGGAGCACGTCCGTGGCAGACCTCGCGCTGGCCGCGGCCGTCGCCCTCGACGCCTTCGTCCTGCGGACGCTGCTCGTTCCGGCCCTGATGCATCTGCTCGGCGCCGCCAACTGGTGGCTGCCCGCCTGGCTGGCACGCCGGCTGCCGCACATCAGCATCGAGCCGCCCGAGTGCCGCGCCGTGCATGAGAGGCTCGGCCGGGTCCCGCTGGACGAACTGCGGAAGGAAGAGCGGCACGATGTACGCGATATCGCTCGGTGACGGCGCCGAACTGCGGCCCCTGGAGATCTGGCACGCCGGAGAGCTCCTCGACAACATCGACCGGGGACGGGAGTTCATCGGCCGGCACATCGGGCTGGCCGACGCGGTGTCCGATCTGGCCGGCGCCCACGCCTGGCTGCAGTCGTACGCCGACAAGCGCGGCGCCGACGCCGGCAGCCTGCACGGCATCTGGCTGGACGGCAAGCTCGTCGGCGGCCTGCTGTTCCGCGTCTGGGACACCCCGAGCGGGGTCTGCGAGGCCGGCTGCTGGCTGGAGCCGGCGGCGGCCGGACGCGGGCTGGTCACGCGCGGTCTGCGGGTGCTGCTCGACTGGGCCTTCGAGGAACGCGGCATGCACCGGGTGGAGTGGCGCGTGTCCTCGGCCAACGAGCCCAGCATCAACGTGGCCCGGCGACTCGGCATGACCCGCGAGGGCGTGCTCCGTGAGAACTATCCGCACCACGGGGTGCGGATCAGCACCGAGATCTGGGCAGTGCTCGCGCCCGAGTGGCGTGCCGCACGCGCGCGTACCCCGCACAACGATCATTAAGAGACCTCTCAGACAGCGTCCGTACGGTGCCGGGCATGGCAATGAAGACAGCGGAAGGCGCCGCGGCCGGCACCGAGGCCGGCCCCGGGGCGCGCAAGGACGACGAGACGACGGCGGCAGCCGGCACCCCCGACGACGCGGCCGCCGACGCGGCACCCGCCGAGGAGGCCGCGGCTGAGGCGGGCGAGGCGGGCGAAGCGGTCGAGGCTCGCGACGCGGCCGAGGAAGGCGACGCGGCAGAGGAAGGCGAGGACACGGCGTCCGCCGGTGCCGGCCAGGGCGCCGGCGCCGTCGTCTCCGCCGCGCTCGGCCTCGTCTCGCTCAACGGCGGCTGGATCGGCACCGTCGCATCCGCCCGCGAACAGCTCGTCGGCCAGCTCCGGACGTCCTCCACCGCGAGCGTCGCCCAGCAGATCAAGGAGGTCTACGGCGACGCCTGGCACACCACCGCGCTGTGGGCCGGCCTGTTCGCGCTGGCCGCGCTGGTCACCGGTGTGGTCGTACTGGCCCGGCCCGCGTTCGGCGCCCCCGGCCGCCCGCAGGCCGCCTGGATCAGGTCGGTCGCCTGGGCGGGCGTCTCACTCGGCGTCATCGGCCTGGTCCTGGCCGTCCTGAAGTACTCCGACGCGCTGCTCGGCCTGCCCTCCACCGGCTGAGAAGCCGCCGCCCTCAGGGGCCTTAGGGAATCCGCGCGCACCTCACGGACGCCCTAAGGCCCCCTTACGCGCGCGTACGGCCCGCCGGCCGGCCGAAGATGCGGAACTCTCCCGATGTGGCACACCCCCCTGCGAGACGAAAGTAAAGGCGTCGCGGAAAGCGACGCACGACATTCGTCTCTCCCGAAGGGCCCCACCGTGTACGAGCTCGAACTCCACCGCATCCGGTCCGCCGAACTGCGCCGCGCGGCCCAGCAGGCCCGCCTGGCCCGCGAGGCCGTCCGTTCCCGCCGAGCCGCCCGCGCCGAGTCCGCCGGCCACGGCACCCCGGTCGCCGAGCCGCATACCGACCGCCCCCGCCGGCACCGGTCGCCACGCACCGCGTGACCACGGGGGCGCGGAGCGGCCGGACGGGGGTCGGCCGCTCACCGGACCAGGGTCGTACGGCTTCCCGGCGGAGTCGTACGACCCCTTCGTCCGTTCCTACGGCTCGGACGGCCACCGTTCCGACGGGCGGTACGACCATCGCACCGCAACTGTGGAAAACCGGTGCCGGGCTGTCCCGGCCTCGTGCGATGCTCGGGCCCGTGGAGACCAGGTCCGTCAGTCCCGTGTTCGTCGGCCGCACCGACGAGTTGGACACGCTGAACGATGCGCTCGCCCGTGCCGCCGCGGCCGAGCCGCAGGCACTGCTGCTCGGCGGTGAGGCAGGTGTGGGCAAGACCCGTCTCGTGGAGGAGTTCGCCACGGCCGCGACCGGCCGGGGTGCCGTCGTCGCCGTCGGCGGCTGCATGGAGATCGGCGCCGACGGGCTGCCGTTCGCCCCCTTCTCCACCGCGCTGCGCGCCCTGCGGGACGCCCTGCCCGAGGAGTTCGCCGCCGCGGCGGCGGGCCAGGAGGAGGAACTGGCCCGGCTGCTGCCCGATCTCGGCGAGGCCGGCGCCGGCCGCCACGACGAGCAGGGCATGGCCCGCCTGTTCGAGCTCACCGCGCGGCTGCTGGAGCGGGTCGCCGCCGACCACACCGTCCTGCTCGTCCTGGAGGACCTGCACTGGGCCGACGCCTCCACCCGCCACCTCCTCGCCTACCTCTTCCGCACCCTGCGCGCCGGCCGCCTCCTGGTCCTGGCCACCTACCGCTCCGACGACATCCACCGCCGCCACCCGCTGCGCCCGCTGCTCGCCGAGCTGGACCGGCTGCGCACCGTCCGCCGTATCGAACTCGCCCGCTTCACCCGGGAGGAGGCCGGCCGCCAGATCGCCGGCATCCTCGCCGCCGAACCCGACCCCGCCCAGGTCGACGAGATCTACGAACGCTCCGACGGCAACGCCTTCTTCATCGAGGAACTCGCCGTCGCCGCCTGCACGGGCAGGTGCGCCGGCCTCACCGACTCCCTGCGCGATCTGCTCCTGGTCCGGGTCGAGGCACTGCCCGAGAGCGCCCAGCGGGTCGCCCGGATCGTCGCCGAGGGCGGCTCCACGGTGGAGTACCCGCTGATCGCCGCCGTGGCCCAGTTCACCGAGGACGACCTCATCGAGGCGCTGCGGGCCGCCGTCGGCGCCAACATCCTCACCGTCACCCGGGCCGGCGACGGCTACCGCTTCCGGCACTCCCTGGTCCGCGAGGCCGTCGCCGACGACCTGCTGCCCGGCGAACGCTCCCGGCTCAACCGCCGCTACGCCGAGGCCCTGGAGGCCGACCCGACGCTCGTCCCCGCCGACGCCCGCGTCATGCGCCTGGCCAGCTACTGGTACCACGCCCACGACGCCGCGAAGGCCCTGCCCACCGTCCTGGCCGCCGCCGTCGTCGCCCGCCGCCGGCACGCCTACACCGAACAACTCGGGCTGCTGGAGCGGGCGATGGAGCTGTGGGACAGCGCCCCGGAGGAGGTGCGCTCCGCCCTGCGCCCGGTCGACTACGCCGAGGTCTATCCCCCCTGTGGCTGCGACCCGGCCACCACCCCGCTGCGCTACCTCGACCTGATGGCCGAGGCGGCCGTCGCGGGCCGCTTCGGCGGCGAACGCGAACGCGCCCTGAAGATCACCAAGCGGGCCCTGCGCCTGCTGGAGGAGGAGGCGGACCCCCTGCGCGCCGCCTGGTTCTGGGTGCAGCGCTCCCGGCTGGTCCAGGCCCAGGGTCGCGGCGACGGCTGGCAGGAGCTGGCCACCGCCCAGGACCTGGTGCGCGGCCTGCCGCCGTCGGAGGTGCACGCGGAGGTGCTGGCGGTCGCCGCCAGCTGGTCCATGCAGCACCGGCCGGGACCCGAGGCGCTCGCCGCCGCCGAGCGGGCCGTGGAGTACGCGCGGATGGTGGGCGCCCGCGAGACCGAACTGCACGCCCGCCTCACCCTCGGCGGCCTGACGGTGGAGTCCGGCGACCCGGAGGCCGGCCTCGCGCAGATGCGTCAGGTCCTGGCCGACACAGAGGCCGAGGGCATGCACCATGTGGCGGGCCGCGCCTATGTGAACCTGCCGTCCAAGCTCCAGAGCGTCGGCCGGGACCGGGAGGCCGTCCCCCTGCTGCGCGAGGGCATCGACTTCTGCCGCCGCTACGGGCTGCTGGACTCCCAGGCATGGGTGTGGGGCAACCTGTCGGACGCGCTCTACTCGCTCGGCCGGTGGGAGGAGGCCGCCGAGGCCGCCGCGCACGCGGCCCGGGTCGGCCACAGCGCCAGGCCCCGGGGCGCCGGAGCCAAGCGCCTGGCCCATCTCGCCCTGGCCCGGGGCGACCTCGCCGAGGCCGCCGGGCAACTCGCCGCCGCCCGCTCCGCGTACGGCACCCATGACCCGACGCCCCAGCAGTCCCTGCCCCTGACCCGCATCGCCCTCGGCGTCGCCGCCGCGCAGGGACGCATCGCCGACGTCCGCGCGGCACTGCTCCAGGCCCTGGACGCCGGGTTCCCGCCCGGCACCCAGCGCTACGGCTGGCCGATGCTGCTGGCGGCCGCCACCGCCGAGGCCGACGCCCGCACCCTGCCCGCCGCCCAGCCCGGCCGCGCCGAGACCCTGGACCAGATCTCCGCGGCCGTACGGACGCTCACCACCGGGGTCCCCCTCTGGCAGGCGTACGGCCAGTGGACCCGCGCCGAACTGCTCCGCGCGGAGGGCCGGGACACCCCCGGCACCTGGTCCCCGGTCGTCACCGCCTTCGAATGTCTGGACCGCCCCTACGACCTCGCCCGGGTCCGCCACCGCCTCGCCGGGGCGCTGCTGGCCGAGGGTGGCGACGCGGAACGCGACCGCGCGGTGGAGCTGCTCCGGCTGGCCGCCGCGGTCGCCGCCCACCTCGGCGCCCGGCCCCTGGCCGACGCCGTCACCCGGCTCGCCCAGCGCGCCCGCCTCCCCCTGACCCGCGCCCCGCGGCAGACAGCCGCCCCCACCGACCCGGTCGCCGCGCTCGGCCTCACCAGCCGGGAGCGGGACGTGCTCGGTCTGGTCGCGGCCGGCCGCACCAACCGCCAGATAGCCGAGGAGCTGTTCATCTCACCGAAGACCGCGAGCGTGCACGTCTCCAACATCCTCAGCAAGCTCGGCGTCTCGGGCCGGGGCGAGGCGGCGGCGGTGGCGCACCGCATGGGACTGTTTCCGGCGGGGGCGGAGAACCGGCTTGCGGCCGGCTGACAGCGACGGCGACACCGACGGCGCCGCCGACGAGGTACGGCGGCGCCGCTCACCGCACCTCCGCCTCCAGCACCCGGTCGTCCCCCTTCTTCGGCGACCCCCGGCCGTCCGTGTTGCTCGTCACCAGCCAGACCTTGTCACCGCCCGCCGGGACCACCGTACGGAGGCGGCCGTAGGTGCCCGTGAGGAACGCCTGCGGGGCGGCCGAGGCTGACGTGCCGGTCAGCGGGACGCGCCACAGGCGGCTGCCCTTCAGGCCCGCCATCCAGATCACGCCGTCGACGTAGGCGATGCCGCTGGGGGAGGCGTCGTCGGTGTGCCACTGGGCCAGCGGGTTCTGGAGGCCGGCGTCGGAGGACCTGCCCTCGGCCCTGGGCCAGCCGTAGTTGCCACCGGGCTTGATCGCGTTCAGCTCGTCCCAGGTGTCCTGGCCGAACTCCGAGGCGAACAGCCGCTCTCGGTCGTCCCAGGCCAGGCCCTGGACGTTGCGGTGGCCGTACGAGTACACGGGCGAGTCGGGGAACGGGTTGCCCGGCGCCGGTTCGCCCTCCGGGGTCATGCGCAGGATCTTGCCGCCCAGCGACCTCCGGTCCTGCGCCAGCCCCTGCCGCCCGCCCTCGCCGGTGCCCGCGTACAGCATGCCGTCCGGACCGAATGCGATCCGGCCGCCGTTGTGGATGAAGCCCTTGGGGATGCCCTTGAACACCGTGTCCGGGGCGCCCAGTTGCTCACCCGCCGGCTTCCGCTCGTCGTACAGCACGCGGACGATGCGGTTGTCCGAGGCCGAGGTGAAGTAGGCGTAGATCATGTGGTCCGCGGCGAAGTCGGGGGAGAGGGCGATGCCCAGCAGGCCGCCCTCGCCGGCCGGCGCGACCCCGGAGACGGTGCCCAGCTCGGTCTTGCGGCCCGTCTTCTCGTCGATCCGGATGATCGTGCCCTCGTCCCGGGAGGAGACCAGCAGCCCGCCGCCGGGCAGGAGAGCCAGGCCCCACGGGGTCTTCAGGCCCTCGGCCACCGTGCGCAGCACCGTCACCGAGCCCTTGGCCGGCGGCGCGGACTCGGTGGCGTGCGCGGAGGCGGTGGCGCCGGGTGTCGTGCCGGTCCGTCTCCCGCCCGGGAAGTCACCGCCACCGGACGAGCAGCCGGCCGTCAGCAGCAGGGCGGTCGCGGCCAGCACGGCCGGTACAGCTCGACGTCGCACGATCAGGGTCCCTTCGAGGCGGCGGGGGAGCGGCAGGCTCTCTCCCTCTCTTACACCTCCGGCGCCGCCCGGGTTCCCGGTCCCCGGCAACTCATCGGGGAACCTCAGTCCCACGACCCCTGGGCCGCCGGCAGCCGGGAGACCTCCGCCAGGTCCTCGGCGGTCAGCCGCAGCCCGGCGGCGGCCGCGTTCTGCGCGGCCCAGCGCTCCCGCTTGGTGCCCGGCAGCGCGACCACATGGCGGCCCTGCGCCAGCACCCAGGCCAGTGCGACCTGGGCGGGCGTGACGTCCTCGCCGTGCCGGCGGGCGATGCGGCGCAGGCCCGCGACGATCGGCTGGTTGGCCGCCATCATCTCGGCGGTGAACCGGGGGTGCCGGGCGCGTACGTCGTCCGGCTCGAAGCCCTCGCCCGGCCTCAGGGTGCCGGTCAGGAAGCCGTTGCCCAGCGGCATCGCCGCAAGGAAGCCCACACCGCGCGCCTCGCACCAGGGCAGCAGCGTCCGCAGCGCCTCCGGCGACCACACCGACAGCTCCGCCTGCACCGCGGTCACCGGGAACACCTGCTGCACCCGACGCAGCTGCCGCAGCGTCGAGTCGTACAGCCCGGCCCCCGAGCGGCGGCCGCCGCGCGCCCCCACCGCGCACAGGCCCAGCGCCCGTACCTTCCCGGCGCGCACCAGGTCCGCCATCGCGCCCCAGGTCTCCTCGACGGGCACTTCGGGGTCGGCGCGGTGCAGCTGGTACAGGTCGATCACGTCCGTCTGGAGCCGGCGCAGCGAGGCGTCGCAGGCCCGCTTCACATAGCCGGGTCGGCCGTTGGCCACGATGTGCTGCTCGCCCACCAGCAGCCCGACCTTCGTGGACACGAAGGCGTCCCGGCGCCGCTCCTTGAGCACCCGGCCGAGCAGCAGCTCGTTGGTGAACGGGCCGTACATGTCCGCGGTGTCCAGGAGGTCGGAGCCCAGGTCCAGCGCCCGGTGCACGGCTCTGAGCGACTCGTCACCCCGCTGCCGCGATCCGCTGTACGCCCAGCTCATCGGCATGCATCCGAGTCCGACGGCCCCCACCGCGAGCGATCCCGCGCCGATCGTCCTGCGCTCCACCTGCTCGTGAACCTCCCTCTGCCCGGCCCCCAACCTAACCTCTGCACGCACGCGTGCCTGACATAGCCTCCTTGCATGACCGGAGACGTGTGGCTTCCCCTTCCGCCCGAGGAGATCGAAGGGCTGCCCGAGGGCCCCCGGTATCTGTTCTGGGACGGGGGAGAGGACGGTGAGCAGCCGTTTCCCGGCGACCCGGCGGAGTGTGCCGTGTACGTGGTGCCGTACATGAAGGGGTGGTCGGTCAGGGCGCATCCGCTGGCGCAGCTGACGAACGTCCGAGTCATCCAGACGCTCACCGCCGGTATCGACGACATCACCGCACGGCTCTCGGACATCGTCCCGGGCGTGCGGCTGTGCAACGCGCGCGGGGTGCACGAGACCAGCACGGCCGAGCTGGCGCTCACCTTGACCCTGGCCGCGCTCCGCGGCATCCCCGGTTTCGTCCGCGCCCAGCAGCAGGAGCGCTGGGAGGGCGGGTTCCACCCCTCGCTCGCCGACAAGAGCGTCCTGATCGTCGGCTACGGGTCCATCGGTGCAGCCATCGAGGACCGGCTCGCGCCGTTCGAACTCGCGCGACTGGCGCGCGTCGCGCGCTCCCGGCGCACCACGGCGCGCGGTCTTGTGCATCCGATCACCGATGTGCTTTCACTGCTTCCCGACGCGGATGTCGTGATCCTCTGCACCCCCCTCACGGAGGCCACGCGCGGCCTCGTCGACGCCGATTTCCTGGCCCGGATGAAGGACGGGGCGCTGCTCGTGAATGTCGCGCGCGGAGCGGTGGTCGACACCAAGGCGCTGCTCGCCGAGCTGGAGCGGGGCCGGATCACCGCGGCCCTGGACGTGACGGACCCCGAGCCGCTGCCGCCGGGCCATCCCCTGTGGCGGGCGCCCGGCGTGCTGATCAGCCCGCATGTCGGCGGCCCCTCGTCGGCCTTCCTGCCGCGCGCCAAGCGGCTGCTGGTGGACCAGCTGACCCGCTATGTGCAGCGCGAACCCCTGCGGAACGTGATCCTCACGACCGGAACAGAAACCGCGGGAGCAAAGGGGCACTAGCCCGCTTCCGGCACCCTCCGCAACCTTTCGGACGCGGCCCGTACCCGCATCCTCGCTGGTCGTCACGGAGCGTAGAGAAGCTATGTCCCTGAGTGACGATACTGGTGTATCGTCCCGACAGGGGCTGCGCCGCTGACCATTCGGCGCCGGGGATGGACATTTCAGATTTGTGAGGGGGGCGACGGGCGATGCACGGCCTATGGACGAACGATCCGACGCGGCGGAGCCGCCGACGGCGACCCTGGCGCACGGCCACGCGCAGACGCGGCCACCACGCGAACCATCACAGTCACCACCAGCGCAGGCACAGCGGCCGTCGCAGGCATGCGCACCCAGCGCACCGGGACCGTCGGGACCCGGGAGCGGCGCAGACCGGGAGGCCCCGGTGAGTGCGCCGCCCTCTGTCACGACCCCGTTGGACGCAGCGGTGCGCGCACCGCACCCGCACGAGGCGCCGCCGCCGCGCCGGCCGGCCATCGGCGACGGCAGCCGGCTGCTGGAGCAGCTCGTCCTCGCCCTGATCTGCGGGGCCTACGCCGTCGGGGCCGCGTTCGACTGGGGCATGGACGAAATCGCGCTGATCATGGGCGACTTCGGGCTGAGCGCGGCCGCGGGCACCGCCGCCGTCTCCTGCTTCCTGTACGCCCGCAGCCGGCGCGTGCGCTTCCGGTCGGCCTGGCTGCTGTTCGCCCTCTCCTCGGCCATGGCGGCCCTCGGCAACGCGGTCTGGGGCTGGTACGAGGTCGTACTGGGCCGGACCGTGCCCAGCCCCAGCTACGCCGACCTGTTCTTCCTGTGCTTCGCGCCGCCCGCCATCGTGGGCCTGCTGGTGCTCGCCAAACGGCCGGTGACCCGGGCCGGCTGGATCTGCCTGGGGCTCGACGCCTGGCTGATCGGCGGCTCGCTGCTCACCCTCTCGTGGAGCCTGGCGCTCGCCCAGGCGGCCCGGTTCGACGGATCGAGCGTGGCCCACGCCGCACTGACGCTGGCGTACCCGCTGCTGGACATCGCGCTCGTCAGCATGGTCCTCGCGCTGCACTTCCGCCGCGCCCCGGGCAACCGTACGGCGGTGAACACCGCGATCGGCGCGCTCGCGCTGACCGTGATGTGCGACGCCCTGTTCACCTCGCCGCTGCTGCACGACAGTTACCGCTCCGGGCAGCTGCTGGACGCGGGCTGGTTCGCCGGCTCGGTGCTGCTCGCCTACGCGCCCTGGGCCGCTCCCCGGCACCCGAACGCCCACGAGGCACGGGCGGGGAAAGGGCACACGCGCGTGGTCCACGAGCACGTGCCGGGACAGCGGAGCACGGGCCACCACCTGCTCACGCCCGCGCCGGCGGGCGAGCACAGCCGGTATCCGGCGGGCGAGCAGAGCCGGTACCCGGCAGGCCGGCCGCTCTCCGGGTCTCTGGCAGCCCTCACCCCGTACCTCGCCGCTGCCGTGTGCACCCTGGGCATCCTGTACAACCTCCTCAACGGCCGCAGACCCGACCACGTGGTGCTGATCACGGCGGGTGCCGTGGTGCTGGCGCTCGTGATCCGGCAGGGCATCATGCTGCTGGACAACATCACCCTCACCCAGGAGCTGGCGCAGAAGGAGAACCACTTCCGCTCCCTGGTGCAGGGCTCCAGCGACGTCATCATGATCGCCGGGCCGAACGGCATCCTCCGGTACGTCTCCCCGGCCGCGGCGGGCGTCTACGGCCGGCCCGCCGAGGAGCTGGTGGGCACCGAACTGGCCGGCCTGATCCACCCGGAGGACCTCGGCTGTGTGGTGCACGAGGTGCGCCGCTTCCTCGCCGCCAGCCCGCTCGAAGAGCCCACTACGCGCATCGAGTGCCGGTTCCGCTCCGGCGACGGCGGCTGGCTCAACGTCGAGTCCACCGTCAACCGCCACCACGGCGGGCTCATCTTCAACAGCCGGGACGTGACCGAACGAGTGCGCCTCCAGGCGCAGCTTCAGCACAACGCCGAACACGACCCGCTGACCGACCTGCCCAACCGCGCGCTGTTCACCAAGCGCGTCCAGCAGGCCCTGTCCGGCCGCCGGTCCACCGACCGGGGCGCCGCCCTGCGCGGTACGGCGGTGCTCTTCATCGACCTGGACGGCTTCAAGGCCGTCAACGACACGATCGGGCACCAGGCCGGCGACGAGCTGCTCGTCCAGGCCGCCCGCAGACTCCAGGACGCGGTCCGGCAAGGCGACACGGCGTCCCGGCTGGGCGGCGACGAGTTCGCGGCCCTGATCGTCGGGGACGGCACCCGGGACCGGGCCGCCCGGGAGCGGAACATCCTGGAGCTCGCCGACCGCCTCAGGACGACGCTCTCGCAGCCGTACGCCATCGACGGCAACGACGTCCGGGTCAACGCCTCCATCGGCGTCGCCTTCGCCGAACCGGGCCTGGGTGCGGGCGAGTTGCTGCGCAACGCCGACCTGGCGATGTACCGCGCGAAGTCGGCCGGAAAGGGCCGGGTCGAGCTGTACAAGCCGCAGATGCAGCAGGACGTCGTACGCAAGGCGGAGCTCGCCACGCGCCTGCGTGCCGCGCTGCACGACGGCGAGTTCACACTGCTCCACCAGCCCGTGGTGAGCCTCGCGAGCGGCCGGATCACGGCCGTCTCCGCCCAGGCGCGCTGGCGCTCCTCGCAGGGGGTGCTGTTCACGCCCGCGGAGTTCCTGCGGGTGGCCGAGGACGCTGACAAGACCGCCGAGCTGGACCGCTGGATACTCCAGGAGGCCGTGGAGCAGGCGGCCGAGCGGGCCGCGACCGGGCTCGCCGCGCCGGTGGCGGTCCGGATGAGCGCCCGGCGGCTGCTGGACCGCTCGATGCCGCTGGGCTCCGTGGAGGCGCTGCTGACCCGGCACGGGCTGCCGCCCGGCGCGCTGGTCATCGAGCTGTCCGACACCGACCCCCGGGTCTGCCTGGAGGAGCTGGAGCGCCGGCTGACCGCGCTCAGCCGGCTCGGGGTGCGGATCGCGCTGGACGGCCTGGGCAGCGGCTACGCGGCCATCACGTCGCTGCGGCGGCTGCCCGTGGACATCCTCAAGCTCGACCGCAGCCTGGTCGAGGGCGTGGTCGAGTCCGCGCGGCTGCACAAGATCACCAGCGGTCTGCTGCGGATCGCCGGCGATCTCGGGCTCCACTCGGTCGCCGAGGGCGTGGACCTGCCCGAGCAGGTGGTCGCGCTGCGCGCGATGGGCTGCACCCATGGGCAGGGCATGGCGTTCGCCGGCCCGCTGGACGAGTACCGGCTGCGTCGGGCGCTCGGATCCGGCCAATATCCGGTGCCGCACGCCCCGGCCGAACCCGCATTCGCGGGCAGTGCGAGAGAGCCGCAGGGGGTGTACACAGGGGGTGTTACCGCTGTCTTCGGAGGCGGCAGTGCCCTTCGTTCACATTCTGAGACTCCCGTCCCACCTACTTGACACGTGGTGCGTGCCGGGGGGAGGGTCAGTGCCATGCGCACCCGAATTCTCGTACTTGGACAGCGCGTCGGCTGAGCTGGGACCCACCGGAGGACGTCCGGAATCCCCAGCGACCACACCGGCGCGCTCCCCTCGCTTGCCTTGCGGCACGAGGGGTTTTTTGTTGCACGAGTGCCTTTCGTGCAGTGCATCAACTCCGCCCGAACCTCGCAAAAACCCTCAGCATCGAGAAGAGAATGCCGATGACCGAGCAGGCCACCGGGGCCCACCATCCGCAGCCGCGGCCCCGTTCCGGAGGACAGCAGTCCGCCCCCGTCGAGCACGTCACGGGTGCGCAGTCCCTCATCCGCTCCCTCGAGGAGGTCGGCGCGGACACGGTATTCGGCATTCCCGGCGGTGCGATTCTCCCCGCCTACGACCCGCTGATGGACTCCGTCCGGGTGCGCCACGTGCTGGTGCGGCACGAGCAGGGCGCCGGCCACGCCGCCACCGGCTACGCGCAGGCCACCGGCAAGGTCGGCGTCTGCATGGCCACCTCCGGACCGGGCGCCACCAACCTGGTCACGCCGATCGCGGACGCGCACATGGACTCGGTGCCGCTGGTCGCGATCACCGGCCAGGTCGCCTCCTCCTCGATCGGCACGGACGCCTTCCAGGAAGCGGACATCGTCGGCATCACCATGCCGATCACCAAGCACAACTTCCTGGTCACCAAGGCCGAGGACATCCCGCGGGTGATCGCGCAGGCGTTCCACATCGCCTCCACCGGCCGCCCGGGCCCGGTCCTGGTCGACATCTCCAAGGACGCGCTCCAGGCGAAGACCACCTTCTCCTGGCCGCCCGTCATGGACCTGCCCGGCTACCGGCCGGTGACCAAGCCGCACGCCAAGCAGATCCGCGAGGCCGCCAAGCTGATCACCGCGGCCAGGCGGCCCGTCCTCTACGTCGGCGGCGGCGTCCTCAAGGCCCAGGCCACGGCCGAGCTGAAGGTCCTCGCCGAGCTGACCGGCGCGCCGGTCACCACGACCCTGATGGCACTCGGCGCGTTCCCCGACAGCCACCCGCTGCACGTGGGCATGCCCGGCATGCACGGCAGCGTCGCCGCGGTCACCGCGCTCCAGAAGGCCGATCTGATCGTGGCCCTCGGCGCCCGCTTCGACGACCGCGTCACCGGCAAGCTGGACAGCTTCGCCCCTTACGCCAAGATCGTCCACGCGGACATCGACCCCGCGGAGATCGGCAAGAACCGGGCCGCGGACGTGCCGATCGTCGGCGACGCCCGCGAGGTCATCGCCGACCTGGTCCAGGCCGTGCAGAAGGAGCACAGCGAGGGCCACAAGGGCGACTACACCGCCTGGTGGAGCGACCTGAACCGGTGGCGCGAGACCTACCCGCTCGGCTACGACCTGCCGGACGACGGCTCGCTCTCCCCGCAGCAGGTCATCGAGCGCATCGGCCGACTCGCCCCCGAGGGCACCATCTTCGCGGCGGGCGTCGGCCAGCACCAGATGTGGGCCGCGCACTTCATCCAGTACGACAAGCCCGCCACCTGGCTGAACTCCGGCGGCGCCGGAACGATGGGCTACGCGGTCCCGGCCGCGATGGGCGCCAAGGCCGGCGCGCCGGGCCAGACGGTCTGGGCGATCGACGGCGACGGCTGCTTCCAGATGACCAATCAGGAGCTGACCACCTGCGCCCTGAACAACATCCCGATCAAGGTCGCCGTCATCAACAACGGCGCCCTCGGGATGGTCCGCCAGTGGCAGACCCTGTTCTACAACCAGCGCTACTCCAACACCGTGCTGCACTCCGGCCCGGACGACGTCAACCCGGAGGCCAGGGGTACCCGCGTCCCCGACTTCGTGAAGCTGTCGGAGGCCATGGGCTGCCACGCGATCCGCTGCGAGTCCCCGGAGGACCTGGACAAGGTCATCGAGGAAGCCAACTCCATCAACGACCGCCCGGTGGTCATCGACTTCATCGTCCACGAGGACGCGATGGTCTGGCCGATGGTCGCCGCCGGCACCTCGAACGACGAGATCATGGCCGCCCGGGACGTCCGCCCCGACTTCGGCGACAACGAAGACGACTGAGCGAGAGAGACGTAAAAAGACCATGTCCAAGCACACGCTCTCCGTCCTGGTGGAGAACACCCCGGGCATCCTGGCCCGGATCGCCGCCCTCTTCTCCCGCCGCGGCTTCAACATCGACTCGCTCGCGGTCGGCGTCACCGAGCACCCCGACATCTCCCGCATCACCATCGTCGTGGGCGTGGAGGAGCTGCCGCTGGAGCAGGTGACCAAGCAGCTCAACAAGCTCGTCAACGTGCTGAAGATCGTCGAGCTGGAGCCCGGTCAGGCCGTCCAGCGCGAACTCGTTCTGGTGAAGGTCCGCGCCGACAACGAGACCCGCTCCCAGATCGTGGAGATCGTCCAGCTCTTCCGCGCCAAGACCGTCGACGTCTCCCCGGAGGCCGTGACCATCGAGGCCACCGGATCCACCGACAAGCTGTCCGCGATGCTCAAGATGCTGGAGCCGTACGGCATCAAGGAGCTGGTCCAGTCCGGCACGATCGCGATCGGCCGTGGCGCGCGATCGATCACGGACCGCTCGCTGCGCGCTCTCGACCGATCTGCGTAAGGCTGAAAACGGGCGGTCGGTGAAGCGCCGGTCGCCCGTATGCCGAGACCCCGAAACTTCCCTTCCCCTCACCGGCATACGGTGGGACGCACAACCTGCACACCAAGGAGAGAACCCAAAGTGGCCGAGCTGTTCTACGACGCTGACGCCGACCTGTCCATCATCCAGGGCCGCAAGGTCGCGGTCATCGGCTACGGCAGCCAGGGCCACGCCCACGCGCTGTCGCTGCGTGACTCCGGTGTCGACGTGCGTGTCGGTCTGCACGAGGGCTCCAGGTCCAAGGCCAAGGCGGAGGAGCAGGGCCTGCGCGTGGTGACCCCGTCCGAGGCCGCCGCCGAGGCCGACGTCATCATGATCCTGGTCCCGGACCCGATCCAGGCCCAGGTCTACGAGGAGTCCATCGCCCCGAACCTGAAGGACGGCGACGCGCTGTTCTTCGGCCACGGCTTCAACATCCGCTTCGGCTTCATCAAGCCCCCGGCCGGCGTGGACGTCTGCATGGTCGCCCCGAAGGGCCCGGGCCACCTGGTCCGCCGCCAGTACGAGGAGGGCCGCGGCGTTCCGTGCATCGCCGCCGTCGAGCAGGACGCCTCCGGCAACGCCTTCGCGCTGGCCCTGTCGTACGCCAAGGGCATCGGCGGCACCCGCGCCGGCGTCATCAAGACCACCTTCACCGAGGAGACCGAGACCGACCTCTTCGGCGAGCAGGCCGT
The DNA here is from genome assembly GCF_055607665.1 of Streptomyces sp. NPDC036984. Taxonomy (NCBI): domain Bacteria; kingdom Bacillati; phylum Actinomycetota; class Actinomycetes; order Kitasatosporales; family Streptomycetaceae; genus Streptomyces; species Streptomyces sp. NPDC036984. The sequence continues at coordinate 92,503 of NZ_JBVJRL010000020.1, forward strand.
CCTGTGCGGTGGCACGGCGGCCCTGGTCAAGGCGGGCTTCGAGACCCTGACCGAGGCCGGCTACCAGCCGGAGATCGCCTACTTCGAGTGCCTGCACGAGCTGAAGCTGATCGTGGACCTCATGTACGAGGGCGGCCTGGAGAAGATGCGCTGGTCCATCTCCGAGACCGCCGAGTGGGGCGACTACGTCACCGGCCCGCGCATCATCACGGACGCCACCAAGGCCGAGATGAAGAAGGTCCTCGCCGAGATCCAGGACGGCTCCTTCGCCCAGCAGTGGATGGACGAGTACCACGGCGGTCTGAAGAAGTACAACGAGTACAAGCAGCAGGACTCCGAGCACCTGCTGGAGACCACCGGCAAGCAGCTGCGCAAGCTGATGTCGTGGGTGAACGAGGAGGCGTAAGCCCGGTGACAGGGGCCGGGGCGTGCTGCTCCGGCCCCTGTTGTCCACCCCGTCCAGCCACGGACGAGTGATCCTTCCGCGGCGGCGTAATACGACCCCCGCCCCACCACTAGACTGCTGAACAACACGCGTCAGGCCCACAGCGTCGTGCGTCTTCCGCGGCTAGCCCCCCTCCTCCGCCTGCGGCCGTCGGGACGGCCGTCCGCATCGCACATGTGAGGACTCACGTGAGCTCGAAACCTGTCGTACTCATCGCTGAAGAGCTGTCGCCTGCCACCGTCGACGCACTCGGTCCGGACTTCGAGATCCGGCACTGCAACGGAGCGGACCGCTCCGAGCTGCTGCCGGCCATCGCCGAGGTGGACGCGATCCTGATCCGTTCGGCCACCAAGGTCGACGCCGAGGCCATCGCCGCCGCGAAGAAGCTCAAGGTCGTCGCACGAGCCGGCGTCGGCCTGGACAACGTCGACGTCTCCGCCGCCACCAAGGCCGGCGTGATGGTCGTCAACGCCCCCACCTCCAACATCGTGACCGCCGCCGAGCTGGCCTGCGGTCTCATCCTCGCCACCGCCCGCAACATCCCGCAGGCCAACGCCGCGCTGAAGAACGGCGAGTGGAAGCGCAGCAAGTACACGGGCGTGGAGCTGGCCGAGAAGACGCTGGGCGTCGTGGGCCTGGGCCGCATCGGTGCCCTCGTCGCGCAGCGCATGTCGGCCTTCGGCATGAAGGTCGTCGCCTACGACCCCTACGTGCAGCCCGCGCGGGCCGCGCAGATGGGCGTCAAGGTGCTGTCCCTGGACGAGCTGCTGGAGGTCTCCGACTTCATCACCGTCCATCTGCCCAAGACCCCCGAGACCCTCGGCCTGATCGGCGACGAGGCGCTGCGCAAGGTCAAGCCGAGCGTGCGGATCGTCAACGCGGCCCGTGGCGGCATCGTGGACGAGGCGGCGCTGTACGCGGCGCTGAAGGAGGGCCGGGTCGCCGGCGCCGGCCTCGACGTCTACGCCAAGGAGCCGTGCACCGACTCCCCGCTGTTCGAGCTGGACCAGGTCGTCTGCACCCCGCACCTCGGCGCGTCGACGGACGAGGCGCAGGAGAAGGCCGGTATCGCCGTCGCCAAGTCCGTCCGCCTCGCCCTCGCCGGTGAGCTGGTGCCGGACGCGGTCAACGTCCAGGGCGGTGTCATCGCCGAGGACGTCAAGCCGGGTCTGCCGCTCGCCGAGCGCCTCGGCCGGATCTTCACCGCGCTCGCCGGTGAGGTCGCGGTCCGCCTCGACGTCGAGGTCTACGGCGAGATCACCCAGCACGACGTGAAGGTGCTGGAGCTGTCCGCGCTCAAGGGTGTCTTCGAGGACGTCGTGGACGAGACGGTGTCGTACGTCAACGCGCCGCTGTTCGCGCAGGAGCGTGGGGTCGAGGTGCGGCTGACCACCAGCTCCGAGTCGGCCGACCACCGCAACGTGGTGACCGTGCGCGGCACCCTCGCCGACGGCGAGGAGGTGTCGGTCTCCGGCACGCTGGCCGGCCCGAAGCACGTCCAGAAGATCGTCGCGGTCGGCGACTACGACGTCGACCTCGCGCTCGCCGACCACATGGTCGTGCTGCGCTACGAGGACCGCCCCGGTGTCGTCGGCACCGTCGGCCGCATCCTCGGCGAGGCGGGCATCAACATCGCCGGTATGCAGGTCGCCCGCGCGGCGGTGGGCGGCGAGGCGCTGGCGGTGCTGACCGTGGACGACACGGTGGCCTCCGGCGTGCTGGCCGAGGTCGCTGCGGAGATCGGGGCGACGTCCGCCCGCTCGGTCAACCTGGTCTGAGACACCCGCACGAAACGCCGGACGGGCTGACGTCTGTCAGCCCGTCCGGCGTTTTTCCGTGTCCTACTTCTGCCTGGTCCCGATCGTCCGCAGCGTCACCGCCGCCCCCACCGCAGCCAGCGCCAGCGTCACCGCTCCGGCGATCGCCGCCCCCTGCATCCCGCTGGTGAACGCCTCCCGGGCCGTGGCGAGCAGGGAGTCACCGGCCCGGCCGGGCAGGTGGGCCGCGTCGGCCAGCGCCCCGCCGAGGGTCTCGCGGGCCTCGGCCGGGGCCGTGGCCGGCATCTCGTGGCGGTAGACCGCCGAACCGATGGAGCCCAGGACCGCCATGCCCAGCGCACCGCCGAACTCGGTTCCGGTCTCCAGCAGGGAGGAGGCCGTGCCCGCCCGCTCCACCGGCGCGCTGCTCATCGCCAGGTCCGTCAGCTGGGACAGCACCATGACCGCCCCGCAGGCGAGGACGCCGGCCGCGGCCAGCACCAGCCACAGGGAGTCGGTGCCGGCGAGGGCGAGCAGGGCGTAACCGGCGGCGCTGACCGCGAAGCCGGCGGCGACGACGTACCCGCGGTGGACGCCCCGCTGGACGAGCTGGGCGGTGACCGGTCCGGCGACCCCGATGAGCACCGACGGGAGCAGGCTCCACAGCGCCGCCGCCAGCGGGCTCTTGCCGAGGACCGACTGGAGGTACTGCGTGGTGAAGATGGCCGAGCCCATCATTCCGAACGCGGACACCAGGGTGAGCACCAGCGACGGGGTGAAGCCGTGGCTCCGGAACAGGGCCGGCGGGATCAGCGGCGAGGTGCTGGTGCGCTGACGCCGGACGAACAGGGCCGCGAAGAGCAGGCCGACCGTGATCGAGACGACGTACTGCGGGTGCGGGCCCTCGGAGGGGATCTCCTTCAGGCCGTAGATCACCGGGAGCACGGCGGCCAGCGACAGCGGGACGCTCGGCCAGTCGAAGCGGCCGGGCGCGGGGTTCTTCCACTCGGGCAGCAGCACCGGGCCGAGGAGCAGCAGCAGCGCCATCGCGGGCAGGTTGACCAGGAAGACCGAGCCCCACCAGAAGTGCTCGACCAGGATGCCGCTCATCACCGAGCCGAGGGCGACGCCGCCGGTCATCACGCCGGACCAGAGTCCGATCGCCTTGGCCCGTTCCGCGGGGTCGGTGAACATCGTGCGGACCAGGGCCATTGTGGACGGCATCAGGGTCGCACCGCCGATGCCGAGGAGTGCGCGGGCCGCTATCAGCGTCTCGGCGCTGTTCGCGTAGGCCGCGAGGAGCGAGGCCGCGCCGAAGGCCGCGGCACCCGTCAGCAGGAGCTTGCGGCGGCCGATGCGGTCGCCGAGGGAGCCCATCGTCATCAGCAGGCCGGCCAGGACGAAGCCGTAGATGTCGAAGATCCACAGCTGCTGGGTGCCGCTCGGCCGCAGGTCCGCGCTGATCGCGGGGGTGGCGAAGTACAGGACCGAGACGTCCATCGAGACCAGCAGCAGCGGCAGCATCAGCACGCCCAGCGCGGTCCACTCGCGGCGCCCGGCGCGGACGGGGGCGCCCTCGGCGCCGACGGAGACGTTCGTGCTCGTCGAGTTGGTCATGACGGTGACTGTACGGGCGTCTTAAACGCTTGTCTAGAACGCTTGTATAAGCCAGCCGTCTAGGACGGTTGTATGGATCGGCGGTAGGCTGGCCCGCATGGGACACCGTGAGGATCTGCTGGAAGGCGCGAAGCGCTGCCTGCTGGAGAAGGGTTTCGCGCGCACGACGGCGCGCGACATCGTGAAGGAGTCCGGGACCAACCTGGCCTCGATCGGCTACCACTACGGCTCGAAGGACGCGCTCCTCGCGCAGGCCTACGTCGCGCTCGTGGAGAACATGTCCGACGCCTTCGACGGAAGCGGCTCCGAGATCGAGGGCGCGCCCGGCTCGCTGGAGCGCTTCCGGTGGGTGTGGGCCAACATCGTCGCCACCATGCGGGGACCCGGCTCGCTGTACCGCCTGAGCATGGAGGTCATGACCATCGACCTGCCGGAGGTGCGCGAACACCTGTCCCGCGCCCAACGGGAGGGCGGGCGCGGGCTGGTGGCGCTGCTGACGGGGGTGCCGGAGGAGGATGTCTCCGACGAGACCGCGGACACGCTCGGCCGCTTCTATCTGACGCTGATGACCGGACTCATCGCCCAGTGGACGTTCGACCCGAAGACCGCGCCCGACGGCGACGCCCTCACCGAGGGCCTGCGCCAGGTCATCGAGGCGGCCACGAAGAGCTGACCGCCCAGGCCGCCCCCGAGGCCGGCGAGCGGGTTCAGGGTGTCGACCGGGTCCAGCGCGGCGTCCGGCCGGAACACGCGGCTGACGGTGAGCCACCGACCGTACGGCGGCGGGGAGCCGGTCGACCAGCGGGTGGACGGGGCAGAGGCGGGCAAGCGCGCCACCCGGCAATGCCCTTCGGGCGCGGCCTCGCTCCCGTCACCGTGTTCAGTGATCTTCCGGTACGGCCTCGCTCCGCTCCTCCCGCCGGTCGCGCACAGCCGGGACCAGCGCGCCCAGCATCAGGGCCGCGGTCAGGGCGAACGCCCACGGGTACCCCGTGCGCCCCGCGACCAGGCCGAAACCCGCGGCGCCGACGCCCATGCCGGCGTCGTAGGCGAGATTCCACAGCGCGGTGACCGTGCCGTACGAGCGTCGGGAGACGCGGCCGTACATGACCGCGAGGGTGGCGTTCTGGGTGATGCCGAAGCCGGTGCCGAACATCGCGGACCCTGCGACGACGGCCACCGGACTCGCGGTCGCCGCGGTGAGCAGCACTCCGGCCGCCGACACCAGCAGGCCCGGCGCGACCAGCCGCCCCGAGCCGCGCCGGTCGCCGTGCCGCCCGGCGACCCAGCGGGCCGCGGTCGAGGCCGCGGGCTGCATCAACAGGGCGACGCTCACCACGCCGGCCGACGCGTGCGACACCGCCAGCGGCAGGAAGGTGACCAGGATGCCGGCGGCGAGCGCGGTGGCGGCGAAGGCGACCGCGGGGCGCCGCAGCCCGCCGGAGCGCAGCGCGGCGAGCATGCCCAACGCCGCACCGCGGCCCCGATTCTGCGAGCCGGGCGTCCTCCGGCCCTCCCCTTCCCGCAGCCCCGGCACCGAAGGGATCGCCGCCAGGGCCGCCGCCCCGGCGGCCACCGCCACCGTTTCGTACCCGTACCCCACAGGTCCCGCCAGCCACAGGCCGAGCGGCAGCGCGACGAGCGACGGCACGCCCCCGACCACCCCGACGAGCGCGAGCCCCTCGCCCCTGCGCTCTGCCGGGATCAGCGCCGCGGTCAGGGCGCCGCCCGCGACGATCGTGACGGCGAACCCCAGCCCGCGCAGCAGGCACACCGCCACCGTCCAGGCCAGGCCGTCGGCGGCGGGCAGCGCCAGGGCGGGGGCGCCGAGCAGGAACAGTCCGGCCATGAGCGGCCCCCGGTTGCCGTACCGGGCGACGATCCGGGGCGCGGCCAGCTCGCCCAGCACGGTGGACAGCATGAGCGCGCCGGTGGCGAGACCCGCCCCGCCGCGACCGGCGTGTGCGGGCACCGCCGACAGCAGCAGGTAGAAACTCACCGAGGCGCCGACCATGCTCACGAACCGCAGCAGCAGCGCACGGGTCAGCAGGGGCGGTCGAGCGGGCGAAGTCGCCGCCTCGGCACGGGAGTTCGCGGAAGCCGTCATGCCGTCGACGCTAGGTGGCGACCGGACCCCCGGTAAGCTCCAATTCCATGCCTGTGCAGTGGGCCGGTCTGTCCCCCGAGTTGCTGCTGACCGTCGACCGGAGCAGCGGCGAACGGCTGCGCGCCCAGCTGGAACGGCAGCTGCGGGAGGCGATCCGCACGGGACGGTTGCGGGAGGACGAACGCCTGCCCTCCTCCCGCGAACTGGCCCGCGCCCTGGGCCTGTCCCGCGGCCTCGTCCAGGACTGCTACGCCCAGCTGCAGGCCGAGGGCTACCTGGTCACCCGCGTCGGCTCGGCCACCCGCGTGGCCTCCTGCGCCCGGCTTCCCGCGCCGTCCACCGCCGAATCGGCCACCGAACCCCCGGCCCTGCTCGCCGACTTCCGCCACGGCGTCCCCGACCTGGCCTCCTTCCCGCGCGCCGACTGGCTGTGGGCGATCCGGGAGGCGGCCCGCCACATGCCGACGGCTGTGCTCGGCTACGGCGACCCGCGCGGCAGCCGGGACCTGCGTACGGTCGTCGCCGCCTATCTCCGCCGGGTCCGCGCCGCCGCGGCCGACCCCGGCCACACCCTGATCTGCTCCGGCTACGCCCAGGGTCTCGGCCTGGCCCTCCAGGCGCTGGCCCGCGCCGGTGTCCGCGCGGTCGCCCACGAGGACCCCGGCAGCCCCGCCGCCGTCAGCGCCTCGGTGCGGATGGCGGGCCTCACCCCGGTCCCGGTCCGGGTCGACGCGCACGGCATCGACGTACGGGCCCTGGACGCCACCGGAGCACGCGCGGTCGTCGTGACCCCCGCCCACCAGTGGCCGACCGGTGTCGTTCTCGCCCCGGAACGCCGCCACGCGCTCCTCGCCTGGGCACGGCGGCGCGACGCCTATGTCATCGAGGACGACTACGACGCCGAGTTCCGCTACGACAAGGAGCCGGTCGGCGCGCTGCAGGGTCTCGCGGCCGACCGCGTGATCTCCCTCGGCACCGTCAGCAAGTCCCTCGCCCCCGCCCTGCGCATCGGCTGGCTGCTGTGCCCGCCCGCGCTCACCGCTCAGCTCGCCGAGCTGAAGCGGATCGCCGACCGGGGCACCCCCGCCCTCGACCAGCTGGCCCTCGCCCGGCTCATCGAGTCCGGCCGCTACGACCGCCACCTGCGCCGGGTGCGCACGCTGTACGCGGCCCGCTGCAAGACCCTGCGCGCCGCCCTCGCCACGCATGCCCCGGCGGTCCGGCTGACCGGGCTGGCGGCCGGCTTCCACGCGGTGGCGCACCTGCCGGGCGGCGTCGACGAGGCCACGGTGATCGCGGCCGCGCGGACCCGGCGCGTCGGCCTCTACGGCATGAGTGCCTGCCGCACCTCGCACACTCCGGGACCGCCCCAACTCGTCCTGGGCTTCGGCGACGTGCCCGAGCGCGCGATCACGGAGGGCATCGCGGCGGTCGCCGACCTGCTCGACGGGCGGGCACCCACCCCCTAGAGCCGCGCCCTCTTGAGTGCCATGTGCAGCAGCAGCCGGTCCTCCCCGTCGTCCAGGTCCAGGCCGGTCAGCTGCTCCACGCGGGACAGCCGGTAGTAGAGCGTCTGCCGGTGGATGCCCAGTTCGGACGCCGTGCGGCCGGCCTGGCCCGCGCAGTCCAGGTAGGCCTCGGCCGTGCGGGCCAGCTCCCGGTGCGCGGGGGAGAGGAGCGGGCCGACCACGCGGTCGTGCGCGGCCTCCGGCGGCAGCGCGGTCAGCAGCCGGTACGCCCCGATCCGCGCCCACTCGGCGACCGGCCCGAACCGCGGCTCGGCCAGCGCCGCGCGCGCCGCGGCGGCGGCCTCCTGCCACACAGTCCCCAGGTCGGTGAGCCCGACGCGGGGTTCGCCGACCCCGGCGGCGTATCCGGCGCCTGTGGCGCGGGCCGGCCCGGTGACTCCAGCGGCGGCCGCCGCGGCCACCCGGGCGCCGGCCCCGCGCGCCACGCTCGCCCCCCGGGCCCCCTCCGCCTCCTTCAGCAGCCGCGCGGCCGCCGCCAGCGCGGGGGTGCTCAGCTCCGTGGTCCGCAGCCGGACCAGCACGGCGAGGCTCTGCCCCGTCGCGCCCCACGGAAGCGTGCACAGCGCCGTGGCGTGGGGGATCGTGCGGGCGGCCGGGGCGTCGTCCGGGTCGGGCGACGGCCAGGGCGCGACGCAGACCAGAGTGTGCGGGCCGTCCGCGCGGGGCCCCAGGGCGGTGCGCAGGTCGGCCACCGCCATGTCCCGCTGCCAGCCGCGTTCCGCGGTGAGCACCGCCCGCAGCTCCCGGCTCAGCTCCGCCCCGGCCTCCGCCTCGTCCGCGAGCAGCGCGCCGATCCGGCCGGCCACCCCCATGGCGGCGGCCAGCTGGGCGTCGGTCGGCCCCGGATCGCCGTCCAGCAGCCAGACATAGCCGAAGACGACACCCCGGTGGCGGGCCGGCAGGCAGATCCGGCCGCGGTAGACGCCGGCCTCGGGGCTCGGCGGGATGCGGACCGGTCCGGTCGCGCGGGTGATGCCGAAGCCCTCGAACCAGGTCCGGACCGTCGCCGTGGAGCGCCGGGTCAGGATCGAACGGGTGCGCACCGGGTCCAGCGCGGAGGCGTCCAGCTCGTCCTCGCTGTCGTAGGCGCCGAAGGCGATCAGCTCGAAATCGCGGTTCTCCAAAGTCGCCGGGACGCCCAGCAGCTCCGAGATCTCGTCCACCAGCTCCTGGTAGTCACCCGCGCGGCGAAAGGAAGCAGCATCGGCCTTCACCCGGGCATTCTCCCCCATTTTCCGGCCGCCTTCATACATCTGTCTGAGATCCAGGGCACGGATGCGTGACAGCTGTCGATGGCCCACGATCGGAGAGATCCTTAGGTTTCACGGTGGTTCTCCGTGCCGTACCCGAATAGTTGGGTTTCGGCCTACTTTTGGTCTTGGAGGTGCCCCGTGCTGGGTCCCGTGATTCTCGCCGCGTCGCGCAGCGACCGGATGCGACGCCTGATCTCGGCGGCCCCGGTGACCAAGCAGGTCGTCGACCGCTTCATCCCCGGCGAGACCGTGGCCGACGTCGCCCCGATCATCGAGGACCTGACGGCCAAGGGCCTGGAGCTGACGATGGACGTCGTCGGCGAGGACATCACCACCCCCGAGCAGGCCGCCGCCGCCCGGGACGCCTACCTGGAGCTGATCGACCGGCTCAAGGACCTGGACCTCGGCGAGAAGGTCGAGATGTCGGTCAAGCTGTCCATGTTCGGCCAGGCGCTGGAGGGCGGCCACGAGCTGGCCCTCGCCAACGTCCGCCCGGTCGTCGACGCCGCCGCCGCCATCGGTACGACCGTGACCCTCGACGCCGAGGACCACACCACCCTCGACTCGATGTTCGCCATCCACGAGGAGCTGCGGAAGGACTTCCCGCAGACCGGCTGCGTCATCCAGGCCTACCTCTTCCGCACCGAGGCCGACGCCCGCCGCCTCGCGGAGGCCGGCAGCCGCGTCCGTCTGGTCAAGGGCGCCTACAAGGAGCCCGCCGAGGTCGCCTACCAGCAGAAGCACGAGATCGACAAGGCGTACGTCCGGATCCTGCGCATCCTGATGGAGGGCGAGGGCTACCCGATGATCGGGTCCCACGACCCGCGCCTGATCGCCATCGCCCAGGAACTGGCCCACAAGGCCGGCCGCAAGCTGGACGAGTACGAGTTCCAGATGCTGTACGGCATCCGGGGCGAGGAGCACCTGCGGCTGGCCGCCGAGGGCCACCGCATGCGCGTCTACACCGCCTACGGCACCGACTGGTACGGCTATTTCATGCGCCGTCTGGCGGAGAAGCCGGCCAACCTGCGCTTCTTCCTGAGGAGCATGATCAGTCATGGCTGATGCAACTCGGCTGTGCCGCGGCCTCGGCCGGGGGCCCGGGGGTTGTCCCCCGGACAGGCACAGCCTCCGGTCGATGGTCAGCAAGGGCTGAGCCCGTAACACCCGCTCACGTACAAGGAGTTCGGATCTCATGGACGCTGTGACCCAGGTCCCCACCCCCGTCAACGAGCCGGTGCACGGCTACGCCCCCGGCTCGCCCGAGCGTGCCCGGCTGGAGGTCAAGCTCAAGGAGCTGGCCGAGAACCCGATCGACCTGCCGATGACCATCGGCGGCGAGAAGCGGATGGGCGGCGGCGAGACCATCCAGGTGGTTCAGCCGCACAACCACAAGGCCGTCATCGGCACCCTGCGCAACGCCACCCAGCAGGACGCGCGGGACGCCATCGACGCGGCCCTGGCCGCCGCGCCGGCCTGGCGCGCGATGGCCTTCGACGACCGTGCCGCGATCATCCTGCGCGCCGCCGAGCTGCTGGCCGGCCCGTGGCGCGAGACCATCGCCGCGTCCACCATGCTCGGCCAGTCCAAGACCGCTCAGCAGGCCGAGATCGACACCCCCTGTGAGCTGGTCGACTTCTGGCGCTTCAACGTCCACTACGCCCGCCAGATCATCGCCGAGCAGCCGCCGGCGAACTCCCCGGGTGTGTGGAACCGCCTGGACCACCGCCCGCTGGAGGGCTTCGTCTACGCGATCACGCCGTTCAACTTCTCGGCGATCGCGGGCAACCTGCCCACCGCCCCGGCCCTGATGGGCAACGTCGTGGTCTGGAAGCCGTCCCCGACGCAGACCCACGCGGCCGTCCTCCTCATGCAGCTGCTGGAGGAGGCGGGCCTGCCCAAGGGCGTCATCAACCTCGTCACCGGCGACGGCATCGAGGTCTCCAAGGTCGCCCTCGAGCACCGCGACCTGGCCGGCATCCACTTCACCGGCTCGACCAAGACCTTCCAGTACCTGTGGAAGACGGTCGGCAACAACATCGAGAAGTACCGCTCCTACCCCCGCCTGGTCGGCGAGACCGGCGGCAAGGACTTCCTGGTCGCCCACCCGAGCGCCGACCGCGCGGTCCTCAAGACGGCCCTCACCCGGGGCGCCTTCGAGTACCAGGGCCAGAAGTGCAGCGCCACCTCCCGCGCCTACGTCCCGGCGTCGATCTGGAACTCGGGCTTCAAGGAGGAGTTCGCGGCCGAGGTCGACTACCTGACCATGGGTGACGTCACCGACCTGTCCAACTTCATGGGCGCGGTGATCGACGAGCGTTCCTTCGCCAAGAACAAGGCGGCCATCGACCGCGCCAAGCAGGACCCCACCTGCACGATCGTCGCGGGCGGCTCCTACGACGACTCGGTCGGCTACTTCGTCCGCCCGACCGTCATCGAGTGCACCGACCCGGAGAACGAGGTCTTCAGGACCGAGTACTTCGGCCCGGTCCTCGCCGTGCACGTCTACGAGGACGACAAGTACGACCAGATGCTGGAGCAGATGGAGTCGGTCTCCGACTACGCCCTGACCGGCTCGGTCATCGCGAACGACCGCGCGGCGGCCGCGTACACGATGGAGAAGCTCCGCTACGCCGCGGGCAACTTCTACATCAACGACAAGTCGACCGGCGCCGTCGTCGGCCAGCAGCCCTTCGGCGGCGGCCGCGCCTCCGGCACCAACGACAAGGCCGGTGCCCCCCAGAACCTCCTGCGCTGGACCCTGACCCGCGCCATCAAGGAGACCCTGGTCCCGCCGACCGACTACGCCTACCCGCACATGGGCTGACCAGCCCCCTGCGACCACGGCCCGGAGAGCCCGCCACCGAGCGGGCTCTCCGGGCCGTGCCCATATGGCGGAGGCGGACGGGACGCAGGGCACCCGCCGGGGACCGGGGACCGAGGGCCGGAGGCTGAGGGCCGGGTGCCGGCGGCGATACTGCCGTCATGACTCTTCGCCCTCGGCTTGCCCACACCGCCGACCTCGAACCCGCCGAACTCCGTTCCGTGCGTGCCCTGTTGGACGCGGCCTTCGACGGCGACTTCTCCGACGGGGACTGGGATCACGGGCTGGGCGGCATGCATGCGCTCGTGCATGACGGGGGAGGGCTCGCCGCGCACGGCTCGGTGGTGATGCGCCGGGTGCGGCACGGGGGACGCTGGCTGCGGACCGGCTATGTGGAGGCCGTCGCCGTACGGGCCGACGCGCGGCGGAGCGGGCTCGGCGGGCGGGTGATGGGGGAGCTGGAGCGGGTGATCGACCGGGCCTACGACCTCGGCGCGCTGTCGGCGAGCGACGAGGGGGCCCTGCTCTACGCCGCCCGGGGCTGGCAGCGATGGCCCGGGCAGGTGCACGTCCTCTCGCCGGACGGGATCGTCCGGCTGCCGGAGGAGGAAGGGGGCGTGTACATACGACCCGCCCTCGCCGGCCCCCTCGACCCCGCCGGGGAGTTCGTCCTCGACTGGCGGGACGGGGACGTCACCTGAACCCGGCGGGCCCGGCATGGTGATCATGCCCGCCCTCGGGTCCTGTGCTCCCGCGGACAGGCTCCCCCCGAGCGCACGAAAGCCCAGCTCAGCGCGGTGTGATCCAGTCCACCGTCTCAGATAGTAGGAAGTCCGAGTAATTGGGCAGACAGACGCGGGTCGCTCCCTTAATTTGAAAGAAGCCGAACGTCTCGCTCGATCCAGCGAATGGCGGTCGTGAGCCGGGCCCGTGCAGGCAACCCCTGCGGCCGCGCTCCCCGCCTCTTCCGGCGTCTCGTATCTCCCTCACTGCCGTGCTCCGTGTTCGCCGAAGGAGTCGATTGCCATGGCCGAGACGACCGTCCGCCGCCGAGTCCGCCACGTGTCCCGGACGAACGAGTCCGACCGCAAGAACGCCGCCGCCGCCCTCCAGCGCGCCCTGGACCGCCGGGACAACGGCGGCGCGACCGGCCACTGAGCCGGACCACCAGCCGGGAGCCGCACCCTCCCCCACGCTCGGCTTCGCTCGCGCGGGGGGACTCCCCTGGGGTGCGGCGCGGCCCTCATCCGCCGCGCCGCACCTCGAAGTGGTCGATGCGCCGCCCGTGTGCAGCGGGCGCAGCTCGGCCGTGACCCGGCGCCCGAGATCATCGGGGTGCAGGCCGACGCGCACGTACGGCCGCCACACCGCGAACGGCACCTGCCAGGAGATCCGCATCCGCGTCCTCGGGTCGGCGCCGAAGGCGAGATGGCGGCCGAACGGGCGGACCACCGAGCCGGGTGCCCGCGAGGTGGCCGTGGCGGGCGCGGGCGAGCCGGTCGCACCGGTCCTGCCCGCGCAGCCGGTCACCAGGCCACTGGCCACCGCGCCCGCCGTCACCAGCGTGCGCCGGGGCACCCTGCGGCTGCGCAGGTACGCGTACTGCTCGGCCATGCTCAGCCGCTCCGCGAGCGGCCCCGGGATGCCGACATCAGGGGTCGCCGGGGAACCTTCCACCGGAGCCCAACGCCCCTGCCACGGCCGGATGAACGTCAACCGACGGGCGGACACCGCAACCCGTCCGCGTGTCCGTATGGCGGACAGTGCGTGTCATCCCATGGGACGAGGAGTAGGGTGCCCGCATGTCTCGCAGCATCGATCTCGCAGTGATCCCCGGTGACGGCATCGGCCAGGAAGTCGTGGCCGAAGGGCTCAAGATCCTCTCCGCCGTCCTGCCGCAGGATGTGAAGCTGGAGACGAAGGAGTACGACTTCGGCGCCCGGCGCTACCTCGCCACCGGTGAGACCCTCACCGACGCCGATCTCGAACAGCTCAAGCAGCACGACGCCATCCTGCTCGGCGCGATCGGCGACCCGAAGGTGCCGTCCGGCGTCCTGGAGCGGGGCTTCCTCCTCAAACTCCGCTTCGCCTTCGACCACTACGTCAACCTGCGGCCGTCGAAGCTGCTCCCCGGTGTCGGCACTCCGCTCGCCGGCCAGCCGGAGATCGACTTCATCGTCGTCCGCGAGGGCACCGAGGGCCCGTACACGGGCAACGGCGGCACCGTGCGCCAGGGCACCCCGCAGGAAGTCGCCACCGAGGTGTCCGTCAACACCGCCTACGGTGTCGAGCGCGTGATCCGCGACGCCTTCGCCCGCGCCCAGGCCCGTCCGCGCAAGAAGCTCACGCTGGTCCACAAGAACAACGTGCTGGCCTTCGCCGGGCATCTGTGGACGAACATCTTCAACCAGGTGGCCAAGGAGTTCCCCGAGGTCACCACCGACTACCACCACGTCGACGCGGCGACGATCTACCTCGTCACCGACCCGGGCCGCTACGACGTCATCGTCACCGACAACCTCTTCGGCGACATCATCACCGACCTCGCCGCGGCCGTCGCCGGCGGCATCGGCGTGGCCGCCTCCGGCAACATCAACCCCAGCCGGGAGTTCCCGTCCATGTTCGAGCCGGTCCACGGCTCGGCCCCGGACATCGCCGGCCAGGGCAAGGCCGACCCCACCGCCACCGTCCTGTCCGTCGCGCTGCTGCTGCGTCACCTCGGCTACGACGCCGAGGCCGACCGCATCGACGCGGCCGTCACCGCCGACCTCACCGCGCGGGGCTCCCTGCCCGCCCGCAGCACCTCCGAGATCGGCGACGCGCTCGCCGTACGCGTAGCCGGCTGACCCGCCGCGCTAGACAGCAAGCCGCCGGGTCGCAACCGCACCCGGCGGCTTTTCCTGTGCCTCGCCGGGTGCCACCATCAACCCTGGGCCGCTTCACCCCGATTCCTTCCGTCGTCGGCCCCCGCGCGATAATCGAACGCGGGGCCGCGATATGAGGGAATGCTCGGACGTCCTAGCACTGGCGACCAGCAGTACAGGCGTGAGCGCGGCCCGTCACTACAACCGGTGAAGGACAACCACTGATGACGACGCCCACGATCGAGCTCAAGCCCTCCGCCAGCCCCCTTGCCGCCGCAGAGCGCGAGGCGATCCTGGCCAACCCCGGGTTCGGCCGCCACTTCACCGACCACATGGTGACGATCAAGTGGACCGAGGGCCGTGGCTGGCACGACGCCCAGCTCGTTCCGTACGGCCCGATCTCCCTGGACCCCTCCACTCACGTCCTGCACTACGGCCAGGAGATCTTCGAGGGCCTGAAGGCCTACCGGCAGCCCGACGGCTCGATCGCGTTGTTCCGTCCCGAGGCCAACGCCCGCCGGTTCCGCAACTCCGCCCGCCGCATGGCCATGGCCGAGCTGCCCGAGGAGCTGTTCATCGCCGCGCTGGACGCGCTGCTCGCCCAGGACGCCGACTGGGTTCCGCCGCACGGCGGCGAGGAGGCCCTGTACCTGCGGCCGTTCATGTTCGCCACGGAGGCCGCGCTCGGCGTGCACCCGGCGAACGAGTACCTGTTCATGCTGATCGCCTCCCCGTCCGGCGCCTACTTCGCCGGCGGGGTGAAGCCGGTCACCATCTGGGTCTCCGAGGACCACGTCCGCGCGGTCCCGGGCGGCACCGGTGACGCCAAGACCGGCGGCAACTACGCCGCGTCCCTGCTGCCGCAGGCCGAGGCAGCCGCGCACGGCTGCGACCAGGTCGTCTACCTCGACGCGGTCACCCGCACCAAGGTCGAGGAGAGCGGCAGCATGAACGTCGCCTTCGTCTACGGCGACCGGATCGTCACCCCGTCGCTCACCGGCTCCATCCTGGAGGGCATCACCCGCGACTCCCTCCTCCAGGTCGCCCGCGACCTCGGCTACACCGCCGAGGAGGGCACGGTCACCCTGGAGCAGTGGCGTCAGGACGCCGCGTCCGGCGCGCTGACCGAGGTCTTCGCCTGCGGCACCGCCGCCGTGGTCACCCCGATCGGCCACGTCAAGACCAAGACGGACGGCTGGAGCCACGGCGACGGCACGCCCGGCCCGGTCACCCTGCGGCTGCGGGACGCCCTGCTCGGCGTCCAGCGCGGCATGATCGAGGACAAGCACGGCTGGATGCACCGCATCGGCTGAGCAGCGCCCCGAAGGGCCGCGGGGAACTGCGCGACCAGCCACGGCGAACGCCGCGGCCGGTCGACGGCAGTTCCCGGCAGTTCCTTCGACTCCCTAGGTCAGGGCCGCCTCGGACTCCTCCACGTCCGCGGCGGCCCTCGCCCGTTCCCGACCGGCGGTCAGCAGTAGATACACCAGCCCACCGACCGCGCCCGACAGCAGGAAGCTGCAGTCCACCCCGCCGGTCAGGGCCAGCAGCGGGCCCTCGTACGACGGCAGGGACACCGCGAGCAGGCCGACCAGGGCGCCGGCCGCCCAGGCGGCGGTGGCCCGCATGTTCCAGCCCGCCCGGTACCAGTAGATCCCGCCCTGGGAGCGGCGGTTGAAGACCTGGAGGGCGTCGGCGTCGTACACCCCGTGGCAGCGGGCGAAGCCGATGAGGGTGATGACCGCCCACGGGGTGCCGATGGCGGTGAGGAGGAGCACGAAGGACGTCATCGCCGACTGCGCGTCCCAGGCGTAGTGGCCGGCGAAGACGCAGACGGTGGCCACGACGGCCACGGTGTAGGTGGCGCTGGCGCGGGAGGCGCGGGGCAGGATCGCGTCCAGGTCCAGGCCCATGGAGTACAGCATCAGGCCCGCGTTGCCGACCGAGCCGGCGGAGGCGGACAGCAGCAGCGGCACCAGGTACCAGCCGGGGGAGGCGGCGACCAGCGGGCCCGCGTAGTCGGTGGCCGCGCGGGCCGCGTACGCCGTGAAGGTGCCGAACAGCTGGGGGAGCAGCAGGCCGAGGATCAGGCCGAGCCAGGTGGCGCGCAGCACCCGGCGGCCGGAGTGGCGGGCCGGGGAGATGTAGCGGGTGTAGTCGCCGAGCAGCGTGATGAAGGCGATGGGACCGGACAGGCCCGCCGCCACCGCCGCCAGCAGCCAGGTGGGCCAGAAGGAGCCCAGCAGATAGCCGCCCGCGTCCGGCAGCGCGGCGGTGGTGAAGTGCGGGGCGTAGGCGAGGACGCCGAGGAGCAGCAGGGCCGTCATGCCGACGGCCAGCACCCGGGACATGGCGAGCAGCACCCGGTAGCCGTAGACCGCGCCCGTGACGGTCGCCGCGGCGAGCACCGCGTAGACGAGGGCGTACGCCGGCCCGTTCGCCGGCACCCCGAAGAGCCGACCGAGGACCATCAGCATGACGTCCCCGCCGATCCACACCGTCAGCGCGGTGTAGCCGAGGGCGAGGAGCAGTCCGACCACCGAGCCGACCAGCCGGCCCCGGACGCCGAACTGGGCGCCGGAGGAGGTGGACAGGTTGGTCGCGGTGCGCAGCGAGACCAGCGCCAGTGGGGCCGTGAAGACCGTGCCGATGAGCGTGCCGGCCACGATCGCGCTCACCGACGCCCACCAGCCGAGCCCGAAGGACGGCGGCAGCCAGCCGAAGATGATCACCCCGAGACAGAGGTTGGAGCCGAGCAGGATCGAGACGAGGTCGCGCGGACCGCTGGTGCGTTCCTCGTCCGGGATGGTGTCGACTCCGCGCTGTTCCATGGGCATGGCTGGTCTCCTTCGACGGCCGCCTATCGGGTTTGAGCGACGTTCAATGTGACGTGCATGCTCGGTCCCGGTCAATGCTTCTGTTTCACGGATTCCCTGTTTAGAGTGATGCTCTAAAGTGTCGGAGACAAGGAGGTGCCGCGTCGTGAGACTGACCCCCACGGAACGTGACCGGCTGCTGCTCTTCGGAGCCGCCGAGCTGGCCCGGGCCCGCCGGGCCCGCGGCCTCCGGCTGAACGTGCCGGAGGCCACGGCGCTGATCGCGGACACCGTCTGCGAGGCCGCCCGGGACGGCAGGCGGCTCGCCGAGGCCATCGAGGCGGCCCGGTCGGTGCTCGGTCCGAAGGACGTACTGCCGGGCGTCGCCGACGTCGTCACCGAGGTCATGGTCGAGGCCGTCTTCGACGACGGCTCCCGGCTGGCGGTCGTCTCCGACCCCATCGGCGGCGGCTCGGGCTCGGAGGGTCCCGGCGCGCTGCTGCCGGGCCCTGAGCACCCCGAGCCCGAGCCGGCGCTCCACCTCACGGTCACCAACACCGCGACCGTCCCGGTCTCCGTCACCTCCCACTTCCACTTCTTCGAGGCCAACCCGCGGCTGGACTTCGTACGGGAGCAGGCCTACGGCATGCGCCTCGCCGTGCCCGCCGGGTCCTCGGTGCGGTTCGGGCCGGGCGAGAGCGCCGAGGTCGGGCTGGTCCCGATCGGCGGCAACCGGATCGCGATCGGCTTCGCCGGTCTGGTCGACGGGCCGCTGGACGCGCCCGGAGCGAAGGAAGAGGCGCTGCGCAGGGCCGCGGCCTGCGGATATCTGGGAGTCACGCCGGAAGGAGGCGAACGATGAGCCGCTCCAAGGGACGCGAGATCACCGAGTCGATCCACATCGACCCCCATGCCTACGCGGCCACGCACGGACCGCGCGCCGGCGACCGGCTCCGCCTCGGCGACTCCGGCCTGACGATCCGCGTCGAGTCCGACGCCCAGAAGTACGGCGACGAGTTCCTCGCCGGCTTCGGCAAGACCGCCCGCGACGGACTGCACCTGAAGGCCGCCGCCGTCCGCGCCACCTGTGACGTCGTGATCAGCAACGTCGTCGTGATCGACCCGGTCCAGGGGATCCGGAAGGTCTCCATCGGCATCCGGGAAGGCCGTATCTGCGGCATCGGGCGCGCCGGCAACCCCGATACCCTCGACGGCGTCGACGTCGTGGTCGGCACGGGCACGTCGATCGTCTCCGGCGAAGGCCTGATCGCCACCGCCGGTGCCGTCGACACGCACGTCCACCTGCTGTCGCCGCGCGTCATGGAGGCGTCCCTCGCGTCCGGCGTGACCACGATCATCGGGCAGGAGTTCGGCCCGGTGTGGGGCGTCGGCGTCAACTCGCCCTGGGCGCTGCGCCACGCCTTCAACGCCTTCGACGCCTGGCCGGTCAACGTCGGCTTCCTGGGCCGGGGTTCGTCCTCCGACAGCGCCCCGCTGATCGAGGCGCTGGCCGAGGGCGGCGCTTCCGGCTTCAAGGTGCACGAGGACATGGGCGCGCACACCCGCGCGCTGGACACCGCGCTCAGGGTCGCCGAGGAGCACGACGTCCAGGTCGCCCTGCACAGCGACGGGCTGAACGAGTGCCTCTCGGTCGAGGACACCCTGAGGGTGCTGGAGGGCCGCACGATCCACGCCTTCCACATCGAGGGCTGCGGCGGCGGACACGTACCGAACGTGCTGAAGATGGCCGGTGTCCCCAACGTCATCGGTTCCTCCACCAACCCCACCCTGCCCTTCGGCCGGGACGCGGTCGCCGAGCACTACGGCATGATCGTCTCCGTCCACGACCTCAAGACCGACCTGCCCGGTGACGCGGCCATGGCCCGCGACCGCATCCGCGCCGGCACGATGGGCGCCGAGGACGTGCTGCACGACCTGGGCGCGATCGGCATCACCTCCTCCGACGCGCAGGGCATGGGCCGGGCCGGTGAGACGGTCCGCCGTACGTTCGCCATGGCCGGCAAGATGAAGGCCGAGCTGGGGCCCCTGCTTCCCCATGACGGGGAGGGCGGCGACGGCGAGGGCGACGACAACGCCCGCGTCCTGCGCTACATGGCCAAGCTGACCATCAACCCCGCCATCGCGCATGGCCTCTCCCACGAGGTCGGCTCGATCGAGGTCGGCAAGCTCGCCGACATCGTGCTGTGGCGCCCGGAGTACTTCGGGGCCAAGCCGCAGCTCGTCCTCAAGTCCGGCTTCCCGGCGTACGGCGTGACCGGCGACCCCAACGCGGCCACCGACACCTGCGAACCCCTCGTGCTGGGGCCGCAGTTCGGCGCGTTCGGCGCCACGGCCGCGGACATCTCGGTCGCGTTCGTCGCGCAGGCCGCCGTCGACCAGGGCAACGACACGATGCCCACCCGCCGCCGCCGGGTAGCCGTGCGCGGCACGCGCGGCATCGGTCCGGCCGACCTGCGGCTGAACGCCCGGATCGGCGCGGTCGACGTCGACCAGCGCACCGGCCTGGTCACCCTCGACGGCGACCCGCTGCGCTCCGAACCCGCCGACTCCGTCTCCCTCAACCGCCTCTACTTCCTCTGACTCCCGGACCCAAGGACCTCTCAGATGACCACCCCCGCCGCCGACGGCTTCCGCATGCCCGCCGAGTGGACCCCGCACGAGCGCACCTGGATGGCGTGGCCCAGTCCCAACCCCACCTTCGACGACCCGGAGGACCTGCGCCTGTCCCGTATCGCCTGGGCGTCGGTGGCCCGCGCGATCCGCCGCTTCGAGCCGGTCACGGTGGTGTGCGGCCCCGGCCGGTCGGCGGACGCACAGGCGCTGCTCGGCCCCGGCATCGACACCGTGGAGCGGGAGCTGGACGACGCCTGGATGCGGGACATCGGCCCCACCTTCCTGACCGACGGCAAGGGCGAACTGGCCGCCGTGGACTGGACGTTCAACGGCTGGGGCGCCCAGGACTGGGCCCGCTGGGAGCATGACGCCAAGATCGGCGCGTACGTCTGTGACCTCGCGGGCGCGAAGACGTACGCCTCGAAGCTGGTCAACGAGGGCGGCGCGATCCACGTCGACGGCGAGGGCACCGTGCTGCTCACCGAGACCGTGCAGCTCGGCCCCGAGCGCAACCCGCACTGGTCGAAGGAGGAGGTCGAGGCCGAGATCCACGCCCACCTCGGCACCAGCAAGGCGATCTGGCTGCCGCGCGGCCTGACCGGCGACTACCCTCCCCACGGCTTCGGCACCCTCGGCCATGTCGACATCGTGGCCGCCTTCGCCCGCCCCGGTGTCGTGGTCGCGCACCACCAGCCGGACCCGGCGCACCCCGACCACGAGGTCACCAAGGAGGTCATCGGCATCCTGAAGTCGGCGACCGACGCCCGTGGCCGCGCGCTGGAGGTCGTGGAGGTGCCCGCACCGACCGTCCTGGAGGCCGACGGCCACTGGGCCGACTACTCCTACATCAACCACTACATCTGCAACGGCGGCCTGGTGCTGTGCGGCTTCGACGACCCGCGCGACGAGATCGCCGCCGGCATCTTCCGCCGCCTCTTCCCGGAGCGGACGGTCACCCTGGTGGACGCCCGGACGATCTTCGCGGGCGGTGGCGGCATCCACTGCATCACGCAACAGCAGCCGAAGACCCGGTGACGGCCGGCGTCGGGTAGAACATACGGGTGAACGTCCTGGTCTGTGCGGCCTGCGGCCGCCGTCTCAGCCCGCCGCTGCGGCTGCTGCCCGAGTTGCCCGAACGCCCCGAGTACGACGGGCGGGACGGTGCGCGGCAGGCCCCGTCGACCGTGCCGCGCGGCACCTGCGCGGTGGACCCCGAGCCGTCCGGGCGGCCGTACGTGCCGCATCCGGACCCGGAGTGGATGGGGGCGGCCCACCCCGGTGGGCCGATCATGCTCGACCCCGACGGGCCGGGGTGTCTGATGTCGGCGGGGCCGCGCGGCACGCTCGTCGTCCACCCCGCCGACACCGAGGGCCTTCTCCGCCCCAACCCGGACGTCCGGTCCACCGGATGCTGCAGCGAACCGGAAGGCGACGGACCGGACTGGGTGTGCCCCGGCTGCGGGGCGGGGGTGGCCTCACTGCTCGCCTCGTGCACCGGCCCCTACGAGACCCATTTCCTGTCCGACGCCGTACGGATGGTGCCGGCATGACCACGCCCCCGTCCCCCCGCCGCCGCACCCCCGCCCCGCCCCGCGAGGAGGTCCTCGCCGCCGCCATGGACATGATCGCCGAGCGCGGTCTGGAGAAGCTCACCATGGCGGGGCTGGGCCGCGAGGTCGGCATGAGCAGCGGGCACCTGCTCTACTACTTCCGCTCCAAGGACGAGCTGCTGCTCCAGGCCCTGGAGTGGAGCGAGGGCCGCCTCGGCGCGGAACGGGGCCGGCTGCTCGCCGGTCCCGGCAGCGCCCGCGAGCGGCTGTCCGCCTACGTCGACCTCTACGTTCCCGACGGCCACCGCGATCCGCACTGGACGCTGTGGCTGGAGGTGTGGAACCGCTCGCAGAACGCCGACGACGACGCCCGCACCCGGCAGGCCGCGATCGAGGGGGCGTGGCATCGGGACCTGGTCGCGCTGATCGCCGAGGGCGTCTCGCGGGGCGAGTTCCGGCCGGTGGACGCGGACCGCTTCGCGGCGAGGACGCGTGCGCTGCTTGACGGGTTCTCCATCCATGTCGCCATTGGCTTGCGCGGTACCGATCGTGAGCAAGTGCTGGCGCATGTGCGGGAGTTCCTCGAGGACGCGTTGCTCGTCGTTTAGCCGCGGGTCCGCCGTGGCCGGTCGTGCAGTTCCCCGCGCCCCTTGGGGCACTGCGCCACACTCGGCCGCATGGTTGAAGGAATCGTTCACTCCGGCGCCGGGCAGGTAACGGCGCATGGGACGACAACACTGGAAGAAGATCTGGGTCGGCTCGGCGGGCAACATGGTCGAGTGGTTCGACTGGTTCGTGTACGCCAGCTTCGCCACCTACTTCGCCGGAGCGTTCTTCCCGAGCGGCAACCCCACCGCCCAGCTGATGAAGACCGCCGGCATCTTCGCCGTCGGCTTCTTCATGCGCCCCGTCGGCGGCTGGCTGCTGGGCAGGGTCGGTGACCGCAAGGGCCGCAAGGCGGCGCTCACCCTGACCGTCACGCTCATGTCGGCCTCGGCGGTCCTCATCGCCGTGGCGCCCACCTACACGGTCGCCGGCTACGGCGGCGCGCTCGTCCTGCTCGTCGCCCGCCTGCTCCAGGGTTTGTCGGTGGGCGGCGAGTACGCGGCCAGCGCGACCTACCTCACCGAGGCGTCCGACGCGCGCAGCCGCGGCTTCGCCTCCAGCTTCCAGTACGTCTCCATGACCGCCGGCCAGATCGTCGGCCTCGGCCTCCAGATCATCCTGCAGCGCACCATGTCCGACAGCGCGCTGCACAGCTACGGCTGGCGCATCCCGTTCGTCGTCGGCGCGCTCGGCGCGGCCGTCGTCTTCTATCTGCGGCGGAACATGCTGGAGACCGAGGTGTACGAGGAGGACGCCTCGCACGCCGAGGAGCGCGGCACCCTGCGCGCCCTGTGGCGGCACCGGCGGGAGGCGTTCCTGGTCATGGCCCTCACCATGGGCGGCACGGTGGCCTACTACACGTACACGACCTATCTGACGAAGTACCTCTCCAACTCGGCGGGCCTGTCCAAGGAGACCGCGACCCTGGTCTCCTTCACCGCGCTGATCGTCTTCGCCTGTCTCCAGCCGCTCGCCGGCCGCCTGTCCGACCGCATCGGCCGCCGCCCGCTGCTCATCACCTTCGCGGTCGGCTCCACCTTCCTCACCGTGCCGATCATGACCCTCCTCAAGCACGCGGACGGTTACTGGCCCGCCCTCGGTCTCTCCCTGCTCGCGCTGGTCGTGGTCACCGGCTACACCTCCATCAACGCCTGTGTGAAGGCCGAGCTGTTCCCGACCGGCATCCGCGCACTCGGCGTGGCCCTGCCGTACGCCCTCGCCAACGCCCTCTTCGGCGGCACCGCGGAGTACGTCGCCCTCTGGTTCAAGAACGCGGGCGCCGAGTCCGGCTTCTACTGGTACGTGGCGGGCTGCGCCGCCGTGTCCCTGGTGGTGTACATCACCATGCGCGAGACGAAGGACCTGGACCTGGCCCGGGTGAAGGCCGCCGAGGACTCCGGGGAGTCCAGCCTGACGCCCGCATCCTGAGACGGTCGGTGAGCCGGGGGCGGGGCTGTGCCAGACTGCCCCCGTGCTCTCGTTCGCCATGATTATTGGCAGCAGGCGCGCCGGTCCGCAGTGACCACCTCGTACGACCAGGTGCGGGTGGCCACCGTCGTCCTCGACCCGCGCGCAGACCTCTCGCACCCGCGAGGGGTTTTTTCGTTTTCCGGCCCACCTTCAGCCGGGAGCGGAGCGCGAGGGAGTATTGGTGGGACGGTGGAGCCGGTCATTCCGGTAAGACCGAAGATCCACAACAGGAGCCTTGAGACCATGACCGAGACGGCAACCAGCGAGCTCGACGACTCGTTCCACGTCTTCGACACCACGCTGCGCGACGGCGCGCAGCGCGAGGGCATCAACCTCACCGTTGCGGACAAGCTCGCCATCGCACGGCACCTGGACGACTTCGGCGTGGGCTTCATCGAGGGCGGCTGGCCCGGTGCGAACCCCCGGGACACCGAGTTCTTCGCCCGCGCCCGGCAGGAGATCGACTTCAAGCACGCCCAGCTGGTCGCCTTCGGCGCCACCCGCCGCGCCGGCGCGAAGGCCGCTGAGGACCCGCAGGTCAACGCGCTGCTGGAGTCCGGCGCTCCGGTGATCACGCTGGTCGCCAAGTCGCACGACCGGCACGTGGAGCTGGCGCTGCGCACCACCCTGGACGAGAACCTGGAGATGGTCCGCGACACCGTGTCGTACCTGAAGGGGCAGGGCCGCCGGGTCTTCGTGGACTGCGAGCACTTCTTCGACGGCTACCGCGCCAACCCCGAGTACGCCAAGGCGGTCGTCCGGACGGCCTCCGAGGCCGGCGCCGACGTCGTCATCCTCTGCGACACCAACGGCGGCATGCTCCCCGCCCAGGTCCACGCGGTCGTCTCCACCGTCCTCGCCGACACCGGAGCCCGGCTCGGCATCCACGCCCAGGACGACACCGGCTGCGCGGTCGCCAACACGCTCGCCGCCGTCGACGCCGGCGCGACCCATGTGCAGTGCACCGCCAACGGCTACGGCGAGCGCGTCGGCAACGCCAACCTCTTCCCGGTGGTCGCGGCCCTGGAACTGAAGTACGGCAAGAAGGTGCTGCCCGACGGGCGGCTGCGCGAGATGACCCGCATCTCCCACGCCATCGCCGAGGTCGTCAACCTGACGCCGTCCACGCACCAGCCGTACGTGGGCGTCTCCGCGTTCGCGCACAAGGCCGGCCTGCATGCCTCCGCCATCAAGGTCGACCCGGACCTGTACCAGCACATCGACCCCGAGCTGGTCGGCAACACCATGCGCATGCTGGTCTCCGACATGGCGGGCCGCGCCTCGGTCGAGCTGAAGGGCAAGGAGCTGGGCATCGACCTGGGCGGCGACCGCGAACTGGTCGGCCGGGTGGTCGAGCGGGTGAAGGAGCGGGAGCTCAAGGGCTACACCTACGAGGCCGCCGACGCCTCCTTCGAGCTCCTGCTGCGCACCGAGGTCGAGGGCAGGCCGTTGAAGTACTTCGACGTCGAGTCCTGGCGGGCCATCGTGGAGGACCGGCCCGACGGCACCCACGCCAACGAGGCCACGGTCAAGCTGTGGGCCAAGAGCGAGCGGATCGTCGCCACCGCGGAGGGCAACGGCCCGGTCAACGCCCTGGACCGCGCTTTGCGTGTGGCGCTGGAGAAGATCTACCCGCAGCTCGCGAAGCTGGAGCTGGTCGACTACAAGGTCCGCATCCTGGAGGGCAAGCACGGCACCTCCTCCACCACCCGCGTGCTGATCTCCACCTCGGACGGCTCGGGCGAGTGGTCCACGGTCGGGGTGGCCGAGAACGTCATCGCCGCCTCCTGGCAGGCCCTGGAGGACGCGTACACGTACGGCCTCCTTCGCGCGGGCGTGGAGCCGGCCCGGTAGCCACAGTGGAGGCATGACCTCATACGAGAGTGACCTGCTGTCCCGGGCCCGCGTCGCGACCCGGCTGCCCGCGCGGGACCTGGACCGGGCACGGCGCTTCTACGCCGAGAAACTCGGTCTGTACCCCGTCGACGAGCGGCCGGGCGGGCTGCTGTACCGGTGCGCGGGCGTGGACTTCGTCGTGTTCCGCTCGACGGGGGCCTCGCCCGGCACCTTCACCCAGATGGCCTTCGAGGTGGACGACATCGAGGCGGCCGTGACGGAGCTGCGGAGCCGGGGCGTGGTCTTCGAGGAGGTCGACGTGCCCGGCTTCCGCACCCGGGGCGGCATCGCCGAGATCGAGGGCAACTACCCGAGCAAGGACGCGAGCGGGGAGCGGGGCGCCTGGTTCCGGGACAGCGAGGGGAACTTGCTGGGCATCGGCCAGCTGATCCTTTGAGGCCCGCCTGCACCGCTCAGGGCGCCCGCCAGATGTTGTCGAAGGCGATGTTCTCGATGCGGCGCCGCTCGCGTACGGCCTCCAGCTCGGTCACCGCGTCGCCGACCGTGGCCAGCACGGTGACGACCGCCTCGTCACCGGGCTCCTCCGGGACCGGCCGGTCGTCCCCGATGCCCAGGGTGGCGGCGAGGCCGGTGAGGACGGGGTCGCGGGAGTCCCAGCGGTCGGCCGCGTGGCGCCGGGCGGCGGTGTCGGCCGGGATCTCGTCCTTGCTCCGCGGGAACAGCCGGTGCCGGCGCTTGCCGGTGAGCTGCCCCGTGGACTCCAGGACATCGCGGTAGGCCACGGCCAGCCCCTGCCCGCGCCGCCACAGCCAGTCCTCGACCGTCTCGTACGGCTCCTGCCGCACGAGCGCCGCCCCCGCCTCGTCCAGCAGCCGGTCACCCGTGGTCAGCACCGGACCGGGCACGATGGACTCGCCCTCCAGGGTCAGCGCCCGGGCCCCGAGGAGGTCGATCAGCTCGGCGCCGGCGAGCGCCAGCGACAGATCACCCTGTTCGACGGGGTGCTCGCCGGGGACGTCGAGACTGACGAGGAACAGATCCTGCGGTGTGGTCATACCCCCACCATGGTCCGGCGGCGGCCGATCCGCAGCACGCCACACCGCCTCAGCACGAGTCGTCGGCGAGCCGCTCGAACGCGCTGAGGCTCATCGCCCGGTCGTCCGCCCACACCTGTCCGGGCTTCAGCCGGCCGATCTGCTCGGTGGTGAACTCCACGACCCCGTTGTAGGAGTCGCCGCCGACGTAGTGCCCGAACCCGAGGACGTAGTCGTGCCGGGGGAGCAGGCGCTGGGCTCCCCGGTGCCGGGCCTGCCAGCGGGCGGGCGGGTCGAAGAGGGGGAAGTCGGCGTCGCCGTGCAGCCCCTTCTTCTTCTGCGTGTCCCAGCCGGTGGTGACGGGACCCTCCTCGGCGCCGCGGGCCCGCCCGCCCAGGTACGGGCCCCGATAGGTGTCGTCTCCGCACGGCCGCACCACCGCGTACGGCGTTCCGTCCGCCCCGACCCGCACCCCCGCGAGCGTCAGCTCGGCGGGGCCGCAGCCGCTCACCAGCAGCATCCCGCCGATGATCCCCGCCGCCACGGCCCCCGTCCGTCTCATGCTCCGCCTTACCTCAGGGTCCACTTCTGGTTGTCGGCTCCGGTGCAGGACCAGATCTGGATCCGGGTCCCGTTCGCGGACGTGTTGTCCGTGACGTCGAGACACTTGTTCGCCGCCGTGTTCACCACATCACCGGTGGACGCGTTGTACGACCACCGTTGGGCACCGGTTCCGTTGCAGTCGTACAACTGCACCGTGGCCCCGTCCGCCGTCGAACCGGAGGTCACGTCCAGGCACTTGCCGAGCGCCTGCACGGACCCGTCGGCCTGCACGGTCCACTGCTGGGCGGCGGTGCCGTTGCAGTCGTAGAGCTGTACCGCCGTACCGTCGGCGCTCGAACCGCCCGTCACGTCCAGGCACTTGCCGGCCAGGCCCACGAAGGCACCGGTCCGGCCGCCGCCGGACTGGGTGCCGGACCAGGTGAAGGTGGCCGAGGTCTTGCCGGGCAGCGAGTAAGTGGCGTGCTGGGAGCCCCAGTCGATGGTGACCGTCTTCGCCGAGGACGCACCGTTGTAGGCGATCAGCGCCTTGCTGCCGTCCGGGTTGCGCCAGGCCACGTTGGGCACCGCGGTGGACGAGGTGGAGGCGATCCGCTGGGCTCCGGGCCGGACGAACCTCGTCAGGTGGCCCATGGTGTAGTACTCGATCGTGTAGTCGACCGTCCCGCTCGCACCGTCGCCGTTGTGCACGGTGATCAGGCCGGTGCAGGTGCCGCAGCCGCCGTTGTGCGGGCCCATGTTCTGGTCCACCGCCAGCGACCACTTGGTCACCGACTTCGCCCAGTTGCGGGTGTAGTCGATGATGTTGGACATGTCCTCGCGCTGCTGGTCGGCGATCCAGGTGCCGCCCGAGTGCTCGGTGCCGAAGGCGTCCAGTGTGGGGTACTGGTTGTGCACGCTCGTCTGCTTGGCGATGTCACCGCCGTAGCCGTGCCACGCTATGCCGCCGAAGTTGGGGTGGCTGCGGACGGCCGCGTCGTCCACGGTCCGGGCGGCGTAGGAGTCGTAGACGTCCCAGTTCCAGTCGTGCGCCAGCACCTTGGTGGTCAGGCCCGCCGACTGGAGCTTCGGCAGCAGCTCGCTCTTCGTGAAGTACGCGAGCCCGCTCGCGTTCCAGCTCATCGACGGATAGCCGGAGCAGCAGGTCGGCTCGTTCTGCGCGGTGACGTAGGAGACGTTGATCCCCTGGTCCTTGTACGCCTGGAGGTACTTCACGAAGTAGGAGGCGTAGGCGCCGTAGTCCTCCGCCTTCAGCCAGCCGCCGTTGAGCGAGCCGCTGTCCTTCATCCAGGCGGGTGCCGTCCACGGTGAGGCCATCACGGTCAGGGACGGGTTCAGCCGGAGCGCCTGCCTGGTCAGCGGCACGACGTCCGCGAGGTCGTGCGCGAGGGAGAACTTCGACAGGGTCGGGTCGGTCTGGCCGGCCGGCACGTCGTCGTAGGTGTAGCCGTAGCGCGCGAGGTCGGAGGCGCCCATCGGGTTGCGCAGGAACGACAGCCCGATGCCGTCCGTCGGCGAGAACAGTTTGCGCATGGTCGCGTCCCGGGTCGCCGGGGAGAGCGCCCCGCTGCTGTTCATCAGCCAGGCCGCGGTGTCCGTGAAGGACGCGCCGCCGCCGGTGAAGGTCTGGTAGCGGGTGTTCTCGTCCACGGCGATGTTCTCGCCGCTGCCGCCCGTCCCGGACTGGAAGGCGAACGGCGTCTGCGCCTGGAGGCCGCGTACGACGTGCCGGCCGGCGGAGTCGTCGGTGGTGGTGAGATAGGCGGTGACCTGCTCACCGGCCGCGTGCGCGGGGGGTACGGCCACGCCGGCACCGGCGGCGGAGAGCAGTCCGGCGAGCAGCAGCCGGACTGTGCGGGGGGTTCTCCTCATGGTGCGTCGCCCTTCCTCTCGGATCGGCAGAGCTGACGGATCGTCTTGACGGGGGTGTGCGCCCCTAGTTAACTCACGGCGTGAGCTAAGCCCTGAGTGAACCACGAGAGCCGAGGGAAGGTCCATGCGAAGAACCGCCCTGCTCGCCTCCGCCGCACTCCTCGCCGGTCTGCTGCCCTGGGCGGCGACCGCGCGCGCCGCCGACGAGCCGGCCCCTGTCCCCGTCGACCGCTTCGAAGGCGAGGTGCCCTTCGCCTCCCAGCCCGCCGAGGGCATCTTCACCTGGGGCGGCGACACCGACGATCCGCCCACGCTCCGGCTCGCCGACCGCACCGACGCCCCCGAGGGCGGCAAGGTCCTCGCGGGCAGCTACGACATCAGCGGCTACGGCGGCTTCACCCACGACTTCGCCGCCACCGCGCCCGCCCACGACTGGTCCGCCCGCCAGGGCATCCGCCTGTGGTGGGAGGGCCGGAACAACGGCAAGAAGATCACTTTCGAGATCAAGGACGGCGGCGCCCACGGCGAGGCGTCCGAACTGTGGACCACCTCCTTCACCGACGACTTCTCCGGCTGGAAGCGGATCGAGCTGCCCTTCACCGACTTCGCCTACCGCACCGACTACCAGCCCGTCGGCGGCATCGACCGCGTCCTCGGCCTCAACGAGATGTGGGGCTACGCCGTCACCCTGCCGCAGGGCGTCGAGGGCGACTTCGCCCTGGACGGCGTGGAGCTGTACGGCAAGGCCGACCAGGCGCTGCGCGCCGCCGTCACCAGCGACGCGCCCGTCCACCCGGTCGCGGAGGGCGAGACGGCGAAGGTGAAGGTCACCGTGGCCACCACCGGCGACCAGCCCCTCGCCGACCCCGTGACCGTCACCTACGCCACCGCGGACGGCACCGCGACCGCCGGCAAGGACTACACCCCCGTCTCCGGCACTCTCACCTTCCCGGCCGGCACCGCGTCCGGCACCGCCCGGACCGTCGAGGTGCCCACCCGCCGGGACCGGGCGGCCGAGACCGCCGAGACCGTCCCCCTGAAGCTCACCGTCAGCGGCGCGAAGGCCCCCGCCGAGCCCCCGCAGATCGTGATCGACGCGCACGGACTGCCGTACCTGAACGCGAAGTTGCCGGTGCGCAAGCGGGTCGCGGACCTGCTCGGCCGGATGTCCCTGGCGGAGAAGGCGGGCCAGATGACCCAGGCCGAGCGCGGGGCGGTGGGCCAGGGCGGCGACATCACCGCCTACGCCCTCGGCTCCCTGCTCTCCGGCGGCGGCTCGACGCCCACGCCCAACACCCCTGAGGCGTGGGCGAAGACGATCGACGCCTTCCAGCTCCGCACCCGGGCGACGCGCCTCCAGATCCCCCTCGTCTACGGCGTCGACGCGGTCCACGGCCACAACAACCTCGCCGGCGCCACCGTCATGCCGCACAACGTCGGCATCGGCGCCACCCGCGACCCGCAACTCGCCTACCGGACCGGCGCGGTGACGGCCGCCGAGGTCCGCGCCACCGGCATCCCCTGGGACTTCGCGCCCTGCCTGTGCGTGAGCCGCGACGAACGCTGGGGCCGCGCCTACGAGTCCTTCGGCGAGGACCCGGCGCTGGTCGAGTCCATGGAGACGGTGATCCAGGGCCTCCAGGGCCGCGCGAACGGCAAGGACCTCCAGCGCGACGACAAGGTGCTCGCCACGGCCAAGCACTTCGTGGGCGACGGCGGCACCGCGTACGGCTCCTCGACCACCGGGACGTACACCATCGACCAGGGCGTCACCGAGGTCACCCGCGAGCAGCTGGAGGACATCCACCTCGCGCCGTACCGCGAGGCCGTCGACCGGGGCATCGGCACGGTCATGCCGTCGTACTCCTCCCTGGACATCGCCGGCGACGGCCAGGGCGCGGTGCGGATGCACGCCCGCGGCGACATGATCAACGGCGTGCTCAAGGACCGGCTGGGCTTCGACGGCTTCGTCATCAGCGACTGGAACGCCATCGACCAGCTCCCCGGCGACTACGCCGCCCACGTCCGTGCCTCGGTCGACGCGGGCGTCGACATGATGATGGTGCCGTACGGCTACAAGGAGTTCAGCACCACGCTCGCCGACGAGGTGAGGGCGGGCCGGGTCGGTGAGCGGCGGATCGACGACGCCGTCTCCCGCATCCTCACCCAGAAGTTCAAGCTGGGGCTCTTCGAGCACCCCTACGCCGACACCTCCGGCGCCGCCGCCATCGGCTCGCCGGAACACCGCGAGGTCGCCCGCCGGGCCGCCGCCGAGTCCCAGGTGCTGCTGAAGAACGCGGGCGGGCTGCTGCCGCTGAAGAAGAGCGAGAAGGTGTACGTCGCCGGCTCCGACGCCGACGACATCGGCAACCAGACCGGCGGCTGGACCCTCACCTGGCAGGGCTCCTCCGGGAACACCGTCCCCGGTACGACCATCCTCCAGGGCCTGCGGAAGGCGGGCGGGAACGTCACGTACTCCAAGGACGCCTCGGCCCCGACGGACGGCTACGACGTGGGTGTGGTCGTCGTCGGGGAGACCCCCTACGCCGAGGGCGTCGGCGACGTCGGCAACGGCCACGACCTGCGCCTGTCCACTACCGACCAGGCCGCCGTCGACAAGGTCTGCGCGGCCATGAAGTGCGCGGTGCTGATCGTCTCCGGCCGCCCGCAGATCATCGGCGACCGGCTGGACGGGATCGACGCCCTGGTCGCCTCCTGGCTGCCCGGCACCGAGGGCGAGGGCGTCGCCGACGTCCTCTACGGCCGGCGTCCCTTCACCGGACAGCTCCCGGTCACCTGGCCCAGGTCGGAGGCGCAGCTGCCGGTCAACGTGGGCGACACGGCGTACGACCCGCAGTTCCCCTACGGCTGGGGCCTGACCACCCTCACCCCGGTCCCGAGGGGCGGTACGGCCACCCTGCGCGCCCTCACCGCCCGGGCGGCGGCGGCCGAGCGGCACGGCGACGACCGGACCGGACGCGCGCTGGTGGCCCGGGCCCGGCTGCTCGTCCAGCAGAAGACGGCCGGCCACCTCACCCAGGCCGTGGCGAAGCCCTTCGCCGACGCCGACCACCTGCTGCTGACCGGCCGGTACGGAAAGGCGGTGCAGAAGCTGGCGGAGGCGTACCGCGCCGTCTGACCCCGGGAGCCGGAGTAAATAACCGGTTTGGGGAGGCTTCGGGTAGCTTCGAAGTATGAAGGCCGTTCTGCGGACCCGAAGCCTCCCCGCTCTGCTGCTGGCCGCCCTGGCCCTGGTGCTGGCGACCTTGGTGGCACCCGGGGCGAGCGCGGACACCAGCGTCTCCACCATCGCCCAGGCCCTGCGCAAGAGCCCGGTCTACGTCGACCCGGCGGCCACGGACCAGCTGTCCGCCGCGGACGCCGACACACTCGCCGAGCGGATCAAGGACGCGGACAAACCCCTGTTCATCGCGGTCCTCCCGGCCGGCCACCCCACCGCCAACCTCTTCCGCGACCTGCGCGCGGCGACCGGCGTCACCGGCCTGTACGGCATCCGCCTCGGCGACCGCTTCGACGCCCGCGCCGACTCCTCCGTCATGTCGGCCACGGCCCGGCGGAACCTGGTCGCGAGCGTGCAGGGCGAGGACGCCAAGGCCCAGCTGACCGACTTCACCGGCCGCGCCCTGGCCAACATGGGCGGCCACGCCCCGAAGAGCTGGGGCGGCTCGGCCGGCGGCGCTGCCTCGTTCACGGCGCTGATCACGGTGGGCGCGGTGCTGGTCGCCGCCGGCGCGGGTTCGTACGCGCTGGTCCGGCGCACCCGCCGGCGCCGCGAGGAGGAGCAGCGGGCCGCCCTGGACCGGCTGCGGGTGGTGGTGGACGAGGACATCACCGCGTTCGGCGAGGAACTGGACCGTCTGGACTTCCACCCCTCGGAACCGGGCGCCGACGACGCGATGCGCGCCGACTACGAGCGCGCCCTGAACGCCTACGAGACCGCCAAGCAGCGCATGGCCGCCGCTCGGAGACCGGAGGACGTCCGGACGGTCACCGAGGCCCTGGAGGACGGCCGCTTCTCACTCGCCCGGCTGGCCGCCCGCCGCGAGCACCGCCCCCTGCCGGAACGCCGTCCGCCGTGCTTCTTCGACCCCCGCCACGGCCCCTCGGTCTCCGACGCCACCTGGACCCCGCCCGCCGGCGCCCCGCGCGAGGTCCCGGTCTGCGCGGCCGACGCCACGCGTCTGGCCGACGGCCGCGACCCGGTGATCCGCGAGGTCGACACCGACTACGGCCGCCGCCCCTACTGGGACGCGGGCCCGGCCTACGGCCCCTGGGCCGGCGGCTACTTCGGCGGCGGCCTCCTGCCCGGCCTCCTCGTCGGCACCCTGCTGGGCGGCATGATGGCCACGCCCACGTACGCCGCCGACTACGGCACCGGCTACGGCGACTTCGGCGGCGGCGGTTACGAGGGCGGCGACATCTCCGGCACCGACTTCGATCCCGGGGACTTCGGGGGCGGCTTCGACGGCGGCGGCGGGGGCGGCGGCGGGGACTTCGGCGGCGGGGGCGGGGACTTCGGCGGAGGTTTCTGAGCGCTCACTTCGCGTGACGCCTGACGATCTTGTGCCGGGTGGCGTAGCGCTCACCGGCGGCATGCCACCACGCCGGCGGCGAGGGCCCGGCCGCGACCGAGGTGGGCTGACCGGGATGCAGCCCCAGCCGCCACAGGGCACCGGCGTCGACGTTCACACCGAGCGTGCCGCGCCAGTGCCCGTCCTCGTCCCTGCGGCACATGAGGTCGATCCGCAGCTCGTCCTCGGCGAACGGCATCCAGTCGATGCCGCGCTCACGCAGTCAACCGAGGAGGACGCGCATGGGGTGGGGACGCCCCGGCACGTTCTCGTACGAGGCGATGTGGACCCATGCGGATTCGGTTTCAGCGGGCGATGCCGTCAAGGAAATCGTTCCAGGTGGAGGGGGAGAGGGTGAGGATGGGGCCGGTGGTGTTCTTGGAGTCGCGGATGTGGATGGCGGCGGGGTGGGTGGCCACCTCTACGCAGTCGCCGCCTTCGCTGCCGCTGTAGCTGGACTTGCGCCAAGAGCAGGCGACCTCGAGGCAGTTGCCGCCCTCGCTGCCGCTGTAGCTCGACTTGAACCATGCGAGTACTGCTGCGGTGTTCATGACTCTCCTAGCAGTCCATCCAGCAGGCGCACGCTCTCGTCGGGTGAGAGGGCCTGTGACCGCAGCATTCCATACTTCAGGTGATAAGCGCTGACCTCGTCAGGGTCGTCGACGAGGAAGCTGGCGCGCTGTACCTCCAGGTAGACCAGGCGCTCGTGCTCGGGAGTTTCCAGCAGCACCATCGGGCCGTCGAGGCAAGCGTGCGGTGTCCGGTTCGCAGGCATGATCTGGAAGCTCATGTGGACGGGTTCTGTGTACTCCAGGATCTGCCGAACTTGCTCCCGCATGACCTCCGGCCCGCCGACCTCTCGGCGCAGGATGCTCTCCTCCAGGATGAAGTGCCCCACGGTCGGCCGCTCCCGCTGCCAGATCAACTGCCGTTCCATGCGGGCGTTCACCCACTGCTCGGCAGTCTCGCTTCCGAGCGCCGGGTAGCGGTAGTCGAACACAGCGCGGCAGTAGTCCCTGGTCTGGAGGAGACCAGCAGACTCTCGTACGAGAGGAAGCCCAGTGCCTCCTGCTCGTGATCCACCAGCCCCTGCGCGAACTGCACGATCCGATCCCGCACCGGCAGCTTGGCCACCAGCACCGCCAGCGCCCCGTCCGTGCCCAGCAGTTCATCGAACTGCTCGGCCCGATCCGGCTGAAGTGCCAGCCTCCCCTGCTCGATCGACCCCACCGTGTCGACGGCGAGGTTGGCCAGCTCCGCGAACTGCTCCTGCGTGAGCCGTGCCTTCTTCCTGAAGTGCGCCACGAGCGCACCGACCGCGTACCACGAACCGACGACGTACTGCTGTGCGTGAGCGAGCTGGCGACCAACGCCCTCCTTCACGGCGTCCCCGCGGGCCGTGGCTTCCTCCTCCGGCTGACCCTGCACGGTGACGGCGCCCTGCGCGTGGAGGTGCACGACAGCGGTCCGGGCGAGGTCCGCATCCCGGAGGTGCTTCCGGGTGCGGAACACGGGCGGGGGCTGCTCCTCGTCGCCGCGCTCGCGGACAAGTGGGGTGTGGGGGAGCGGCAGCCCGGCAAGATCGTGTGGTGTGAGTTCGCGGCGGCAGCGGCCGGTGAGCCGACTCGCCGCGGGCTCACGCCTCCTTGATCGCCGAGATGTCGAAGACCAGCTTGATCTTGTCGGAGACCAGCACGCCGCCCGTCTCCAGGGCCGCGTTCCAGGTCAGGCCCCACTCCGAGCGCAGGATCTCGGCCTTGCCCTCGAAGCCGGCGCGCTCGTTGCCGAAGGGGTCCTTCGCGGAGCCGTTGAACTCCAGGTCGATGGTGAGCGGCTTGGTGACGCCGAGGATGGAGAGGTCGCCGGTGATGCGGTAGTCGTCGCCGCCCAGGGCCTCCGCCTTGGTGGAGCGGAAGGTCATGGCCGGGAACTCGTCGGTCTTGAAGAAGTCGGACGACTTCAGGTGGCCGTCACGGTCGGCGTTGCCGGTGTCGATGCTCGCCATCCGGACGTCGAGCGTGGCGGTGGACCGGGACGGGTCGGCGCCGTCCAGGTGGAGCGTGCCGGTGAAGTCCTTGAAGCTGCCCTTGACGTTGGTGACCATGGCGTGCCGGGCGACGAAACCGATCGTGCTGTGGGCCGGGTCGATGGTGTAGTCGCCGGTCAGCGCGGTGAGGTCGGGGGCGGCGGGGGCCTGCGCGGCGGGGGCGGGGGCGGTGTCCTTGCGGCTGAAGATACCCATCACATGCTCCTTGTTGAACGTTAAACGAACTCCGTGACTCCGACGGTAGACCCATTCGGTTCGGTTTTCAACATGATCCGGAGTGTGTCCTGTCGGGTACGCAGTGTCACTTCGCGTGCCCTCTGGCGCACGCCCCGCCGCTCGGGCACCATCTGCCTGCACCACCTGCACAGCCGCCCCCGGAACACACGGCCCACCGCAGGAAGGTCCCCATGAAGCCCCTCAAGGTCCGCTCGCTTCTGACCGCGCTCGCCCTCACCGTCGCCCCCGGCATCGCCGTCCTCGGCACCGCGACCGACGCCTTCGCCGTCACCAAGATCAGCCACGCCACCGCCACCCAGATGTTCCGCGAGGTCGGGATCACCTGGTCGTCCTCCGGCAACTGCTCCGACCGCAACAACCCCACCTGCACGTCCTTCGAGCAGCTCAACCTCGCCACCGCCCAGGGCGCCCAGACCCTCAAGCGGGCCAG
This sequence comes from Streptomyces sp. NPDC036984, assembly GCF_055607665.1. NCBI lineage: Bacteria > Bacillati > Actinomycetota > Actinomycetes > Kitasatosporales > Streptomycetaceae > Streptomyces > Streptomyces sp. NPDC036984. Next base: position 128,605 of record NZ_JBVJRL010000020.1, read on the forward strand.
CGGCTGCGCGCTCAACATCACCGGCGGCACCGAGACCGGCCACGCCTCCGGCACCTACTCCCACTGGAACGGCTACAAGCTCGACTACGGCAAGAACACCTGCGTGACGTCGTACGTCAAGAACACCTTCACGTACATCGGCCTGCGTGGCGACGGAGCCCCGCAGTACAAGTCCGGCTCCGGCAACATCTACGCCGACGAGGGCAACCACTGGGACGTCCTGTACTACAACTGCGGCGGCTGCTGAGCCGGGAGCCGGAGGGAGAGGGCGGTGACAGGTCCCATGGGTATGACCCGACGCGCACTGCTGCTGGCCGCCGCTCTCGCCGCCGCCCCCGCACCGGGCGCGCGGGCGGCCGGCGACCCCTACGACGACCTGCGCCGCCGCTGGCTGGCCATCACCCTGGGCAGCGGGTACGACCCGGCCGTCGAGCCGTACGCCTCCCGGCTGGCTGAACTCGGACAGCGTGCTGGGGAGTTCCGGGCCGCCATGACCCCGGCGCCCGCCTCCCTCTGGCCCGGCCACCCCTTCGACCCGCCGGCCGGCATCACCTTCAGCTACGGCCGCCTGTGGACCATGGCCCAGGCGTACGTCCAGGGCGGCACCGGTGTCACCGGGGACCCCGGCCTCCTCGCCGACGTGCTCCGCGGCCTCGACCACCTCTCCGCCACCGTCTACAACCCCGCCACCGCCCGCTACGGCAACTGGTGGGAATGGCAGATCGGCAGCCCCCGGCTGCTGATGGACATCACGGCCGCCCTCTACGAGCAGCTCGGCCCGGACCGGATCGCCGCGGCCTGCGCGACCGTCGACCACTTCATCCCCGACGCGCTGCTCGCCGACTACTCCGGCACCTCCACCGGCGCCAACCGCGTCGACCTGTGCCGCTCGGTCGCCCTGCGCGGCATCCTCGGCCGGAACCCCGGCCGGATCGCCCTCGCCCGGGACGCCCTCTCGCCGGTCTTCCCGTACGTCACCGAGGGCGACGGCCTCTACGCCGACGGCTCCTTCGTCCAGCACACCTGGGTCGCCTACTCGGGCACCTACGGCCAGGTCCTGCTCGACGGACTGGGGCGGCTGTTCGCGCTGCTCGCCGGGTCGGCGTGGGAGGTGACGGATCCCGCCCGGCGAAACGTCCTCGACAGCGTCGAGCACGCCTACGCGCCCCTGATCCACGACGGACTCGTGACGGACTGCGTCAACGGCCGTGCCATCAGCCGGGGTTACCTGCGCTCCGACGACCTGCACATCCTGCGCAGCGACCACTACCACGGCCAAGCCCTGGTCGCCGCCATCGCTCTCCTCGCGGGCGGCGCGAGCGAGGCCGAACGGGAGCGCTGGTACGGTCGGATCAAGGGCTGGATCGAACGGGACACCACCGTACCGCTGCTGACGTCACGTCAGTTCGGCGTCGCCGATCTCGCGCGGCTGCACGCCATCGCCACCTCACCCGGACCCGCGACCCCCGAACCCCTCGGCCACCGCCTCTTTGCGGCCATGGACCGGGCCGCCCATCGCACGCCCCGCTTCACGGCCGCCCTCGCCATGGCCAGCGACCGCATCGCCCACTACGAGTGCGGCAACGGCGAGAACCCGCGCGGCTGGCACACCGGCGCCGGCCTGCTCTCCTGGTGGCCGCGGGGGCGCGGCGACCAGTACACCGACTGGTACTGGCCCACCGTCGACTGGTACCGGCTGCCCGGCACCACCGTGTCGACCAAGCGGCTCGCCGACCGGGCCGGCGGCGAATGGGGCGCGCCCAGGCCGGACGTCCGCTGGGTCGGCGGCGCCACCGACGGTACCTTCGCCGCCGTCGGCCAGCACCTCAAGGGCCTCGGCTCCACCCTGGAGGCCCACAAGTCCTGGTTCTTCCTCGCCGGCGCGATCGTCTGCCTCGGCGCGGGGATCTCCTGCGCCGACGGAGTCCCGGTCGAGACCGTCGTGGACAACCGCAACCTCGGCGAGAACGGCACCCAGAGCTTCGTACGCGGCCGGAACTGGGCGCACCTCGCGGAACACGGCGGATGGATCCTGCCGTGCGGCGGCGAGCTGCACACCCTCCGCGAGGACCGCACCGGCGCCTGGTCCGACATCAACACCGCCGGCAGCCCCGAGCGGCGTACCCGGCGCTGGCAGACCCTCTGGCTCGACCACGGCACCGACCCGGTGGCCGCCGGCTACGCCTACGTCCTGCTGCCCGGCGCCACCCGCGCCGAGACCGCCGTCCGGGCCGCCGGCCGGCCCTGGCTGTCCGTCCTCGCCAACGACACCGCCGCCCAAGCCGTCGCCCTGCCCGGCCTGGGCCTCACGGCGGGGAACTTCTGGCGGGCCGGTACGGTGGGAGACCTGACCGTCTCGTCCGGCGCGAGCGTGCTCCTCGTCCGCCGGGGCCGCACGGCCACCCTCTGCGTGAGCGAGCCGCCCCGCACCGGGGCCCCGCTGGAACTGATCTGGAACCACCCCGTGCGCGCGGTGACCCGGGCCGACGACAGCGTCCAGGTCCTCTCGGCGGACCGCCGTCTGAGGCTCCGTGTCACTCCGGGGATGGCATGTGCCACCCATAAATGTGAGGTGGCTCTCAGCTGACGGCTTTGTCGCCTACCTACAACCCGTCGGCCGTCTGAGCAGTCGGAACGCCTGCATGCGGCGATGGTTCTGTTCACTGGTACCAGGAAAACGGGCCGGAGACTGTACAGAGTCGACGGCTCGCTTTTCTTCGTGTCCTTCGTAAGGTCACTACATGACCGTTTTGGAAGAGACGACGGGTGAGCCGACCGGTGAGCCGACGGACGCGCGCGGACGAGTCGCCGAGCTGCACGAGATCCGCGCCCAGGCCGTGGCCGGTCCCAGCGAGAAGGCGACCGAGGCGCAGCACGCCAAGGGCAAGCTGACGGCGCGGGAGCGGATCGAGCTGCTCGTGGA
>NZ_JBVJRL010000021.1:0-129745 GCF_055607665.1 Streptomyces sp. NPDC036984
GCCGCGGCCGAGTCGTTTGTGTTCGTGGACGACGAGGGTGACGGCGACGCCGGAGGAACGGATCTCCCCGGCGAGCTTCACGGCGGCCTCCAGCTACTGTTCGAATCCCAGCCTCGGTCTCGCGCGCCAGGGCAACCAGGCCGCGGTTTCCCCAGGTGTCGCGCACCCAGGATCGGGACCGTGGGAGCGCCGACCGGGGGGAGGGTCAGCCGAGCTTCATCACGTGTCCGGCGTGGTGCAGTTCGTCGCCCTGGAACTCTCCGTAGGCCCAGAAGCCGAGGTCGTCCAGGTAGTCGATGCGGTGGCCGTCGATCCAGTACCGGCCCTGGTAGGCGTGCGGGCGCCCGCCCCGGGTCTCGTCGTAGCGGCCGTCGGCGGTGAGTTCCTGGTGCAGGAAGTCGTTCTTGTCGATCCAGACGCCGACGCGCGGGCTGCCGGTCAGGTCCGCGGCGGCCGGGATGCCCGTCTCAGGGGCGGTGGCCCGGCCGGGGACGTCGCTGCCGGCCCACAGGACCGGCCGGCCGGCTGCGACAAGTGCGCGGACCTGCTCCGGCCGGGTCATGAGGGTGGCCACCGCACTCGGCACGTTCGCGGCGAGCTCGTCGGGCACCACGAGGAAGTCGGGGGTGTTGCCCGGCGTCAGCGTCGCGACGTACTCCGAGCGCTGGCCACGGCCGCCGGCCAGCGCGACGGTGTCGACGACGGCGGGGGCGATGGTCAGGCCGGTGCAGTCGACGACGATGGCGTTGTCGTCCCCCGCCGCGGTGATGATGGCGGGGCCGACCCCTACGACCAGGGAACCGACGAACAGGAGGTCTGCGCCGGTAATGGTCCCGATCAGCGGATCCATCGTCACGACGCGGGCGTTGGTGAACAGGACGGGCCGCCCCTCGTCGTTCGAGATGATCTCGTCGAGGGCCTCGGGGTTCCAGCTCACGGTGCCGGTGCCGGTGTCGGTGCTGCTCATTGCATGCTCCTCAGTGGAGTCGCCTCGTCGGTTTCCCCACTGCGCGAAATGAGTGCCGGTGCGGGTCCGAGGCGAGTGTTCGGCAGCTACAGCAGCTGCCTGACCACCAGGTTCGTCGCGCGGTGGAAACGGAACCAGGCCGCCGTTATCCCAGGTGTCCGGCACCCACGATCCGTCCCGCCGCGTACGACGAAGCAGCCACGGGGAAGGTTCCGAACGGCCCGCTCCGCTGCTGCACGACATGAAGGGCCCCATCACTCGCGATGCTGGGTGTGCGGCACCCAGGAAGCTCTCACCTGGGGAGACGGCGGCCTGGTTACCCCCGGCCGCCGGGCCGATCGTAGAGCCATGACCAGCAACGACACGCCCCGCGACCCGCACCCGTACGTCGGAATGTGGGTGACCGCCGACGGATTCATCCGCCAGGAACTGCTGCCCGACGGCCGCTACGACGAAGCCCGCGGCAACCGCCGCAGCGCCTACACCGGCAACTACACTGTCACCGGCAACCACATCGACTACGCCGATGACACCGGCTTCACCGCCACCGGCGACGTCCGCGACGGCGTCCTCTTCCACGAACACCTGGTCCTCTACCGCGAGGGCGACGTGCACACCCCGTAGGAACCCCGACTGTGACCAGGATCCGCATGCAGGCAACAGGCTCCTCCACCTCGCATGGGCCCGCGTCGACGGCTCTGCTTCGTGCACACTCGGCACCCGTCGACCACGGCCAGTACCCTCCCTGACCGGGGCGAAGACCGCGTCGGGGTGCAACTGCCAGAACTGACGCCGCCACAGGGTCGGGGAATTCATGCCGGAGGGCTCCCGCTCTCACCTCCATCGTGGCCAACGGACGAGGCCAAACCCTGCCCATGACTTCGGCTCTGCCGCCCATCCAGGCGGCAGGTCGGCACGGTCCACGGCGACGGCAAGCACCCGCTGCGGCAGGGTCCACATCATGGGTGCACTGTTGCCTGCAGGTCAGGCGGCCCTCTTCTTCCGGTAGCGCCCGTGGCGTCTGACGTGCGTAAATTGCTTATTTCATCCCCGGTGGAGTGTTGCGGCAGATGCAATTCATCCTGATTTTGCACTTCGCCACCCGCGCACCGACGACTCGTAGCTGCTGTCCAAACCCTCGAAAACGACGCCTTCGAGGCCGATAGAAGTCAAGGTCAGCCACTCGCGGTCCAGGTGAGCGTCGGCAGCTGACTCCCGAAGCGGGCGTCGCCAGGTCTTGGCTACCCAGGCCGATGCCGGCCGACCGGGGACGCGGTTCGTGGTGATGACGTACAGCGCGACCCACGAGCTCGTACACGGCGATCTTCGTCGTGTACAGCGCCGCCGTGGCCTCCCCCTGGCGCTGGCTCGGCCGAAACACTGTTGAAAATTACACAAGTCCCGTTCGGTGGGCGGGGCCGCCCTGCGGGTCGGGATTACTCGACAGAGCCTTCGTCCGCGGCGCAGCATGGAAGAGCGGCAGCGCCGACGCGCTCGCCCGGCACGTCGGAGCTGCTCTTTCTCTTTGAGGAGTGGAGGCCCCGATGAAGTGCAGGATCGTAGCGTGTGGCGCAGCGTCGGCCGCGATGGCTCTGGGGATAGCCGTCGGCCCGGTCGCGGAGGTCTCCGCGGCCCCCGCGCAGACATGCGAGTACTGGGACACCGACGGGGACGGCTTGGCGGACGAGGGGGTCCAGGATCGCGACGGCGACGGTCGATTCGAGACGATGGTCCGCGACAGCGACGGCGATGGAGTGATCGACGCGATCGGGGTGGACACCGACGGCGATGGAGTGATCGACAAAGGCATGACGGCGGATCAGTGCGCGAGTGGCGGGGAAGGAGCATCGGATCCGCAAGACCGTCCTGGAACCCAGCAGCGGGATCCCGGGACGCAGCATGAGAATCCTGGAACCGAGGAGGAGGATCCCACCCATCAGCCAGAGACCGGGACCCAGAACCAGGATCCCGGAACTCAGCAGCAGGATCCCGGGACCCAGCAGGACTCGGGAGGCATGCACGATGAGTAAGAGGGCCTAACAAAGGCGTTGGACGTGTCGGTGGGTGATGAGGCAGGTGGCGAGGCCAAGAAGGGCTTCGTGGGTCGCGTCGTTCCCAGCGGATGCGTAGTCGGTGGAAGCCGTGGAGCCAGGCGATGGTCCGCTCCACAACCCAGCGGTGAACTCCGAGGCCGGATCCGTGCGGGACGCCGCGGCGGGCGATCACGGGTTTGATGCCCAGTGCCCAGACGAGACGGCGGTATTTGTCGTGGTCGTATCCGCGGTCGCCCAGGAGGGTGTCGGGTCGGTTGCGTGGCCGTCCGACCAGGCCGGCGACGGACGGGATCTTCTTCAGCAGAGGCAGCAGCTGGGTGACGTCATTGCGGTTGCCGCCGGTCAGGGAGACGGCGAGTGGGATGCCCTGGCCGTCGACGATGAGGTGGTGCTTGCTGCCCGGACGTGCGCGGTCGACCGGACTGGGCCCGCTTTTGGGCCCCGTCGAGCGGCCCGGACGCGGGAGGAGTCGATCACCGCCCGCGACCAGTCCAGCTTCTTCGCGACCCGCAGCTTCTTCAGCAGCACCAGATGCAGTTGGTCCCACACACCGGCATCGTTCCACGCGGCCAGACGCCGCCGGCAAGTCATCCCGGAGCCGAAGCCCGGCTCCTGCGGCAGGTACTCCCACTGGATCCCGGTATGCAGCACGAACAAGATCCCGCAGAGTGCCTGCCGGTCCGGCACCCGAGGACGGCGCTGGAGCCGGCGCCCAGCCCGGTGCCGGGCGCCGACCGGTTGTGGATCGTTGACGGCACCCTGATCCCGGTCCGGGACCGGCAGGTCGCGGCCTCCTCACGCGACTACCGGTTCTCCAGAGGGGCGACGGCCTCCACCACGCCGTCCAGGCCGTAGCCACCATGCACGACCTCGCCATGGCGGATCGAAACAGCAGGCCAGCCATCACCGAGACATGCCGGCCACCGAACCTCCTGCAACACCCTTTGGCACCCTGGTCGACCTGCACCTGCGGCGGAACGCGGCCTGCGGAGAGTGCGTCGCCCCGCACGTGCACGTCTGCCATCGCTGGGCAACCACCGAAGACGCCTGGGAGATCTTGGTGGAGGTGTGTCCCAGCGCAGCAACGTCAAGGTGCGGGTGGTGGCCGGCGCGGTGACGGCGGCCGCGGCTGGGAAGGAACCGTGAGCGACGACTGTCGGTGATCGGTCACCCGTACGGGTCCTCGGCGTTGGTCCGTGTGGCCACCCACAGGGCGATCTGTGTGCGTGACCGCATGCCCAGCTTGTCGCGCACCTTGTCAAGGTGTGTGGCGACCGTATGTGCCGAAAGACCGAGCCGCTCTGCGATCTGCCGGTTGGTCAACCCGTCGGCGACGAGCCGCGCCACCATGAACTCCCTTCCGGTGAGCGTGGACCGGTCGTCGACGACCTCCCCGGCATCCGTCCTCGTCCGGTGGTCGCCGCTCCTTGTCCGCAGTGCGTACGCGACAAGCCGGTTCCCGCGCAGCCGACGGCCGCCGCTGACCGCGGCGTCCCGAGCAGCCGCCGGGAGCCCTGTCCTGGCACGAGCCACCGTTCGTTCCACCTGGCGTCGCCACGGAGCCTCGGACACAGTGTCGAGACGGCGACGCGCCTGCGTGCTTGCCTCGTACAGCAGGAGCGCTCGCCGCATGTCGCCGCTCTCGGCGGCCACGAGGGCCAAGCCCTCCACCGGATAGAGCGCGTGAACACTTGTTTCGGGGACGATCCGCAGTACCTCGGCGAACAGCGCCTCGGCACTTTCCAGATGCCCCTGAGCCAGCCGTACGGCGCCCGCCGTGTGCAAGGCGGCGGCGACCCGGCTCCAAGGGGCGTGAGCTCTGAGCACGGGCAGGCAGCGGGACATGAGTGCGTCGGCCTCCATTTCCCCGCCCGCTTGGAGCAGCGCCCAGGCCAGGTGATGGGTGCACCAGGCGGTGTCCTTGGGTGTGCCCAGCGTGGCGACGACATCCAGGCATTCGCGCAGATCGGCGACGGCCGCGCCGAATTCCCCGCGGCACAGCCGCGCCGCGGCCCGCGCGTCCAAGGCGTTGGCAAGTCCGGCGGGGTGATGGCGCGTGCGCTCCATGGCCACCGCCCGCTCGCCGAGGCTCAGTGCCTGTGCCAGGTCGGCTCGCTGGCAGGCCACGCGCGCGGCAAGCGCTGGTACCGCCCCGCCGAGGGCCCGGCCGCCGCCTTCCCGCAGCAGTCCCGTCAGCAGCGCATGGGCGGCTGACGGCTGTTCCTGCTCGTAGTGCACCCGCGCCAGTTCAAGCTTCAGCCGTGGGAGCGAGGCGCCGTCACGGACGGTGGCGCCGGCGAGAGCCGCCGCGAGGTTGTCCCGTTCCACGGCCAGCGGGCTGCCGGCCTGGTCGGGGAACACCTCGTCGCCGGCTCGGTCGGCCAGCCCGTTCAGCCACTCGAGGACCCGGCGCCTGGTGGCGTGCAGCTCGCCGGATGCGCGCAGACACTCCAGGGCGTAGGCGCGGATGGGGCCCAGCTGTCTGAAGCGTGCCGTCCTGGCCTGCGAGTGACGTGTGATCAGGGACTTGGCCTCCAGGGCACACAGGATGCCGAGTATCTGCGCCGGTGCGATACCGGCACCGGTGCAGACCGTCCGCGCCACAGCCATGTCGAATCCGCCACCGAGGACCGCAAGACGCCGGAAGACCGCCTGTTCGGCCGGATCGAGCAGTCGATGGCTCCAGTCGATCGCGGCGGCCAGCTCGCTGTGACGCCCGGGACCGGTCCTGTGTCCGCCTGCTAGGAGGGACAGCGAAGACATCTGGTCGCCCAGTCCCGCCAGGATGTCATCCAGCGGGAGAGTTCCAGCCCGGCGGGCCGCCAGTTCGACGGCGAGCGTAAGGCCGTCCAGTTTGCGGCAGATCTCGGCCACCGTCCGACCGTTTCCGCGCTGGAGCGTGAATCCCGGTGAGCAACTCGCGGCACGTTCGACGAACAGCCGGACGGCGTCTGCCCGCAGAAGGACGTCCGGGTCGTCTCCGGCATCGGCCGATGGCAGCGACAGCTCACCGACCCGGAGCACCGTCTCCCCGGGTACCCGCAGGGCTTCTCGACTGGTGGCCAGGATCCGTAGCCGAGGGCAGTGACTCAGCAAGGTCGCGATCAGTCGGGCGCACGGCTCGGCCAGATGCTCGCAGTTGTCCAGGATCAACAGCCGACGGGCGTCGCCGATCGCGTGAACCAGGACGTCGGCACCGGATCGTCCTGCCCGTTCCCCCACGGCCAGCGCGGCGGCGACGGACTGTGCGAGCGTAGCGCCGTCATGCAGCGCGTCGAGTTCGACCAGGTCGACCCGCCCGTGGCGGCCGGGCAGACCCTTGGCGAATTCCAGCGCCAACCGTGTCTTGCCGACTCCGCCGGCACCGGTCAAGGTCAGGAGCCGCGACGTCCTCAGCAGGGTGGCCAGTCGCGACAGCTCAGCCCGTCGGCCCACGAAGGAGTCGAGGGCCCGTGGCAGGCAGCGGACCTGGGCGGTCGCGGAGGCATCGCTTGATGGGGGCGGTGATGCAGCCGTCTGCGCCCGGCGGGAATCCCGGCGCGCCGACCGTTGCCTGAACGCCCGCTGTCTGCATGCGTCGGAGCAGTAGCGAGCCGGTCGACCGCGGCGCGGTCCACCGGTCAGCGGTGCGCCGCACGACTCGCATGTCATGCCTCGGTCATCCCCGATACCCGGCCGTCCATTCCCTGGACGAAGTCCTCGAGTCCGTCATCCCCTCCTTCGCGCGCAGTGCGGCCGTGAGCCAACTCGGGCACCGCTGAGGGGCCGTACGTTTTTCCTGCGGTCCTGGTTCCTGCGACGACCCATTCCGACACGCGACGACCAGCGGCAAGAGTGGGCGGCCGGCATCGCAGCGGCGGTAGCCGGCGTCGCTGCCGCAAAGCAAACCGGCTACCGCTCGGCCGGGAGCCTCAGGGGACGGCGTCGGGATCGATGCCGAGCACAACGGTGCCGAGCACTCCCTTGGCGAGGTCGCTGCCGATCTGCGTAAGAGTCAGCAGGGTGGAGGACCCGCCGTTGCGGTAGATGCCGTCCCTGGCGTTGAGCGTGCGGGTGGCCGTATTGCTCCGGTAGGGGGCGAGGGTGGCGACCCTGCTGTTGTACGTTTCCGGAAAGTAGAGCTGGCCGGTGTGGGAGACGTGGCCTCCGTGGTACCTACCCTCGGTGACAGTGCCGCCGACATGGGTTTTGACGTGGATGTGGAGGGCCCGGCCGACGTACCAGCCAGGGTAGACGGTGGTGAACTCCGCGACGCCGGTGGAGTCGGTCAGTTGCACGCCGCGCAGGAAGGTCGTGTCCGGGGTGGAGCCGCCTGCCTCATATCCGGAGTAGACGCCGAGTGCGTCGCAGTGCCAGATGTCGACGGCCGTGCCGGGCAGTGCAGAGCAGGTCGTGGTGTCGATCACTTTGACGCGGAGGGTGAGAGGCACGCCGGGCCTGCCCTCGGTGATGTTCTTGCGGACCGTCTCCAGGTCCAGGTAGTAAGGCCCCTCGGTCTGCTCGGGCGTGAGGACGCAGTCGGCGGCCGGCCGGGTCGGGGGCTGGGCACCATTGTTCCCGTTTGCGGTCGCGGTCGCCGGTCCGGCCGTCAGCCCCAGAGCGGCCGCTCCGAGGGTCGCACCGCCGAGGGCGGCCATGACGGTTCTGCGGGTTGCACCGGCCGGTCCGTCGGCGGGCTCGGAACCGCGCTCGCGTTCTGCGGAATGGGGGCGGGGGGTGTCAGTCATGCTGTGAGAATGGCCCGTGTGGCTGCCCGTGACATCGATCAGATGACCGGTGAATCGCGCGCGTTACGAAACTCACCGTGCCGGCGTCCGCCCTGCTGTCGGACGTGATGCGGAGCGCGGCTCTCGAACGTGTCCGGGTCCCGGAGCCAACGTCCAGGAGGTCGCCGGCAATCCGCTCGGGTTTGCGCTCGCAATGACCGCATTGAGCAGCCGTGCTCAGTCGGCCGTGTGTCTCCGTGGCTGTCCAGGAAAGCTCATCGTGTGGCGGTCCACCCATCCGCTCGGGAACCCACGGCACAGCGCGAGAGGCGCCGCGTCGCTTGCGGCCACCGGAAGCGGGCGCCGACGTCGGTGTCGGTCAGGTGCAGACGCAGGCCAGAATCATCGCGCTCGTGGACTCGGGTACCTGGTCGGTGGGTCGCATACGCCGCCTCGCCCGCTTTGACCGGCCGGACAGCGGTGTGTGGGCAGTGCTCGGCCTGGCTGGGCAGGACGGCATCGCGTGGTACGGCGCGGTCGCGGATCAGGAATGCCCTGGACAGGATTTCTTCACGTGCTGTCACGTGGTGGATCCTTCGGTCTCGGGCGGCAGGATGGGGGCGCTCTCCAGGAAGCGGTAGGCGTGACGCTCGTCGGACCGTACGGCGGCCGGCGGCACGCCGAGGAGACAGGAGGCCTTCCCGGCGGTGGCGCCGCAGAGGCAGCGGAGCACCATGACGTCGAGTTGAGTATCGGGCAGTCTGCTGATCGCTTGAGGCCGCCATCGCCCGGACTGCCTGACGGCAGGCGTCCCTCTGTCCGCGATGCACCTTGTTCTGGACGGCGTCCGTTCCAAGCAGTGCCTGGCCGGCGGGCAGCCCGCCTTCTCGGTGCTGGACCACGCCGCGAGCAGCGGGACTCTCTGTCCACGCGATCCCGCCCCAAGCGGCGGCCGGGCGAACGCGGCCGGAGCGGGGTCACGGGCTGGACGCTGGCCCGTTTGCTCCGTATCTGAGGCCGTCGAGGAGCAGGTCGAGGAGGCGTCCGGCCCGTTCGCGTTGGTCGGGAGCGCTGGTGATCAGCGCGACGCCGGCCAGGCTGAAGCCGACATCGAAGGGGTCGATGTCCGGGCGCAGGAGGCCGGCCTCGGCGCCGGCGTGCAGCAGGGTGCCGAGCGCGGAGCCGAGCTTGTCGAGGGTTTCGGCGAAGGGGTCGGCACCGGATGCGACCGCGGCCCGGAGTGCGTCCGCCATGCCTTGCTTGGCGGCCAGGTAGTCGATGAAGTCGTCCATCCACAGGCGGATCGCCCGGTCCGGTGCATGGTCGGCGAGCAGCTTCGCGGCGCTGTCGCAGACACGGGCCAGTTCGTTGCGGTAGGCCGCCTCGACCAGTGCCTCGCGTGTGGGGAAGTGGCGGTAGAGCGTGGCCGAGCCCACGCCTGCGGCCTTGGCGATCGTGTCGATCGCGACGTCCGGGCCCTTTTCGGAGAAGGCGCGCACGGCCGCTTCGAGGATGCGTTCCCGGTTGCGGCGGGCATCGGCGCGCAACACGGTCGGCTTGCTGGTCAAGGTTGCTCCCTTCATCCGGGGACCAGTCTAGCTGGACAACCGGGGAGTTCTCCGCTTACCGTGACGGATAACTGGGGAACTCCCCGGTTACGGGTGTCGGCCGCCCGTTGTGCTCCTCAGCAAGGAAGACCCTCATGACCTCCCCGAAGACAGTTCTGATCACCGGTACGTCCTCCGGTATTGGCCTGGCCGCCGCCATCGGCACCGCGCGGGCGGGCTGGGCGACCATCGCCACCATGCGCGACACCGGCAAGGCCGAGGCCCTGCTCAGGGCCGCCGCCGAGGCCGGTGTCGCGGACCGGATCCAGGTCAAGCGCCTGGATGTGACCGACTCCGCCGGCATCACCGCCTGTGTGGACGAGGTCGTCGCCGAGCACGGCCGCCTGGACGGGCTGGTCAACAACGCCGGGGCCGCCCAGGTCGGCACCATCGAGCAGAGCAGCCTCGAGGACGTCCGCGCGGCCATGGAGGTCAACTTCTTCGGCGTGGTGGCGGTGACCCGGGCCGCCCTGCCGCACCTGCGTGCCTCGAAGGGTCGGGTGATCACCGTCACCAGCGTTGGCGGCGTCGTCGGCCAGCCCTTCAACGAGGCGTACTGCGCCGCCAAGTTCGCCGTCGAGGGCTTCATGCAGTCCCTCGCACCGGTCGCCGCCACCGTCGGCGTCGATGTCACCGTGGTCGAGCCGGGCGCCGTGGCGAGCGAGTTCGTCGCCAATCTCGGCCTGGACGTCCCGACGCTGCTCGCCGCCGCCGGGCCCTACGCCCCGGCGCTTGAGGCCTACATCTCCCGCACCCGGCAGTCGTTCGACAACGCCCAGAGTCCGGCCGAGGCAGCCGCCCCGGTCGTGGACGCCCTGACCGGCGCCCGCCCGCTCTTCCGCATCCAGACCTCGCAGTGGGCCCGCGACTTCGTCGCCACCACCCTCGCCGACCTCGACGGCTCCGCCGTCCAGACCCTCACGGGTACCTGGGTGCGCTGACCGCCCCGCCTCCCACGTGGGTGCACCGCCGACGCCGGGCGCACCAGCCGCACAGCATCCCCGCCCGCCTGCGCCACACCGCCGCCGCGCCCCGCCCGACCAGACCGGCGACCGGCGCCCGGCCGCACCCGCTTTCGGGCCGAGGGCCGCAGCGCACCGCACACACAACCAACCAGTCACACACCGCGGGACGACCCGCAACAGCAAGGAAGATCACCATGGAACTCCGCACCCTCGGCAGCCAGGGCCTGACCGTCTCCGCCGAAGGACTCGGCTGCATGGGCATGAGCGCCTTCTACGGCAGCACCGACGAGGCCGAGTCCCTCGCCACCATCGACCGCGCCCTGGACCTGGGCGTGACCCTGCTGGACACCGCCGAGGGCTACGGTCCGTTCATCAACGAGCAGCTCCTCGGCAAGGCCCTCGCCGGCCGCCGCGAGCAGGCCGTCGTCGCCACCAAGACCGGCGTCGAGTTCACCGACGACGGCACGCTCGTCGGCCTCAACGGGCGCCCCGAGTACATCCGTCGTTCCCTGGATCGCTCCCTGCGTCACCTGGACACCGATCACGTCGACCTCTACTACCTGCACCGGGTCGACCCGCAGGTGCCGATCGAGGAGACCGTCGGCGCCATGGGTGAGCTGGTGGCCGCAGGCAAGGTCCGCTACGTCGGCCTGTCCGAGGTCGCCCCGCAGACCATTCGCCGCGCCCACTGCGTCCACCCGATTTCGGCGGTCCAGACCGAGTACTCGCTCTTCGAGCGCGGCATCGAGGACGACGGGGTCATGGCCACCCTGAACGAGCTCGGGATCGGCCTGGTCGCCTACTCGCCGCTCGGACGCGGGTTCCTGTCCGGTGCGATCACCAGCCCGGACGACTTCGCCGCCGACGACTTCCGCCGCACCGACCCTCGCTTCCAGGGCGAGAACTTCGCCCGTAACCTGGCCGTGGTCGACGAGGTCCGCCGCATCGCCGCCGCCAAGCAGGTCTCGCCCTCCCAGCTGGCTCTCGCCTGGGTGCTGCACCAGGGCGCGGTCGCCATCCCCGGCACCAAGCGGCGCCGCTACCTGGAGGAGAACGTCGCCGCCACCACCGTGACGATCACCGATGAGGACGTGGCCGCCATCGAAGCCGTCGCCCCGAGCGGCATCGTCTCCGGCGACCGCTACGCCCCCGAGCTGATGCAGAACCTCAACGGCTGACCGCGGGGTGTCGGGAAAGACAGCCCGGACGACCCCCAGCCGTGCGGCGTCCCGGCGGCTCGCTCCGACGCCGCCGCACGTGATCCAGTCTATCTGGACCCCCGGGGGAGTTCCCCGGTTACGGTGGCGACCAACGAGTTGGTGCGTGATAGTGGGTCGGCGCGGGCTCGGGTGGTGGCGAGGCGGTAGGAATCGGTTCCTGTCTCGATGATGTTGCCGCCGAAGGTGAGGCGGTCGACGATCGCAGCGCAAAGCCTGGGGTCGGTGAAGGTCTTGGTCCAGCCGGAGAACGACTCGTGCCGCTGCTGTACCTTCCGCCTCGGAGCGAATGTCACCTGTTCGAGTGACAGATCGGCCGCCCTGTCCCGCCCGCGTCGGCCTCCTCCTCGCAGCCAGCTTCCTCTGGTCCGCCCTCAGAGCGAACAGGCGGTTCAAGGCCGGAGGCATTCTCCCAGCGGATCGAAGCAGACGAGACCGTGCTCGTGAGCCAGCGAGGCGGCGTACTCGGACACTTCCTCAGCCTTGCCACAGGACATGAGCAGGTACACGATCGGCCCCGATGCCTCCTCGATGACCGGCGGTGATGCCCATACGACACTGCGATCTACGTCGTCCGGGTACCGCTCCCCAAGCGCTTCCACGTAGCGCGCAATGGGCGGCGCCGGAGGCGCGACAACGTCGTCGGATTCCAGGTAGCGCACATAGAGTTCGTCGTATGTCGAGCCCGCTTGGTGGTTGTCGAGGGGACGTTTACCGGCCCACACAGCAAGGTCATAGCTCACCGGCGAATCGTCGCAGGTAGCAGTACCGCCGAAGTCGACAGACCCCTGACATCGGCCACCACTTCGTAATCCGCATGAGAATCCGTGGGCAACCATCACTATCAGTGGCGGCCTGGTTGCGTAGCGGCTCGCTCGCAAAGAACGGCGGCCGTTCGCAAACTGCGCCGGCCGGTGTGACTGAGCGCGGTATCTGGCGAGACTCGCCAACGTCAGTACTCATGGCGCAACGCACGTTGTGAACTGCTCGGATGCCGTAGTCCCATCGCGGGCGCAGTCACACCGACCCGAACCGGGCCAGCCCTGGCCGGCTCCTCGGCCTGCGCCGGCGTCGGCGCACCAGCAGTCTGAGCCCCACCCCACCAGGCCTCCCCGCAGTCGCCGCCGGGCCCTGACCCGGGCACCGGCTCGCTCCCCCGCGCGGGCGGGCGGGGTCCTCGCCCCCGGCATGGTCGCGTGGCGGGGCGCCGCGTGCGGGGGCGCGCCGCCTCTCAGCCGACGGTAGGCCGGCCGCCGCCCGGGACCAGGCGTGCGTGCCGGCCCCGGGGGCAGGACAGCAGCCGCTCGTCCAGTCCCAGCCGGTGCGCCTCGGTCAGGAAGTCATCGAGCGGTGAGCGGAAGACGGTGTAGTCGTCGTAGTGCACGGGCAGCACCCGGCGGGGGTCCAGGCGCCGGGCGAGTTCCGCTCCCTGCGCGCCGTCCATGGTCACCACGAAGCCGCCGGGCAGTTGCGTGCCGCCCAGGTGGAGGACGGCCGGGTCGGCGGAGGGGAAGCGGCGGACGATCTCTTCCAGGCCGTCGAACAGACAGGGCGGCGCGGCCCTTTCGCACAGTGAGCGGCTCTCGGCCGGATCAGGAACTGGGCGGCCGGCAAGCCGACGCGCGCGTCCTGGTCCAGGCGGTTCACGTACCCGCGCCCGGCGGCCCCGGAACCGAGCACGGCGGGTCGTTCCAAGGGCAGCCCGACCGGCCCGCCCCGCGACGTCTCGTCAACCACCGGCGGCGCCAGTCCCGGTAGGGTATTTCCGGCAGATTTCCGGCTCTTGCGCGGCCACCGAGCCGGCTGACAGGCTCTGCGTCGTGACCGCCAACGATGCGTTCGCAGCAGCCGGGCCGACCGCCCCCTCCGGGTCGCTCCCGGCTTTGGCGCCAGCGCAGTCCCAGGAGCGGCGGGACCGCGATGCGGCCGAGTTCGTCGAGGCCGCCCTCGCCGGCGCGCCCGGCGACCCGGTCCCGACGTCCGGGCCGCTGCCGGGCACGGCCGGCTTCGCCGTCGTACTCGCGCCGTTCGCCGAGCTGGCCGGGCGGCGGCTGCTCTCCGGGCTCGACCCGGGCGTCGGCCGGTCGAGCGAACTGGCCGCGATCATCCGGGATTTCACCGCGACCACGGCCGCCGCGCTGGGCGGCCAGGCAGCCCGCACGCTGGTGCTGGAGCTGCAGGTGGCCCGGGTAGAGGGACGCCTGGCGGGCGCGACCCCGCAGGCCAGGTTCCGCGACTTCGTCGCCGGCACAGGGACCAGGGCCGGCCTGGTCCGGTTGTTCACCGAGTACCCCCTGTTGGCCCAGTTGATCGGTCGCAGCTGCGCGAACGCCATCGCGGCCATGGCCGAGCTGCTCAACCGGTACGCCGAGGACCGCGCCGAGTTGGTCGCGCGGCTGTTGGCCGGACACGACCCCGGCCCGCTGGTCGCCGTGGACCGGACTGCCGGCGACGTGCACCGGCGCGGGCGCCGCGTCGCCGTGCTGCGCTTCGCCGACGGCAGGCGGGTGGTGTACAAGCCCCGCCCACTCGCGGCCGACCGCCACTTCGGCGAACTGGTCGACTGGTGCAACGCCCGCGCGGAGACACCCGGACTGCGCACACCCGCCCTGCTGACCCGTCCGGACCACGGCTGGTCGGAGCTGATCGAGGCCCGCCCCTGCGCCTCGCCGGCCGAACTCGACCGGTTCTACACGCGCCTGGGCGCGCTGCTCGCGCTCGCCCACATGCTCGACCTCACCGACCTGCACCACGAGAACCTGATCGCCTGCGCCGACCACCCGGTGCTGGTGGACCTGGAGACGCTCTTCCACCCGCCGCTGCCCGAGGACCCCGCTGCCGACGACCCGGCGGGCCGCGCGCTGGACGCGTCCGTGCAGCGGATCGGCCTGCTGCCCCAGCTGGTGCTCGGGGACGGGGACGCGCTCGACCTCTCCGGTCTCGGCGGCGGCGCCGACCGCCGCTCGCCGATCGAGACGGTCGCCTGGGAGGCCGCGGGCACCGACGCCATGCGGCTGGTCCGCCGGCCCGGCGCGGTCCGCCCCGGGGCCAACCGCCCCCGGCTGGCCGGCGCCGAAACCGAGCCCGCCGCCCACACCGAGGCGCTGGTGGCCGGCTTCCGCGCGGGCTACCGCATGCTCATGACGCACCGGCAGGAGCTGCCCGCCCTGCTGCGCCGCTTCGCCGACGACGAGGTCAGGGTGGTGACCCGTGCCACCCAGGTCTACGTGACGGTCCTCGCCGAGGCCACCCACCCCGACGTGTTACGCGAGCCGCGTGACCGGGAGGAACTGTTGCGGCTGCTCGGCACGGACGCGGTGGACGACCCGGGCTGGCCGGGATTGCTCGACCACGAGATCGCCGAGCTGCGGGACGGCGACGTGCCGCTGTTCACCGCCCGCCCCGGCCGCACCGACCTGTGGAGCGGCACCGGCGCCCACATCCCCGGCGCCCTCGACCGGCCCGGACTGGCCCGGGTGGCGGCGCGCCTCGCGGCGATGGACGAGGCCGACCTCACCGGGCAGGAGCGGATCATCCGGACGGCGCTGGCCTGCCGGACGGTGGTGCCGGCGCATCCCGCCGCGGTGCCCGGACCCCGGACGGCCGGGCCGGGTGCGCGAGCCGCCGGGCAGGCCGGGCCGCCGCCCCCCGACCAGTTGCTCGCCGCCGCCCGGGAGTTCGGCGACCTGCTGGTCCAGCAGGCCCACCGGAGCCGGGGCCGAGCGAACTGGCTGGGCGTCGAACTGCTCGGCGAGCGGTACCGCAGACTCGGGCCGTGCGGCGCCGACCTGGGGCACGGGTACTCCGGCGTCGCCCTCTTCCTCGCCCAGCTGGCCGCGCTCACCGGTATGGACCGCTACGCCGGGACGGCACGCGACGCGCTGCGCCCGCTGCCGCGGCTGCTGGACCGGCTCGCCGCGCTCCCGGACGAGGATCTCGGCGTGGTCGGCTCAGGCGGCTTCACCGGGCTCGGCGGCATCCTGTACGCGCTCACCCGGGTCTCGGCCGTGCTGGACGACGCCGGGCTGCGCGACCTGGTCGAGCCGGCGGCCGCGCTGACCGTCCGGGCCGCCGGGGCCGAGCGGTCGATCGGCGTGCTCGACGGCACGGCGGGCGGCTTGGCCGCGCTGCTGGCCGCGCACCGGGCGCACCCGTCGGCCGAGCTCCGGCGCGGCGTGGACGCCTGCGCCGACCGGCTCGTCGCCGAGCCCGTCCCGGCTGCACCGGGCTTCGCCACCGGCGCCGCCGGGGTCGGCTGGGCGCTGCTCGGCTTCGCGGGCTCCGGGGGCGGCGAGCAGTACCGCCGGGCAGGGCTGGCCGCGCTGCGTTCCGCCGTGGCCGGGTTGCCGTCCGCCGGCGCCGACCTTTCCTGGTGCACCGGCGCGGCGGGGGTGGCGCTGGCGGTCGCCGACCGGCCCAGGGCGATGGCGGATCCGGCGCTGGCTGCGGCCGTCGCTGCGGCCCTCGGGCACCTCGCGGACGCCGGACCGGTGCCGGACGGCAGCCTCTGCCACGGCGAGTGGGGCCTGCTGGAGCTACCGCACCGGACAGCGGCCGGTGCGGTGCTCCGGGTGCGGGCCGCCGGGGCGGTCCGGCGCGGCCCGCACCTCGCGGTCGGCGGCGGCATCCCGGCGCCCGGCCTGCTCACCGGCCTGGCCGGCCACGGCCTCGGCCTGCTGCGGCTGGGCTTCGCCGACATGGTCGCTCCGACGCTGCTGCTGCGGGCGCCGGACCCCGAACCCGTCCCGCCCCGGCTCCGGGTCGGAGCCGCGGACGGCTCCGGAACCCCTGACGCCGGGCTTCGCGCCACCTGACACAGACCACCGAGAACATCAGTGGAAGGAACCCCTCGATGAACACCACCGACCTCGTTCAGCTCTGGAAGCAGCCCGCCTCCCGGCTCGGCGCCACCACCGACCACCCGGCGGGCAGAATCCGGTTGCGCAGCGGCGGCGGGCTCGGCCGCCGCTCCCAGCTGCTCGGCGCCTCCTCGGCTTTCCGCGGCACCAGCACCAGCCCGTGGACCTCCGTCAGCATGGAGTTCCACGACGAGCGCCACTGAACAGCCCGTCCGGCGGCCGCGGGCTGCCGCGGCGAAGCGTGATCGTCCTTCCCGAGGAACTCTCTACTCAGTGCGAGTGCGGCACGGGTAGCCTGCGGAGGTGCACACTACTGCCCCGACCACCATCGGCCGCGAGACCGAACTCGGGCTGTTCAAAAGTGTACTGACGGCCCTTCAGAAGGGGTCGGGCCATACGGTCCTGCTGGTAGGGGAGGCGGGGATCGGCAAGTCCCGGCTGGCCGGGGAGTGCGCCGGCCAGGCCGAGTCGCTCGGCCTGCCGGTGCTGCGCGGGCGCGGCAGCCCGACCAGTGCCGGGACGCCGTACCGTCCGCTCATCGAGGCGCTGAACTCCCGTTTCCGGGTCACGGGCGTGCCCGAGGACCCGGAGCTGGAGCCCTACCGGCCGGCCCTGGGCCGGATGCTCCCGGAGTGGCGGCACACCGCCGTGCCCGGCTACCCCGAGAGCGCGGTGGAGCTGGCCGAGGCCGTGCTGCGGCTGCTGGCCGTGCTCGGCCGGGACCGCGGCTGCCTGCTCGTCCTGGAGGACCTGCACGAAGCCGACTCGGAGACCATCGCCGTGGTGGACTACCTGGTCGACAACCTGGCCGGGCTGCCGGTGCTGCTGGCGGCCACGCTGCGACCCGAGCCGGGCGCCGCCCTGGAGCTGGCCCGGGGCGCCGAGCGGCGCCGGGTCGCCTCCCTGGCCACCCTCAAGCCGCTCGGTGCACCCCAGGTCGGCGCGCTCGCGGCCGGCTGCCTGGACCTGCGGGCCGACCAGGTGCCCGCCGCCGTGGTCGAGCGGCTGAGCACGCTCAGCAACGGCAACCCGTACCTCGTCGAGGAGCTGCTCGCCGAGATGGTCGGTTCCGGAGCGCTGCGCCGGGACGGCGGCGGATGGCAGGTCACCGGCGACCTGGCGGCCGCGGTTCCAGTGAGCGTGGTCAGCGGCCTGCGGCAACGGCTGGCGCAGCTCGATCCGCAGGTGCGTGACCTGCTGCTGCTCGCCGCCACCTTGGGCACCGGGTTCTCGATCGGCACGCTGGAGCTGATCACCGGACACAGCATGCGGCTGCTGCTCGACCAGCTGGCCGCCGCGGCCGACTCGGGCTTCGTCGTCCCCGATCCCACCGCGGTCGACCAGTACGCCTTCCGGCACGCGCTCACTGCGGAGGCGCTGCTCGCCGGGCTGCCGCCGGCCGAGCGGGCGGTGATCGCCCGCCGGGCGGCCGAGGCCGTCCTGGCCGCGGACCCGGCGGTCTCCGACGACCGCTGCCAGCTGGTGGCGCGGCTGCGGCTGCTGGGCGGCGACGAGGCGGGAGCGGCGCTGCTCTACGCCGAAGCCGGCCGCCGGGCGCTCGTCGGGGGTGCCTCGGCCACCGCCGTGCGGCTGCTGGAGCGGGCTCGCGGGCTGGCGGCGCCGGCCGACCGAACCGCCGTCACTGAGTCGCTGGTGCACGCGACGGCCGAGGCGGGGCAGCTGGACCGGGCACTGGCGCTGGCCGAGTCGCTGCCGGACGCGGGAGCCGACGCGCTGAGCATCGAGGGACGGGTCGCCCTGCATACCAGGCTCGCCTGGGCCGCGGTGATCTCCGAACGCGCCGCCGACACCCTGGCGCAGGTGGCCGCCGCCCGCGCGCACCTCGGCGACCCGTCGGCCCCGCGGCACACCGCCGCGCTGGCCGTGGTCGAGGCCCACTTGGCGCTGCTCCCCGGGCACGGCGGGGAGACGGCCGCGACCGAGCGACTCGCCCGCGAGGCGGCCGAGGTCGCCGAGCGTGAGAAGCTCCCCGTCGTGGCCTGCCAGGCCTGGCAGCTGCTCGCCCTGCTGGCTCGCGAGCGCGGCTTCGACGACGCCGACGCCTGCCTGGAGCGGATGCTCGCCGTCGCGGAGGAGCACAGCCTGGCGGTCTGGCGGGTGGAGGCGCTGCTGCGACTCGGCGCCAACGCCTTCCTGCGCAGCGGTGACGCGCGTCGAATCCGGGAGGCGCGGGACGCCGCCCGCGACTTGGGCGCCCTCGCCCTGGTCCAGCACGCGGAAGGCCTGCTGGCGATGGAGGCCGTGCAGCGCGCCGACTTCTCGGCCGCACAGGAGATCATCGACCGCTGCCTGGAGCCGAGCGCCCGGATGCGCAACCTCGGCGGCCACCGCTACCTGCTGCTGGTGGCGGCCACCCTCGCCGCCCATCAGGGCCGGCGACGGCAGATGGAGCGGGAACTGCTCCAGTTCGACAAAGCCGCCGAGTCCACCTCCTTCCTGATGCCGGTCCTGCTCGGCCTGTGCCGGGCGTTCTGCGCCCTGCTGGAGGAGAACCGCACCCAGGCGCTGGCCGAGCTGGCCGCCGCGGCCGCCTGGGAGGACCAGCACCCCAACATGTTCTACCTGAGCGGACGGTACGGCCTCGGTCCGCTGCTCGCCGTCGTCGGCGGCACCGCCGACCGTACGGCGTGCGCGGCGGCCCTGGCGGCGCCGGCCGCCGCGTTGGCCTGGAACCGGCAGTTCCTGGTGCTCACCGACGCCGTGCTGCTCGGGCGGGAGGGCCGCGGCCGGGAGGCCGCCGCGCTGGTGGACCGGGCGCGGCAGGAGTTCCGGCAGTTCCCGACCGGCCGTCACCTCGGGCTGCGGCTGGTCGCCGAGGCGGCCCTCGCCGACGGCTGGGGCGAGCCCGTCGCCTGGCTGCGGACCGCCGAGGAGTACTTCCACCAGGCCGGCGTCCGCTCCGTCGCCGGCGCCTGCCGGTCGCTGATCCGGCAGGCGGGCGTACCGGTCGCGCAGCGGCGCACCGGGCGGGAGCTGATCCCCGAGGGGCTGCGGTCGGTCGGGGTGACGCCGCGTGAGTTCGACGTGTTCGCGCTGCTCGTGGAGCGCCTCGGGAACCAGGACGTCGCCCAGCGACTGTCCATCTCGCCCCGCACGGTGGAGAAGCACATCGCCAGCCTGCTCCACAAGACCGGCAGCGCGAACCGCGCGGAGCTGTGTCGGCTCGCCCGGGCGCTGTGCGGGGACTGACCGCCCGTGGCACCGGACCGGTCGGTCCCGCCCGGTGCCACGGGGGAGCCGTCGCTTACCGAGCCCGGGGTGGGGGCAGGTCCGGCACGTCGGTGCCGAGACCCTGTTCCTGCGCCCGGTGGCGGACCAGGTCGGCGACGGCGAGGTCCAGCACGCCCAGGGCGAACGGCGAGAAGACCGTGAGGGCCTCGGGGCCGCGCTCGTGCCGGCCGCCGGTGAGGATGAAGCCGATCGAGTCGGCGATGAAGTCGTGGTGACCGACCTGCTCTTCGGCCGGCTGCCAGCGAGGTGGACTCGCGGCGGACGTGGTCACCGTCATCGACGATGTGGACGCTGGACAGGATGGGCTCCGGGCCGAGGTCGCGCAGGGACGGGTGCAGCAGCGGCGTCCCGGGCCGGCAGGGGGGCGGGTCCAGGTGCGGGGCGGCGGTGGCGAGCGAGACCAGCCGCTGGGCGGCGAGGGCGCCCCCGATCCGCTCGGGGGGCGTGCGTCGCGGAGGCGAGCGCCGCGCTCGCCGCGGTGCGCCGCGCGGAGATCACCGAGCCCTCCCGCAGCACCTCAGAGTGACCGGTGCGCATCGAGCCGAGGACGATAGCGCCGAGGCGCGCTCCATCCGGGCGTCCAGGTTGCCGGACAAGGAGGAGGTCCACTTGTTGCCGGCCACCGGCTCCTGCGCCCCGGCGCCCCCGGCCACGTGCGGTTCCCCGCGGCGGCGCGCGATCGGCTCATCGCCCTGCCGGCCGACCTCGGCCGCGTGCAGCCGGTACGCCCGGCCCACCGCCTCGACCACCCGCTGCTCGGCACCGTCCAGGAACCGGCGGACCCGACCTTGCCGTCAGGACCGGCATGTCGCCGCCTCGGCCACTGGACCGTGCTGCTTCCACAGGTGGGCGACGTCGCCGAAGTGCGACGCGACCCAGTCGTCGTCGTAGATCGTGTCGAGGTAGCGCTCGCCCCGGTCGGGGAGGATCACCGCGCAGGTCGCGCCGGCCGGGATCCGGTCGCCCAGCCGCTGGACCGCGGCGAGCACCGCGCCCGCCGAGCCGCCGGCCAGGATCGCCTCGCGGTGCGCCAGCCGCCGGCAGTTGACCACGCAGTCGAGGTCGCTGACGTGCACCACCGTGTCTGCGAGGCCGTCCTGGTGGAGCGCCGGGCGAACGGCCGCGCCGTGGCCGGGGATCAGCCGAGGCGCGGGCTCGCGCCCGAAGATGACGCTGCCCTCGGCGTCGACGGCCACGATGGTCACCGGGATCCGCCGCTCGCGCGCGTACTCGGCGCAGCCGCGCAGCGTCCCGCACGAACTGGTCGCGCAGAACAGGTAGTCCAGGCCGCCGGGTACGGCCTCGCAGATCTCCCGCATGGTCGCGTGGTGCGAGCGCGGGTTGAGCGGGTTCGCGTACTGGTCCGGGCAGTAGGCGTGCTCGGTGCCGGCGAGGATCTCGCGCACCCGGCGGATCCGCACCGGCAGGTACTCGCCGCTGACCGGGTCGATCGTGGTCACCACCTCGACCTCGGCGCCCAGTGCCCGCATGATGGCGATGTTCTGGCGGTTGGCGCGCGGGTCCACCACGCAGATGAAGCGGACCCCGAAGTACCCGCAGGCCTGGGCGAGTCCGATGCCCAGGTTGCCCGAGCTGGACTCGACCACGACCGACCGGCCGGGAATCACCCGGCCCTCGCTGATGGCCCCGCACAGCAGCTCCAGCGCGGAGCGGTCCTTGATCGAACCGCCGGGGTTGTGGGCCTCCAGCTTGGCGAACAGGCGGAAACGGGCGGTCGGGTCGAACCTGGTCAGCTCGACCAGCGGCGTGCGGCCCACGGTCTGCAACACGCCGAGGGGCGTGGTGTCAGACGGTCGCACGGGTCCCGCCGGTGGCGGTGCCGTCCATCCGGATGCGCAGGCTCTTCGGCCGCATGTCGGTCCATACGGCCCCGATGTGCGCCAGGCACTCCGCCCGGCTGCCCCGGGTACCCTCGGCCCGCCAGCCGAGCGGCAGCTCGCGGTCGGCGAGCCAGATCGAGTACTGCTCCTCGTCGTTGAGCACGACCAGGTAGCTACGGGTGTCGGCGGCTTCCTCGGCCATCAGGCCCTCCTGCCCTCGGGTTTCGGCACTGCGACGGGGCGAGCCTGCCGGGCGCCGGGGAACGGCGACAAGAGACAAACGGGCAGCAGGAACGGCATCGGGCCCTGCCGTTGTGTCCCTGGTGCCGGGCTTGCGCCCGCCAACAGGCTTCGCTGGGGCGCGGTGCGCGTCCGTGAGGACCCGTGGAGGTGGCCGGTGGAGATCGACGACAGCCGTGGCGGCACGGACAGCACGGCGGGGGCGCCCCGCAGCGCGTCGTTCGGGCAACAACGGCTCTGGTTCCTCGACCAGTTGCGGCCGGGCACGCCCGACTACCTGCTCCCGCTGGCACTGCGGATCCGGGGCGGCCTGGATACCGGCGCGCTGCTCGGTGCGCTCACCGCCGTCGTCGAGCGGCACGAGGTGCTGCGCACCAGCTACCGGCAGGAAGCCGGTCGGCTGCTGCAGCGCATCGCTCCCGATGCCGAACTTCCGTTCCGCCAGTGCGACTTCTCCGACCTCCCGGCCGCCGAACGGGAGGCTCGGCTGGACCGGCTGATCGAGGAGGAGCTGCGGCTCCCGGTCGACCTGGCCCGGCAGCCCCCGCTGCGGGCCGTGCTGGCCCGGGTGGGCCCCGCCGATCACCTGCTGATCGTGGTGGTCCACCACATCGCCTTCGACGGCATGTCCTGGCACCTGCTCGGCGCCGAGCTGGCGGCCGGCTACCGGGAGCGCACCGGCGGCGCGCCGGCCGCCCTCGCGCCGCTCACCCTGCAGTACGCCGACTTCGCCGACTGGCAGGCAGAGCGGCTCACCGGCCCGCGGCTGGCCGCAGGGCTGGACCACTGGCGCACCGCGCTGGCGGGTCTGACACCGCTGGAACTGCCCACCGACCGTCCCCGCCCGGCCGTGTGGGACGGCGCCGGCGACGCCGTCCGATTCGAACTGCCGGCCGAGCTGATGGCACGGGTCGACCTTCTTGCCCGCCGCAGCCGGGCGACCCGGTTCATGGTGCTGCTCGCCGCGCTCCAGGCGGTGCTCGCCCGGTTCAGCGGGCAGCGGGACATCGCCGTCGGCACGCCGGTGGCCGGCCGCGGCCTGCCCGATGCGGAGCGGCTGATCGGCCTGTTCGTCAACACCGTGGTGGTGCGCGGCGATCTGAGCGGCGAGCCGTCCTTCCGGACGCTGCTCGGCCGGGTCGCGGCGAACACGCTGGCCGCCCTCAGCCACGCCGGTACGCCGTTCGAACTGGTGGTGGACGAGCTGGGGCCGGAGCGTGACCTCGCCCGCAACCCGCTCTTCCAGGTGTCCTTCTCGCTGCGCACCGCGCCGCCGGAGCCGATCGCGCTGCCCGGTCTCGACTGCGAGCTGGTCCGCACACCGCTGACCGGCTCGCCGTTCGACCTGGTGCTGGACACCGACATACTGCCCGACGGGCGGCTCAATGCTCGGCTGCAGTACGCCACCGCGCTGTTCGACCGGGCGACCGTACAGCGTCTGGCCGACGCCTTCCGGGTGCTGCTCGACGCCGTACTGGCCGACCCGGACCGCCCGCTGCACCGCGTCGGCCTGCTGACCCATCAGGACCGGCTGACCGTGGTCGAGAAGTTCAACGAGACCGCCGTGCCGCTGCCCGAGCGCTGCCTGCACGAGCTGTTCGCCGAGCAGGCCGAGCGCACCCCGCGGGCGGTCGCGCTGCGCTGGCCGGACGGCGAACTGACGTACCGCCAGCTCGATGGCAGGGCGAACCTGCTGGCGCACCGGCTGCGGGCGCACGGGGTGGGGCCGGAGAGCTTGGTGGGCGTCTGCCTGCGCCGGGGGCCGGAGCTGGTGGTGGCCCTGCTCGCGGTGCTCAAGGCAGGTGCAGGCTACCTGCCGCTGGCGCCCGACCATCCGCCGCTGTGGCGCTCCCGGCTGCTCGACCGGGCCGGCGCCGAACTGCTGATCACCGATGGGGAGTCGGCGCAGGGCTGGACCGGGACGGTGCTGGCCGTCGAGGACGGGGAGCGGGAGACCGCGCCCGAGAGCGGCGCCGGGCCGGACAACCTCGCGTACCTGATCTACACCTCGGGCTCCACGGGGGAGCCCAAGGGCGTCATGGTGACCCACCGCAACGCGGTCAACTACGTGCGCTGGTCCGCCCGGACCTATCTCGACGAGGGCGCCGGCAGCGCGCTGTACTCCTCGGTCGCCTTCGACCTGCCGGTCACCTCGCTCTTCCCCGCGCTGCTCACCGGCGCCACCGTCACCCTCACCCCTGACGACGGCACGCCTGGTCTCGACGGCCTGGTCCAGCTGCTGAGCCGGGACTCCTTCGACCTGCTGAAGCTCACCCCGACCCACCTCGGGCCGCTCGGCCGGGAGCTGCCCGTGGCGGCGCTGCGCACCGCGACAGCCCACCTGGTGGTCGGTGGCGAGCAGCTCACCGGCGCGATGCTGGAGCCGTGGCGGCGGCATGCCCCGGACACCGTGGTGTTCAACGAGTACGGCCCGACCGAGACCACGGTCGGCTGCGCCACCCTCGCCCTCCCGGCGCGCGAGCTCGACCAGGGTCCCATGGGCATCGGCGTGCCGATCGACAACACCACCCTGTACGTGCTGGACGCCGAGCTCGAGCCGGTGCTGCCGGGCGCTGTCGGCGAGCTGTACATCGGTGGCGTCCAGGTGGCCCGCGGTTACCGGGGGCGCGGCGACCTCACCGCCGAGCGCTTCGTCCCCGACCCGTACGCCAAGACCCCCGGCGCCCGGCTCTACCGCAGCGGCGACCTGGTCCGGCACCGCTCCGACGGCCTGCTGGAGTTCGTCAGCCGCGTCGACACCCAGATCAAGGTCGCCGGATTCCGGGTCGAACCGGCCGAGGTCGAGGCCGCGCTGGCCGAGCACCCCGAGGTGCTGAAGGCCGCGGTGGGCGCCTACGGCACGGGGGACGCGGCCCGGCTGGTCGCCTACCTGGTGCCCGCCGGCGAGCGTCGACCGGGAGTGGCCGAACTCCGCGCCCACCTGGAGCGGCTGCTCCCCGCCTACCTGGTGCCCGCGCTCTACGTGGTGCTGCCCGAGCTGCCCCACACGGCCAGCGGCAAGGTGGACCGCAAGGCGCTGCCCGACCCGGCCGGCGCCCGACTGGACCCGGCCGGGGACCGGGTCGCGCCGCGGACCCCGCTCGAGCAGGCGGTCGCCGCCCTCTGGTGCGAGCTGCTCGACCTGGACGAGGTCGGCGTGCACGACGACTTCTTCGCCCTCGGCGGCAACTCCCTGCTGGTCACCCGGCTGGCCTTCCGGCTCCGGCAGGTACTCTCGGCCGAGGTGCCGCTGGCGGAGGTGTTCGCGGCCGGCACCGTCGCCCGGCTCGCCGAGGTCCTGGCCGTAGCCACCGCTGGCCGGCAGACACCGATCACCCCGGCAGGCACGGACGGGCCGTTGCCGCTCTCCTTCGCCCAGCAGCGCCTCTGGTTCCTCGATCGCCTCGCGCCCGGTGCCACCGACTACCTGGTGCCGATCGCACTGCGGCTGCGCGGCCCCCTGGACCGGCCGGCGCTGACCTCCGCGCTGGCCGCCCTGGCCGAGCGTCACGCGGTGCTGCGCACCCGGTACGAGGAACGCGACGGCGAGCCGGTCCAGCTCGTCGACCCCGGCGCCCGGATAACCCTGACCGAGCGGGCGGCGACCGAGGAGGAGGCGTTGCGGCTGATCCGCGCGGACCTGGAGGTCCCGTTCGACCTGTCGGCCGGCGCCCCGGTTCGCGCGATGCTGCTGCGCATCGGCGCGGACGACCACGTGCTGGCGCTGACGCTGCACCACATCGTCTGCGACGGCTGGTCGGTCGAGGTGCTGGCCGACGAGCTGGCGCGGCACTACGCCGGCGCGGCGGTCGAGCCGCTGCCCGTCCAGTACGCGGACTTCGCCCGCTGGCAGCGCGAGCACGCCGCCACCGAGGACTTCGCCGCCCGGCTCGGGCACTGGCGGGAACGGCTGGCCGGCCTGGTCCCGCTGGAGTTGCCCACCGACCGACGCCGTCCGCGCCTGCGGGATCCGCGCGGCGACCGGCTCGCCGTCGAGCTGCCCGCCGAACTCGGCGAGGCGGTCGACGAGTTGGCCCGCCGCAAGGGCGTGACCCCGTTCATGGTGCTGCTCGCCGGCTGCTACGCGCTGCTCGGCCGGTGGAGCGGCCAGCAGGACATCGCGGTCGGCACCGCCGTCTCCGGCCGTACCCGCTCCGAGACGGCCCCGCTGATCGGCTTCTTCGCCAACACCCTGGTGCTGCGCGGCGACCTGAGCGGGCGTCCCACCTTCACGGAGCTCCTCGCCCGGGTCCGCGCATCGGCGCTCGACGCCTACACCCACGCCGACGTGCCGTTCGAACGCGTCGTGGAGGAGCTGGCGCCCGAGCGCGACCTGTCCCGCAACCCGCTCTTCCAGGTGATGTTCGAGCTGCGCCCGCCCGGAGGCGAGGCGTTCACCCTGCCCGGGCTCCGGGTCGAGCAGCTCGCCGTCTCCTGGCCGGCCGCCAAGTTCGACCTGACGGTCTCGGTGCAGCCGCAGGCCGACGGCACCCTGCGCTGCGGCTTCGAGTACGCCACCGCGCTGTTCGACCGCGCCACCGTGCGAGGGATGGCGGAGCACTACGGCCGCCTGCTCGCCGCGGTGGTCGGCGAACCCGACCTGCCGCTCGACCGGATCGAAGCGCTGGACGCCGCCGAACGGGAGGCGCTGGTGCACGGCTGGCACGACACCGCCGTCGAGCCGCCCGCCCGCTGCCTGCCCGAGCTGTTCTCCGAGCAGGCAGCCCGCACCCCTGACGCGCCCGCCGTCGTCTTCGCCGAGCAGACCCTGAGTTATGCCGAACTCGACGCCCGGGCAACCCGGTTGGCGCACCATCTGCGCGCCGTCGGGGTGCGCGCGGAGACCCCGGTCGCGGTCTGCCTGCGCCGGGAGGCCGACCTGGTCACCGCCCTGCTCGGCGTGCTCCGGGCCGGTGGCATCTACGTGCCGGTCGACCCCGCACACCCGGCGCAGCGCCGCGCCCACGTGCTCGCCGACAGCGGCGCCGCCGTGCTGATCAGCCAGTCCTGGATCCGCGGGGAACTGCCCGAGGGCGCGGCCCGGCTGGTGCTCCTCGACGAGGACCCGGAGCCGGCCGGGCCTGCACCGGTCGAGCGGCCGGCCGTTGAACTGCCGCCGGTGGACCCCGTCGGGGCCGCCTACCTGGTGTACACCTCGGGCTCGACCGGTCGTCCCAAGGGCGTGCTGATCAGCCATGAGGCCATCCGCAACCGCGTGTTGTGGGCGGTGCGCGAGCACGGCCTCCGCCAGGGGGACCGGGTGCTGCAGAAGACCACGGTTGGCTTCGACGCCTCCGTCTGGGAGTTCCTGGCACCGTTGGTCTGCGGCGGAACGGTGGTGGTCGCCGCCGACGGCGTGCCCCGCGACCCGGCCGCCATGGTGCGGGCCGTGGCCGAACACCGGATCACCGTGCTGCAGCTCGTGCCGTCCGTGCTGCGGCTGCTCGTCCAGCAGCCCGGGCTGCGCGACTGCGACACGCTGCGGCTGGTGTTCTGCGCCGGCGAGCCGCTGCCCGTGGAACTCTGCGACCGGCTGCTCGCCCTGCTGCCGGTCACCCTGGTCAACACCTACGGCCCCACCGAGTGCGCCATCGACGTGACCTCCTGGCGCTACGACGGCCGGGAAGCCGGCGAGATCGTCGCCATCGGGCAGCCGATCGACAACACCCGGATCCTGGTGCTCGACCCGGACGGCGGCCTGGTTCCGCTCGGCGTCCCCGGCGAGCTGTGCGTGGCCGGCACCGGCCTGGCGCGGGGCTACTTCGGTCGCGGTGACCTGACCGCCGAGCGCTTCGTCCCCCACCCGCATCCGGCCGCCCCGGGCGAGCGGCTCTACCGCACCGGGGACCGGGTCCGGCGCCGCGCCGACGGCACGCTGGAGTACCTCGGCCGGCTCGACCGGCAGGTCAAGCTGCGCGGCATCCGGATCGAACCCAGCGAGATCGAGGCCGCGCTCTGCGAGCACCCCTCGGTCGCCGCGGCGGCCGTCGGCGTCTACGGTGACCAGCAGCTGGTCGGCCACATCGTCCCCGTCGAGGGCGTCGAACACGACCCGGCCGCGCTGCGGGCACACCTGGCGGCCCGGCTGCCGGACGCCATGGTGCCGGCCGTGCTGCGGGTCCTCGCCGCACTGCCGCTCACCGCCAGCGGCAAGGTGGACCTCGAGGCGCTGCCCGGGCTGGCCGGGCTGACCGCGGCGGGGGAGTACCTCGCGCCGCGTGACTCCGCCGAACAGACCATCGCCGAGGTCTACGCCGAGCTGCTGGGCCGCGAGCGGATCGGCGCGCTCGACGACTTCTTCGCCCTCGGGGGCCACTCGCTGCTCGCCACCCGGCTGGTCTTCCGGCTGCGGGCGGCCTTCGGCGTCGAGATCCCGGTCGCCGAGGTCTTCTCCCGCCGTACCGTCGCCGCCCTGGCCGAACTGGTCACCGCCCCGGGCGCCCCGCCCGCCGAACCGGCCGGAGCGGTGCTGCCGGTGCCGCGCTGCGGCACGCTGCCCCTCTCCTCCGCCCAGCGCCGGATGTGGTTCCTCGACCAGCTGGAGCCCGGCAGCACCGAGTACCTGGTGCCGCTGGTGCTGCGCCTGCGCGGGCCGCTGCACACCGCCGCACTGGTCGGCGCACTGGACGACCTGGCGGCCCGACACGAGGTGCTGCGCACCCGCTACCCGGCGCCGGACGGCGAGCCGGTACAGGTGATCGACCCGGTGGTCGTCCTCGGTGCCGCGCCGGTGGACCTCTCGGGCCTGCCGGCGGAGAAGGCCGCCGCTCGGGCCGAGGAGCTGGTGCAGGCCGAGACCGCCCGGCCGTTCCGCCTCGACCGGGAACCGCCGCTGCGCGCCCTGCTGGTCAAGGTCGGTGAGCAGGAGCACGTACTCGTCCTGACAGCCCATCACATAGCCGTCGACGGCTGGTCCCAAGGCCTGCTGACCCGCGACCTCGGGCTCCTGTACCGGGCCCGGCTCACCGGCGGCAGCTTGCCGCCCGCCCCACCGGTGCAGTACGCCGACTTCGCGGCCTGGCAGCACCGCTGGTCGCGAAGTGAGCTTCCGGAGGCCCAGCTCGCACACTGGCGGGAGCGGCTCGGCGGGCTCACCCCGCTGGAGCTGCCCACCGACCGGCCCCGCCCGGCCGTCCGCGACCCGCGCGGCGACCTGCTCGCCCTCGCGGTTCCCGACGAGCTCGCCGAGGCCGTGGCGGACCTGGCCCGCAGCCAAGCGGTCACCCCGTTCGTGGTGCTGCTCGCCGTCTTCGACGTGCTGCTCGCCCGCTACACCCGGCAGGCGGACGTCTGCGTCGGCACCCCGACCGCCGGCCGGACCAGGCCCGAAGTGGAGGACGTGGTCGGCTCGTTCGTGAACACCGTGGTGCTGCGCGCCGACCTCGGCGGCGACCCGAGCTTCGCGGCGCTGGTGCGCAGGGTCCACCAAGACGTGGTCGCCGCCTACAGCCACCAGGACCTGCCCTTCGAGCGCCTGGTCGACGAGGTCCAGCCGGACCGGGACCTGTCGCGGAACCCGCTGTTCCAGGTGATGTTCGAGCTGCAGCACGTCCAGAGCACCCCGCTGCGGCTGGACGGCCTGACCGTCGAGCGGGTCCCCTCGCCCTGGCGGACCGCGAAATTCGACCTCACTCTCTCGCTCGGCCGCCGTGCCGACGGCGGTCTGCAAGGGCTGTTCGAGTACGCCACGGCGCTCTTCGACCGCACCACGGTCGAGCGGATGGCGGGGCACTACCTGACCCTGTTGCGCGCGGCCACCGCGCGGCCCGAGGCCCCGCTCAGCCGGCTGGCGATCCTCACCGAGGACGAGCGGGAGCAGCTGGTGCACGGCTGGAACCCGGCCGGCGCCGAGCTGCCGGAGGCGTGCGTGCCGGCCCTGTTCGAGCGGCGCGCCGCCGAGATGCCCGACGCGGTCGCCGTCTCGTTCGGACCGGCCTCGCTCAGCTACGCCGAGCTCAACACCCGGGCCAACCAGCTGGCCCACCACCTGCGCGAGCTGGGTGTCGGGGCGGAACGCCCGGTCGCCGTCTGCATGGAGCGCGGGGCCGATGTCGTGGTGGCGCTGCTCGCGGTGCTCAAGGCAGGCGGGGTCTACGTGCCCATCGATCCCGAACACCCGGCCGAGCGGCTGGCGTTCATGCTGGACGAGCTGGACGCCCGGGCCGTGCTGAGCACCGGCCGGTTCGCCGAGCGGCTCTCCGCCGTCGCCCGCGACCCGCTGGTGCTGGTCGACGCGGAGGCGGGACGGATCGCTGAACGCCCGGACCACGACCTGCCGCCGCAGGCCGCGCCGGACCAGCTGGCGTACATGATCTACACCTCGGGCTCCACCGGGCAGCCCAAGGGCGTGCTGATCCAGCACGGCTCCTACGCCCACCACTGCCGGGTGATCGCCGACGCCTACGGCATCGAGCCGGGCGACCGGGTGGTGCTGCTGTCGGCGCTCACCTTCGACGTGGCGATGGACCAGATAGCAGCCACCCTGCTGGCCGGCGCGACCGTCGTCGTGGCCGACCCGCTGTTCTGGAGCCCCGCCGAACTTCCCGGACGGGTCGCCGAACACGGCATCACCGTCATGGAGATCACCCCCGCGTACTACCGCGAGGTGATGCAGCACGTCCGGCCCGGCGACGAACGGCTGAGCGGCCTGAAGCTGATGAACGTCGGCAGTGACGTGGTCACCGTGGACGACGCCCTGGCCTGGGCCGCCACCGGCCTGCCCGGCCGGTTCCTGTGCAACTACGGCCCCACCGAGGCGACCGTCACCTGCGTCCTGCACCCCGTGCCGGCGGCCCCGCCAGGCCGTGGCGAGGCCGCGCTGCCGGTCGGCCGCCCCGTCCCGGGCACCCGGGCGTACGTGCTGGACGGTGCCGGCGTCCCCGTACCGGTCGGGGTGCCCGGCGAACTCCACCTCGCCGGTGTCCGGCTGGCCCGCGGCTACCACCGCCGCCCCGGGCTCACCGCGGAGAAGTTCGTCCCGGACCCCTTCGGCGACGTGCCGGGCGGCCGGCTCTACCGGACCGGCGACCTGGTGCGCTACCTCGCCGACGGCACCATCGAGTTCCTCGGCCGAATCGACCAGCAGATCAAGCTGCGCGGCTTCCGCATCGAACTGGGGGAGATCGAGGCGGTGCTGGCGCAGCACCCCGGGCTGCGCCAGGTCGCCGTCGTCGCCCGCGACGTCCGGCCGGGCGACCGTCGGCTGGTCGCCTACCTGGTACCGCGCGGCAACGGCGGCCCGGACGTCGCCGAGCTGCGCGAGTGGGCCGGCGAGCGGCTGCCCTCGTACATGGTGCCCTCGCTCTGGACGACCCTGTCCGAGCTGCCGCTGACCACCAGCAAGAAGGTGGACCGCAAGGCCCTCCCGGAGCCCGCCACCGCCGGCGAGCTGCTGGAACGCGTCTACCAGGCGCCGCGCAACCCGACCGAGGAGATCGTGGCCGAGGTATGGGCGGAGATCCTCGGCATCGAGCGGATCGGTGTGCACGAGGACGTCTTCGTCCTCGGCGCCCACTCGCTGCTCGCCACCCGGGTGCTCGCCCGGCTGGTCGCCGTCTTCGACGTGGAACTGCCGCTGCGCTGCCTCTTCGAGGCCACCACGGTGGCCGCCCTGAGCCAGGTGCTGCTGGAGGCACTGGAGGCGCAGATCGCCGAGCTGACGGACGAGGAGGTCGCCGCCCTGCTGGCGGAGGAGGGCGAAGACCGCTGAACCCCGGGCCCGGCACGTCCGCCCGCCACCCCCTCGGGGGCGGCGGGCGGACGTTTCCGCGTCCCCGTCCTCATGCACGGTCGGGCGGCGTCCTGGGCGGCGGGCCGTACGACGAGGCTGCCGGCGGGCAACGGCGAAGCGCGGCGCACGGCGGGGAGCCGTGCGCCGCTCGGGGGCGGCTCTCGTGGGTCGGCTGTCAGGCGGTCGGCGTCGGCTCCGGCTCGTCGGCACGCGCCGTGGCTCCGGCCAGCGTGGGGGCGGAGCGCACCGAAGGACTGAGCGCGGCCGTCGCGGCCAGCAGGACCATCCACGCGGCGAGCACCCACACGGTGGCGTCCGCACCCAGCCAGGCCAGCAACTGGCCGCCGACCAGAGAGCCGAGCGGGATGGCGCCGAACGCGACCAGGCCGACCGCGCCGAGCACCCGGCCCTGGATGGCGTCGGGCGTGACGGCCAGCTGGTAGGCCGAGATGACCACGTTCCACACGGGACCGACGAAACACATCAACGCGTACACCACGCCGATCAGGTACGGGTCGCGCACCACCAGGAGCACCGGGGTGAGCAGGGCCCAGGCCCAGTTGGCGCCGATCACCACGGCCCGCATCGACAGCCGGCGCTCGACCGCGGGCGCGAGCAGCGAGCCGAGCACCCCGCCCACCGCCGCCACCCCGAACATCACGCCGATCGCGGCGGACGAGCCGTGCCGCCCGCGGGCCATCACGATGACCGTCAGGAAAAGCGCCTGGAACAGCAGGTTGCTCCCGGCGATCAGGAAGGTGGTCGTACGCAGGAACGGCTGGCGCCACAACCAGCGCACGCCCTCGGTGAGTTCGCGGTGCAGCGGGGCGGTTCGCGGTCGCCGCTCGGCCTGGAACTCGCGGCGGATCATCAGCAGGCCGCCCAGCGACCACAGGTACGTGGCGGCATCGAAGAGGAACGGCACCGCCCGGCCCAGGCCGAAGAGCACGCCGCCCAGCGGCTGGCCGAGCATCGCGGCGCCGCGCGCCCGCGCCTCGTTGCGGGAGAGCGCGGCGGCGAGCTGGGAGGGGTGCACCACATTGGGGACGGCCGCCGAGGCGGCGATCCGGAAGCACACCGTCAGCGTCCCTTCGGCGAACCCGACCGCGAGCACGTGCGGCAGCGAGAGCCGGTGCAGCAGCAGGGCGGCCGCCACGCTGCCGACGGCCAGGC
The DNA here is from genome assembly GCF_055607665.1 of Streptomyces sp. NPDC036984. Classification (NCBI taxonomy): domain Bacteria; kingdom Bacillati; phylum Actinomycetota; class Actinomycetes; order Kitasatosporales; family Streptomycetaceae; genus Streptomyces; species Streptomyces sp. NPDC036984. Next base: position 32,612 of record NZ_JBVJRL010000021.1, read on the forward strand.
CGCGCAGCACGTCGCAGATGATCATGGTCCGCCGCCGGTTCCAGCGGTCGACCAGCGCTCCGGCCGGCAACTGGAACAGCAGTTGCGGCAGCAGGGCGATGAAGCCGGTGAGCCCGGCGTCGGCCGGGGAGCCGGTCAGCGCGAGGATCAGCAGCGGGTAGGCCACGCTCGAGGCGTTGGAGCCCAGCCCCGAGACCGCCGCGGCCTGCCACAGCAGGACGAAGTCTCGGTTGCGCAGCAACGGCTTGAGGTTCCGAGGGACTTCCTCGCGCACGGTGTGGGTCATGGCTCGATGCTGGGAGGCGCTCCGTCCCCGGCCCAGAGAAGGACCGGCAGTCACGCGCGCAGTCCGCGGCCGGAAGTTCGCCGCGCTGACCCTGCCGTCGGCCCGGCCGCCGTCGGCAGGCTGCTGCCCGGCCGGTGGACCGTCGCCGGACCGGACCCCGTCGCTCGCACAGGAAGGCGAAGGATGAGCACGAGCCCGAGCTCCCGCACGGAGCTGCTGCAGCGACGCCTGCGCGGCTTGACGAAGAAGCGGCAGGACGGGATCGTCCCCGCTCCCCGGGACGGCGCTCTCCCGCTGTCCTTCGCGCAGCACCGGATGTGGGTGCTCGACCAGCTCCAGCCGGGCGGTACCGAGTACCTGATGCCGCTGCTGCTGCGCCTGCCCGGCCCGGTCGACCCGGTGGCGCTGCGGCGGGCCCTGGACGCGCTGGTGGCCCGGCACGAGGTGCTGCGCACCCGCTACCCGGCGGTCGACGACGAGCCGGTCCTGGTGATCGACGAGCCGGGCCCGATCGCCCTGACCACCGTGGACCTGCGCGGTGCCGACAACCAGGACGGCGGGCCCGGCGATGCCGTCGCGCAGGCCGAGCGGCGGCTCGCCGAGCTGGTCGCCGAGGACGGCCGGCGCCCCTTCGACTTGGCCGCCGAGCACCCGGTCCGGGCGCTGCTCGCCAGGCTCGGCGAGGACGCCCACGCACTGCTGCTGACGCTCCACCACATCGCCTCCGACGGATGGTCCGAGGGCGTGCTGCTCGGCGAGCTCGACCAGCTCTACCAGGCGTTCGCCGCCGGGCAGCCCGCCCCCCTGGAACCGGCTGGCCTGCAGTACGCGGACTTCGCCACCTGGCAGCGCCAGCACCTCTCCGGCGACCGCCTGGCGGCCCAACTCGCCTACTGGCGCACCACCCTGGCCGACCTCACACCGCTGGCGCTGCCCACCGACCGGCCGCGCGGCTCGGTCCGGGACGCCGCAGGCGCCACCGCGGCCTTCACCATCCCCGCCGACCTGGTACAGCCACTGGTCGAGTTGGGGCGGCGCCAGGGCGCGACCCCGTTCATGGTGTTCCTGGCCGCCTTCCAGCTGCTGCTCGGCCGCAGCTGCGGGCAGCGCGACGTGGTGGTCGGCACCCCGGTGGCCGGCCGGGACCGGCCCGAGACCCAGGCCATGGTCGGCCTGTTCGCCAACACGGTGGCGCTGCGCACCGATCTGTCCGGCGTCCCGTCCTTCCTCGAACTCCTGGACCGGGTCCGGGAGACCGCGCTCGGCGCGTTCACCCACCAGGAGGCCCCGTTCGAGCGGCTGGTGGACGAGCTGGCGCCCGAACGCGACCCCTCCCGCAACCCGATCTTCCAGGTGGTCTTCCAGCTGACCGCCCACACCCCGGCCGAGCCCGGCGCGCTGCGCGCCGGGCGGCGGCCGGTGGACTGGCGCACCGCCAAGTTCGACCTCGGCCTGGCGCTCGCCGGCACCGACGAGGGCGCCATCGCCGGCCAACTGGAGTATGCGACCGCGCTGTTCGACGAGGCCACGATCCACCGGACGATCGCGCACTACCTGCGGCTGCTGGCCGACATCGTCGCCGAGCCGGGCAAGCCGGTCGACCGGCTCGAACTGCTGCCGGACGCCGAACGCGCACTCCTCGCCTCCTGGAGCGGATCCGGCCGCAACTACGCCGCCGAGCGCACCCTGCCCGAGGTCTTCGAGCACTGGGCCGGCCGCACCCCCGACGCGCCCGCCGTCAGCTGCGAGGACGCCTCGCTCAGCTACGGCGAGCTGAACGCCCGGGCCAACCGACTGGCCCATCGGCTGCGCGCGCTCGGCGCCGGCCCGGAGAAACTGGTCGGAGTGCGGTTCGAGCGGGGGCTCGACCTGGTGGTGGCGCTGCTCGGCGTGCTCAAGTCCGGGGCCGGCTACCTCCCGCTGGACCCCGGCCAGCCGGCCGACCGGCTTCGCTACATCCTGGCCGACGCCGGGGTGATCGCCCTGGTCGCCGACCGGCGCACGGGCGAGGAGGCCGTCACCACCCTGCTGTTCGGCGAGGACGACCAGCAGTGGCCCGACACAGACCCGGTCCCGCTCGCCAGTTCCGGCAACACCGCGTACGTCATCTACACCTCCGGCTCCACCGGAGTGCCCAAGGGCGTCCAGGTCACCCACGCCAACGTGCTGCGGCTGCTGGGCTCCTGCCAGCAGGACTTCGGCTTCGGCCCCGAGGACGTGTGGACGCTCTTCCACTCCTACGCCTTCGACTTCTCGGTCTGGGAGCTCTGGGGCGCGCTGCTGAACGGCGGCCGGGTCGTGGTGGTGCCGTTCGCCGTCTCGCGCTCGCCGCAGGACTTCCTTGACCTGCTGGTCACCGAGCGGGTCACCGTGCTCAACCAGACCCCCTCCGCGTTCCGCGGTCTGCAGGAGGCGGTGGCGCTGGCCGACCTGCGGCCCGGGGCCCTGGCGGTGCGGACCGTGGTCTTCGGCGGCGAGGCGCTGGACGTCACCGAACTGGCCCCCTGGTTCGAGCGGTTCGGCGACCAGCGTCCGTCACTGGTCAACATGTACGGCATCACCGAGACCACCGTGCACGTCACCCACCGCCCGGTCCGGGCCGGCGAGGCGGCCGGTGCCCGGCGCAGCCCGATCGGCCGCCCGCTCGGTGACCTGCGGCTGTACCTGCTGGACCCCGACCTCAATCAGGTGCCGATCGGCGTCCCGGGCCAGCTTCACGTCTCCGGGCCCGGCCTGGCGCGCGGATATGTGGGCCGTCCGGGCCTGACCGCCGAGCGGTTCCTGCCCGACCCGTTCGCCACCGTGCCGGGGGCCAGGATGTACCGCACCGGCGACCTTGCGCGCTACGGCGCCGACGGCGAACTGGAGTTCCTCGGCCGGGCCGACGAGCAGGTGAAGATCCGCGGCCACCGGATCGAGCCCGGCGAGATCGAGGCGGTCCTCGGCAGCCAGCCCGAGGTGGAGAGCAGCCTGGTGATCGCGCACCGCCGTCCGGGCGAGCGGGAGGCCCGGCTGGTCGCGTACGTCACACCGCGGGCCGGCCACTCGGTCGAGGTGGCGGAGGTGCGGGCCCGGCTCGGCCGGACGCTGCCCGATTACATGGTGCCCGCCGTCTTCGTCCCGCTGGACGCGTTCCCGATGACGGCCAACGGCAAGATCGACCGCCGCGCGCTGCCCGACCCCGAGGCACACGGCGCCCGCGGAGCGGGGGAGTACGTCAACCCCCGGACCCGGACCGAGCAGATCGTCGCCGAGACCTGGGCCGAGGTGCTCGGCCTGCCGAAGGTCGGTGCGCTCGACAACTTCTTCGAGCTGGGCGGCGACTCGATCCGTGCGATCAAGGTGGTCGGCGCGCTGCGCCGGCGCGGGATCGACCTGACGGTGCAGAACCTGCTGGTGCACCAGAGCGTCGAGGCTCTGGCCGGGTTCGCCGCGACGGTCGCGCCCGGGGAGCAGACGAGCGTCGAGGAGGAGCGGGTGGCGCCGTTCGTGCTGCTGTCGCCCGCCGACCGCGCGGCCCTGCCGCCCGGCCTGGTGGACGCCTACCCGCTCGCGATGGTGCAGGCCGCGATGGTCTACCAGATGCTCGCCGACCGGGACGAGAGCCCGTACCACAACATCACGCTCTTCCCGTTCATCGACGACGCGCCCTTCTCGCTGCCGGCGCTGCGCGAGGCGGCCGCGCAGCTCACCAGGCGGCACGAGATCCTGCGCACCGGCTTCGACCTCACCGGCTTCTCCGAGCCGCTGCAGCTCGTGCACGCCGAGGCCGTCGCCCGGGTCGGCTACGACGACCTGCGCGGGCTCGACGAGGAGCAGGTGCGGGCGGAGCTGGAGCGGTTCACCGCCGAGACCCGCCGTACCCCCTTCGACATCGGCGAGGCGCCGATGCTGCGCTTCCACGTCCACCAGACCGCCGAGGACCGCTGGACATTCTCCTTCATCGAGTGCCACGCGATCCTCGACGGCTGGAGCCACCACTCGCTGATCGACGAGCTGATGGCCGACTACCGGGCGATCCGCGCCGGACTGGCCCCGGCCGACCCGGCCGGGCACACCGTCCGGTTCGCCGACCACGTCGCGCTGGAGCGCCGCTCGCTCGCCTCCGCCGAGGACCGGGAGTTCTGGCGGGCGCGCGTCGCCGGCTTCGAGCGGGTCGCCCTGCCGTCCGCCTGGGCCGCCGATCCGCGGGCCGGCGAGCGGCCGTTCCAGGTCACCGTGGGGTTCCGGGACCTGGAGCAGGGTCTGCGCCGGCTGGCCGCCACCGCCGGGGTGCCGCTGAAGAGCGTGCTGTTCGCCGCCCACCTGAAGGCGCTGGCCACGATCAGCGGCAGCCACCGCTTCCACAGCGGCCTGGTCTGCAACGGCCGCCTGGAGACCGACGGCGGCGAGCTGGTCCGCGGCATGCACCTCAATACCCTGCCTCTCGGCGTCGAGCTGACCGGCGCCACCTGGAGCGAACTGGCCGGGCAGGTCTTCACCGCCGAGGTGGAGGCATGGCCGCACCGCCGGTTCCCGCTGCCGGAGATGCAGCGCGCCTGGGGCGAGGGCACTCCGCTCGTCGACGTCGCCTTCACCTACCTGGACTTCCACGTCCTGGACAGCCGGCAGATCGACTCCGGCAAGGTGGTCGACGTCAGCCCCAACGAGTTCGCGCTGGACGTGTGGACCTTCCCCGGGGTCGTCTTCATCTCCGGCCGGCCCGAGCGGATCAGCCGCGCCAACGGGCGCCAGCTGGCCGCGCTGTACCGGCGGATCCTCGAGGCGATGGCCGCCGACCCGCTGGGTGACGCCCGGGGCAGCCTCCTGGCCGCCGAGGAGCACGCCCGGCTGGCGCAGTTCGCGACCGGCCCCGCCACGGCCTACCCGGACGCCTGCCTGCACCAGCTGTTCGAGGCGCAGGCCGAGCGCACCCCGCGGGCCACGGCGCTGCGCTGCGCCGACGGCAGCACCCTCGACTACGCCGGACTCAACGCCCGCGCCAACCGGTTGGCCAGGCGCCTGGGCGAGCTCGGGGTGGGCCAGGAGTCCCGGGTCGGCGTGCTCCTGCGCCGCGGCCCGGAGCTGGTGGTCGCGCTGCTGGCGGTCCTCAAGGCGGGCGCCGGCTACCTGCCGCTCGACCCGGGCCACCCGGCGGCCCGCCTGACCGGACTGGTCGCCGAGACCGGTGCCCGGGTGGTGGTCACCGAGACCGCCCTGGCCGGCCTGCTCGCCGCGAGCACCGCCGAGCCGCTGCTGGTCGACCGGGACTCGGGCATCGCCGGCCAGGATCCGGGAAACCCCGGCCTCCCGGTGACGACCGATTCGCTGGCCTACATGATCTACACCTCCGGCTCGACCGGAACGCCGAAGGGCGTGATGATCGAGCACCGCAACCTGGTCAACTACGTGTGCTGGTGCCTGGACGGCTACCGGCCCCTCGGCGGCACCGGCGCTCCGCTGTACTCCTCGATGGCCTTCGACCTCCCGGTCACCTCGCTCTTCCCAGCGCTGCTCTCCGGCCAGCCGGTCACCCTGACCGAGGACGACGGCACGCCGGGGATCGACGCCCTGGTCGCGGCACTGGAGCGCGGGGAGTTCGGACTGCTGAAGCTGACACCCTCCCACCTGGCGCTGTTGAACCAGATGCTGTCGCCGCAGGCGCTGCGCCGCGCGGCCGGGCGTCTGATCGCCGGCGGCGAGGAGCTCACCCGGGAGATGGTCTCGCGCTGGGCCGAGCACGCGCCGGACACGGTCGTGGACAACGAGTACGGCCCGACCGAGACCACCGTCGGCTGCTCCCGCCTCGAAGGCACTCCGGGCGAGCTGCCGGCCGGCGTGCTGCCGATCGGGCGTCCGTTCGCCAACACCACGATGCGGGTGCTGGACCGCGACCTGCGGCTGGTGCCGGTCGGGGTGGTCGGCGAACTGTACATCGGCGGGGCGCAGGTGGCCCGCGGGTACGTCGAGCAGCCGGGGCTCACCGCCGAACGCTTCGTGCCGGACCCGTACGCGGCGCGCCCCGGCGAGCGGCTCTACCGGTCCGGCGACCTGGCCCGCTACCGGGAGGACGGGGCGCTGGAGTTTGCCGGCCGGGTGGACCACCAGGTGAAGATCCGCGGCTACCGGATCGAGCCGGGCGAGGTGGAGGCCGCGCTGCGCCGCGAGGCCGAGGTGCGCGAGGTCGCGGTGCATATGGTCAGCACGCCGGGCGGTGAGAAGGAACTGGCCGCCTACCTGGTGCCGGCCGGCGGCTGCACGCTCGATCCGGTGGCGCTGCGCGACCGGCTGGCCCAGGTGCTGCCGGCCCACCTGGTGCCGTCCAGGTACCTGGTGCTCGACGAGCTGCCGATGACCGCGAGCGGCAAGATCGACCTGGCGAGGCTGCCGCAGGACACCCAGCCGGTCTCCGCCCGCCCTTACCGCGCACCGCGCACGGCCGTGGAGAACATCCTGGTCCGGGCCTGGGCCGCGGCGCTCGAGCGCGAGCAGGTGGGGATCGACGACAGCTTCACCGAGCTGGGCGGCCACTCGCTGACGGTGATGCAGGTGATCACCAAGCTCCGGGCCGAGCACGGCTACAAGCTCACCTTCCAGGACTTCTACCGGCACCGGACGGTGGCCGAGCTGGCCGCCGTGGTGACCGACGCCCAGGCCGCGGAGGACGCGGGCGACCCGGACGGCCCGAGCGGCGCCCAGGCCAGGGCGGCGGACTCGATCGTCTGGCTGCGCCGCACCGGCAGCCGGCCGCCGCTGTTCTGCGTGCACCCCGGCAGCGCCCACTGGTTCGCCGAGCTGGCCGACCACCTGGACCCGGACCAGCCGGTGGCCGCCTTCGAGTGGCCGGGTCTGAGCCGTCCGTGCCCGGCGCCGGAGAGCGTCGAGCAGGTCGCCGAGCTGAACCTGGCCGAGCTGCGGCGGATCGCCCCCAGCGGTCCCTACCACCTGCTGGGCTGGTGCGGCGGTAGCCAGATCACCACCGAGATGGTGCGCCGCCTGCACGCGGCGGGCGAGGAGGTGACCTTCCTGCTGCTCGACCCCGCCCTGGACACTTACGAGCGGGAGAACATGCACGAGTTCGTCCGGCGGTTCGAGCGGGCCGAGGCGGCGTTCGCCGAACTCGCCGACGCCGCACGGTGCGGAGCCGGCCCGGATCGGGTAGCCGAGCTGCGGCAGCGGGCCGGTGACCTGCTCAACGGGATCCTGGACGACGGAGAAGTGGCTCCGCCGGAGCCGGGCGACGACTTCTGGCCGGGGCGGATCCGGGTCTGGCGGGAGCTGCTGCAGACCCGGCTGGCCTACCGCCACACGCCGTACGAGGGCCGGCTGCACCTGCTCGCCGGTGACGACGTCGCGGCGGGCGAGCACGAGGTCGCGGAAGGGGTCAGCTTCGAGGACTTCACCGCGCGCTGGCGGGAGCTGGCCTCCGGCGGGCTGACGGTCCACCGGGTGGGCGGCAACCACCTGGGCGTCCTGAAGGCGCCCCATGTCGCCGAGGTGGCAGCGGTGTTGACCGGTCTGCTGGCCGGCGAGCAGCAGTAAGCACGCGGCCGGGGCGGGTGGCCGGGCCCGCCCGGTGACGGACGCACCGGCCGGCGCGTGCACGACCACCCGCCGGGTCCGCCTCCGAGCCCGGCCGGGACCACTTATCACCGACGAAGGAAGCGAACCGATGCCCCCCGTTCTCACAGCGGACTCGCACGACAGCGTGGTGACCCTGGACCCCAGCGCGTCCATGGCCGTCGAGAGCCTGGCCGCCGACCTCCTGTCCTTCGCGGACGGACAGATCGACGACCCCGCCTGGATCCGCCAAGCCGGCCGGCACCGCCACGAGCTGCCCGCCCCCCTGCGCAGATCCCTGGCCGACTTCGGCCGCGACCCAGGACCGGCTGGCGCGCTGCTGATCCGTGGCCTGCCCGTCGACGAGGAGCTGATCGGGTCGACCCCCATGGTCAGCGGCTCCGTCCAGCGCGAGGCGACCATCCCCGCGGCCGCCCTGATGCTCCTCACCCACGCGCTCGGCGAGCCGATCTCCTTCCGGCCCGAGAAGTCCGGTGCGATGGTCCACGACGTGGTCCCGGTGCCGGGCAGCGAGGAGCTCCAGGGAAACGAGGGGTCGGCCCTGCTGACCTTCCACACCGAGAACGCCTTCCACCCGCACCGCCCCGACTTCGTCCTGCTGCTGTGCGTGCGGGCGGACCACGACCGGGTGGCCGGGCTGCGCACCGCCTCCATCCGCCAGGTCCACCACCTGCTCGGCGACACCCACCGGGAGGCGCTCTTTCAGCCCGAGTTCAGCACCGCGCCGCCGCCCTCCTTCGCCCTGCCCGCGGCGCACTCCCGGCCGCACCCGGTGCTCAGCGGAGCGCGCGAAGACCCGGACCTGGTGGTCGACTTCGCCGCCACCGAGCCGCTCACCGAGCGGGCGGCGCAGGCCATGCTCGAACTCCAGCGGCTCTTCGCGGCGCACGCGCTCACCCACCACCTGCTGCCCGGTGACCTGGCGATCGTCGACAACCGGGTGACCACGCACGGCCGCACCGGTTTCGCGCCGCGCTATGACGGACGCGACCGCTGGCTGCACCGCACCTTCGCGACCCAGAACCTGCGCCGCTCACGCGTCCACCGGGCCGGCGACGGCCACGTCGTGACCGGCTGACATGAAGTCAGCGGCGGCCAGGACCCAGTGAAGCAGCCGATCGGCGAGGTGCCACCGTCTCGTTCGCCGATGTCCTGATGCACGGTCCCGGCCGGCGGCGAGTCGCCCGTCGCGGCCGAGTGCGTTCTGCGGCCGGCTGGAATCGGCGTCCCGGTCAGCACCGGTGCGTCCCGGGCCGGCTGCCCGGAGACGGTGGCGTTCACCGCCCCGCGTCCGCACGGGCCGACCCCCGCCGCGGTGGCAGCGACGGCTGACCCGGGCCGAGATGGTGCTGCTCGGCACCTGCCCGCGACCGGTCCCCGTGATGGCGGCGGCCTTCTGCGCGGCGCCGGCCCGCGCGGGGGTGCGCCTGGCGGCCTCCTCCTTCGACTCCAGCCGGTTCTCCGGGTTCTGCCCGTAGACGCAACTCGGCTCGGCCGTGCGCACGTTGTGCGAGGCCTTCGAGACGTCCTGTTCGGCACCGGTGAACCGGCCGAGCCACGGCGGTCGGGACGGCTGCCGTGGCTCGGCCGACCGGTCCCTCACGGACCCTCAGTGTTCCCTTCCGCCTGGCATGGCGACAGGCTGCCCCCGGTTGGTACTCGGGGGCGGTCCGTCCGTCCGGCGTCAGTCGCTGAGGGCGACGAAGCGCAGTTCGCTGGTGTAGCGGTTGCCCTGGTCGTCGGTGAGCCAGGTCTGCTCCGGGCTGGGCAGCATCTCGGTGACCGTCAGCCGTCCCTCCGGGTCCTGCCGGGCCAGTCGGCGGACCGCCTTGGCGAACAGGTTGACGTACGCCGGACTCTCGAAGTCCACGAAGAACGGCCGGGGTTCGGTCGGCGTGGTGACGAAGACGAACCTGGGCAGCCCGCTCGCGGCCTGCCAGCGGCGGACCCGGACGAAGCGGCGCGCCTCGTTCCTGTCCTGGGCGCAGTCCAGCGCGCCGGCCGCGTACCGCCAGGTCTCCCGGGCCAGTACCAGCCGGTCCACGGTGATCCGGGGCGTGTGGTCGGCCTCCGGCAGCAGCCGGCACAGGTCGATCACCAGCGTGGTCAGCACGTGTGCGAACACGTCCAGCACGCCGAAGACCGCGCCGTCGGGCAGCCGGACCGCCAGGCGGCCGTCCTGCCGCTCCACCACCGCCTCGGCGCTCGGCACGGTACGCTCCCGTTGCGGGTCGGCACCGTGGTCGAGCAGGGCGACCTGGTAGTCCTCTGGGCGGACCAGGGCGTGCCGGACCCGGGTGGAGAGCCGGGCCCGGTGCTCCTTGGGCAGCAACGGCATCAGCCGCGGCCGCGGGTGGTCCAGGTCGGTCTGCGCGAACAGCTCGGCCGGCGCCGGGTGCTGGTGGACGAAGAGCGAGGCACCGAGGGTGTTGATGGCCACGTGCAGCTCGCCGAGCACCATCTCGAACTCGCCCCGTTCGACGGCCCGCGGGCCGTCGGCGGCGAGCATCACGTCCGGGCTGAGGTAGCGGGCCGCGGTCCAGTCGGCCGACCGCTCGTCGAAGGCGGCCCGCACCGCCCCGGCGATGTCCGCGGCGGCGACCGTGACATTGCCCTCGTGTTCCGGGAGGCGCAGGATCGCGGACCAGCGGTGCCAGAACTCGCGCTGCAGGGCGGCCGCCTCGCCGGCCGCGTCACCGTGCAGGATCGGCATGCAGGCGAACCAGAACGACGCCAGGTCCACCGGTCCGCCGGCGGCCGTACTCAGCCGCTCGTGGACCTGTTCGGCCAGTGCCAGCACCCGGGAGGCCAGCCGGGAGGTGAGCCAGCCGGCGCTGGTCATCAGCAGGTCCAGCGGCTCCAGCGCCCGCAGCACCTCGGCGCCGACCGTGGCGGTCGCGGCCCTGACGCCGTCGGAGTAGACGAGGGTGCGGCAGGGCGCGGTGGTGCTGCCCTTCTCGCGCGCCGCCGGTGTGTCGGTCAGCTCCCGGAAGTCGGACTCCAGGGCTGCCAGCGCCGCGGTCAGCTCCGGCCCGGTGGCCGCCGCGGCGACCCCGGCCCGGCCGCGTTCGAGCACCTCCAGCATGCCGAGGCCGCGCCGGCGCGCCGGCTCGTCGCCGACCCGTTCCAGCCAGTCCCGCAGGTGGCGCTCGGGGTGGGTGCCGGCCGGCACCTCCAGCTTGCGGACGATCCAGCGCCGCCGGACCAGCTGATCGAGCAGGTTCTCGACCTGCTCGGGCGTGGCCCGGCCGGCCAGCTCACGCCGGATCTCCCGGGCCGGGCGCAGGCCGTCGCACAGCCGCAGGGCAGCCAGCTCCAGCTCGGTGGCCGGCTGCGCGGGCCGGCCGGGCAGCAGAACCGCCGCAGCGCCGGTCCGCAGGTACGGCATGCGGCGCGGGGCGACCCATTCGCGCAGCCGCGGGTCGGCGTCCAGGGCCTTGGCCAGTTCGTCGATCGACCAGCTGGAGAAGTAGACCTCGGTCCTGGTCACCAGGCCCTCGCCCGGCTCGACCGTCACGCCGCGCCGATCCGGGTCGAGGGTGCCCCAGCCGACCGGGCCGAAGAAGCCGATGGTGTCGTTCTTGACGCAGAACCGCTGCCAGTAGTGCGCCACCAGCTCCTCGCGCTGGCGGTGGCTGCTGGTCCGCCCGGCCGCGCTCGGCTCCCAGCGCACGAACGGCTCCACGGCTCGGCCGACCACCGCCCGGTTCTGCCAGGCCACCGCGGCCTGGAAGTCCGGTCGGGCGGCGATCCGTTGCAGCTCCCTGGCGCCGTCCACCGCGGCCTCGGCGAAGGCCGCCTCGAAGGCCTTCCAAGCGGGCCCGGTCAGTGCGGCGCGCGGTCCCAGGGCGTCGGCCGCCCGGGCCAGTTCGGGCGCGGCCAGCCGCAGCACCCCGTCGGCCGGGAAGCCCGGCCCGCGCAGGGCGAACTGCCGCCACAGCTGCCACTTGTCCCCCAGCGGGACGGTTGTCCCGGCCATGGTGCCTCCTTCTAGCTCAGGCCGGCGTCGGCGATGACGACCATGGCGAGGTCCTCGGGCGACGGGTAGGTGAAGACCAGGGCGACCGGCACCTCCACACCAACGGCCTGCTGCAGCCGGGCGGTGATCTGGAAGGCGCTGAGCGAGTCGCCGCCCGCCTCGAAGAAGTCGCTGAAAGTGTCCAGCTTGTCGTCGCCCAGTGTCTCCCGGTAGAAGGAGGCGATCAGATCGGGCAGTTCTGCCGCTGCCACCTGCGGGCTGTGCGTGCTGGTCATCCGGTACCTCCGAGTGAGTAACCGCTTGCTGTACGGGTGAGTCGGCGCAACGTCATGGAACGGTGCGGTGCCGCCAGCGCGGTGCCGGCGGTGTCGCGGGGGTCAGACCGCATCGCCCGGGGGGCGGGCCGGCAGCCTGGCGGACAGTGCGGCGGGCGTGTTGCCCCCCGACACCACGACGGCGACGCACTCGCCGCGCAGCCGGCGGCCCGCCGCACAGAGCGCCCCGGCCAGCGCGACGCTGCCGCTGGGCTCGGCGGGGACGCCCGCCCGGTGCAGCAGCCGCATGGCCCGCAGGATCGCCTCGTCGGCGACCTCGACCAGCGCGTCCACCCGCTCCTGGACGATCGGGAAGGTGACGGTGCCCGGCCGCTGCCCGCGCAGCCCGTCGGCGACGGTGGCCGACGGCGGCACGGCGACCGGTCGTCCGGCGGCCAGCGAGCGGGCGTACCGGTCGGCCCCGGCCGGCTCCACGCCGACGATCCGCACCGGGTGACGGGCCGCCCGCGCGGCCAGGCAGATGCCGGCGAGCAGGCCGCCGCCGCCGGTCGGGACGAAGACGGTGTCGACCTCGGGTGCCTGCTCGAAGATCTCCAGGCCGACCGTGCCCTGGCCCGCGACCACCAATTCGTGGTCGGAGGAGGGCACGAGCAGCGCGCCGGTCCGCTTCGCGTGGGCCAGCGCCTGCCGTTCCCGCTCGGCCACACCACTGTCCACCCGGAGTACCCGCGCGCCCAGCGAGCGGATGACCCGCTCCTTGTCCGCGCTGGCCCCGGCCGCCATCACCACGGTGACCGGAACGCCGAGGGCCCGGCCGTTGCGGGCCACCGCGATGCCGTGGTTGCCGGAGGAGCCGGTGACGATCTCGCCGGCGGTGGCACCGGCCATCGCGTTGGCGGCGCCGCGGACCTTGAAGGAGCCGCTGTACTGCAGGTGCTCGGCCTTGAGCAGGATGCCGGGCAGCGCGTCGAGGGCCAGCAGCGGGGTGCGGCGCACCCGGGCGGCGATCCGGTCGGCCGCCGCCCGGACGTCCGCCAGCCCGAGTCGGGTCGGCAGGGCCGTCACGGTGTCCGGTCCGGGGGCGGGGAACTCAGCGCGCGGCGGTCGGCCTTGCCGGAGCGGGTGGTCGGTACCCGGTCGATCCGGGCGAAGCGGCGCGGCATCAGGTGGAACGGCAGGGTCCGCGCCAGGTGGGCGCGGAGCCCCGCGTCGGTCACCTCGGCCAGTGACCCGGAGACGTGGGCGACCAGGTAGGTGCGGCCCTGACCGTCGGTCTCCGCGGTGACCACGGCGCCGGTCACCGCGGGGTGGCCGAGCAGCTCGCCCTCGATCTCGGCCGGGTCCACCCGGTAGCCGCGAATCTTGATCTGCCGGTCCCCGCGGCCCAGGTACTCCAGGTTGCCGTCGGGCCGCCGCCGGGCCAGGTCGCCGGTCCGGTACATGCGCGCGCCGGGCGGGCCCGCCGGATCGGGCAGGAAGCGCTCGGCGGTCAGCGCGGGGCGACCGCAGTAGCCGCGCGCCACGCCGACGCCGGCGATGTGAATCTCCCCGACCTCACCGTCCGCCACCGGGTCGGACCCGCCGTCCAGCAGCCGGACGGCGACCCCGTCGATCGGCGTGCCGATCAGGTCGGCGGTGGTCTCCGGCCGCTCGGGCAGGTGCAGCCGGGTCGAGGTCATGGTGCACTCGGACGGACCGTACTGATTGACCAGCCCGCCGCCGAGCGCCCGGTGGCCGCCGGCGGTGAGGAACGGCCGCAGCGACTCCCCGCTGGAGACGACCAGCCGCAGTCCGCGCAGCTCCGCGGCGATCGTGTCGTGCCGGGTCAGGAAGGTGAGCAGCGACGGCGTGGCGCTGAGCACCGTGTCGACGCCGAACCGCCGCACCGTCTCGGCGAAACCCTCCGCCCGGAGCAGCACCGAGCGGTCGGCCAGGACCAGCCGGGCGCCCGCGACCAGCGGGGCGAAGGTGTCCCGGATGGACGCGTCGTAGCCGAAGGGGGCCAGCTGCAGTGCGGTGGTGTGCGGACCCAGCCCGTAGTCGCGGGCTATGAACCGCAGGTAGCGGGTGAGCCCGCGGTGCTCGATCAGTACCGCGTTGGGCGTACCGGTCGAGCCGGACGTGTGCGAGACGTACGCCAGCGAGGGCGCCAGGATCTGCGGCAGCCCGGTCGGCGCGCCCGGTTCCGGCGTGCCTTCGCAGCCCGCCATGGTCTCCTCGTCGATCAGCACGGTCGGCCCGGGGAGGGCCAGTTGGAGCTTCTCGGCCAGAGCGGCGGTGGTGAGCAGGACGCCGGTCCGGGCACTGTCGACCATTGCCTGCAGCCGTGGCGGCGGCGCGTCCACGTCCAGGGTGAGGAAGGCGCCACCGGCCCGGGAGACGGCGGCCATCGCCACCACGGCGTGCGGGCCGCGCTCCAGCGCCACCGCGCAGACCCGCTCGGTACCGACCCCGCGCGCGGCCAGCAGCCGTGCCAGTCCGTCGATCCGGACGGCCAGTTCACCGTACGTGAGGACGCCCCCCGAGGTGATCACGGCGGGTGCCCCGGGCCGACCGGCGGCGTGCGCCGCGATCGCGTCGACGTAGCTCGGTTCCACGGTCGGCTCTCCGGTCATCCGGCACCGCCCGGCAGCTTGGAGCGGTCGACCGCGACGAAGCGCAGCTCGGAGGTGTACCTGTTGCCCAGGTCGTCGGTGAGCCAGGCCTGTTCCGGGGTGGGAAGCATCTCGGAGACGGCCAGCCGGGCCCACGGGTCCCGGGCGGCCAGCCGGCGGATCGCCTTGGCCAGGATGTTGATGTACACCGGGCTGTCGAAGTCCACGTAGAACGGCCGGGGTTCGGCGGGCGAGACCACGAAGACGTGCCGCGGCAGCTCCGTCGCGGCCTGCCAGTGGCGGGCCCGGACGAACCGCTTCGCCTCGCTCTTCTCGGTGGCGAACGGCAGTTGACCGGCCGCGAAGCGCCAGGTCTCGCGAGAGATGACCATCTTGTCCACGGTGACCCGGGGGGAGTGGTCGGCGTCCGGGCGGATCCGGAACCGGTCCATCACCCGGTTGGTCATCGCGTGGCAGAAGACGTCGAGCAGGTCGAACACGGCGCCGTCGGGCAGTTCGGCGACCAGCCGGCCCGCCCGTTCCTCGACCACCACGTCCGCACAGCGGACGGTGCGCGGCCGGCGCGGGTCGGCCGTGTGGTCCACCAGCGCGACGTAGTAGTCCTGAGGTCGGTCCAGTGCCGGGCGGCTGCGCGCGGACCAGCGGATCAACGGCAGTTCCTTGGGCAGCATCGGGACCAGCCGGGGACCGGGGAAGTCCGCCGTGGTCTCCGCGATCAGCTCCTCGCGGTCCGGGTGCTGGGTGACGAAGAGCGAGGCACCCAGCGTGTTCATCGCCACGTGCAGCTCGCCGAGCACCAGGCTGAACTCGCCCCGCTCCACGGCCCGGAGGTCCTTGGCGATGAGCATCACGTCGGGGCTGGCGTAGCGGGACAGCGACCATCCGGTGCCCGGCTCCCCGAACGCCTTGTGGACCTGCTCGGCGATGTCGGCGGAGGAACGCTCCACCCGCCGGACACCCGCGGGGGCGGCGATGACGGCCGCCCAGCGCTCGCGCAGCTCCGCCTGGATGGCGTCGATGTCGGCGATCGACCGGCTGTGCGGGGCGGGCAGGCACTCGAACCAGAGCGAGCCGAGGTCCACCGTCCCGTGCCGCGCGCACAGCCGCCGGTACGCCTCGGTGATCCGCGCGCCGACGGCCTCGGCGAACCGGTCGGTCATCCAGCGGGAGGCGGTCAGGCACAGCTCCAGCGGGGTGAGGGCCTCCAGCACCGCACTGCCGACCCGGGCGGTCGCGGAGCGGCGGCAGTCCGCGTACACCAGTGAGCGGTTGGGCGCCGTCCTGGCCCCCTTCTCGCGCTGCGCCGGAGCCTCCGTCAGGCGAGCGAAGTCGGCCTCCAGGGCGGCGAGCGCCGCGACCAGCTCCTCCGCGTCGGTCCCGGCGGCCTGCACCCGGTCCCGGCCGCGTTGCAGCACCGCGAGTCCGGCCAGGGCCGGCTCGCGGACCGCCGGGTCGCCGACCCGCTCCAGGGTCTCGCGCAGGTGGCGCTCGGGGTAGGCGGTGGCGGGGATCTCCAGCCGCCAGGAGATCCAGCGCCGCCGGACCAGCTGGTCGAGGAGCTCTTCGACCCGCTGCGGCGCGGCCCGGTCGGCCAGCTCCCGCTGGATGTCCCGGGCCGGACGCACCCCGTCGCATCGCAGCAGCACCTGGCGTTCCAGCTCCGACACCGGCTGCGCGGGTCGCCCCGGGAGCCGTACCTGCGCCTCCCCGATCCGCAGGTACGGCAGTCGGCGCGGCGCCAGCCAGGGGCGCAGACCCGGATCGCGGTCCAGCGTCCTGGCCAGCTCGTCGATCGACCAGCTGGAGAAGAAGACCTCGGACCGGGTGGTCAGGCCCGTACCGCGGTCCACCTCGACCCCGCGCAGCTCCGGGTCGAGGGTGGCCCAGCCGACCGGGCCGAAGAAGCCGATGGTGTCGTTCTTGACGCAGAACCGCTGCCAGTAGTGCGCCACCAACTCCTCGCGCTGGCGGGGCATGCTGGTCCGGCCGACCGCGCTGGGCGTCCAGGCCAGGAACGGCGCGATACCGGTGTGCAGCACGGCCCGGTTCTGCCAGGCCACCGCGGCCCGGAAGTCGGGCCGGCCGGCGATCGTCTGCAGCTCCCTGGCGGTCTCCACGGCCGCGGCGGCGAAGACGGCCTCGAAGGACTGCCAGTCGGCTCCGGCCAGCTCCGCCCCGGTGCCGAACCGGTCGGCCGCCTCGGCCAGGCCCCGCGGCGCCAGCCGGAGCACCCCGGTCACCGGGAAGCCGGGTCCGCGCAGCGCGAAGTGCCGCCACAGGCGCCAGCCGCCGCCGGGCAGCAGCACGGGCTCATGCATCGCCGTCTCCCGCCGGGGCTCCGCCGACGCACCACTCCAGCACCGCCCGGGCACTGTGGTACTTGTTCTCGGCCTGCTCGAAGGCGATCGAGGCGGGCCCGTCCAGCACCTCGGCGGTCACCTCGTCGTCGCGGTGCGCGGGCAGGTCGTGCATGAACAGCGCGCCGGGACTGGTCTCCATGACGGCCTTGTCGACCCGGAACGGCTCGAAGGCACGCCGCCAGTCGGGGTCGGCCTTGGTGGTGCCGGTGGTCTGCCAGCGAGTGGTGTAGACGACGTCCACCTCGGGCAGGTCGGCCGGGTCGTGCCGTTGCGTCACCAGCGCGCCGCCGGCCGTCGCGTACTCGGCGGCCCGGTCGAGGTAGTACTGCTCGACCCCGTACCCCTGCGGAGTGCGCAGGTGCAGCTCGGTGCCGGGGTAACGGGACAGCGCCAGGGTCAGCGCCGAGGCGGTGTTGTTGCCCTCGCCGAGGTAGAGCACCCGCAGGCCGTCGATCCGCCCGAACCGGCGCAGCAGCGTGGTGAGGTCGGCGAGCGCCTGGGTGGGGTGCTCCGCGGCGCTCATCGCGTTGATCACGGCCATCCGCCGCTGGTCGGCGAAGGCCCGCAGCTCGGCCTCGCCACCGGCGGTCCTGGCCACCAGCACGTCGAGCATCCGGGACAGCACCGCGGCGGTGTCCTCGACCGTCTCCCCGGTGTTCTCCTGCAGGTCCCCGGGGCCGTAGGTGATCAGCCGGCCACCCAGGCGCAGGGCGCCGGCCGAGAAGGCGGTGCGGGTGCGGGTGGAGGTCTTGCGGAACAGCACGCCCACCACGGCGTCGTGCAGCGGGCGGGCGTCCTCGTGGCGGCCGGCGGCGAACTCGACACCCCGCCGCACGATGCCGTGCATCTCCTCGAAGCCGAGGTCGTCGATCGAGATCAGGTGTCGGCGTAGCGGACCGGACATCTGCAGTCTCCTTCCTTCCTTGACGGGCTTGACGTGCTTGACGGTCTGGAACAGGGGGTGACGGACCCGGCGCAGCGCCTGGCGGGTCTTCAGACCGATCGCAGGCCCTGCCGTAGCACGTCGAGCCCGCGGTCCAGCACGGCGGGATCGATGGTCAACGGCGGCAGCAGCTTGACCACCTCGCCACGGCGGCCGCACAGTTCGACGATCAGCCCGCGGTCGAAGGCGTACTGCTGCAGCCGCTCGGCGCGCAGCGGGCTGGTGCCGGCGCCCAGGTCGATGCCGAGCGCCATCCCGCTCCCGCGCGTCGCCAGCCCCCGTCCCAGCGCGTCCAGTTCGGTGCGGAACCGGTCCAAGTGGTCGATCGAAGCGGCGAGCTGGGCGTGGAAGGCGTCCTGCCGCCACAGCTCGCAGGCCGCGGTGGCGGCGACGAAGGCCAGCTGGTTGCCGCGGAACGTACCGGTGTGCTCGCCCGGCTCCCAGACATCCAGCTCCCGCTTGAACAGCACCATGGAGAGCGGGAGCCCGTAGCCGCTCAGCGACTTGGAGAGGGTCACCACGTCGGGGGTGATCCCGGCGTGCTCGAAGCAGAAGAACCGGCCGGAGCGGCCGCAGCCCGCCTGGATCTCGTCCAGGATCAGCAGGATCCCGTGCCGCTCGGTGAGTTCACGCAGGGCGCGCAGCCAGCCGGCGCTCGCGGGGTAGACGCCGCCTTCCATCTGCATCGGCTCCACGATCACAGCGGCCGGCAGCTCGACGCCCGAGGAGGGGTCGGTGAGCAGCCGTTCCAGGTAGCCGATCGAGTCGAACCGGCCCTGCGGACCGTCCTCGTAGGGCACGAACGTGACGTCCTGCCCGGTGATCCCGCCCGCCCGGCGGGCCCGGCGGCTGCCGGTCACAGCGAGCGAACCGCGCGACATGCCGTGGTAGGCGCCGGTGAACGCGACCAGGCCGGAGCGGCCGGTCCGCTTGCGGGCGAGCTTGAGCGCGGCCTCCACGGCGTCGGTGCCGGTCGGCCCGGTGAACTGCGCCTTGTAGTCAAGTCCGCGGGGTCGCAGCACGGTCTCGGCGAAGGCGGTCAGGAAGTCCCGTTTGGCCACGGTGTACATGTCCAGGCCGTGCGCGAGGCCGTCGGCGGCGAGGTAGTCGGCCACCCGGGCCTTGATGAAGTCGTTGTTGTGCCCGTAGTTGAGCGTCCCCGCACCACAGAAGAAGTCGATGAACTTCCGGCCGTCCTCGGCGAACAGCTCGGCGCCCTTGGCCCGCTCGAAGACGGCCGGGAACGTGCGGCAGTACAGCCGGACCTCCGACTCCAGCTCCTCGAATATCTTGAACTCTGGCTCCGGCAGCGACTCCTGGCCGGTGGTCGCGGTGTCCTCGGCGATGTCCATCGGGTCCTCTCGGCAGGGAACGAGTCCGCGGCAGCCGCTCGTGGCAGTGCCCGCAGGTGGAGGGGAGCGTCGCCCTGCCCGCCGGACGGACATGGGCAGGAGCAGCGTGCCGCCGGACCGTGGTGCGGCACCAGGGAACGAAGGGCAGCCCGCGCGACCCTGTCGTTGCGCGTTTGTCCCGGTCCGGCCCGCGAACCGGTCCGGCCCGGCATCCCGTCCGGCCCGGGCGTCGGCCCGGCGCGGCTGGTCGGGCTCAGATCAGCCCGGTGCGCACCGCGTGCGCCACCGCGTGGGCCCGGTTGCGGACCTGGAGCTGGCCCATCAACTCGTAGATCACGTTCTTGACGGTGTGCTTGGAGCAGCGCAGCGTTGCGGCGATCGCCTCGTTGCCGTGGCCGTCCGCCATCAGCCGCAGCACCTCCAGCTGACGGCCGGTCAGCGACGGGGCGCCCGGCCGCCGCCGGGGCCCGGCCGGCTCCGGCGATCCGTCGAGGATGCGCGCCAGTGCCAGGTGGGAGAGCCGACCCTCGCCGCGGTGGGCGGAGTAGACGGTCGCGGCCAGTCGCTCCGGCGTCGCCTCGGCGGCCAGCACCATGGCCCGCGCGCCCGCCCGCAACGCCTGCAGGGCGCCGTTGCGGGACAGCACGTCGGCCACCACCAGCAGCCGCTCGTGACCGCCCGGCAGGCCGGGCCGACAGACCTCGATCGCGCCCTCCACGGTGTCCCCGACGGCCACCAGCACGTCCTGTGGGGACGGATCCGGCGCCTCGGTCGGCCGGAGCCCCGCGATGATCAGTTTGGCTTCCACCACCGCGCGGGCCGCCGGGTCGTTCGACCGCACCCGCACCCGCACCCCCGCCCGGGGCGCGGTGGCGGCCGGGGCGGCCGTGGACGGAGCCGTGGCGGGGGCCGTCGTCATCGTGATCACAATAGGCCCGCCCGCAGGGCGAAGGCCACCGCGTGGGCCCGGTTGCGCAGGTGGAACCGCCGGGTGACGTCGTGCACCGCGGTGGTCACGGTGCGGGGCGAGTAGCACAGTTCACGTGCGATCTCCTCGGTCTCCCGGCCGTCCGCGACCAGCCGCAGGACTGCCCGTTCCCGCTCCGACAGCGCTGAGCCGCCGGGCGCCGCAGTTCCGCCCGCGCCCGGGCGGCGGGCGTCGGCGCCCTGGCCGTGCTCCAGCAGCCCGTCCAGCAGATCCGGCGGCAGCGTGCAGTCGCCCGCGGCGGCCGCGACGACCGTCGACGCCAGGCGCTCGGCGGTGCACTCGGAACGGCGCAGCAGCCCCCGGATGCCCGCCGCGAACCCCTGGACCGCGTCACCGACCGCCAGTTCGGTCGCGACCAGCACCACTTCCTGGCGCTGCTCCGCCTCGCGCCCGGCCCGTACGGCGTTCATCACCTGCGCGGCCACCCGGTCCACCATCATGACCACGACCTGCGCCCGCTCCCCGGACAGCGCCACCGCGATGTCACCGTGGTACTGCAGGCTGGCCCGGGTACCAGCCTCCAGTATCGGGTCCTGCGCGACGATGCTGACTCTCACCGGTTCGCCCATCGGCTCCTCCTGGGAATCGCCTCTGCCTGACAGGGGAGAGCATCGACCGCGGGACCCCGGGCGGCATCGGGTGCGGGCACCCAGTTTTCCCGACCCGACGGCGGCGCGGCCTTCACCGCCCGCCGCCGGCCCGCACCGCCGTCCGCGCGGCCTTCACCGCCCGCCCGGCCCCGCCGGCCGCAGTCGCCGCCCGCACCGCCCCACCGTCCGCCGTCACCGGGGTACGGCGGCCACCGCGGGTCCACCGCCGGGCCCGAGGCGGAAACATGGGGGCGATACCCCCATGTCCACCGCGGACGTCACCCGAAATGGCCGGTACCGGGAGGGGTAGGGCTGGGGAGTGCTCCGGGGCGTCGATGACATGGGAGCGGGCCTTGGCGGCCTCCGGCGCAGCGACGTGGCGCGCGGGCGGGAGCCTCACTCGCGCAACCGCCCGGTGCCGCCGGCGCGGTCGGTGCACGCCATGGGACCGACGACGGCAAGGTCGGGGTCGGACGCCAACGGCGCAGGGGACCGGGGGCCGGAACCGTGCTGCATCGGACCAGCCGGCATGCCGGCCTGGTCGGTGCGCCCCAGTGACCGACACGCGCCAACCCGACCCTCGAACCACCGGCAGGCTGGCTGGCAGACGTGCGTGGACCGCGCCGATGCAGTGGGCCGCACACAGAGAGGCAGCTCAGGCCGGTCAACCGCCAGACCGTCTCGTCCGGCCAGTGCGCATCCCACCAGGAGGCAACGACCGCTTGGGCCATAGCGAAAGCGTTCTCGCACGAGTCTCTACGACGCAGCAGCCGCAGAAGGCACTGGTGCGCACGGATCACCTCCGGCACCCCGGCGAGGTCCACTCGGCCTTCGATCAACGTGGCTCTGTCCAGGACCTGGGAGTCGAGTGACCAGCGCTGGTGCCGGATACAGATCGGTGAGCGCAGCGCGGAGTACAGACGAACCGAACACGTCGAGCCCGTCCGGGCCGCCGCACACGGTCTGCATCCCAGCATGACGGCAGGGATCGTGCTGCCGGAGGCGAAGCGCACGTCCGGCTGATCACCGTTCGCCTTCGCATCCTCGCGCCCATCCCAGGAAGGCAAGGCCCAGGACAGGTGCGACTCCGGCACCTGGCAGAGGGAGGCCAGCCGGCGCCGTACCGCAGGCGCATAGTCATGCCGACCAGCCAATCAGCTGCTGGACGGCATGAACAGCGATGACGAGCAGCTTCTGCGCGGCCGGGTCTATGGAGCTGACCCCGACCACCCGGGACCGCTCCCGGGCCGCAGCTATGTCGAACTGGTCGGCGGCCCGCTGGACGGACTGCTCCTGTTCTCTGAACTAGACCCTGAAAAGGAGTGGAGTTCGCACCGACTGACCCGGTGTCTCCCGTCGCGGTCACGGTGTATCCCTTGGTGATCGGTGGTCTTCCAGGCGGTCTCCTACCGCAGTGGTGGCCGACAACGTGCGTTCGCCAGATCGCACCTGCGTCGGCTCCAACTTCCTCGTGGTAGCAGCCTGTTGACTGCGGATACCGTTTCCCCATGGACTTGACCACCTGGCTCGCAGTGCTTGGCTTCGTCACCGGCGTTGTAGGACTGGGGTGGCAGATCTCCACGCATTGGCTTACAGGGCGTCGCGTGCAGGTGCTGGCACTCCGAGAACGCTCGCATGGAGAGTGGGTCATGCAAACGCATATTATGAACGTGGGGCGCTTGGATGTTTCTGTTCAAAGCTACTCGGTATGGGCTGACCCGACAGGGCGTCGCCTTCGTCGCTTTCGGTGGCGAATCCGGGCAGTCAGGCAACTTGGTTGGTCTCATGCGTGGCGTACCCAAGTGATGTTCTCCCCCTCAGTGGCCATTTCGGCCCCCGGAGGTTTTGCTGACGATGCCACGCGAGTGCAGTTCCCATTTATTCTTAAAGCTGGCGAAAAGTACGCGTTCCCCACATTGAGTGTGCACGTCCCGCCGGCTACGGATCGTGTGCTCAAGGTGGCAGTTGGGCTGGGCGTCGGCCGTCCGGTGCAGGCCAAGGTTCTTGATGTTTCTGCTCTTCAGTCGCACCGCATCGATGTCCCTGAGGAAACCGGCTGGAGCATAAGCCTGAGTGAGGCCTGGGGCCATCCGGCGTTTGCTCCGGAGGAAGACCCGATTGTTCCGGGATCGCGGTCACTCACAGAGCTGGTAGCAGCGGCATCTGAGTTCATCGAAGACCTCTCACGGATCCGTGAGACCCCTCAGACCACTGCACTTAGGGAAAGCGCTGCCGAGACTCGAGACCGCATTGTGGCCAGCGGACGCCTATCTGGCCTCCGCCTGGAACACCTTCAGCAGCTCCTTGACGAAGGGGGTGCCCTGATGACCGTTCTGGTTTCGGGCCAGCGGCTCAAGGCGGCCGTCGACGCCGCTGCAGCGCTTCGTTCCAGGACGGCGGGTACAAGGCAGATTCTTAATGGTGACAGTCAGTCCTCATAGACACGTATCGTGCCGGCCACCCCGTCCCTGGCCACTCCTTGGGCCGCTTACAACGGCTGACGGAATGAGTTCCGTTGTCGGTGGGTGATCAGGCAGCAGGCGAGTTTGAGGAACGCTTCGTGGACGTCTGCTCGTCGTTCCCAGCGCACGCGCAGTCGACGGAAGCCGTGGAGGCAGGCAAAGGCGCGCTCGACCACCCACCGGTATACGCCGAGGCCGGAGCCGTGCTCGGTGCCGCGCCGTGCGATGCTCCTTCTCGCCGATTCCCCCTTCGCCGACCGCAACGATCCCCGACCCCCTCCCATGGACCGGTTGCAGGCCTGGGACCTCACGGACCCGAAGCACCCGCAGAAGCGGTGGGGGCGGAACGTTCCTGACTCGATCGAGTCAATGAACGTCGCCTTCCGGCCCGATGGCAAGCTGCTCGCCGCCTACGGAAGCGACGGCACCCTGAGACTGTGGCGCGTCGAGAAGCACCGGCTCGCCGAAAAGGTGTCGCACGTCAACATGGGCGTCTACGGCAGCCCGATCGCCTTCAGCCCCGACGGAGCCCGTCTCGCGCTGCTCGCGCAGAAACAGGTAGGCGAATATGGCCGCCCGGAAATCTGGGACGTGACCGATCCGAAATCCCCCAAGCTGCATTCCTACCTGCCCGAGGAACCGTCCGGGATCTACGCACTCACGTTCACCCCGGACGGCGATTCCCTCGCCACCGTCAGGGCCTTTGCGGGTGTCGACATCTGGGACATCAAACCGGAACGCGTATCGGCGATCTTTGTGACGGGTCGGCGACCCGATCACCCCCCAAGCAGTGGAGGCACTACCTCCCCGACAAGCCGTACGCCCCCCCGTGCCATCCGTCCTGAAGGCCGCTTCCCGCATGGCTGGTTTGTCGGTCGGGCTGAACATGGGGAGCGGGCGGTGTCGAGAGAAGGACTTGGTGGACCCGTCCCGAGTGGTTCTCGACTCGTCTCACGTCCGCGCTGAAAAGGGGGCAAACTTGCAGGCACGAGTCCTGGGGACCCGGGGCGAGCCGGATCCTAAGACGCACATCTTGTCCGACGCGGACGGATTGAGAAAGGGCGACGACGCCATGGACAGGTCTGCCTCCAACAGTTTGGTCCGTGCGAGCCTCGTGCTGGGTGCGGTCCTGGTCTCGACCGTGCTCTGCGCCACGGCGAGCGGGGCTGCTCCCCAGGACGAGCGGGGAGACACGGCAACGGTCGTCGCCGCGCGTGCGAGCGGCGAACGCGGCTGTCCCGTCGTGTACTTCGACCTGGGCGAAACCCTCCTGCACACCGCAGACGACGGCAGCACCGACTATCAGCGTGGCGCGGCCTCTTATCTTCGCGTCCTGCGCGAACGCCACATCAAAGTGGGCCTGATCACCAATGTTCCGTCCTCCTGGGGCACGACCGACGCCGAGCGCGCCGCCAAGCTGAAAGAGGAAGTCGACGCGACGTGGCGGGGTCCGGTCCCCTTCGCCTGGGAGGATTTCGGAGACCGAATCATCACTCCGCGCACCGAGACCGAGCGTAAGCCGGCCCCTGTCCTCTGGCAGCGCGCGAAGGCCGACTCGGGCCACTGCCGCGTCGTCTACCAGGCGGAGACGGCCGAAGAGGTCGTGGTGGCCTCCTCGCTGGGCTTCGTGCCGTACCAGGTCGGCCGACCCCACCGGCCCGTCTTCCTGCCGGTGGGGCTGATCGAACTCCTCGGCCATCGCTACCGCTGACCGAGGAGGCCCGCCGGTCCGGCCCATCCCACGGCCCCGCGCTCGGGTCTCATACCAGGCGATCGCCCGTGGGTCGCCCGATCACTCGCATCCGCGCCGCCAGTTCCATCCGATGAAGGTCTGCTTCAGTTCTACGTCGAAGTGACAGGAGGCACCGGAGGCCGCGTCGATCCGCACATAGGACTGGTGCGAGTTGGCGTACACGGTGCCGGAGGGGTCGAAGATGCCGGCGTAGGTGAAAGAGGCGTGCGCCTCGGAGTTCGCGACCGCGCACTCGGTCGCGCAGTCGTCCTTCTTGGACGACGACAACAGCGACCAACCCGCGTTCCAGGGTTCCCGGTTCCACTCCTGGCGTGTCTGGGTGGCGGCATTGACGACGCGGCCCGAGGAAGTGTCCCAGGTAGACGTGGTGTAGAGGCCGGTCATGCGGATGTTGCAGCAGTCGTACATCTCGTTCCACGTGCGCAGTTGACGGGCGTCGGCAGCGGCGGCGCCCGTACGCGCGCCCTTCACCGCCTTCGCGGCCGAACCGGCGGGCGCGTATCGGACCGGACCCAGCTGCGGCTTGCAGTCGTCACCGATGGTGACCTGCTGCTGAACCGCCATCCCCGCGGGCGGCGCGGGCAGCGAGCCGGACAGCTTCACGCCTCCACAGGATGTGGCAGCCTGCGCCCCACCGGCGCCCTGCCCCGTCTCGACGGCCACCGCCGAACCGCCGAACACCCCCACCAGGGCGATCGTGGCTGCGAGCACACTTACAATCCGCTTGGTCACATTTCCTCTCCTACCTGCGAGTTATCAGGTGATGCACTGGTCGGGATCACCGGTTCTGGGGCCAACGTACCGACGGGTCCGGTCCGGCGTCCGGCCCGCCCCGAGCTTGGCCTTTCGGTTCCGGTGCTTGCTGTTCGGTCACTGGCCGCTCCGCCCCGTCCTGCATCCCGGCCCGCTCCGCGTCCTGGTTCGTCGCGGGTCCCTGGGGTGGTCGTAGGGCTCGCGGGGTCGGGTCGGTAGCCGGGGTCCGCGGTCCCGGCTCCGGCTTCCTTGCCTTGCCTTGCCGCCTTGAGGGACATCGGGACGAGAACCGGTGACCGCGAGTTGTCGTATACGGGTTCAGCGAGTGATCGTCCTGACCGGGTGGGAGCCGCTCGGGATCTACGTCGACGGGCGGGGGCGAGGGAGATCCGGGGCTTGGGCCGCCGACGGACCGCGAACCCTGCGGGGGGTTGGGACGGTGACGTCTTCAGCGATTGCGTCTACTTCTCGGGAAGGTGGCGAGTCCGCTGTGGGCGCTTCGTCGTGTTGTCCGCCCGATCAGCTGAGCTGCCCCCGGCTGCCTCGCGGACATACTAATCGCGAGACAGCCAGGCGCGCGCGATCGCTGGATCAGCCGCCAACGACGAGCGTCTTGGCCTTACCGGAGCCCATGGAGCAGGACCGCTTCTCCTCGGCGGTCATCTTCCGGGACCTGACGACGACCGCGTTGTTCCGGCCGTCCGTCCCGTTCGGGGCAGGCCCGGTGATGACGTCGGGGACGAACCAGAAGTAGTGCCCCCACTTCCGGCCGTCGTAATGGGTCTGCCATGTGCCGGAGACGGTCTGCATCACCTGCGCACGGGAGATCCAGCCGACTTCACCGGGTTTCACGGTCATGTTGACGGAGCTGGTCTCCGAGTGGGTGCTCGACCAGGTGTGGCTGTAGGTTGCCGTCACGCTGAGGTCGATGATGCCCGCTATCTTGCCGCCGGCGGTCACCGATGCACCGGCCGAGTCGGTGGAACCGACCGTGTCGGACCAGGTCATCGACTGGGTGGCAGGCGATGTGCTGCAGTTGTAGAGCGAGTCGGAAACCCGGTGGAAGTCTCCGAGGTACGCCTGGCCCAACTGCGGTTCGTTGAAGGTGCACTTCCCTTCACCCGAGGCGCAGTCGGCCATGAGCTGTTCCCGGGTGGGCTGGTCATCGGCCGAGGCCGGGGCGGCTATCGCCGCCACCATGCCCACCGCAGCCGCTGAGAGCGCCAGCATTCGCCCGCCGTAGCGCATCCTGCGGTTGTTCGCCATACGTGTGCCTTTCGCTGTGCATGAGGGGGGTCGGCGATCGCAGGAAGCTCGGTCGAAGTTGCCGCGATCACCGCCTGTTGCGATCTAGTAGTCGCAACAACTGACCTATCTACACCACCAGTTGCCGAAATCCCAGGCCCTGTACTGCCTTCTGCCTGTAAATGATCGGTGGGACACACTTCGACGTGGCGATGACGTGCCGCCCTCCCGGTCGACGGCCGCGGCAGGTCACCGCTGGAGGCACCGGTCGTGATGAGGCGGATGAGGCGCGGATACGCACCCGGTACGACAGCCCTCGGGAACAGGACGACCGGCTGGACCGTGACGTGGTCGAGCAGACGACGGGGGAAACGGGGGGAGTTGGCGGCGAGACGGTTCTCAGCGGGTGGGATGCGCACAACGAAGGCTGCGACTTCCGCATCTGTCTCGTACCCGGCTCCTACGGGCACGGGGGACTGAGGCGACCCGGCTGACTGTCGGGTACGGCTTCGAGGGGTTGGGACTGCACCGCATTTCGCTGGAGGTCTGCTCCTTCACGCTGCACGGACGTTCCCCGATGCCTGCGTGAAGCGAGCGGCTTGGGCGAATTTCGTAGATCCGGCATCCGCGCCGAGCGCGGCCACCAGCGCACGCAGGCAGCGCAAGGGCAGGTCCTTCAGGCTCGACGGGCTCCTGCACCGAAGGCGCTAGGGGGCGTCCTTCCGATCTCATGATCGCGCGCTGAGCGGGGCCACGAGGGCGCCGGATCCCGGAGTGCGGCTCGTCGTAGGCTGCGCCCCATGAGCTTGTGGGACGTCTTGCCGGACAGCGAACGACAGCACTGATCCTTCGACCCGTTCGTGAGCGTGGGCCCACTGCGGTTCGGAATGAGTGCGGAGGAGGCATCAGCTGCGCTCGGGGCGCCCGCGCGAGCGTTCGCCGGCACGACGCGCATCGGGAGGTCGCGTGCCACACCTACTCCGAGACGGGCCTCAAGCTCTACTTCGCGGCCGATGAGTGCTTGTGCGGCGTCTCGATCGATGCGCTGCGGGGCCCGCAGGTTCGCGCCGACGGGGCGGCACTGGTCGGCCGCGTGCCCTCCGAGCTGCAGCAGTGGCTGTTCGACCGTGCCGAGAGCCGGGAAGCCTTCACCGAGCTCTTCCATACGCCCGGAGCGGAGGCCGGATCGCTGACTCTCGGGTTGGTGCTCTGCGTGCAGTGGGCCGGCGATCGGTTGGTCACGCGTCCTGTCTTCCTGCCCGCCGCTGCCATGGACGACGTCTATCACCATCTGCCAAGGGACGCCTGGGCAATCTTCTGAGTCCGCCGAGTGGACCGCCCATGACCACGGCGTGATGGTACGCCGCGGCCAGGGCTGCGCCCTCCGCGTCAGCGTCGTCTCTTCCGCGCACCGCGGGCTCCTCGCTCGCTGCCGACCTCTTGCCGGCGCCGTGGGCGCCCCGCCCGGCGCAAGGCCCGCCGCGTACGACAGCCGCGTCAACGCCGTCACGGTACGACCGGAGCGCGATCAACCTCAGCGCCAGCGGCTGATCCGGTGTTCCTACCAACGCCAAGAAGGAGGGTCGGGACCGGCGATCGCCAACCGGCCGCGCCGCGCCGCAGGGCCCGGGCATCCGCGTGACCGGCACCGATGCCGTTCGGCGTGCCTGCCGGGTCACAGAACCCAGCCCTTGCTCCTCAGAGGGCCGAGGTGACGGGCATGTCCAGGCCACGGGCCGCGACGAGGCTTGCGGTCCCGTCGGCCAGGCTGTAGCACAGGCCCACCACAGCGGCCTGCCCGGCGGCGACCCGCTCGGCCAGGAGGCGGGAGCGGTCCAGCAGCAAGTCGACGGTGTGCCCTATGTGCTCCGCGAGGATCTCATCCGCACTCACGCGCCCGGCGGCCTTCGCCGCCAGCACGCTGGGAGTGACGCGCTCGACGACGTCCCGGATGTAGCCGGCCTGGATCTCTGTCATGGCCGCAGGGTGCGGCGCGGCCCGTGAGGAACGCGCGGCCGGGTCCACGCTCGGCGGCCTCCGTGCCTGCGTGGCCGGGACGCCCGGACACGGGCGATGTCGACCTCGCTCCGCCTCCTCGGTGCGCTGCACAGCTGTCCGGTCCACTGCCCACGGGTGAACTCGGCGGGCGCGGGAGCTGGACCTTTCGTACATTGATGAGCGAAGGACTGGCAGGAAATGCGCGTGACATCGAAGATCGACTATCCAGGGGTGTTCGCCGCCCTCCCGAGCCCGTGCCTGGTGCTCGGCACGGACCTGGTGATCGCCGACGCCAACCCGGCCTTCTGCGAGGTGACCGGACGGAACCGGGCCGAGCTGCTCGGGCAGTACCTCTTCGACGCATTCCCGGACAACCCCGCCGATCCGGAGGCCGACGGGCTGAAGACGCTGAAAGATTCACTGCACCGTGTCCTGTCCTCCGGCCAGACGGATCACATGGCACTGCAGAAGTACGACATCCCGGTCCCCGAGAACCCCCAGGTGTTCAAGGAACGGTGGTGGACCGCGATCAACGTGCCCGTCCTCGGCCCGGACGGAAAGGTCGTCTGGATCATCCACCGGTCCGAGGACATGACGGACGTCATCCGCGCCCGCCGCACGGCGCACCTGCCGCCGGTCAGCCCCGGCCGGGAAGCGGCCATGGAAGCCGAGCTGTACGCTCGGGCGCGGCAACTGCAGCAGCTCAACGAGGAACTGCGACAAGCCCACGCCCGTGAACGGCGCATCGCAGTTGCCCTGCAAGAAGCCATGCTCCACTCCCCGGACCTGGCCCGGCACCCGAATATCGCCGTGCGCTACCTGCCAGCGACCGGATCACTGAACGTGTGCGGCGACTGGTACGACGCGGTCGACCTGCCCGCGGACCGCTTCACCGTCTCGGTCGGCGACGTGGTCGGTCACGGGCTGATGGCCGCCACCGTCATGGGCAGGCTGCGCAGCGCACTGAGTGCCGCCACCCGCACCGTCCACGGCCCCGCCCAAGCACTGGAGGTCCTGGGGCTGTACGCCCGGTCGGTCGAGGGCGCACTGGCCGCCACCGCCGTCCAGGTCCTCGTAGACTGCCACAGCCAACTGCTGATCTACAGCAGCGCCGGCCACCCCCCGCCTGTCCTGCTGCACCCGGACGGCTCCTGCGACCTGCTCGACCAGGCCACCGACCCACCGCTGGGGGCCCGCCCCGAACACGTCCCCCGCCCCCAGGCCAACGCCACCTACACTCCCGGCGACACCCTCGTCCTCTACACCGACGGCCTGATCGAGCGCCGCCGTGAGGACATCGACGCCGGCCTGACCCGCCTGACCTCCACGCTCGCCACCTGCACCGAATTCGGCGCGGAACACCTCGCCGACGCCCTCCTCGCCCGCCTCGGCCTCGCCAGCGGCGCCGACGACGACATCGCCATCGTCGTCGTCCGCCTGGACCGAACGACCCGACCGTACTGATCAGGGCGACGTCGTCGTCGGTGAACGTGCGGCCGTGGGGGTTGCCGAGCGAGGTCGAATAACACCACCGTTGTGACGAGACCAGGCGGGGTGGAGGAGAAGGCCTCGTCCAGTGCCCGCAGGGCAAGGCGGGTGACCAGAGTGCGGTAAACCTTCTTCGTCTCGGCCTCCTTCCGCGGCTGAGTGACGATCTCAGCCCGCTGGGCCACAACCCGGTACGCCACCACGGCCGGCACTACATCAAGCTGAGGTAGATCCACCTCAATGAGGAGCTGCTGAGCCTCAGGTATGTACGCCGCTCCCGCATCGACACGGCACCCTTTGGGCACGGAAGAGCCACGCAGCACTTCCTCCACAGCGTCTGCAACGCCCTGCGGGCCCTGCTTGGCGAGCGCCTGCTCGACATAGGGGTGCCGGCTCTTCAGGTTCCTGGGCCGGTCCGTCAGCACCGCCTGTAGCTCCGCCAGGCCCTCTTGGGCCTGGCGGGTGTGCTTCTCGGCATCAGCCTTCAGCTCCAGCAAGCGCGGCCTCATACGACCGACTTCCAGCAGCTTCGTCCTCCTCGTGCGGCTGTTGCCCGGACAGGTACCGGAGGACTTCGTCAAGGCCGTGCCCGCCATGGCGGAGGGGTGGCAGGTGCACGCGGTACGCGTGACCTCCTGGAAGCCGGGAGCCGTACGCGTTGTCGCCTCGGCGGCTGATCCGTTGGCCGCTCCTCGCGTGCCGAAGCAGCGGGGTCCCGGTCATCTGCTCGGCGTGACCGTGGGCGTGCTGGAGACCGGAGCCCCGTGGGTGCTCGACCTGCGGCGCGTGCCGCACTGGCTCATCGTGGGGGCCACCCGGTCAGGCAAGTCCACACTCATCAACGCACTGGTTGCGGGTCTTGCTCCGCAACCCGTCGCCCTGGTCGGCACCGACTGCAAGGGCGGCATGGAACTGTCCCAATGCCGCGGGTAGTGCCGCGCAGGCGCCGCGCTTCCTCCGGCCGGGGAAGTGCACAGTGGCCCCCTGCTGAAGGCGGCGCGTGAAGGCTCAAGTTCCGCTCAAAGCAGCAGCATCCGCACCTACAGTGGGCGCATGCTTCATGGCACGACCACACATACCGGGGGAACGCCCATGAAGACCTTGCTCAACCGCGCGATGATGCTTGTCCGAGACACCGTCTCCGGCCGTCGGGCTCTCCAGCGGTACGGCGAGCCCGAGGCCCACCGCCGTAGCCGCCACAACCGCGACGCCAACCTCGCCCACCACTACATTCCGACGGCACAGCAAGTCCCCATCTCCATGCCAAGCGACATGTGAGCGTCCTTGCATGCGCCGACGTGGTGGGCAGATGTGACGCAGGGTGCATCGTCACCGCGGGCGCCGCGGTGATCCGCCCCGTGAACGGTTCGATGCCGGGCAGGAGAAATACGCACCCGTCGGTGTGGACGAGAACGGTGAGGGGGTTCTCTCCAGGGCGCAGTCCGCTGCCGAGCGGTCTGGCCTGCGCGACCTGAGAGGATCGAGGCATGGCGGACTCATCCATGCGGATCAATGCCCTCATCGTCGATGCCAGCGACCCGGAGCGGCTTGCCGCGTTCTGGTCCGAAGTGCTCGGTAGGCCGGTCGTGGGCCGTATGGGCCCCTACGTATGGCTGCGGCGAGAGAACGACCTGGGCCTCGGCTTCCAGCAGACCGCCGGACCGAAGTCGGGTAAGAACCGTATGCACTTCGACGTCAGTGCAGCCGACCCCGCCGCCGAGCAGCAGCGGGTCGAGACGCTTGGCGGGCGCAGGCTGGAGGAGTACGCCGACGGCGGGTTCCTGGTGATGGCGGATCCCGAGGGCAATGAGTTCTGCATCATCCCCGAGGGCCCCTTCGAACTCGACGACGAGGGGCGCGCGGACTATCTCGGCTGACCGGCATGCCGCCATGGGGCCAGGCGGCGCGGTACGGCCGGGTTCGTGAAAGCGCCGGCGATGTTCTCACCGGACGCTCACCCGAACCGAGGTGGCCCTCTCGCCGAAGCCGTCGGATGGAGCAGCATGTCGAGATAGCGGTCGCGCTCTGCCGGATCAGGGCAGAGGGTGAAGATCTCCTCGAACTGGTCCACGATCACGGACTTTCCGGAGGACTTGCCGCTGCCGGACAGCCCGAACACCGCGGCGAACCGTCGGTGACGCAGTAGGTCCAGCAGATCGGCGGTGAGGCGGTCACGGCCGAAGAACCGAGCGCTGTCACCCGTTTCGAACCGCGCCGATCCCTTGTACGGCGGCTCGGGCTCCGCGTCCTCTCCCACGGCGCCGGACGCGTTTACTTCCTCGACTGCCTGCTTCCACCGGGCCTCCCACTCCACCACCTCGCCCCCGCAGGCCCGCACATAGGCCAACACCACCGGCAGCGACGGCAACTGCTCACCCGCGTCCGCCTGCGACAGCGTCGTGACCGGATACCCGGCCCGCTGCGCCGGCATCCGGTAGGTCATCCGCGCGCATTCGCCCGCAGTTTCCGCAACTCGGATGCGAACCGCTGCACGGGACCCGCCCCCGGGTCCACCGGCATTTCGCGACGTCCTGCCCCCCCCGCACACCTGAGGCCGTCCCACCGGACCAGGTGGCCCACTAGGCGCTTCACCGCTGCCGGAAAGATCGCAGTCGGTCATTGTTCGGCTGCCGGAACAGCCCTGCCAAACAATGCGCCGACCGCTGAGATCGGTGGTGCGAGCGGTGGGGGATCCGCTCCGGAGGAAAGGCCCTGCGGGTTGCCGGCAACCAGAAGGGCCGCCGCCGTGGGGCGGACAGTCGTCCGCCCCACGGCGATGAGATCAGTGCGCACACCGTGCCCCGCGCGGCGTCCGACGGTCGTGACGGCGGTCGGGGATCGCCGGCTTCACGGTGATGTCCTGTCCAGTGATCCCAGCGAAGGGAAGAACATGAGTCGGTCAGCAAAACTCTTGACGGTGGCCGGAGTGGTGGCGGCCAGCGGGCTGATGTGGACGAGCCCTGCGACGGCGCAGACGTCCACACCGACGGTGGCGGCCATCCGGGCCCTGCCCGCCGGCACGGCGCTGTCCCCGGCACAGGAGATCGCCGCGGGCTGTTCCAAGGCCGGCTTCGGACAGTCGGTGGGCTTCGCAACCTGCCCCAGCAGCTTCGGCAAGTTCAAGGTGCGCGTGTGGTGCACCTGGGGCGGCAGCGGACTGAGCGAGTCGTGGCGCTCGAAGTACAACAATGCGGGCTGCAGTCTGGGCAGCGTGCACACCGAATCGAACGGCATCGAGATCCTCAAGTACTGATCCGGGCCGAGCTGTACCGCGCCTCTCCGATCACCACCGGAGGCGGATGAGACGAGAGGCGCGGCACAGCGCTGCGCCCAGGGCGCCCACCGTCTGCAGATGCGCGCGGGCGACGCGTTCCCGCACGACCTGCCCGCCAACCTGCCCCAGTGGCAGGTTGGCGGGCAGGGAAGGTCTTCCTGATTACCTGCTGCCGTCTGTCCGCCGAGCGCTGCTCCTACTGCCGCATCGATTCCGGGGCGCTGGTTCCGCGTCGGAGACCATGCGCCGATCATTCGGTCCACGTTGAAAGGTTCGTGCCTCGCCGCTTCGCCCGCGCAGACTGTCCGGACACCTCACAGTCAGTGCGGGTGGCAGTGGAACAGGGGAAGGACGATCCCATGGCACGAACCCGAACTGCGCCCTCATGGACGGGCGGACGAGTCGTCCTCGGGTGGGCCCTTGCCCTCGCGGCGCTCACCGTGCCCATGGGCACCGCCAAGGCCGACAGCGCGGTCGGCTCCGGTCGTTTCACCGCACAGGCGCTGCGCTTGGGGCTGGGCGGCGCGCAGGCCCAAGCGCTGCAGGCGCGGGTCGACTCCTACCGGGCCAGGACTGGTGGGACACAGATCGAGATCTTCAGCCCGGGCACGACCTGGTCGTACCGCTTCCCGGGGAGAAGAAGGTCCGCAACATCACCGCGAGCACGAAAGCGCCGAGCGCCGTCAAGGCCATCCCTTGCGACTTACAACGGCTGACAGAAAAGTACTGGCGGCCGTAGATGCCCCACTGCGCGAAGTAGCCGACCTTGAGCTGCTTGCCCTGTCCGGCCACGTCGTCGGTGGTGACGGAGACCGTGTTCGACGCCGGTGAGGTGTTGTCGGCGGTGTCGCGGACCTTGACGGTGAAGGTGTAGGCGGTGGCGGGGGAGAGCCCGTCCACGGTGGCCGTCGTGGTGTCCGCGCCGACCGTCTTCGCCAGGGTGCCGCCGCGGTACACGTCGTAGGCGGCCACGCCCACGTTGTCCGTGGACCTGTCCCAGGCCAGGCCGACGCTGGAGAAGGTCCTGCCGGTGGCGTGCAGACCGCCGGGCGCCGTCGGTGGTGTCGGGTCGGTCGCCGGATCGACGGTCGTGACGGTCAGCGGAGGGCTCGCCGGTCCCACGTTCCCACGGGTGTCCTTGGCGCACACGGTGAATCTGTAGCCCGTCGCCGGCGTCAGACCGGTGACGGTGGCCGAGGTGCCGGTCGCGGTGGCCACGGTGGCCGAGCCGCTGAGCACCTCGTACGGTCAGGACGTTCTGGAGCACCGCGCTCGGCGCAGTGCTGCTCGTCCGCGTCGGGGCACAAGGCACTGTCGCCGACCTCGACCTCGCCGGAGTGTTGACCATCTACGAAGAACCCGAGCCCGTTTAGGCCGGTCGAACGGACCGGCGACGACGTGTGCGGTTCCCCGCGTGACGGTGACCTTGTCGCGGTCGCCATGTTCGCCGCAGCCGACGATCCATTGCTGCGGCCGGAACAAGACGTCAGGAACCTGCTTGCCGACAACATCGAGGCCCGCCGTACTGGCAGGTGGCCACCGTGCCCGAGGTGAGGATATTGCGAGCCCGGTCGAGGGTGACCGAGCTCGACGCGCTCACCGACTTCGGTATTTCGGGGTCAGGACGGGCACCGAGCCCCTCGCTCATTCATGAACTGCGCGGCTCGGACGTGTCCGTCTCGTCCGCGACAAGGGCCATGTGGGACGCCAGGGCGCGGGCGGCGTCGGCGAAGTACTGCTCGTCGGCGCCGGGGGCGAGGCCGAGGATGACGCCCTGGCCGAGGCCGACGAACAGCGCCCTGAGCGCGACCACCAGGTGTCGCGCCTGACCCGACGTCATGACGCTTTCTTTGTACGGCCGTCCGGTGAACAACGCGACCAGATGGCTCTCCTGAGCTTGCACGGACGTGGCGAGCTGTGACCTGAGCTCGGGGTCGTGCAGGGCCATGTCCAGTAGGGTGATCTGCAGTGACAGGCCGGCCGCGGCGTTTTGGGCGTCGCAGCTGCGCCGGTAGTACCGGGCGAAGGCGTCGACCGTCTCCAGCAGATCCGCTCCGGCGGGTACCGCCTGCTCGATCTCTTCGTAGTGCGGCCGCAGGTGGTCGGTGACCAGGGCGACCACGAGGCCGTTCTTGCTGCCGAACAGCGAGTAGACGGCACCGGTGGTCAGCCCCGCCCGTTCGGCGATCTCATCGAGGCGGGCGCGATGCCCGTCTCGGGAGACGACCTCCAGGGCAGCCTCCAGCAGGGCACGGCGGTTGCGTTCCTTCGTCTCCGCTCTCGACATTCTCATAATCTCATTATACTGGTAATCAAGTTATGTGAACGTGTGTCAGGACAGGCAGAAGGAAGGACACGCTCGTGCCCCAGAGCCAGACCGCCGTGACCGCAGCGACCTACCGGATGGCGGGCATCGTCGCCGACGGCATCGTCAAGGTGGTACTGGGTGCAGCCTTCGTCGTGGGTGCAACCCGGTTCGGTGACCTACTCGGCGTGCCCACCTGGTTGATGATCGCCTCCGGCGCGGCCCTGCTCATGGGCGGTGCGATCGAGGTCAGGCATGTGCGCAGCCGCCCGGTGCGCACCTACACGCGGCTCATGATCGCCTACGACAGCGGCTGGGTGCTGACGGCGCTTGCCGGCCTGCTGGCGGCATGGCGGGGGAGCAGTGCCGGAGGCGAGGTGTGGATCGGATACCAGACGGCCGCCCCCATCGCGTTCGCAGCGGCACTGCTAGCCGCCTCCTCGACACCGACTGCCTCTAACGCCGGTGCGCAGGACTCCGCACCCTGACACAGGACTTCTACTCCCTGACCGTCCGGTTGGAAGCACGCAGCGTCTCCGGGGTGACCCGGCTGCTGCGTGCTGCTGTCATCCGCGTCAGCTCCGCAGCCGCAGGAACAGGATGGCCCGCCTTCGCCAGTTCCTCCAGGCGCCCGGACAGCACTGTCAGCGGGCGGCGCAAGTCGTCGTAAACCGCTTCGTTGCCCTGTGCAAGGGCCAGATGCAGGGCGGTGATCCCGGTTTGCGTCCACCCCTCGCCGTGCTCCCGCAGCCAGTTTCGCGGATCCCCGGCGAAATGCCGGAACGCGCTGTCGTACAACAGATGGCTCTCCAGCGCGAGCCGCCAGGCGACATCCGGGTCACACTCCGACTCCCGCAGACCCGCTGCCAGTTGCCCCAGGCGCCGGGCAGACGGCGGGGCCGCCTCCGGATGGGGCAACCGGCCCGTCACCGAGGCGGACTCGCCGGAGGTCAGAACACGATGCAGGGCCTCGACGGACTCGCCCAAGACCGCTCCCGCGCGCAGGACCGCCTCGCCGAGAGTGACCGGTACGCCCTCGGCAAGGATGCGTTCCTGCGCCGGAACGGCGGCCGGATCGAGGGAGTGCGCCCGGGCGAGCAGTGGCGCTGCCTCGGCTGGGCGGCCCGCGGCGCGCAGGTGCACGCCTGTGCGGGCCAGCGCACTCGCCAGGTCGCCCCAACCCTGCTCGGCGGTGCTCAGCGTGAAGCCGTCCACGGCCAGGGCGTAGTCCCAGTTGGCACGGGCGGCCTCGATCCGTGAAGCAACCGCCGCGGCCATGTCGTTGGCGTAGTCCATGTGCGCGTCGGGGTCGGCTACCAGGGTGTCGATCGCATCCTGGTATCGGCCCAGGGCCTGTCCGGCACAGAACAGGGCCTGGTCCGGGTCACCGTGCTGTGCCTGCACGACCGCGACCAGGCTGAGCAGGCGGGCGAAGTCCAGCGAGAGGGGAGGACCCGCGGCCTGCAACCCAGCTCCCACGTACGCCTCTACGGCCAGATCGGCGTCGGTGAGCGCGGATGCGGCGTGCCCGGCGACCGAGTGGGCCATGGCGCGGCGTGCACGGACGTCGCCGATGCGTGTCGCCAACTCCGTTGAGGCAGGCTGGGATCGCTCGTAGCGGCTCTCGCTCTCCTCGAGGGACGCCAGGGCCTCGTCGATCAGGTCCACGGCGGTCTGCGAGGAACCCATGGAGTACAGCAGCGACGCGAGCTGTTCGTTCAGCCGCGGTTCGTCCGGGCGGGCGTCCAGCTCCGCGCGCAGGATTCCTGCCGCCTGGCTGTGCCGGTCCAGCGACCGCAGATGCAGCCGGCGGCGTTCGGCGCCTTCGGCTCGGGAGGCCTGCGTGCGTGCCCCCACGCCTTCCCAGTAGAGCTCGTGCACCCGCAACTGCCAGCCGTCGGCCGACGAAGCCATGAAGTCCCCCCTTGCCGACTTCCAAGGCGCCCACCCTGCTCGAACGCATGAGCGCCCCGAGGGTATTCTGCGGCCTCTCACCGCGACGGCACCGGCGTGACGCAAAACCGCGGAAGCCGTGGGCCCCGGGGGGGGGGGGTTACCGTGCATGTCACGGTCGCCGGCGCTGTTCGTGAGCGACGGCCGGACGAGGGCCGTCCGACGGCGGCTGCCCCATGGAACCGGTCTGCGGGGCCGGCCTGGACACGGAAAGGCGGACATCCCATGAGCTGGTCCATGTTCAGGTTCCGCGAGCACTGGGCGCACGCGCACGACGTGCAGCAGGAGACGTTCATGGCGCTGGCAGCGATGTACGTCGAGGCCAATCCCACCTACCGCGCGGTGCCGTGGCTGCGCGAATGGCAGGCGTTCTGGCTGAGGTCGATCGGGCGCCAGCCCAACGGCCTCACGGACGTCTGCGCCGACGACTATCTCACCGACGACGGGCGTGTCGCACAGTTCCGGGAGTTCCTGCGCGACTACCAGTCGTGGCTGGTTGCCTCGGAGGGACCGTTGGACACGGCCGCAGGGCTGAGCGCCGACAAACTCCTCGAGTTCTCTCGGACCGTCGATGCCGTGCTCGCCGGCGACGAAACACACCCCACGGTCCAGCTCGCCCGGCAGTGAGAACGTGTGCCGCTGCCTGAGGTGGCGGAAGCC
Organism: Streptomyces sp. NPDC036984; assembly: GCF_055607665.1. Classification (NCBI taxonomy): domain Bacteria; kingdom Bacillati; phylum Actinomycetota; class Actinomycetes; order Kitasatosporales; family Streptomycetaceae; genus Streptomyces; species Streptomyces sp. NPDC036984. Next base: position 71,451 of record NZ_JBVJRL010000021.1, read on the forward strand.
CGCCAGTACGCCGGCCTGCCCCGGCACAGCCGGGGTGATTCCCGGAGATGCGTGCGGAAAGGAGTGCGCGCCCGGGACCAGCACGACACGCCCGTGGCTGGTAGGGGCGGGAACGTGGGCGCCAGCAGGACGAGCGCCGTGACCCGGTCGGGCCTGCGGGCGGCAGACGCCGTCGTCCTCGGAGGTGACGGGTCCCGAAGCTGCGCACCCGCATCTGCCCGGCCCGGTCGTGATGGACATCCACGAGTGTCCGACGAGGCTGGATTGCGGGCAGGCACATGGCGGGTCTTTCCGGCTCGACTGCAACCCGTCGGAGCTCGGGACGGGACTGTCTGCCCGCTCTGACCTGGTGCTCTTCTTCGATATCCAATGCCCGGGAACCGGACGCGGTCCTGATGGCGGCCGTAGGCGCTGGTCAGAGGGGTCGTGCCAGGCATCCGCAGGGATGATGAGAGCGTCACTTGGAAGGCGCCCGGCGGTGCCGGCGGCCCGCGGTCATCGTGCCGCGGTCGCCTACCTGGACGGCGCGCTGTTCAGGGTGGACTGGAAGAGGGCGATCTGGTCCTTCACCCAGGGATCGAACACCGTCGCACGCCCGCTCTCAGAGGGGAAGAACATCTCCAGCTGGTCGGTGATCCACGGGTCCGTGGCCTGGCGCGCAGTCCGGTGGCCGTCGGTGCCCTGCCCGGCGCCCACGGCGGTGCTCCGGACCATGAGGTGCTCGCTCCCCTGGGAGCCAACCGCCGTGGCCGAGCCGCTACCGGCCACGACGGCGCCCCCGGCGATGAGAGCGGGGAGGCATACGAACGCGATACGGCGGGTGAGCTTCATACTTCTTCTCCTTGCTCAATCCGCCGTCCCTGTGGTGATCACGCCACAGTGCGTGACGCGCTTCCCAGGGGCGGCGCGGAAGCATCTGGTGGCCACGCCTACCCAGCCGTCCTCATGCCATACCCGGGTCGCAGCCCCAGCGTCTCCGCCGGTCTTGGGCCGTCGACTATTGCGTCAAGCGCTCCACCAAGTACGGAGCAGATATGCCGTTGCCGTCGGCACCGGGGTCATCGACCATGTGCATCCAGGAAAAAAAGGGGGGTGCCATGGGGCTGTGTCTGTTTCCCGGTGACGGTGACGTCGATGGGCCGGACGCTTGCTTCTCGTACGGAGGCTTCGCCCAGTTCCGTCGCCGGCTGGCCCGCGCGGAAGGCTTCGACCTCGGCGAGATGATCGGCTTCGGAGGAGACCGGTCGTGGACAGAGGTCTCAACCGAGCTGGAGCCGTTTCTCAACCATCCGGACGATCACAGCAAGGACCTGTCCCCCCATGACTGCGGCGTTGTTCTCCCCAGGCTGGAGGCGATCCTCGGGCAGTGGATCTCGGAACCTCTCGATGCAGGAATGGTGAGACACGTAGAAGACGCCCAGCAGCTTTCAGTCGTGCTGCGTATCTGCATCGACAAGAACGTCGATCTTTGCTTCGGATGACGGATCAGTACCGGTGGTGGCTCAGGAAGCATCGTCCCGGCCTCGTTCGATGGCCGCGAGTCGGTTCTTGAGGGGTGGCTGGGACCGCTGATGGGATCCTCCGAGCAGCGGTTGAGCCCCGTCTCCCTCCATCTCCCGCAGGCTCATCGCTTCGGGCTGGTCGCTTCGGCGCGGGCGGCCTCGACACCGGCTACCGGAGCCATCCTCGCCGGAGGGGCCGAGGTCTCGCCGCGATGGGTGCGGCGGCTCTTGTGGTCAGAGTTCGTAGGGGTGGAGACTGATTCTCTCGCGCTCGATGAAGAGTTCGACCCAGGTATGGGCGACGTCCTCGGGCAGCGGATCAGTGAGATCCAGCGGGATCAGAGTGCCGTCCAGGTCCAGTACGGCGGAACCACCCTCTGCGGGGTTCAGCCGTCCTCGCAGGACAACGCAGTGTCCGCCGGGCCGGCCTCCCGGTCCGGAATCGGCGGCCGGTTTCGCATTCCGCCCCCAGACGATGTCCTCATCGACTGTCCACTCGACGTGGTACTCGCCCGGCTGCGCTTTCGGCTCACCGCACCAGCGGACAGCCGTCCTTCCGAAGGACGTCCGGATCTGGGCCAGCCAGGGACTCCCGGGGAACTTTGCAACCTTCTCCACTTCGACCAACATCCTCCGATCATGCAGCATCCGAGTTGCTGCCGGAACCTGTGCTGTTCATGCACCCCTGGCACGGGTTCGCCGGAACAGGTGCGCTTCTCCGAACGACTCGTTGGGGGCGATGGCGGTGCTGTGGTCGAGCGTCACGCTTGGTGGGGGCAGGCGGCATGCGGAGGTTGGTCCGGCAGGTACATCCGGCTTTCCTGCCGGGTGAGGTTGCGGTCCAGGGCTCGGCAGATTTTGTCGATCGCTGTGCTGGGTGTGGTAAGGGCGACGTTGCTCACCCGTATCGTGCTGTCGTCGCTGGTGGAGGTCAGAGTATGACCGTCCGGACTGAAGACGAAGGCGCTGACAGCAGAGGTGAGTTGGGCAAGCGTGATGCGCTTGCTGCCCGTGGTGGGATCCCACAGTCGTATCGTGCGGTCCTCGCCGCCGGTGGCGAGCGTGCGGCCGTCAGGGCTGAACGCCACCACGAGTACAGGGGCGGTGTGTCCGGGGATGCTGTCGCGGTTGCTGCCGTCGGTGGGGTCCCACAGTCGTATGGTGCGGTCCTCGCCGCCGGTGGCGAGCGTGCGGCCGTCAGGGCTGAACGCCATTGCAAGTACTGCTCCGGTGTGTCCGGTGAGCGCGCGCCCCGGTTCACCGCTTCTTGTGCCCCAGAGCCGCACGTTTCCTTCCGCGTTGCCGGTGGCGAGTGTGTCACCGTCCGGGCTGAACGCCAACGCGGGTACCGCAGCCGGTCCGGTCAGGCTGTGGCGGAGACGGCCGGTGGCTACGTCCCAGAGATCGACGCCGCGGGCAAGGCTGCTGGTGGCAAGAACGCGGCCGTCAGGGCTGAACTTCAAGGTGAACGGCTTACCGATGTAGCTGACGAGGCTCTTGAGGAAACGGCCGGTGTCCGCGTCCCACAACTCGACCCCGCGGGCGAGGCTGCTGCTGGCAAGGATGTGGCCATCAGGGCTCAAGGCCAGCACGGGAAGGGCGCCGGTCTTCCCGGGCCAGGGCAGAGCGGTGCGGAGACGGCCGGTGCCGGCGTCCCACAGCTGCACTGCCTGACGGCCGTCGCTACTGGTGGCCACTGTCCGTCCGTCTGGACTGAACACCATTGAGGCCGCTTTCCTGATGTGTTCGGAAAAGAGGATCCTGGACTGCTCGGCTGGTGTGTCCCACAGCCTGATGGAGCGGTCGGCGCTGCCGGTGGCGAGGGTACGGCCGTCGGGACTGAACGCCATCGTGAGTACCGCGCCGGTGTGTCCGGTCAGGCTGCTGCGCAGGCGGCCGGTGTTCGCGTCCCAGAGTCTGACGACGTGATCGTTGCTGCCGGTGGCGAGGATTCGTCCGTCCGGGCTGAACGCCATGGAGGCGACGGGGGCTATGTATGCGTCCAGGGTCTTACGGCGATGGCCGGTGTCCGTGTCCCACAGTTCCAGTCCGGCGCCGGAACTGCTGGTGGCCAGGGTGTGGCCGTCCGGGCTGAACGCCAACGCGCTGACCGGGGAGGCATGGGAGGGCAGGGTTCGACGGCTGCGGCCGGAACTGGTGTCCCACAGTGTCACTCCGCCGGCGTTGTCGCCGGTGGCGAGAGTGCGGCTGTCCGTGCTGAAGGTCCATGAGATGCTCGAGCCGGCGGCAAGGCTGTAACGGTGACGGCCGGTGCGGGTGTCCCACAGCTTCATACCGTCGTTTCTGTCGCTGGTGGCCAGGGTGCGGCCGTCCGGGCTGAACGCCGCCGGGGAGGCGTCGATATCCGGCAGTCGTCTGTGGGCGCGGCCGGTGCGGGTGTCCCACAGTGTCAGGCCGCCGGATTCGTCGGTGGTGGCGATGGTGCGGCCGTCCGGGCTGAACACCGCGGGGACGAAAACGCTGCCTGAGAAGCTCTTGCGAAGTCGGCCGGTACGGGGTTCCCACGTACGTACTGTGCCGTCGTCGGCTGCGGTCAGAAGGCGGCCGTCAGAACGAAACGTCACCGACACCACGGCGCCATGGGTGCCGGTGAGACGGTGGCGCAAAGGGATGGTCGTCGCGGCGTAGAGGCTCTCCACGGCCTGTGTTGTGGGGCTGCTGCGGTAGGCGTGGATGGCGAGGAGCGCGGCGAGATCGGAGTTTGTGTTGATGAGGGCGGCGGACTGGGCGGCCAACTGCCGGGACAGTGCAGTCCGCCGCGCAGTGTCGGCCTTCTGCCGCTGCCGGTCGCTGTCGTGACGCTGCTGCCAGGCGAGCAGGCTCGCCGTGACCGCCAGGATCAACAGGATGGACAGTGTCGCCGTGAGGGCGCGCAGTCGCCGCACGGTGCGGGCCGCGAGGTGTTGCTCCTGCTCGCGGCCGGTGATGCAGGCGGTGAGGAAGTCCTGTTCCAGATCCGTCAGGTCCTTCGCGGACTCACCTTTGAAGTGCTCTTGCGCGGTGTCGAGAAGGGTGCCCCGGTACAGGGCCCCCGGGTCACGACCAATCTCCTCCCATGCCCGGGCGGCTTCGGTCAGCTTCCGGTGCGCGCGGAGCCGTTCGCGGTCGGTCTCCATCCAGCCGCGCAGCCGGGGCCAGGCGGTCAGCAGGGCCTCGTGGGCCAGGTCAACGGCATCGTTGTCGAAGGTGAGCAGGCGCGCGGCGGACAGTGCCTGCAGAACCTGAGCGGTCCCTTGGCCGCTGGTGGCCTGCAACTCGGCACGTTTGGCCGGCCGACGGGTGTCGGGGGTGCCGTCGCCAGGGGTGACCAAGCGCAGCAGCAGACGGCGGGCGGTTCCCGCCTCGCTTTCGGTGAAGCGGCTGTAGACCTCTTCGGCGGTCTTGGCGATGGCACCGTGCAGGGTGCCGGCGGCTTCGTAGGCGGCCTCGGTCAGAGTGCGGCCGGTGCGGTGACGCCAGGTCTCCAGCAGCGCGTGCGACAACATCGGCAGCGCGCCCGGCTCCCCCTCGACTTCGTCCAGCAGCCGCGCGGTCAGCGAGCGCTGCACGACGAGCCCGGCCGCGGCGGCCGGTCTGACGATCGCCTGCCGTAGTTCTTCACGGTCCATCTGGCCGACCGGAACGGTGGCATCGCGCAGCGCCGCGGTGAGGTTGGAGTGTTCCAGACAGTGTGCGTAGAAGTCCGCCCGGACCGCGGCGACCACGCGCAGTCGGCTGCCAGGGGTGGCGGCGGCCAGCAGGCGCTCGATGAAGTCGGCGCGTTCGGTGGCATCCCGGCACAGGGTGAACAGCTCCTCGAACTGATCCACGATCAGCCAGGTCTCCGCGTCCGCGTCCGGCACCGGGATCAGTCGGGGCGCGTGGGTGCGCACCGGGTGCTCACCGGGAGTCAGGACGCGGATTGCCGCCGGACGCAGGGCAGGGTCATCACCTGCGCGGAGCCGGGGAATCAGCCCGGCGCGCAGCAGCGAGGACTTGCCGATGCCCGACGGGCCGAACACGGCGGTGAAGCGGCGGTCCCGGGCCGTGTCCAGTAGTCGGCCGGTCAGCCCCTCACGGCCGAAGAACAGGTTGGCGTGCACCGGCTCGAAGCGGGCCAGACCGCGATAGGGAGGCGGGTCCGTGGCACCGCCCTCGCCGGGTACGGCCGCAGCCTGTGCGGCCGCCCCGCGCCAGCGCTCCCGCCACTCGGCCTCATCCCCGCCGCAGGCGCGCACGTAGGCCAGCAGCACGTCCAAAGAGGGCAGCTTCTGGCCCGCCGCGGCCTGGGACAGCGTGGTGACCGAGTACTCCACACGCTGAGCCATGACCCGGTAGGTGAGGCCGCCGGCCTCCTGCCTCAGCTTGCGAAGCTCCTGCGCAAACCGCTGCACCGGCCCCGCGGCCGGATCCACCGGCACCTCGTGCCGACCTGCCATCGCCCCATCCCCCTCAATATCAAGACGCAGACGATCGGCCAACCTACGCAAGGTCACCCCGGGCCGGCAGGCCCCATCAAGTCAACGTTCGGCGGCCGACGAGAGCTGACGAGCAACGCGGTGCGACTGACATGAGGGGTGCGGGCCCGAGGAGAGGGCACAGCGCCACCTTCTTGCGGCAGCACGAGACCGGCCGTGGCCACGTCGCAAGGATCGGCCGCGCATCGAAACCGGGTGTCACACCTGTTACTCACTTTCGGGTGAGCCCGGTCGTCGTAGTGGGGTGGCGTGGGCCGGCGACTCGTTACCGCAAGGCAGCTTTCCCAACGGAACATGCACCCAAAACGACATCGAGATGGTTGATAAACGCTGCAAATGGACATTGCGGCTAAGGCCGTGTCCTACATGGTCGGTTTGAGGAAGCGCTTGTAGCAGCAGATGGCGGCTGCGAGTCCGAGGAAGGCCAGGTAGTTGCGCGGGTGGCGCTCGTAGCGGGGTGACAGGCGGCGGTAGCCAGTCAGCCAGGAGATCGTGCGCTCGATGACCCACCGCCGGCGGCCCAGTCTTTCGCTTGAGTCGATTCCCTTGCGGGCGATACGGACGCCGATGTGCTGGCTGTGGAGCCATTGCCGCAGGCCAGGCAGGTCATAGGCTTTGTCGGCGTGCAGCCGTTGGGGCCTGGAATGGTCGCTGTGGGATTCGTGTCCTATGTGGAAATGGGCGACCATCGGCTTCAGTCCGAGGCTGTCGTGAGTGTTGGCCGCGGAGAGGCCGACGCGTAGGGGCAGTCCGTTCGCGTCCGGCAGGATGTGCATCTTGGAACCCGGCTTGCCCCGGTCCACGGGCGACGGACCTGCAAGTTCACCCCCCCCCCCCCTTTTGGCGCGGACGTGGGCGGAGTCGAGTACCGCCCGGGACAGGTCGGCCAGGCCCTGGCCGGCGAGCATTTCGAGGACCTTCCGGTGTAGCCGTACCCAGACACCCGCCCGCGACCAGATCAGGAACCGGCGGTGCACCGTGGACTTCGACGCCCCGAAGCACGGCGGCAGAGTCCGCCAGGCACAGCCACTGACACAGGGCCGCCAGCAGCGTGGTCCTGGCTCGCTCCAGCACCGCGACGTAGATCCCGTCCGTGCTGCCGAAGTGCCAGTAGATGGAGCTGACGGGCAGACCGCACGCGGCGGAGATCATCGAGATGGACGTGGCGGCGTAGCCGTGGCGCGACATCAGCTCGCCGGCGGTGTCGAGCATCGCGTCAAGGGACCGCGCGTCGCGGTCCTGCGCCGATGCCTGCGTCATACGGTCGACTCGCGAGGAAACACGGGCCGAAGGGCCTGGCCGCCGTCGAGGGACGGGGGCTGGTACGCGACGACATCAACGATGCAGTCCTCGTTGCGTCGTTGCGTCGTTGGGACAGCGTGGCTCGTTACCCCGCCGCTGCCGTACCCGGTCAGCCGACTCTGAGGAGACCGGCGTCGACGACGGCTCGGCCGAAGGCGCTTGCGAGTTCGGCGAGCCGCTCACAGTCGGGGTCACCCAGGGCGGCGTAAGCGGGGAGGGCGAGGTGATCGGTGCGGTCCTCGATGCGCTGGCGCAGGCGTACGCCTTCCGGGCTGAGGGAGTCGCCGTCGAGGAGACCTCGCTCGCGCAGGCGCTCCTCGGTGTCGGCCCACTCCTCCTCGGGCCATGCGCGGCTCGCCTTGAGGAAGTCGACGGGAACCTCACCGGTGGCAGCATGCAGAATCAGGGACTCCAAGCCTCCGACGCCCTCGCTCAGCAAGCACGCGACATGGCCGTCTCCACGGAACTCCCGGAGCAGCGTCTGGGCGTGCCACAGTTGCAGCACCGGTTCGTCCGGCCAGGGCAGCGCGGCATGCGCGGCGAACAGCGGGCGGCCCTGTGTGAGTTCGCAGGCGGCCTCGGCGGCCCTGCGGGTCAGTGCCAGGACTTCGTCCAAGGTGGGCAGTTCGTGGATTCCCGCCCGGCGCAGGGCCTCGTCGGCAGCGGTGTGCCGCGCGTCCAGGACCTGCTGCGGGGTCGCTGCGTCCCAGGCCCCGTCGACCGCCTTCCGTACGAAGCCGGGGTTGAAGTTGTAGAAGGTCGAGATGATCAGCTCGGCCGGCGCTCGGCCGAAGGCGGCGCTCCGGGACGTGAAGTACCCGGCCCGGCCGCTGAGGCCGAGATCCGCGTACCGTCGCCTCGCTTCGGGGGCGAAGTAGATCATGGCGTGTACGGGCTCGAGACGGCGCCAGGCCGCGCGCGCTGCTTTCATGGGGTCACCTCTTCGGGAGTCGACGAACGGGTTGTCAGCTGCGGTTCAGTTCGCGCCGTGTGTTCGTAGGTGGTCGAGCAGCAGGCGGCTCAGCGCTTCGGGCGCCTCCTCGGGGACCCAGTGGCTGACGCCGTGGAGGGTCTCGAACCGGTACGGCCCGTTGACCCACTTACCGGTCTCCCACGCGGCCACCGGGCCGAATGCGCGGTCCTCCGTGCTCCAGACGTACAGCGTGGGCACGTCGATGACGCCGATCGCGCCGTCGGGGCGGCCCGCCCGGTACCAGTTCAGCGCGGCGGTGAGAGCGCCCGGCTGGGACAGGTGTCGCACATAGGCGTCGACCTTGTCCTGCGGGACCTTTCCGGCGTATGCGGCGCGAAGCGCTTCGGCGTCGTTGGCGAGCATGCGTTCCTCGGTCGCGGGCGTTTCGCGCCAGTCGATCATGTAGTGCGAGCGACCGCGCTGGTCCTCGTCGGTGCGCAGAGTGGTGGCCAGGGCGCCGGGGTGCGGGGTGGAGACGACCGTCAGGGTACGTACGCGCCCCGGGTGGGCGTCAGCGGTCCACCAGGCCACCGCGCCTCCCCAGTCGTGGCCGACCAGGTCGAAGGCCGCCCAGCCAAGTTCCTCCGTGATCGCGACCACGTCGTCGACGAGAAGGCCGATGCGATAGTCCTCGGGCCGCTGGGGGCGGGCGCCGGGGGAGTACCCACGCTGGTCGGGTGCCACCACTCGGTAGCCGCGGGCGGCCAGCGCCGCGATCTGCCGTTGCCACACCAGTCCCGTCTGCGGGAACCCGTGCAGCAGCAGCACCGGGCGGCCCTCGCGCGGACCCGCCACGATCGCGTCGAACACGCCCGCACCGGTGGAGATGCTCAGCTCGGTCACGACCCACCTCTTCATACCGACTGGTCGGTACCCTTCAGGCAGGGAGGCGGGCTGTCAAGACCGAGCGGCTCGCGGTCATGGTTGAACATGACGCCGAGTTCAACTATAACCGACCCGGAGGCCGGTTCTCCGTCCCTTCCGCGGCCATGGTGCTGTCATCGGTCAACGGAGGAGACGGTCAATGCGCGTTCGCAGCGCCGCAGTTGGCGTTCGGTGCCGCCTCCTCGCATCGAGCCCGGCTCACGGAGCTCGGCATTTCGGCCCCGGAGCTCCCGGACGAACCGGACCAACAGGAAGCAGTGAGGCGACATGAGGGAAGCAGTCATCGTTTCGACGGCACGGACGCCGATCGGAAAGGCCTACCGCGGCGCGTTCAACGACACCCAGGCGCAGGAACTCGCCGCTCATGCCCTTCGGCACGCGGTGCAGCGTGCGGGGCTGGAGGGTGGCGAAGTCGAGGACGTCGTGTTCGGCTGCTCCGTGCAGCAGGGTTCCTCCGGCTTCAACATCGCGCGCCAGGCAGCTCTCCGCGCCCAACTTCCGGACGCAGTGTCGGGGATGACGATCGACCGCCAGTGCTCGTCGGGCCTGATGGCCATTGCCACGGCCGCCAAGCAGATCGTCACGGACGGCATGCAGGTCGCGGTCGGCGGCGGTGTCGAGTCGATCTCCCTGGTGCAGAACGACCACATGAACACCCACCGCATGACGGATCCCTGGCTGGTCGAGCACAAGCCGAGCATCTACCTGCCGATGCTGCAGACGGCGGAGATCGTCGCCGAACGCTACGGCGTGAGCCGGGAGCGCCAGGACGAGTTCGCGCTGGTGTCGCAGCAGCGCACCGCGGCGGCGCAGGAGGCCGGCCGGTTCGACCAGGAGATCGTCGCGCTCAGCAGCGTCAAGAAGGTGCTCGACAAGCAGTCCGGGGAGGTGCGGGACGAGGAGGTCACCCTGACCCGGGACGAGGGCAATCGCGCGTCGACGACGCTCGAAGGCCTGGCCGGGCTGGCGCCGGTGCTGCCCGACGGTCAGGTGAGCGCGCACTCCAGCGTGACGGCGGGCAACTCCTCGCAGCTGTCGGACGGGGCTTCGGCGTCGGTGCTGATGGAGGCGGGGGAGGCGGAGCGCCGCGGACTGGAACCGCTGGGCGTCTACCGGGGTGTGACCGTGGCCGGCTGCGGGCCGGAGGAGATGGGCATCGGTCCGGTGTTCGCCATTCCGAAACTGCTGAAGCAGCACAACCTCACCATCGACGACATCGGCCTGTGGGAACTCAACGAGGCGTTCGCCTCCCAGGCGCTGTACTGCCGGGACGAGCTGCACATCGACCCTGAGCGCTTCAACGTCAACGGCGGCGCGATCTCGGTCGGCCATCCGTACGGAATGACCGGTGCCCGCCTGGTGGGGCACGCCCTCATCGAGGGCAAGCGCCGAGGCGTCCGGTATGTAGTGATCTCGATGTGTGTCGGCGGCGGAATGGGCGCTGCCGGACTGTTCGAGGTCGCGTGATGGGGAAGGACCGAACCGCGGTCCTGGTGGACTTCGGCGGGGTCATCACCTCCAGCGTGTTGCAGGCTTTCACCGACTTCGGCGCCTCGCTCGGCGGTGATCCCCGCCTGCCGCTGGACCTCCTCGCCCGCGACCAGCAGTCACGTACCCTCCTGGCCGACCACGAGTGCGGCCGTATCGACGCCGAGGCCTTCGAGCGAGGATTCGCCGAGCGTCTCCGCGTCCACGGCGCCGACGTGCCGGCCGAGGGCCTCACCGCCCGGATGCAGGCGGGGATGTCGATCGACCAGGACATGTTGGCGCTGCTCGGTGATCTTCGAGCCGCCGGTCGTCCCGTCGCGCTGGTGTCCAATTCATTCGGCACCGGCACCTACGACGGGGTCGACCTCGCCGCTGTCGCCGATGTGGTCGTCATCTCCTCCGAGGTCGGGATCCGCAAGCCCTCCCGGCGGATCTACGCGATCGCATGCGAACGCCTCGGCGTCGATCCCGGGGAGGCGGTCATGATCGACGACCTGCAACAGAACCTCGACGGGGCGGCGCGGATCGGAATCGGGGGCGTGCTGCACACCGGTGCGGCCGACACCCGCCGCCAACTCGCCGAACGTTTCGGTATCACCACCTGACCGCTCGGCGGATCGGCGCAGCCGGGTGCGTCATCCGGCCCCCCGGCTGAAGGCCTGCCGGGGAGGCCGGGCCAACCCAACCGATCGGCGAGGGCGAGAGCCGCACCGACATCTGCTCACACCCCCGGAAGGCACCACCCATGACCAGCGTTTTCGATCCTGTGTGCCGCCACGCGGCCGCCACTCCCGACAACATCGCCCTGCGCGGCGCCAGCGATCAGTGGACCTACCTTCAGCTGCGTGACGCGAGCCTCCGGTACGCCGGGGCCCTGGCCGCCGCCGGCCTGTCCCCCGGGGACCGGGTGCTGCTCGCGGCGCCGTCGGTGCCCGAGTTCGTGGTGGCCTACCTCGGGATCCAGGCCGCGGGCTGTGTCGTGGTGCCGGTCAACACGATGGCCACCCGGGCCGAGGTCGAGTACGTTCTCGGCGACGCCGGGTGCTCGTCGGCGATCGCATGGCACGCCCTCGGCCCCGCCGTCGCCGAGGCGGCCGCGGCACTCAAGGTGCCCTTCCGGACGCTGTCCCCGGGCGTGCCGGTCACCGGAGCAACCCCTGCCGACGTCGTCGACCGGGACCGTGACGAGACCGCGGCCATCCTGTACACCTCCGGCACCACCGGACGGCCGAAGGGGGCCCAGCTCACGGTCGGCAACCTGTTGTCCGCCGGGGAGATCGGCGCCCAGTGCAGCCGCGCCTCGAGCACCGACCGTATTGGCACCGGACTCCCGCTGTTCCACGTCTTCGGCCAGGCGTCGGTCCTGATGGCGGCCCTGACCGCGGGCGGCTCGATCTCGTTGCTGGCCCGGTTCGACCCCGCGTCGATGCTGGAGATGCTGCGCCGCGACCGGCTCACCATCATGGCGGGCGTGCCGACCATGTGGAACGCGATGCTGCACACGGCGGGCGACGCGAACCCGGCGGACTTCGCCCAGCTCCGTGTCGCCGTCTCCGGCGGCGCCTCGCTGCCCGGGGAGATCGCGCGGGCCTTCGAGGCCCGATTCGGCTGCACGATTCTCGAAGGGTACGGGCTCACCGAGACCACCTCGTTCGGCACCTTCAACGACATCGACCGCGGCGGCAAGACCGGCTGTACCGGCAGGGCGGTCCCGGGGCTGCAGGTCCGGGTGCGCGACGCCGACGGCAAGGAGTGCCCGCCGGGTAGTGTCGGCGAGGTCCACATCAAGGGGCCCACGGTGATGCGCGGCTACTGGAACCGCCCCGCGGACACCGCCGCGGCGATCTCACCCGACGGCTGGTTCAGGACCGGCGACCTCGGCGAGAAGGACACGGACGGGGACCTGCGCATCGTCGACCGTATCAAGGACCTGATCATCCGCGGCGGCTACAACGTCTACCCCGGTGAGGTCGAGGAGGTTCTCTACGAGCACCCCGACATCGTCGAGGCAGCCGTGATCGGCGTTCCCGACGACTACTACGGCGAGGAGGTCGCCGCGCTCATCGCGACCCGGCCCGGTTCGGAACTCGGTGCCGCCGAGGTGTCGGGCTGGGCACGGGAGCGGCTGTCCGCCTACAAGATCCCACGCATCGTCCGGTTCGTGGACGCGCTGCCCAAGGGCCCGACGGGGAAGATCCTCAAGCGGTCCATCGACCGCAGCGCTTTCAACCGCGACAGCGCGCTCGGCGACGCTGCCGCCCGCCGCTGAACCTCGGAGACCGGGACATCGACCGGGCCCGCCTGCCCCTTGGGGATTTGTGACTATGGCGTCGGATTCAAGTAAAGTCCCGCGGATGGACACCACTGCGCCAGAGGAGATCGACAGCGAGCAGGCACCGCCGGTGGCGCCCTTCTCACAGCTGCGCGAGCCGCCCACGACACAGCGCGGGGCGCGGACGCGGGCCGCTCTGGTGAAGGCCGCGCGGAAGGTGTTCGAACGGGACGGCTACCTCGACACGCGCCTGACCGACATCACCAAGGAGGCTCGCTGCGCGGCCGGATCCTTCTACACCTACTTCGCCAACAAGGAAGAGGTGCTTGCCGCCGTCCTGCTGGAGGCGCAGGAGGACATGATGCACCCCGGCATGGGCCGGGTGCAGGGTACCGACGATCCCTATGCGGTGCTCGAGGCGAGCAACCGGGCGTATCTCGCGGCGTACAAGCGGAACGCGAAGCTGATGGCGCTGCTGGAGCAGGTCGCCCAAGTGGAGCCGGAGTTCCGTGAGTTCCGAAGGCGTCGCGGGGAGGCGTTCATCCGCCGCAATGCCCGGGGCATCGCCGAACTGCAGGCACGGGGTGTCGCGGACCGTGAGGTCGATCCGATGATGGCGTCCCGTGCCCTGTCGGGGATGGTCAGCGTCATGGCCTACCACGCCTTCGTGATCGGCGAGGGGCAGGAAGAAGGTACGCCGGTGGACTTCGAGGAACTCGTGTCCACGGTGACCCGGCTCTGGGCGAACGCCCTGCGGTTCCCCGGCCACCACTGATCCGCCTGCCTGAAAGCCGCTCATCCCCGCGGGGGATGGGCGGCTTTTTTCTTGCGGCACCATGCGGGCAGATGTTGAACTTGACGTCGGATTCAATTATACAGGTGGGGAGTTCGCACGCCGTCAACGGAGAGGGTCCGCCGTGAACGTTGCAGAAAGAGTCGCCATCGTCACCGGTGGTGGTGGCGGCATCGGCGGCGCGCTGGTCGCGCGGCTCGCTCGCGCGGGTGCCCGAGTCGTCGTCTCGGACCTCGATGCCGAGACCGCGCGGGCGGTGTCGGAGAGAGTCGACGCCGACCATCCGGGAAGCACCGTCAGCGCCGGCGCCGATGCGTCGGACACCGCCCAGATCCAGCAGCTGATCGCCCTGGCCGAGAACACTTTCGGTCCGGTCGACCTCTACTTCGCGAACGCGGGCATCGCCGGGGCCCCCGGCCTCGAGGCGAGCGAGCAGGACTGGGACCTCTCGATCGACGTCAACCTTCGCGCCCACATCCGTGCGGCGAGGCTGCTGGTGCCGGGGTGGCTCGAACGCGGCGAGGGCTACTTCGTCAGCACCGCCTCGGCGGCCGGGCTGCTCACCCAGATCGGCTCCGCCACGTACGCCGTCACCAAGCACGCGGCCGTCGCCTTCGCCGAATGGCTGAGTGTCACCTACGGCGACCGCGGGGTCCGGGTCGGCTGCCTGTGCCCGATGGGCGTGAACACCCGGATGCTGTCCTCCGGAGAGGACTCCGGGGACGCGCTGGGAAGAGCGGCGACGCGGGCCGTCACGTCCGCGGGTGACGTCCTGGAGCCGGCCGAAGTCGCCGACGCCGTCCTGGCCGCGATCGAGGACGAGCGCTTCCTGATCCTGCCGCACGAAGACGTTCTTCAGATGTACCGGCAGAAGGGCTCGGACTACGACCGGTGGCTGCGCGGGATGCGCCGCTACCAGAGCTCCCTGCTGGCACAGCCGTGAACCCGCCGGCCAAGTCCAATTCCCTCTACCCCTCAGGAGTTCGGATGCCCTTGTTCGAGATGTCGGACCGCGCCAAGAAGTACCAGGCGGATCTGCTGGAGTTCATGGATGCGCACATCTACCCCGCCGAGGCGGTCTACCACGAGCAGATGCTCGCGTCGGGCGACCCGCACTTCCACCCGCCGATCATCGAGGAACTCAAGGCGGAGGCGCGCCGGCGCGGACTGTGGAACCTCTTTCACCCGCACCCCGAGTGGGGGCCGGGGCTGACCAACCTCGAGTACGCGCCGCTGGCGGAGATCATGGGGCGCAGCCACATCGCCTCCGAAGCGTGCAACTGCAACGCTCCCGACACCGGCAACATGGAGGTGCTCACCCTCTTCGGCAGCGACGAGCACAAGGAGAAGTACCTCAAGCCCCTCCTCGACGGAACGATGGCCTCGGCCTTCGCGATGACCGAGCCGCGTGTCGCCAGCTCCGACGCCACCAACATCGAGCTGCGGATGGAGCGCGACGGTGACGAGTACGTGCTCAACGGCCGCAAGTGGTTCGCGTCCAACGCCCTGCACCGCAACTGCAAGGTGCTCATCGTCATGGGGAAGACGGACCCCACCGCCGCACCGCACCGGCAGCAGTCCATGATGGTCGTCCCCATCGACGCCCCCGGGATCACGGTGATGCGCGGCCTGCCGGTGTTCGGCTACCAGGACCGGGAGGGGCACGCCGAGATCGACTTCCACGACGTACGGGTGCCGGCCAAGGACGTCCTCAAGGGCGAGGGCGAGGGCTTCGCGATCAGCCAGGCCCGGCTCGGCCCCGGTCGTATCCACCACTGCATGCGGGCGATCGGCGCGGCCGAGCGGGCGCTGGAGCTGATGTGCCGCCGCGCGCAGTCACGGGTGACCTTCGGCACTCCGATCGCGGAACGCTCCAACATCCAGGACTGGATCGCGGAAGCGCGGATCGACATCGAGATGATCCGCCTGTTCACGCTCAAGGCCGCGTACCTGATGGACACCGTCGGGAGCAAGGAAGCGCGCACCGAGATCGCCGCCATCAAGGTGGCGGCCCCGAACATCGCGCTGAAGATCATCGACCGTGCGATCCAGGTGCATGGAGCAGCGGGCGTTACCGACGACTTCCCGCTGGCCATGATGTACGCGTACCTGCGGACGCTGCGGATCGCGGACGGTCCCGACGAGGTCCACAAGCGAGCCATCGCCAAGCAGGAGCTGCGGCAGTACCGCGACACGGCCACGACGGCGGTGAGCTGAGATGGCGGGACTCGATCTCACCGGTCGCACCGCCGTCGTCACCGGCGCCTCGCGCGGTATCGGGCTGGCGATCGCCCAGGCCCTCGCCGCCGCCGGCGCGAACGTCGTCCTCACCTCCCGCTCCCAGGAGGCGGCGGACGCAGCCGCGGCCCAGGTCGGAGGCACAGCGGTCGGCGTGGGTGCGCACGCGGTCGACGAAGAGGCGGCCCGGCGCTGTGTGGATCTGACGCTCGAGCGCTTCGGAAGCCTGGACATCCTCGTCAACAACGCGGGAACCAACCCGGCCTTCGGCCCGGTCATCGACCAGGACCACGGTCGGTTCGCCAAGACCTTCGACGTCAACCTGTGGGCTCCCGTCCTGTGGACGGGTCTGGCCACCCGGGCCTGGATGGGCGAGCACGGCGGTGCGGTCGTCAATACCGCGTCGGTCGGCGGCCTGGCCAGCGAGGCCAACATCGGGTTGTACAACGCGTCGAAGGCCGCACTGATCCATCTCACCAAGCAACTCGCCCTGGAACTCTCGCCGAAGATCCGCGTCAACGCGGTGGCACCGGGTGTGGTGCGCACCAAGCTGGCCGAGGCTCTGTGGAAGGAGCACGAGGAGGCTGTCTCCGCCTCCATGGCGCTCGGGCGCATAGGGGAGCCGGCCGACATCGCCTCGGCGGTCGCCTTCCTCGTCTCGGACGCCGCGAGTTGGATCACCGGCGAGACCATGGTGATCGACGGCGGGCAACTGCTCGGTGACGCGCTCCCGTTCAGGCAAGGAGTCGGCATCGGTGTCTAGTGCGGACATCGTCGGAATCGACGCCGGGGCGGTGAACCGCTGGTTCAGGACCCTCGGCGTCGACTTCGCCGGACCGCTGACCTACGACCGGATCGGGGTCGGCCAGTCCAACCTGACCTACCTGGTGCGGGATCGGGAAGGCCGCAGGTGGGTGCTGCGGCGCCCCCCGCTGGGTCACCGGCTGGAGTCGGCGCACGACGTGGCCCGTGAGGCGCGGATCCTGACCGCTCTGGAGGGCACCGTCGTCCCGACCCCGCGGGTGCTCGGGCTGACCGATGATCCCCTTGTGACCGATGTGCCGCTGCTGTTCATGGAGTTCGTGGACGGCCAGGTCGTCGACAGGATGTCGGTCGCGCGGTCACTGACGCCCGAGCGCCGCCGGGCGGTCGGGATGTCGCTGCCGCGCACGCTCGCGAAGATCCACGCGGTCGAGCTCGAAGCGACCGGGCTGACCGGTCTCGCCAGCCACAAGCCGTATGCGCAGCGCCAGCTCAAGCGGTGGTCGGTCCAGTGGGAGAAGTCAAGGACCCGCGAGTTGCCCGCCCTCGAGGACCTCACCCGGCGCCTTGCGGCGGCCGTCCCGGAGCAGCGCGAACTGACGCTCGTACACGGTGACTTCCATCTGCGTAATGTCATCACCTCCTACGTCAGCGGGGAGGTGACCGCGGTGCTCGACTGGGAGCTGTCGACGCTGGGGGATCCGTTGGCGGACATGGGCAGCCTGCTGGCGTACTGGCCGGAACCGGGCGAGGAGGAAACCGGAGGCGATTTTGCCGCCTCCGTCCTCGAAGGCTTCCCGGTCCGTGCCGAGATTGCTCAGGCGTATCTGGCCGAAACAGGCCGCGACCCGGCGGCACTGACGTTCTGGCACGTGCTGGGGCTGTGGAAGGTGGCCGTGATCGCCGAGGGTGTGATGAGGCGAGCGATCGACGAACCGAGGAACAGGAGTGCCACAGGCACGCCCACCGTGGAACGCATCGATGCGCTCGTGGACAAGGCATGCCGCGTCGCCGACGAAGCGGGGATCTGAAGGGGCCTGCGGCGCGTTCCGGCGGTCGCCGCATAGCGTCGTGCCGCGCGCACGCGCAGAGCCCGCTGGCGTCGCCCCTCCAATGAATTCTTCATGCTGGTGTACATGCCCCGAACGAGTCAGCCGGTTGCAGGTGGGGCGTGCGGGGGGCCACCAGCGGTCCAGCAGCTCTGTGTAGGCGCGAGGCAGGAGCCAGGTCTCACCGGACCAGGCAAGCTGCTGCGCAGCGGCCGGGTGCCGGCGATGTTCTTCAGGTGCCTGGCCTGGCCGCTCGATGCGACGAACTCCTCCCAGGTCAGGTTGCCGGGTAGGCCGTTCGGCCCGATGTCCCTCCAGGCGCCCCACTCCTCGTACGGGTGCTCCTCCCGGAGCAGCTTGTTGCGGGCCCGCTCGACCATCCATGACATCAGCCGACGTCGCCAGTCGGGATGGTGCACTCCTCCGGAGCCCGTTCCGGGATCTCGCGGTACGCGGGCAGCTGCACTTCGACGACGTCGTCCCAGGTCCGCGTCGAACTCCGCGAAAGTCCGGCCGGCGGCGCGGATGTCCCGTTCGCCGTACATCCAGCGCGCCTTGTGTATGTAGCAGCGCACCGCTATGTCGCCGAAGAAGACGTGGCCGTGCTGCCACAGGCAGAAGTTCGTTGGGGTCCAGGGGACCGTGGCGTTGTGCGTCAGGTCCGCGAAGAGGGAGCGGGCCCGCTCCCGGGTGACGAGAGGCATGACCGGATGGTGGCAGCAGGGACTGACGACGGCCGGTGGGCTGGGCGCCCTTGCAGGTCAATGCAGGCGAAGCCGTCCGGTGGCGACTCCAGCGCGCTTACGATGCCGTGGTGCGGAACACGAAGGCGTTCAAGGAAGCCGTTGCCCAGACGCTCGCGGAGCTGGCCCGCCGGGGGGTGACACTGGCGCCGTCGACCGTTGAGGACACCATCGAGAAGAACATCAACGCCGTGGCTGAGCAGCTGCGTATCCAGGAGCGCTCCGCCTGGAGGTACTTCGACGCCTCTGCTCTTGCCGACCGTCTCGCCCACAACGCGCGCGCCTTCGAGGAGAGCAGCGCAGCGGAAGGCGCCGGCCACGCGCCGATGCCGCCGGTCGGCAACCCCGAGCTGGCGCTGATCCTCGCCGGCGTTCCCGACTCTCTGGCCCAGACCGGCGGCGACCTGTACGGCGTCATCGTCAACGTGGCCGTCAACGCCTGGATGGCTGGCCACATCCACGGCGAGGACGGCTGCACCGGCTGCGACGGCAGCCGCGGCCCGGGCGGACACGACTGGGAAGCCCGGATGCGCACCATCACCGAGATGCAGCCGGACATCGCCAAGTGGTTCGACCGCGACGTGTGGACTGCCGCCGTCAACGACGTCGGCTTCACCGTCACCCACCGCTGACCCGCAGCTCAGCTCTCGGGGCCTTCACCCACGCCGTGTACCAGGCGGTCTCCACCCGGCCGTCATACTGATGAAGCAGCAGTATTCGAGAGCTGCTGTATTCGTGGCTCGGTGGTTGCTATTGAGTCGGCCGCTGCCATGCCTGGGCTATCTCCGAAGGCGCTGCATGTCGGCGTACTCCTGAGGTTTCACTGCTCCGGCGCCTGAGGTGGACGGCTGTTCGGCCAACTCTGGCGCTGACGTCTCGCACGGCGCGCTGCTGCACCAGGGTGCTCGCTGCGCCGAGCCCAAGGGAGAGCATGAAGACCGCCGCCGCGTCACCGGAGATCGTCAGCACACCGTTGAGGATCGGGGCCTTCCGCCGGTTCGCGTCGGCCAGTCTCATCTCGGCGACCGGGTCTGCGATGGCCCCTCTCGCGCTGGCCTACTCCGTCATTCAGCAGGGTGGAGGAGCCGGGTCTCTCGGCCTGGTCCTTGCCACGAACACCGTCCCCACGATCATGTTCCTGCTCATGGGCGGCCTCTTCGCCGACCGCTTGTCCCGAAGCCGGCTTCTCTTCGTTGGGAACTTGCTGGCCGCAGGTGCACAGGGTGCCCTGGCCGTCACCGTGGCCACGGGACATGCGACGACTGCCTCGATTGCGGCGTGCGGCTTCGTCTCGGGAACGGCGGCCTCGTTCATCGTTCCAGCCACGCAAGGCGCCGTCGCGCAGATCGTCCCCGGAGAGCACCTGCAGCAGGCCAACGCGTTGCTTAGGCTCCCGAGCAACGCGGTGAGGGTGCTGGGGCCGGTCGCTGGCGGGTTCGTCGTCGCCGCGAGCGGCGCAGCGTGGGCACTGGTCTGGGACGCGTTCACGTTCGCCGTCGCGGCTGTCCTGCTCCTCGGTCTGCGCCTGGAAGCCCCGCCCACTACGCCCGCCGGCGTCCTGGCCGATCTGCGGGCAGGCTGGACAGGCTTCTGGTCCCGTACCTGGCTGTGGACTTATACCGCCGCCGGCACAGTGCTCGTCGCCGCCTGGCTGGCGGGCTTCCAGCTTCTTGGCCCCCTTGTTGCCGCGCGGCAGTACGCCGGAGCACGTGACTGGGGTCTGATCCAGGCCGCCTTCGCCTCCGGCCTGCTGGCGGGAACCCTCGTATGCCTTCGCTGGAAGCCGTACCGGCTGCTCACCGTCGCGGTGATCACGGCCGGCGCCCCCGCGCTCCCACTGGCGGCCATGGCCTGCGGTCTGTCTCTGCCACTCGTTCTGGTGGCCGCCTTGCTGGCGGGTATCGGACTCGATGTCGCGATCGTTGCCTGGAACACCGCATTCCAACAGCATGTGCCCCAGGTCGAACAGGGCCGCATGAGTGCATTCAACGGCGTCGGGGAACGCCTCGCCATTCCCCTCGGCTACCTCATCACCGCCCTCGCCGCCCACTCGTGGAACAGCCAGGCAGTCCTCCTGGCCTGCGCCGCAATGATCACGGTCGCGACCGTCCTCAACCTCTGCGTCCCGGACGTATACCGTGTCAACCGGCTCACCCCGAGCCATCAGTCGAGGGCATCGCATGACGATCGCGAGGTAGAGCAGGCGTAGCGGACGTTCCGACTGGTGCAGAGGCAGTATTCCGAGGGTAGCTACTCGTCGGAGGCCATGCGGGCTGAGAGGTAGGCACTCCATTCGCCTTTGACATAGTTCGCCCATTTCTGAGCTGTGTTGGGGTGTACACCCGACCCAGCGCCGCACCGGGAAGGCCGACCGGCGCAACTACTCCGGCAAGCACCACCGTCACGGCCTGCACTTCCTCGCCCTGACTGACGAGCGGGGCCGGCTGATCTGGCTATCCGCCGCCCGGCCCGGCCGCACCCACGACAACACCGCCGCGCGCCACGGCCATGCCCTGGCACACCTGCGCGCTGCCGGCCTCGGGGCTTTGGCGGACCTCGGCTTTCGCGGCCTGGACAACGACGTACTCGACCCCGTGGTCGTCACCGGCTTCCATGCCACCCGCACCCACAAGCTCACACCCGGCCAGAAGGAAGCCAACCGCGTCCTCGCCGTGGGACGCGCACCAGTCGAACACGGCTTCGCCCACCTCAAGAACTGGCGGATCCTCACCGGGCTCCGCGCCGACCCCGCCCGCGCCACCCACCTCCTGCTCGCCCTGCTCGTTCTGACGAACCACGACGTCCGTCGCCCCTGCGGCCTGTGCAGCCCTGCTCGCCTCGACCGTCACAGCTCCGGCGTAGCCGCGGCCGCGGAGGTGGGCCGGGGTACAGACGGGATCCACCCGGACCATGCCGTCGACGACCGAGGTCGATGCCGCCATCGAGACGGGGACGCCCTCCGGGGTCTCCCAGAACATGAAGTGCCTGTCGCCGAAACGCGAGTCTTCCCAGGAGCCGGCGTCGATCAAGTCGATGGAACGCTGCTCCCCGACGTCGACGCAGAACTCACGGCGCCTGCGCACGATTTGGTCACGGTTCTTACGGCCCGTGGGGCGGCCCTGGCCCTCCGGGCACGGCTGCGGCGGGGTGAGCGTGCCGAGACGGTAGAGATGTGTCTTCCAGAAAGGTGCCGGCGCCGCGCCCGTGTGCTTCTGCCAGGACTCGGAGAAGGCGCCACCGCTTTCACCATTGACTGGGACAAGCGGCAGGCTACCTGCCCACGCGGGGACACCAGCACCTGGTGGAGCCCCGCCACCCTGCGTGGCACCAAAGCCATCGTCATCAAGTTCGACAAGGAGACCTGTCGGCCCTGCCCAGTACGCGACCAGTGCACTCGCTCGAAAACCGGCGGCCGGACCCTCTCCCTGCAACCCCGCGAGATGCAAGAAGTCCTCGACCATGCCCGCCTCCAGCAGGACGACGAGCAGTGGCGAGCCAAGTACGGAACCCGCGCGGGCGTCGAGGGAACCATCCACCAGGCCGTCGCGGTCACCGGGATAAGACGTGCCCGATACCTCGGCCTCCAGAAGACCCAACTGGAGCACGTCTTCTCCGCCGTTGCGCTCAACCTGATTCGGTTTGATGCCTGGTGGAGCGGCCACCCGCTAGACCGCACTCGCGTGAGTCATCTTGCCCGCCTCGACCTCTCCCTCGCCGCGTGACCGAATAAGCCAGCAGGATCGTCACCAGCCGCAAACGGTGGTGATCAGTCCTTGGATGGTGATCTTCCTGGGCTGGGCGGCTCGTACACTGACGAAAATGGAGGACCACACGGCCACCGGGATCGGTGCACGTCCGGCGCCCGTCTTGCGGGAGTACGTCGACTCGTATGTCGGCTTCGACCTCCGCGGGCTCCCGACGGGGGTGCACTGCGGCCCGCCGAGCCGCGCGCTCACTGCGGTGATCAGCCTGTCAGATCCTTTGGAGGTGGCGGCGGGCGTTGACGACGGGTCACCGGTCACCCGATTCGGCAGCGTGGCCGGCGGTCTGATGTGCAGGTCCGTCGCGATTCACCACGACGGACGCCAGCAAGGTGTAAAGGTATTGCTGACACCGCTCGGGGCCCGGGCCATCTACGGCATGCCGTCCGCCGAGCTCGCCCACCGCCTGGTCCCACTTGACGAGCTTCTCGGAGCGCTTGCCGTCGAGCTGGTCGACCGGCTCCGATCGGCGACAACATGGGCGGCGCGGTTCACCGCGCTGGACGAATTGCTCCTCCGAGCTGTCGGCCGTGGCGCCTGCGGCGACCATGTGCGCCCCGAGGTAGCCGAGGCGTGGCGCCGCCTCGTCGCCGCGCGGGGTTGCGTCCAGGTTGGTGCGGTCGCCGCGGAACTCGGCTGGAGCCGTCGGTACCTCACCGAGCGGTTTCGCGGTGAGGTGGGCCTGTCACCGAAGACCTTCGCCCGAGTCTTGCGCTTCGAGCACGCGCACGAACTGGCGGCGGCGCAGGACCCGCTCCCGTGGGGCGATGTGGCAACCGTCTCTGGCTACGCCGACCAGGCCCATCTCGTCCGGGACTGGCGCGAGTTCACGGGCCGATCGCCAACGGCCTGGCGTCGCAGCGAAGTCCTCCTCGGAGCCGGGTAGCCGCCAACCGTCTGCCCGTCGCGTCGGCTTCTCTTCCCTTTTCTTCAAGACCGCCCGATCGCTGTCGTGGACGATCGTCGGCATGAGACTCGTGAACCACGAACGCAATGCCATGGACCTGCGGACCACCCCCGTGCACCTCGGACTGGGATCGAGAGCGAAACCCGTCGAGGGCTTCACCTGGGACCCGGAGGTGCTCCAGGCCTACAGCGCCGCGGTCGCGGCAGACGGCGCCGAGGGCCGGATGGTGATGATCTTCGACGGCGACGGGCTCGGCGACCATTGGGAGAGCCACCCTGCAGGCGACGAACTGGTCGTTTGCCTCAGCGGGTCCGTGACGGTCACCCGCGACGTGGACGGGGTGCCCGACCGCGTTCTGCTCGGGCCGGGCGAGGCCACCATCAACCCGGCCGGGGTATGGCACGTGGTCGACATGGAGGGGCCGACGTCCATCCTGGCCATCACTGCGACCCTCGGCACCGACCACCGTCCTCGGACCGACACCCGCCCGACCGAACGCGTCGGCACGCCCAGCCCGGAGGAAGCGCCGTGACGACACGCATCGCGTGCCTCGGCGACAGCCTCACCCGCGCGCAGTTCAGCGTCGACTACCTGGATCTTCTCGGACGACGCCACCCTCCCGGTGACATGCAGCTTGCCCGTTTCGGCGCCAACGGCGACTTCGCCTACAACCTCTTGCAGCGCCTCGATGCTGTGGTCACGAACCCACCCGATGTGATCACCGTGTTGATCGGGACCAACGACGCCCGAGCGAGCCTTGCCGGCTACCCCGTCGAGCAGGCCATGAAGCGCAAACAGCTCCCCGATCGCCCGTCGGCCGGCTGGTTCCAACAGTGCCTGGGAGCCGTCGTCGCACGACTGCGAGCGGAGACCGACGCGACGATCGGTCTGCTGTCGCTACCGGTACTCGGCCAACAACTCGACGGAGCAGCGGCACAGGCATCGCAGGCGTACAGCCGGATGATCGCCGAGGTCGCCGCCACCAACGAGGTGGCCTACCTTCCGCTCCACGAACGCCAGATCGAGGAACTGCGCCAAGCGGACCCGCCGCCGATTTCATACCGGGAGGTGACGCCCGCAGGGGTCGTCGGCGTCCTCGTCCAGCACGCAGTGCTGCGCCGCAGCCTCGACACGATCTCGCGGCGGCGAGGTCTCGTGCTCACGACCGACCACATCCACCAGAACAGCCGCGGCGCCACCCTTATCGCTGAGGTCATCGACGCCGGTCTACTGACCCAGAGCGCGTAGCTGGTTCCGGCGCCCGGCCAGTCGGATGCCATCTACCGCGCGGAGGTGGCATGGCTTCGGGCAGCGGCTCGGTGCCGATAGGTAAGACGCCGTGTGCTGCTCGTCCGAGGCGCGGGACAATAGCGCTGGCTACGGGCGCAGGTTGCGGCCCCGTCCCGCCGTTGCCGAGTACCGGCAGGCGCCTTCCGTTCTGGTCCTGTTCTCGTATAGCTACGGCCAGGTGGCGTATAGCACTGCGTCATGCTCAGGGCTGCGGTGAGAGATGTCGCAGTAAATGCCGGATTTGCTGCGACGGAACCTACTGATCATCGCGACCTGCGGCGGGCCAATCCGGCCGCCGGGACGAGGTGTACGCATTTACTGCGGCAGTACCGGAAGGGCGGGGCGGCGTGACGATCGAACCAGTGACCGAGCTCGGGAGCGGGGGCGCACTTCGCTTGCCGCGCGCTCGGGTCGTACCTCTGTCCGCCCCGCCCGCGTCGTACACCGCGGCGGTCGAGCGCTACCTCACTGGCGCGGGCATCGCGTAGTCCTCCGCGCGGATCTACCGGATCTCGCTGACGACGTGGGGATGGATGCTCACCGGCGAACCCGCGCCGACCGGACCTGCCCGCCGAGGCGCGAAGCCGCCCGTCTTCCCCGTCGCCGCGATCGACGACCCGGCACTGCCGGAGGTCCTGGCCGAGCTGGCCGCCGCGCGGGCGGACGAGATGGACGCTGACACGTCTCGGCTCGGATAACGTGCCGTATCCGAGCTGAGAGGGGCCCGAGCTGCGGGTTGTCGTAGCTCGGGCCCGTACGTTTGCTCAGTTGCCACAAGTCCGGCAGAGAGGCCGCCCTGGCTTAGCTAAAGCGTGTTGCAGAACGGGATCAACGTTGGTTTCCCGCCATGATCATGCCTGCCACAAGATTCCCTTTGTCCGGTTTCCTGGTGACTGGCGAAGCTAGTTGATCTCGTGTGCGAGGAGCTACGAGATCTCTCAGACCGTTCTGCAACACGCTTTACGAGCTGGTGCACGGTAAGCGGTGAGACGTCGAGCTCCTGATCGTCGATCATGGTCATGTGGTGGGGAACGCGTCTCGTGCATCGATTATCAGCAACCGGAGGATCACGGGCTTGTCGGCTGCTGTGATTGCTGAACTTGTTGCTGAGGTAGGTCCGTTGTGGCACGAGCGGCACCAGGCCAAGCTCTCGTCCCGGCCACGGAAGCGGGCGGTGGGCGCTGGCGCGAAGCACCAGCTGGTGTTCGTCGACCGTCTCCTGGCCACGCTCGTGCATCTCCGTCACGCCGCCACGCATGACGTGCTGGCCTGCTGGTTCGGCGTCGACCGCTCCACCATCACCCGGGCCATCGGCGAGGTGCGACCCCTGCTCGCCGAGCGAGGCTGCACCATCAGCACCGGAGTGCGGCTGCGGACCCTAGCCGAGGTCATCGACCATATCGGCGCCAGCGGGAAGACCGGCATCATCGACGGCACCGAGATCCGAGTCCGCCGGCCGGCTGCCGGACGCAAGGACCGGGACAAGTACATCACCCATGCCTGCCAGTTAGGGCTGGTCAGGCTCTTGGAGGGCGGCCCGGCAGCCGAGATCCTCGCGGATGCCGGCTACCAGGGCCTGGGAGCCCAGACCGGCGGGCGCGTGGTGACACCGCCGCACCGCAAGTTCAAGAAGAACGCTCCGCACTGGTACGAGGAGGTGCACGAGCGCCAGCGCAAAGCGCACTCCTCGCGGCGCATCCGCGTGGAGCACGGCATTGCGCACCTGAAGAACTGGCGGGCGCTGGCCCGCCTTCTCGGCCGCCGCGAGCACATCAGCGACACCGTGCAAGCCGTCGCTGGTCTGCTGTCCCATCAGCAGACCGCGGACCTGATCCCGGCACAGCAGGTGTGATCACCAAGTCCTGCTGAGGTCCTCGACGTCTCACCCCTACCGTGCACCAGCTCGTAAAGGGTGTTGCAGAAGGCTTGACGGCGGGCATTTTGCCTGTATGGGTGGGGTGTTGAGGGCTGAGCCGGTGTGGGTGGAGACGTTCACCGGGTTGCGGATGGGGCGGTTCGAGAAGCTGCTTCGGGTGGTGCGGGAGCGGGGCGGCAATGGCCCCGGTGGTGGTCGTCCCGTGGTGCCTTCCGCTGGCCGAGCGGGTGCTGCTGGTGGCCGTGTATTACCGCACGAACCTCACCATGCGGCAGCTCGCACCGCTCTTCGGCTGTTCACCGGCCACCGTCTGCCGCGTCATCCAGCGTCTGCGACCGTTGCTTGCCGCTGGAGCCGGCGTCCAGGCCGGTGGCGGGCGTGGAACGGTTATGGATCGTGGACGGCACCCTGGTCCCGGTCTGTGACCGAACGGTTGGCGCCTCCTCGCGCAACTACCGGTTCTCCGCGAACGTGCAGGTCATCATCGATGCCGACACCCGCCTGGTAGTGGCATCCGCCCGACCGGCACCCGGTAACAAGGCGGATGCGCATGTCTGGCGGGAGTCCAACCTGCCCGCCCTCACGGCAGGCACGACGGTGATCGCGGACGGCGCCTACCTGGGCACCGGGCTCATCGTCCCGCACCGCAGAAGAGCCGGACGCCCCCTCCTGCCGGGTCAGGAGGAGGACATCGCTGAACACCGGCGCGTGCGTGCCCCGCGTCGAGCGCACCTTTGCCCGGATGAAGAACTGGAAGATCCTCCGCGACTGCCGCCAAAGGGGCGACGGCCTCCATCACGCCGTCCAGGCCGTCGCCACCATGCACAACCTCGCCATGGCAGGGTGAAACCGCAGGGCAGCCATCACCCTGCGACGCCGGCACCGAGCCTTCTGCAACACCCTTTAACAGCTCATTTCGTTTGGTGTGATCTTGCGGCATGCTGTTCGCGTGGCGAGCGAGTTGGTCGAGCGGATGGTGCCGGACGGGTTGTGGGAGCTGTTTCAGCGGGTGGTGCCGCCGGCTCCGGTGCGGCCGCAGGGCGGCGGTCGCAGACGGCACGGGGACCGAGAGGTACTGGCGGCGATCGTGTTCGTTGCCACGTCAGGCTGCACGTGGAACCAGCTTCCGCCCGGCTTCGGCCTATCGGGCGTCACCGCTTTCCGCCGCTTCACCGAGTGGTCGCAGGCTCGTGCGTGGGCCAAGCTGCACCGCTTGATCCTCGACGAACTCGGCAGCCGGGGTGAGCTGGACTGGTCGCGGTGCGCCATCGACTCCGTGAGCGTCCGGGCGGTCAAAGGGGGCCTCTGACCGGACCGAATCCGACCGACCGTGGCAAGAGCGGATCGAAAATCCACCTCATCGTCGATCGCCGCGGCCTGCCCATCTCGCTTGGAATATCCGCAGCCAACACCCACGACAGCCAAGCCCTGCAGGCCCTCGTGCAGGGCATCCCGCCGATCCGCTCACGCCGCGGGCCACGACGCCGACGCCCGGCCAAGCTGCACGCGGACAAGGGCTACGACTACCCCCACCTGCGACGATGGTTACGCACGCGCGGCATCATCCCTCGCATCGCCCGACGCGGCATCGAGAACTCCACACACCTGGGCCGACACCGCTGGGTCGTCGAACGCACCATCGCCTGGCTCACCGGCTGCCGACGCCTGCACCGTCGCTACGAGCGCAAACCCGACCACTTCCTCGCCTTCACCGCGCTCGCAGCCGCTCTGATCTGCTACCGCAGACTCCCCAAATGAAATGAGCTGTAAAGAGACACCAGTCGAGTGCGCGGGATTCCGATCCGGGCATATGCAACAGCCAGCCACGAGCGTACGGACCATGAGACACGGGATCGCGGACGCCGGGGTCGGCGCGTGTCCCGCGAGCGATGCGCAGGCGCTTGACCTGGTGGAGCCAGGCGAAGGCGCGCGCTACGACCCAGCGGGTCTTGCCCACGTCGGGCGAGCTTCGGCGTGACCCCTCGCTTGCGTGCGGGTTACCCACGGCGTAGTTCCCGGAGGGCGCGGGCCTGGTCGGCGTTGAGGAGCAAGGAGAACCCGGCTGCCGGGTTCAGGACAGGGCGGCGAGGGTCTGCTCGGCGATGCGTGCCGCTTCCCGGCCGCTGTCCCCGGCGGAGGGCTCGTCCTCGACGTAGACCGTCACGCTGACGGGCCGGCCTTTTCGCTGTGTGCAGGTGGTGAACCAGGCCCCGGAGCCGTTGTTTCCGCTCAGGCCGTCGGTGAGGGTGGAGCGCAGCTGGTCTGCTGTGCGGCCAGAGAGGGCCTGGCGGGTCCCCTGGGTGGAGGGTGCTGGGTCCTCGGTGCCGCCGTCCGGCCACCGGACCCCCTCCACCAGGCGCGGGGTGACCAGCCGGCCACCGTCGGCCGTCGCCGCCGCGATCCTCGCCAGTTCCAGCGGGGTGACGGTGACGTCCCCGCCTCCGTTGCCCGGCCGGGCGAGGTTCGCGCCCGTGAGCGCGTCGCCGGGATAGACGCTCTCGGCGGCACGGACGGGGGTGGTGACCGCCTCGTTGAAGCCGAGTTTCTCCGCCGTGGAGCGCAGCGCGGACTGGCCGAGGTCGGCGGCGAGCTTGGCGAAGACGTTGGCGCAGGACAAGCGCAGGGCGGTGCGCAGGGACGCGTTCGCGCACTGCGCTGAGCCGCCGGCCACGGCTTCGGTGGTGCCGGGCAGGACGAAGGCCAGGGGTGTGCGGGTGGCGACGTCCAGGCTCGGGTACAGCCCGTGCTCCAGCGCGGCCGCGGCGACCACGAGGTGGAATGCCGTGCCGGCGGCGGGAGACAGCCGCAGGGCCCGGTTGAGCATCGGGCGGCCGGCGTCCCCGTTCAGGGCCTTCCACGCCTTCTCGTCCTCGAACGTGTTGCCGCTGAACGTCCCCGGGTCGTACGACGGTGTGCTCACCAGGGCGAGCAGCTTCCCGGTCCACGCGTCGAGGGCGACGGCCGCTCCCCGCCGCTTGCCGAGCGCGTCGAAGGCAGCTTTCTGCGCGCCGGGGTCGATGGTCGTCACGATGTCGCCGGACGCGCCGCCGGATCTCACCCCGGCGGTCAGGACGTCGTCGTAGACGGCTTCGAGGCCCGCCGAGCCGTAAGCCATGGACCGGTAGCCGGTGACCGGGGCGTAGAGGGCGCCGTCTGCGTAGGTGCGGCGGTAGGGGACCTTGGCGTTGCCCGACGGGCGGGATCCGGTGACCGCTCGTCCGCCGACGACGATGTTCCCGAGGCCCCGGCTCGCCGATGGAGGCGAGGTGGCCGTGGCACCGGGCTTGCCGGCCGTGTCCCCCGCGCTGTCGCAGGCCGCCGCGGTCGTCGCGAGAGTGGCGAGGAGCGCAGGGACGAGGACCGCCTTCTTGATCATCGAGTGCATGACGGACACCCCTAGGAGAGTGCGGTCGGCACGACGGGTGGCTGCCGTACGACGGCGGAAAGCCGCCGCCCCCCCGGTCCGGGCAGTGGCTGGAATGGGTAGCGGCGGGCGGTGTGACTCAGGGTTGGTGCTGCGGTGGCAGGTGGCCAGGCCGAGCACCGCGCGCCGGTCAAGCTCAGCAGACCTCCGACCCGCCGCTGCTGGGGTCAGGCCCATTGCATGCCGAGCCCTCGTAGCGCGGTGTCCAGGAGCGGTTTTTCTGATCAGTAGTTGGTGGTCTGGCCTGCACTGATCAGTTTGTGGTGCGGCGGTGGGTGTGGGAGTGCCAGTGGTTGCAGTGCTCGTGGGCGCTTGCTGGAGCAGGGGTCTGGACTGCGGCTTTGTCAGTTAGCTGGTTGGGTGATCAGGTCGTGTCATCTGCGCTGCGCAAGGTTCAGATTCGTGGTCGTTCGTATGCGGCGGCGCTTGGACGAGCCGTCTGCTTGAACGGGACTGTGGTCAGGTGCTCGAGCTGCTTGGCTTTGTTGGTGAGTTACGGGTTCTGGCACACATTCTGTGAGGACGATCACCGGCGCTGGAGTTCGTCACCGCCCGTAGGCCATGCCGTTCAATCAGCCCAACCCTCGGTGTTGGAGCAGGATTCGTAGGACTAGCGGGTATTGCGGCCCCACTCGTCCCCGGTTATGCGGAAGGCGCGGCCGTCGCCGCTGCTCGGTTCGGTCATCGCCTGATGATTTCACGATGCCGGTTCCGAGCGAAGGCCGGTATCCGCACCCGAGTCAGCGCGGGCGGGAACCGCGGAAAACAGTCCTTCGCCCACGATCTGGCAGTGCCACAGGACTCCCACACCGCGGCCCGCCAGACGTCACACAGCACTGGAGTGACATCAAAAGTCGGTTCTGGCACAGATCTTGGGGGTCGTTGCGGAGGGTGACAACGTCGTTCGAGGTCCATCCTGATGTTGTCGTCGGGCATCGGGTCGCGCTCAGGCAGGTTGATCGCGGCTGGTATCGGACCTACTTCGGGCAGGCGATCGGGTTCTACCGGCGGCCACCTCTCCCCGTGCTGCAAGTCGCGTGGCCCGATGCCGAGGGCCGTTTCCACTGGGATGAGCAGGCTGGCGTAAGGCATCGCGAGTCACAGCCTCAGCTGTGGCTGCCTCCGAGTGACCACCCTGTCGGGATATGGACGACTGAACTCTGATCTTGGAGCAGCGCGAAGCGCCGATTCAACACCCGGGCAGCGAGTGCGGCAGGAGGTGTACGCGAACCGGCCGGAAGCGCTGAGCTGCTGGGCTGACCTGCCTCGGTTGCGCCCGGCCGCCGCGCGGATCCAGCGGGCCCGCACCACCGTCCACCGGCCCGCTGGGCAGCCACAGATCCCCCGCAGAGCGGAAACGCGTGACCGTCGACAGTGATCGGGCGACGCCCAAAAGGCTCAAGCACTTCCGGTCCGTCGTCACCGCTTCGCCGCACTGGCCGTCCGATACTTCGCAGGGCTTCACCTCGCCTCGCTCATTCTCTGGCTCCGTCTGCCCCCTCGTGCTCCTTTGCCGGACAGGCCCGAGCGTCTCCGCCCGTCACCCCTCGGCAGGAGCTCCCCGGCGGGGGTATTCAGATGGAGTTGGAGCTGGGGTGGCGCGGGAAGAGGAAGCGGCTGTCTGTGCGGTGGAGCAGAACGCGCTGCTCCGCGGTGCGCAGGAACCGCCGCGACAGGGGGTGCGCCGCCGGTGCGCTATGCCCATGTGGGCGGGCCGGCCGTCCGTGCCGATGGAGCCGGGGGACGGCAGGTCCAGTCCCGCGACCAGGTTGAGCAGGGTGGACCTGCCGCAGCCGGAGGCACCCAGGAGAGTGACGAACTCGCCCGGTGCGACATCGAGCGTGATGTCGTCCAGCACGAGCTGCTGCCTGTCGGGCGTGCCCGGCGCGGGGAAGGACTTCGAGACGTGCTCGATACGGGCGGCGTGCGTCACCGCCGTGGCGTCCTCGGCAACCTTGGCGACCGTGGTGGCCTTGGTCGTCACTTCCTGGGTACTCATCGGGGCGGTTGTCGCTTGTCAGCTGTTCGGCTACTCGGCGCCGAGACCCGCGTCGTCGACCTCGTCCTTGCCCTCGGCCTTGAGGACCTTGTTCAGCGGCGCGAGGTCGTAGATGCCCTTCAGGTCGGGCTGCTCCAGCAGACCGGCCTTCACCGCGTGCTCCGCCTCGGTGTCGAGGGTGGCGGCCAGCGGGTCGTCGAGGAAGGTGATCGACTTCCAGGCCGGGTCGATGACCTCGGAGGGCAGGGCCTTGCCCGACTCAGCCTTCAGCGCCTCGTTGGCGGAAGCCTTCGCCTTCTCCGGGTTGGCGTCGATCCACTCGTTGGTCTTCACCGAGCCGCGCAGCACGGCCTCCACGACATCCGGGTGCTCCTTCAGGAACGCCTGCCGGACGATGATGTTCGTGATCACGAACTTCTTGCCGGGCCACAGGTCGGCCTCGTCGAGGAGCACCTTCGCGCCCTCGGCGACCAGCTTGGACGCGGTCGGCTCCGGCACCCAGGCGCCGTCGATGGAACCGGACTTGTAGGCATCCGGGGTGATCTTGTTGTCCGTGCGGACGACGGAGACATCGCCCCTGCCGCTCTCCGCGTCGACCTTCCAGCCCTTCTCCGCGATCCAGTTGAGGAACGCGACGTCCTGGGTGTTGCCGAGCTGCGGCGTGGCGATCTTCTTGCCCTTGATGTCGTCCAGGGACTTGATCTTGTCAGGGTTGACGACGAGCTTCACGCCACCGGAGGCGGAACCGCTGATGATGCGCAGGTTCTTGCCGCCCGACTTGGTGTAGCCGTTGATGGCGGGGGAGGGGCCGATCCAGCCGATGTCGATGGACCCGGCGTTCAGCGCCTCGATCTCGGAGGGACCGGCGTTGAACGTCGAGGTCTTGATCGTGGTACCGCCCAGCTCCTTCTGGAACAGGCCCTCCTGGACGCCCACCAGAGCGGTGGCGTGCGTCAGGTTCGGGAAGTAGCCGATCTTCACCTCGTCGGCGGAGAGCTTTTTGGCGTCCGCCGCGACCTCGGTCTGCTTGTCGTCGGTGGCGTCGGATCCGTAGCCGCAGGCGGTGAGCAGGAGGGGGAGCGCTGCTACGACGGCGATGGTGCGCAGGGCGGTGAGCGGTCTTGCGGCAGACACGGAGGTGTCCTCTCGGGGAATGGGTTGATCAGGGAGATGTCGATAGCGCGAGGCGCAAAGCTCATGGGCATGCGCCTGCGCTCCATTCGCCGGCCCTCGGCGGCAGGAATGCCGTCGCGAGTCCGGGAGCGGAGGTGTGCGGGATGGGAAGGCGCGTGGCGCTGCCGACCGAAGGATGTTCTGCCGACGGCCTCAGGCGGGCCGACAGATGGCGCTGGACATGCGGCCGAGGTCGATGTGGCGGCGCGAGGTCAGCAGGGGGAGCGACAGGTCTGCGCGGTCGCGCGTTCTCATGGCCGCCCCCACAGATCCCTAGTTTTCCTACCTGGCTGATAGGGATCGTGGCAGAAGACAGCGTCCACCCCAAGGGGGTGCTCATATGATGGACGCAACTATCTCGCTATTTGGAAGCCTTGGTCGATGGCCCAGCGTGTCAGGGGTTTACCCAGGCTTTCGGGGCGTCGGTCAGCGCGGCTACGTCGGCGGGCAGTTGGGCCGATGCGACGTCGGCGAGCGAGACGCCCTCAAGGATCTCGCGCACGTTGGACCGCAGGGCGATCCACAGGGGGAGCAGTGACTCGGCGGGGCCGGTGTAGGACAGCTCGGGCGGGCGGACCCCGCGTACCGAGACCAGGGGGCCCTCCACGACGCGGATGACGTCGGCGATGCTGATCGACTCGGCGGGTTTGGCCAGCCGGTAGCCGCCGTTGCCGCCGCGCTGGCTGAGCACGAGACCGCCCCGGCGCATGTCGTTCAGGATGCTTTCGAGGAACTTGTGTGGGATGTCCTGGGCGTCGGCGATGGCCTCGGCTTTCAGTGGCCCGTCATCCCGTGACGCGGCGAGCTGCAGCGCGGCACGTACCGCGTAGTCCGCTCTGGCTGAGATCCGCATGCCTCCATTATTCCGTATGGCTTCGGCCGGTGTCCGCTACCGGCGGGCCGCCGGGCGGGAGTGGAGCCCCTGCCCGGCGGCCGCGCGTGGCGGGTGCGGTGCTCAGGCTGCGGCCGGGGTGTAGTGGGCGGCGTCGTCGCCCTCGATGACGTGGCTGAGAGTGCCGTCGACACCGGCCGGGACGTCGCCCGCGACAGTCACCCGGTGCAGCAGGCGCGGCAGGTCGCCGTAGTCGTCGGGGGCGTAGTGCTGGGTGATGCGGTTGTCGAACAGGACGAGGTCGCCGGGCGTCCAGGCCACGCGCACGATGTTCTCGGGACGCGTGATGTACGACTGGAAGATACGCAGCAGGTCACGGGAGTCGGACGGGCCGAGGCCCAGGATGCTCTGGGCGAAGCCGCCGATGAACAGCCCGCGCTCCCCGGTCTCGGGATGGACGCGGACGACTGGGTGGGCGGTGCGGTACTTCCTGGAGGCGAATCGCCTGCGGTGTTCGGCCGCCTTCTCGCTCTTCGGGGCGGCGTAGGCGGCATAGTCGAAGGCATTCGTGTGCACCGCCCACAGTTTGTCCGCCAGCTCGCGCAGCGGTTCGGGCAGGTCTCGGTAGGCGGCAGCCGAGTTGGCGATGAGGGTGTTGCCGCCGTAGGGCGGGACCACGATGCTGCGCAGCGTGGACGCCTTCGGGGGTGTCCGGACGAAGGTGACGTCCGTGTGCCACTGGTTGGCGCGGATTCCCTCGTCACCGTCGACCGGCAGGATGTTCGGCTGGCCATCGAGCGAGGGGACTGTCGGGTGCGCCGTGGTGAGCTCGCCGAAGAGGGAGGCGAAGCGGAGCTGGCCCGCGTCGTCCAGGTCCTGGTCGCGGAAGACGAGCGCCTTGTGTTCCAGGAGTGCGGAGTTGATCTCAGTGACGACGGCGGGGTCGAGGTCGGTGGAAAGATCCACGCCGAGGATTTCGGCGCCGATACGGCCGCCGATCTTGCGGATGTCGAAGTCGGTGCTGGTGGTCATGCGCGGGGTGTCCTTTCGAGGAGTGATCAGTCGGGAGGCCGTCAGGAGGTGATGGGCAGGGAGCTTCCCCGGGACCCCGGCGGGCTGAGGGGAGGGCCGACGGCCCGCAGCGCGCCGGGTGTGCGGCCCCGTCCCCAGCCGATGTGCCGGCGGTAGCTGCCGAGCAGCCCCGTACGGTCCAGGTGGTCCTCGTCCCGGGCGGTGGAGTCGTCGGGCAGCGGGTGGGTCAGGGGCGCGACGAACAGGGCGTCGGCCGGGCAGTTCGCCTCGCACTGGAAGCAGGTTTGGCAGTCGTCGCGGCGGGCGAGCACGGGGATGCCGTCCTCGCCTCGGTCGAAGACGTCGGTCGGGCAGACCTTGATGCACTTGTCGCAGGTGATGCAGCGCTCCGCCGAGACCAGTTCGATCACGAAGCCACCTCCAGGGGTGCGGCTGACGTGGCCGGCGCGTTCGTCAGGGGCTCGACACGGGTCCACACCCGGTCCAGACCGCCCGTCGTGATGCGGTGGTGCTGGCCGGGGTCCTGCGCGGGGAAGTCGAGCCGTTTGGCCATGCCGCGGGTCTCGGTACGGGCCAGCGCGGCCGCGTACATCCAGCGGGCGTGTGCCGCCATCGCCGCCGCTTGCCTCGCCCGTATCGTCTCCCCGCCCTCGGCGTGCAGGGAGGCGCGGGACTCCGCCCACACGGTGTCGAGGACCTTCAGTGAGGCGGTGAGCCGGTCGCCGTGGCGCAGGTAGTTCTTTTCGTACGGCAGCACTTCGCCCTGGACCGCGGTGACGACCTCGCGGAAGCCGTCGGCGGGTCCCGGGGTCCCGGTGGGTCGGAGCCCGGCCCCGCCCGCGGCCACCAGGCGCCTCGTGGCGGCGCGTACGCCGAGCGAGCGGGCGTGGCGGGCCGCGCCCCGGCCCGCCCAGGTGCCGGAGGAGATGGCCCAGGCGGCGTTGTGGCTGCCGCCGCCGGTGAAGCCGCCGCAGATCAGCTCACGGGTCGCCGCGTCCCCGGCCGCGTACAGCCCGGGGACGGTGGTGGAGCAGTCGTCGCCGGTGATGCGGATGCCGCCGGTGCCGCGCACGGTGCCCTCGGCGAGCAGGGTGACGGCGAAGCGCTGGGTGAAGGGGTCGATGCCGAGCCGGTCGAAGGTGAGGAAGAAGTTCGGCTGGGCCAGCCGCATCGCCTGCCGGGCCGCCTCGTCCGCCCGGTCCAGGCGGCAATACACCTTCTCGCTGAGCAGCGCACGCGCGATCACGGACCGGCCGCCCTGGCTGGCCGCGCCCTCCAGGACCGTGCCGTCCTCGTGGTAGAAGGTCGCGAAGGAGTAGAACGCGGTCTTGGTGACGGAGGTTCCCTCGGGCGCGATGCCGTACGCGTTGGAGAACTCCATCCCGGACAGCTCCGCGCCCGCCTCCGCCGCGAACAGCGCACCGTCGCCGGTGTTGACGTTGCAGCCCAGAGCGCCGCTGAGGAACGCGCAGCCGCCCGTGGCCAGCACGACCGCCCCGGCGCGCACCCGGTACGGCTGACCGGCCTGCCGCCGGTGCCCCCGGGCCCCGGCGACCGCCCCGGAGGGATCGATGAGCAGTTCGGTGACCGGACTGTGGTCGAGGACGCGCGCCCCGGCCCGCTGTACGCGGATCCGCATCCTGCGCATGTACTCCGGCCCCTGGAGGCCGTTTCTGAGCTGCTTTCCGTCCGCTCCGGTCGGGAAGGGATAGCGCCCTGCCGCGGCCAGTTCGTTGACCCCGGCGTACGTCTGGTCCAGCACCCGGGCCATCCAGCGCGGGTCGGCCAGGTAGCCGCCCAGGGCCTCCCTGCTCGCCATGGCCGCCTCGCGCGCGGCGGGCTCCGGGGGGACGTACCAGACGCCGGTGCCGGCGGAGGCGGTGGCGCCGCTGGTGCCGCAGTAGCCCTTGTCGGCGAGGACCACGTCCGCCCCGTCCTGGGCCGCCTTGAGCGCGGCCCAGGTGGCGGCGGGGCCGCCGCCGACCACCAGGACGTCCGTGGTGAGGTCGAGACCGGTCATGCGGCCACTTCCTCTCCTGTGGCTGTCGTGGTCAGCCGGTTGGCGGGGCGGGCCAGGCCGTAGTTCTCTCGCAGGGTGCGGCCGGTGTACTCGG
This sequence comes from Streptomyces sp. NPDC036984, assembly GCF_055607665.1. NCBI lineage: Bacteria > Bacillati > Actinomycetota > Actinomycetes > Kitasatosporales > Streptomycetaceae > Streptomyces > Streptomyces sp. NPDC036984. Next base: position 108,344 of record NZ_JBVJRL010000021.1, read on the forward strand.
TCCGGAACAGTCCGCGCCGCTGCAGGATCGGCACCACGTGGTCGACGAAGTCCTCCAGGCCGCCCGGCAGATGGGGCGGCATGATGTTGAAGCCGTCGGCGGCGCCCTCGGTGAACCACTCCTCGATCTCGTCGGCTGTCTGCTCGGGAGTGCCGGCGAAGACGCGATGGCCGCGTCCGGCGCCGAGGCGGGCGATGAGCTCACGCAGGGTGAGGCCGTCACGGCGGGCGAGTTCGGCGACGAGCGTGAAGCGGCTCTTGTTGCCGTTGATGTCCCGCTCCTCCGGCAGCTCGGGCAGCGGCCCGTCCAGCGGCAGCCCGGTCAGATCGGTACCGAGCATGCCGGACAGCTGGGCCAGCCCGTACTCCGGGACCTGTAGCTCCGTCAACTCCTGCTCCAGGGAACGAGCTTCCGCCTCCGTCGAGCCGATGACGGGTGCGATGCCGGGAAGCACCAGCAACTGGTCACTGGTACGGCCGTATCGGGCGAGCCGGGACTTGAGGTCCTTGTAGAAGGCCTGGCCGTCGGCGAGGGTCTGCTGGGCGGTGAAGACGGCCTCGGCGTACTGGGCGGCGAACTCCTTGCCGTCCTCCGACGAACCGGCCTGCACCAGCAGCGGGTAGCCCTGCGGGGTGCGCGGTACGTTCAGCGGGCCCTGCACCCCGAAGTACTCCCCGCGGTGGTTGATCTCCCGCACCTTGTCGGTGTCGGCGTAGATGCCGCGCTCACGGTCGAGCAGGATCGCGTCGTCCTCCCAGCTGTCCCACAGCTTGGTGGCGACCTCGACGAACTCCCGCGCCCGCTCGTAGCGCAGCGCGTGCTCCAGGTGCTCGTCCTGCCCGAAGTTGCGGGCCTCGTTCACGGTGCCGGAGGTGACGATGTTCCAGCCGGCCCGGCCGCCGCTGATGTGGTCCAGGGAGGCGAACTTGCGGGCCGTGTGGAAGGGCTCGTTGAAGGTGGTCGAGACGGTGGCGATCAGGCCCACGTGCTCGGTGACCGCCGCCAGGGCCGACAGCAGGGTGAGCGGTTCGAAGCCGCCGAGGGCGTTGTGGCGGACCTTCCCCCACAGGGCGAGTCCGTCGGCGAGGAAGACGGAGTCGAGCAGACCGCGCTCGGCGGTGCGCGCGAGGTGCTGGAAGTAGCGCAGGTCGGTGACGCGTTCGGGCTGGGTGCGCGGGTGCCGCCAGGCGGCGTCGTGGTGGCCCGCGTTCATCAGGAAGGCGTTGAGATGCAGTTGACGGGGTCTGGGCGCGGCCATGGGGTTCCTCGGATCGGGAGCAGCGAGAGGAGCGGGTGACAGAGGGAGAGGGGAGGGGGCGGAGAGGGGAGGGGCGACGGCGGGCAGGTCAGCCGCCCGCGGGTACGCGCCAGGAGCTGAGCCGTCGCTCGACGGTCACCAGGAACTGGTTGAAGACCACGCCGATGGCGGAGATCGTGATGATGCCCGCGTACATCTGCGGGATCGCGAAGTTGTACTGCGAGGCATTGATCAGATAGCCGAGGCCCGCCTTGGCACCGATCATCTCGGCGGCGACCAGCACCAGGATCGACACCGCTCCGGCCAGCCGGATACCGGTGAACATCACCGGCACCGAGGCCGGCAGGATGACCCTCTGGAACAGCCGGGGCGCGGACAGGTCCATCGACTTCGCCAGCTTCAGCAGGGTCGGATCGACGTGGCGGACCGCGCTGATGGTGTTGAGCAGGATCGGCCAGGTGCACGCGTACACCACGATGGAGATCTTCGAGGTCTCGCCGATGCCCAGCAGCAGGACGAACACCGGCAGCAGGGCCAGGGCGGCGGTGTTGCGGAACAGCTCCAGCAGCGGTCCGAGGAGGTCGGCGACCGGCCGGTACCAGCCGATCAGCAGCCCGAGCGGTACGGCGACGGCTACGGCGATACCGAATCCGCTGAACGAACGCGCCAAGCTGGCGCGGGCGTTGTCGGCGAGCTGGCCGTCTGTGGCGAGCCCCCACCAGGCGTCGGCAACCTCGCTGAACGGCGGCAGGAAGATCCGGTCCACCAGACCGGCTCGTGGCGCGATCTCCCACAGCAGGAGCAGGGCCATGATGGCCACGGACTTGGTCGCCCCCTTCAGCAGCAGGTACGGCAGCCGGCGGACCGTCCGCAGCGCCGTCCGGCGGACACGGGCCGTGAGGGAGGGAGCCCGGCGCGCGTCCGGGGGTGATGAGGCGCCGGGCGTGGGCGCGGTGGATGCGCCGGCCTCAGGGGACGCGGCGGACTCGGCGGACTTGGTGAGGGAAGGTGCCTGGACGGTTTCTGTCGTGTTCGCCGTGTCGGTCGTGGTGGTCGCGTGGGTCGCATCGGTCTTCTCTGCGGTCGTGCCGGTCGTGGAGCTCATACGGAGGCCTCCTCCTTCTCCAACTGCTGGGCCCTGGCCACCTCGTCGTGCAGCAGCGACCAGATCTCGTGGCGGTGCCGTGCGAACTCAGGACTGGAGCGGAGGTCGTCCGTCGCCGTACGGGAGCCGAGGGCGACCGGCACGATCTGCTTGATCCGGCCGGGCCTGGACGTCATGACGGCGACGCGCTGTCCCAGGTAGACGGCCTCGTCGATGCCGTGGGTGATGAAGGCGACGGTCTTGCCGGTGCGCTGCCAGATGCGCAGCAGTTCGTCCTGGAGCGACTCGCGGGTCTGGGCGTCCAGCGCGGCGAACGGCTCGTCCATCAGGAGCACGTCGGGGTCGTAGGCGAGGCTGCGGGCGATCGCCACCCGCTGCCGCATTCCGCCCGACAGCTCGTGCGGATGGCGGTCCTCGAACCCGGTCAGACCGACCAGGTCCAGGAACTCCCGGGCTCGTGCGGCTCGTTGGCGCCGCGGGACGCCGGTGGCCTCCAGGCCGAACTCGACGTTGCCCTGCGCCGTGCGCCACGGCAGCAGCGCGTACTGCTGGAACACGATGCCCCGGTCCAGGCCGGGGCCGGTGACGGGTTCGCCGTCCAGCAGGATCCGCCCGCCAGTGGGGTGGGTGAGGCCGCCGAGCAGATCCAGCAGCGTCGATTTTCCGCAGCCGCTGGGACCGACCAGGACGACGAACTCGCCGTCCGCTATCTCCAGGTCGATACCGTCGAGGGCGGTGAACGCGGTGGCCTGCCCGGTCCCCGTCCGGTCCTTGACGGTGAATTCCTTCCGTACGTTCTCGAACACGATCCTGGGCGTCGTGGAATGCGTGGTGGAATCCGGCATGGGATCAGCTCCCGCTCTTCGCGGCGGAGGACTTCTTGTAGTCGTTGAACTCATTGGTGTAGAGGTCCGACAGCGTGACCTGGCCCTTCTTGATGTCGCCCCGCTCGGCCAGCCAGTCGATCCACAACTGCAGTTCCTTGCCGGTGATCCGGCCCGCCGTCTCGGCGACGCCGTAGGACCGCCAGAACTTCAGCGGTGCGGTGTCCTCGTTGCGGCCGCGCTTCTTCACGATCTCAGTCATCCGGTCGACGACTTCCTCGTGCGGAGTGGATCGCGACCACTCGATGGCGCGCCCCACGGCGGTGACGAAGGTCCGGGCCGTGTCGGGGTTCTGCTTCAGGAAGCGGTCCGTCATCACATACGTGCCGGCGCTGAACGCGCCGAGCAGCTCGTAGTCCGTGAACAGTGGGCGGACGCCGCCGGTCTCCAGGGCCTTGTCGCGCAGGATGCCGCCGAGTACGGCCACTTCGATCTGCTTCTGGCGCAGGGACTGCTCGGTATTGACCGGAGGCACCACGAGCGGCTCGACCTTGTCGATGTCCGCCCGGGACAGACCGCCCCGCTGAAGGTAGATGTCGAGCATGGCCTCGGAGTGGGCTCCGAGGGTGTTCATCCCGACCTTCTTGCCGATCAGGTCCCGGGCCGAGCGGATCGGGCTGTCCTGGAGGACGTAGAAGCCGTTGTAGGCGTACTTGTCGGCGCCGTAGTAACTGATGACGGCCTTGATGGGAGCGTTGTTGGCGGCCAGCTTGACGACCGCGCCGTTGAACGCGCCGCCGAAGTCGACCTGACCCGTGGCCGCGGACTGGATGTCCTGCGGTCCGCTGATCGTGTTGCCGACCCACTTCAGCTTCACGTCCTCCAGATAGCCGAGATCCTCGGCCAGCTCGGGCAACGTGACCTGACCGGCCCAGCCCTGGTATCTCAGCGTTCTGGTCTGGTCCTTGGCGGCCGGTACTCCGGAGGCGGACGTGCCGCAGCTCACCGACACCGCCGAAAGACCGAGCAGGGTGAGGAAGTGACGTCGGGTCGATGCCGTCGTGGCCATGGAAAGGTCCTGTTCAGGAAACGGGGCAAGGAAAAGGCAGACGTCGAACGGCCGAGAAGAGACCTCAGCAGAAATGGCTATGAGGAGGGCCGACGTCTGTTGAGAACAGCGGCTCGCGCAGAAGCCGACTGTGAAATGGAGCGAAGGGGGAGCTGTGGCTGTCAGCGGGTGCGGCGACCGACGGCACAGATGGCGCTGGCCTGACGTCGCAGATCGACGTGCAGTCGCGCGGCGAGGGTCTCGGACTTGCTCACAGCCAAGAGAGTTGCAGCGAAATCCAGCCAGGTCAATGTCGCTTGCGTATGCGTCTTACATTCTCAACAGTCCGACATGCGAATGAAGTGCGGCGTTCACAATTCTCCGGAAGGGCGGTGGCGTGGTGACTGCCGTGTGCGCCGCCACCGCCGTCAGCGCAGTGACTGCGCGGCGTAGAGGGCACCGAGGACGGTGGCCAGGGCGCCGAGCAGGAGACGCAGCGCCGTTTCGGGCAGACGAGGTTGCAGGTGTGCCCCGAGGTAGCTGCCGATCAGTCCGCCGAGGCCGCAGGCCAGACCGAGGTACCAGTCAGGGGCGATGTCACCGGAGCCCGTCAGGGACAGCAGCGCGAAGGCCGCGGCCCCGGTCATGGAGGTGGCGAACGTGGAGGCGAGGGCGGCGGGTGCCACGCGGGCGACGGGCATGCCTCGGCCGACGAGTATGGGGCCGAGGACGGATCCTCCGCCGATCCCGTAGATCCCACCGACGACCCCGACGACCAGGGCCAGTCCGGTGATGCCCCGGGGCGAGGGTTCCGCAGTCGGGGCAGGCCGGGCGTGCCGGAGGGTGCGCCCGATGAGCCACAGGCCCAGTGGCATCAGCAGAGCGGCGACCAGAAGGCGGAAGACGGTGGCCCCCGGTACGGCGAAGACCCGTATCACGGCGCCGACGACCACCCCGGGCAGAGTGCCGGTCACCATGCGGCGCGTCAGCGGACCGTACAGTAGGCCCTCGCGGTGGTGGCGCAGCAGGGCGCCGGGCCCGGCCACCACGTTGAACAGCAGATTGGTGGGCGTGACCGCCGGGCTGGGCACCCCGAGTACGCTCAACTGCACGGGCAGCAGGAACACCGCACCCGAAACGCCCACCGGCGCGGTCACCACCGCTATGAGCAGGCCGACGGCCAGTCCGGCCGGCCCCGTCGACCATGTCACGGCAGGACTCCGATTCGCATGTCCGGCCAGTATCGCCGCCGTGCTCCCCGCTGCCGACCCACAGGGCTGCTGAGCACCCCGGTAGCGACGGATCCTGGCAGCAGATCGGTCGGCTCAGGCACGGGCGGGACCGCGGAATCGATCTTTCGGAATCGGTCTCCCCGAACGTCCCCGCCTCCCCATCAGGCGGGCAGGACGAACGGAGGGTGGGCGCCGTTGAGGAAGTACTCCCCGACATCGCGGAGCCGGTGGGTCACGGGCTCGTACAGGGTGTGGGTTCGGGCATTGCGCCAGAACCGGTCGAAGCCCAGCCGCGCGGAGATGGAGCGAGCGCCGACGATGTCGAGGGCGCGGGTGGTGGACTCCTGCGCTGCCATGGCCGCGGCGGTTTCGGCCATGGCCACGAGGGCGGAGATGTCCGCGGACTCGTCATAGGTGAGGTCGTCGCCGCGCTCAAGGCCTCCCCGCACGGCTTCCAGTGCCTGATCGGTGAGTGCCGACGCGGAGCGTGTGAGGACGGTGAGTTCTCCGTAGGCGGTCTGCACCTGCGGGTCGTCCGGGGTACCGGCCGGCCAGGCGGGGTGCCGGGCTGCGTGGCCCGTCCTGCTGTACTCACGGGCTTCGGCAAGCACTCCCTCGGCCATGCCGAGAAGGAGCTGGGCGGAGAACAGACGGCCGACCGGAGACGCCAGGGCGGCTCGGGGCGACAGCAAGTCCTCGTCCGCGGACAGGGAGCCGAGCACGTCCTCGGTACCAACCGGTACGCCGTCGAACTCCACGCTGCCGCCGGCCGCGAGCCGCTGGCCGAAAGTGTCGGCGTCACCGTCGATCGCCACACCGCGACGGGCGGGATCCACCACGACGGCGAGTGGTTCACCCGTGTCCTCCCGCACGGCGCGCACGGCGAGACGATCGGCGACCAGGACCCCGGTGGTGTAGCTCTGCCGACCGTCGAGCACCAGTCCCTTGGAGGTCCTGGCCAGCTTCAGAGCCGGCTCCTGACGCGCGAAACCGCCGCCCCAGCACCACTGTTCGGCTGCGGACCGCTCGTCTATCCGCGCGGCGAGGGCGGGCCCGGCGAAGAACCGGGCGCTTGCCGACAGGAAGTAGTGACAGCCGAGCAGCTGACCGATCGCGCCGTCGGCCGCGGCGATCTCCCGGACGACGGCGTAGGCCGTGGGCCAGTCCGCGCCGCCTCCCTGGGACTCGGCCGGCGTCAGGAGCGTCAGCAGTCCCGCCTCGCGCAGCCGGGACACCTCGTCGATCGGGGCCTTGCCCGCCTGCTCCCTGGCCACGGTGTCCGTGGCCAGGTCGTCCGCCGCCTCGCGGGCCACGCGCAGCCAGTGCGCATGACCGGGCCCGGTCTGGTCGGACGGCGAGACCGGGTGGGACGGCGCGGAGGTAAGGCCCATGGAGGTCGTCTCCTCAAGGTCGGCCGCAGCGTGCGGCGTTGGGGCTATCCAGCTGGTCGGGCACGTACTTGTAGCCCACGCGCCGGACGGTGACGATCCGGTGCCGGTGAGCCTCGCCCAGCTTGCGGCGCAGGCGGGCGATGTGGACATCCACGGTGCGGCCGTCGCCGATGTGGTCGTAGCCCCAGACGGCGGCCACCAGCCGATCACGCGTCTGCACGTGGTCGGGATGCTGAACGAGATGCGCCAGCAGCGCGAACTCCAGGTAGGTGAGGTCGAGTTCACGTCCGTCGACCTCGGCGACATGTCGCGCCGCATCGATGCGGACGACGTCGTCTGCCGTCCGCCGGACAGGGGCCGAGCCTGCGGCGGCGACCGGTCGGATCTCGGGCCGTGGCCTGTCCTTGGCGAAGAGCTCGGTGGGATCGGTGCCCTCGGGGACGAGCACGAGGTAGCCGACGAGCGGTGCGGAAGTGTGTCCCTGGGTGTCTCTCTGAGCGGTATCGCCCACCAGGCGAAGATGGGGTGTGTCGGAGAGGAGCGGATCGTGTGGGGTGGCCTGAGCTGGAAGTGCCGTGGTCATGGCGGTTGTCCCTCAGAAGTGTGTGGGGCTGTCAGGCGCAGTGGGTGAATTCGCCTGATCGCCTGGGAAGGGGGAGCGGAGCGGCACGGGCGAAGGTGCGAGTCGCGTGCCTTACGCGCGGCAGCAGGCGGCAGTGACGACGTGACCAAAGTCGACATGCCGACGACGAACGAGTCGTTGCTGCTTACGGGACATGTTCATCATCCTGTGCGCCCCCGGCGACACGGTCAAGGCTTCCCTAGTAATTCCATAGGAAAAGTAGGGAAGATCTCACACTGTGAGAGGTCGGCCGTCCGCCGGAGACGTTGCCGCCTTGGCCTCGGTGGCGCCCAGGGCGCGCAGGAGCGCGCGGGCGACCGCGTCGTCCTGGCGGAAGGCCGGCGCGTTGGTGCGGGGGCCGCGGGCCTCCTGCCGGACGGTGTCTCGCTGTGCAGCGCTCACCATGGTCCCGGCCTGCCCGTTGCCGGGCCACTCGTCACCCCTCTGGCCCAAGCTCTTCCCCCCTGCTGAGGGACGGACAGCACGGGCGAGTGGACAGCAACCCAGCCGATCCGCCGGGCGGGACCGTACTCAGCGAACGGTGAGCGTGGTGGCGTCGTTCGACGTCGCTGTGACCGGCACGGCGACGCTGGCGTCGGTACCCGGTCGGCCGAACCCCCGGTGACCTTGGCGTCTCGCGCACGTTGACCCCACCGACCGTGTCCGCCAGGCGAGCGCGCCCATGAGGCTCTTCGGGGAGGTAGTGGTGGGGCGAGTTGTGCCGCCGGCCGTCCGTGAGCGAGCCCGCGCCCGGAGTTGCCCGGACTGCCGTGCCGCGCCGGGGGAGAAATGTGCGCCCGATCGGGCTGGCCGCTCCCAGCTGCACCGCGGGCGGATCTCGGACGCCCGCCGCTCGCTGGAGCCCATGCCGCCGCACCGGATCTTGCCGCCCGACGCGGATCGCAGTTCCATGGAGCTGGACTCGACGGACGCTGACACGCTGGTGGTGTCGTGGCACAAGGACGCGGTGGAGGCTTTGGCGGCCTATCCTGACGTTCGGAGGGGGGTTGTTGGTGTATCGGGGGTTTGCTGGCCTGGTGTGTTGTGGGTTCGTTGAGAGAGGCCGGGTGCGCGGTTCCAGCGGGCAGTTCGGGGTGTGAGCTGGGGTTGTGTCGTGTGTGCTGAGTGAGACCGGGCTCGTTGTGGATTTCGCTAGCTCGTAATGGCTCGGTTCGTGTTTGCCCTGGTCAGGGCTGTTTTGCCTGGTCGGTGGGTGGGTTAGCGTCGTCGGGTGGGGCGGTGGTGGGTTTCGGCGAGGTGGTCGAGCTGTACCGCGTCGAGGGCAGCTTTGGTGATGCGTTCGGTGCCGTCGTGGATCGCGGTGATGGCTGCTTGGCGGATGAGGCGGGTGAGGGATCCGATGCGGCCGGCGGTGCGCTGGTGGAGGTAAGCAGCGTGGCGGGGGAGGGTGCCGTTTTTGTGGTGGGTGAGGTCGAGGGCGTTCTCGGTGTCGGTGATGACGTCGCGCAAGGGTTGGCGGGCGCAGTGGCGGGCGGGGAGGGGCCCCCAGGTGATGAGGGTGGCGCGTCCGGCGAGTTGAGCGCCGCGGGTGCCGGTGAACAGGGGGGTGTCGGTGACGTTGATGCCGGTGTAGACGAAGGTGGCGGCCAGGCGTTCGGTGAGGTCTTTGAGGAGGTCGGCGGTTTGGGCGCCGGTGGTGGTGCGGGGATTGAGGCGGTGGATCTCGTCGATGAGGACGAGTTGGGCGCCCGCTTGGGTGTAGGTGTGGCAGACGGCGTCGGTGATCTGGGTCTGGGTCATGCGGGTGGTGGTGGGGATGCCGAGGTAGCGGGCGAATTCGGTGATGAGGGTTTTCGCGGTGGCGCCGGGCGGGACCAGGACGTACGCCACGGGTGCCGCGGCACGGGCTGATCCGGGCGGGGGCGGGTTTTTGCGGATGTGGGCGAGGTGGCAGGTGCGGCCGACGTTCAGCAAGGCGGTGGTTTTCCCGGCTGCGGCGGGTCCGGTGACGATGGGGGAGGGCCGGGCGGTGGTCTGCTGGTGGCGGCCGAGCACCATCAGGGTGCGGACCTGGGTGGCGAGCTGGCTGATGGCGGGGGTGCGGATGGTGACGAAGGCGGAGTGGTAGGCGAGGCGTTCGTCGGTGCTGCGGGGCGGGTCGTCGGGCTGGGGCGGGGCGGGCGGCTCGGTGGTGGCGAAGCGCTGCCAGCCTTGTCAGGTGGTCAGGGGCCAGGACGGCTCGGCCGCGTCACTGTCGCCGGCGCCGACTGGTGTGCGTCCCGCACTCTGCGGGTTCGGGTTCACCATCTGTCGGCTTCCTCGTGTGCGTCGTAGAGCCCGAATCCGGTGGCAGGGGCGGGGCTGAAGTCACCGTCGGGCGCGTCGTCGAGATCGTCGATGCTGTCGTCCTCGCCGTGCTGCGCCGACTCGCCGGTGGGGTCGGTGTCGTGTTGCGGATGTCGGGCGGCGGGGATCGGCGCTGTGGTGGCGCGGGCGACGAGAGCTTGTTCCGCTTCGGTGGCGTGACCGGTGGGCACGCGGCGCATGAGCTGGTCGAGGGCGTCGGCGAGGCTGGCTTCGTGGTGCTCGGCATCATCGTGGTTGCCGTGCACGGCGAGGGTGCGGATGTGCTGTCAGGTGTGGTCGTTGAACGGCTGGTGGACGTGGTCGCGGTGGATCCAGGGGATCTTGGTGAGGTCGCCGTCGGGGAGGCGGAGCCAGATCTGGCGGACGTCGTGGGGTTTGTAGTGGATCTCCCATTTGCCGCCCCGGCCGGCGACGGGTGAGGGCTGGCCGCGGTTGGGGGCGAGGAGGTCCGCGTCGTAGGTGCGGTGGTGGATGCGGATGCCGGAGGCGGTGATGGCCTGCCAGCGCACGGGCAGCAGTTCGAGGTAGTCGCGGCCGCTCAGCGGGACGGGCACATGTCCGGTGACGGCGACGAGCGCGGCCCGCATCTGGTTCGGGGTGAGGGCTTTGCGGGGCATCATCGGGTGGCGCAGGCCTTCGTGGGGCCGGTGGTGGTAGTGCACCAGCCACTCCTCAAGCAGGTCTTGTAGCTGGGCGACGCTGTAGCAGGTGTCTTTCTCGGTGTCGGGGCCGCGGCGGGTGACGTCGGAGCCGGTGTAGCCGGGCAGGTGCTGGCGAGCGGGGCGTTGATGGTGCCGAAGGTCCGCTCGACGATGCCTTTGGCGGTGGGGGCGCGGGGCGGGGCGGGCTGGACGCTGATGCCGAGGTGCTCGCAGGCAGCGGTGAAAGCGGCGGGGACGAAGACTTTGCCGCGGTCGACGACGATCGTCTCGGGCAGGACGACGGGCCGGGCCGCCGCGCCGGCCAGGCGCTCGTCCAGCGCGGCCGGCCGCTGGTGGGGGAGTGCGGGAGCGTGGTCCATGCGCAGGATGTCCGGTCAGGTCGGCCGGGCGGGGTGCGGGACGGCCATCTCCGCGAGCAGCAGGGCCGCGTCGACGGCCTTGGTCGCACTCGGGCACAGCACGGCGGCGAGGACGGCGCGGGTGGCGACGTCGACGGCGATGGTGAGCTCGGGGCGGGCGGAGGCGCCGGTCCGGCATGGATACGCGGTGTCGGACGAGGTGTGGGAGCTGCTGGGTGAGGCGGGGGGCAATGTCTCGGGGCTCAGGCGTCGGCTGGTGGCTGCCGGTGGTGAGGTGCCAGTTCCGTCGATGTCGACGTTGAGCCGGGTGATCCGCAGGGACCGACGGGCGGGGCGGGCTTTGCTGACCGGGCGGGAGCCTGAGGTGGCCGGGCCGAGCAGGCCGGATCCCCTCAGCGAGCTGGGTCTGAACGTCGTGGCCGGCCAAGGCGGGCAGGTTTTTTGCGCGAGCAGAAGCATCTGGTGCAGGTCCCGGTCCTGGTCCCGGATGCCCAGGTGGTGCACACGCCTGCTGTGCGGTCGGTGCTGCGGACGGTCGCGCACGCGGCCGCGGTGGGGGCGGTGGCGTGTTTGTACGGCGACGCCGGCCAGGGGAAGACGGTCGCGCTGCAGTACGCCCTGTCCCAGCTGCCGCACCCGGCCAGGGTCCGTCGGGTCCATGTCGGTGTGCACCCGACGGTCCCTGAACTGCGCCGGGTACTCGCGGACGCTCTTGAACTGGGCAGGCGTCTGCCGCGCGGCGCGGGGGAGGCCGCCCTGATGCTGGTGAACGCGTTGAGGCAGCCGCGCGTGCTGGTGCTGGACGAGGCACAGCGCCTTCCGGGGCCGGCGCTGGAGTTTCTGCGCGGGCTGTGGGACCACCCGGACACGGACACGGCCCTCGTGCTGGCGGGTGCGGGCAGCGAGCGGGCGCTGCGCCGGGTGTCCGCGCTGGCCTCTCGGGTGCTGACCTGGGAGTTGGTGCCGCGTCTTCGCCCGGGCGAGGTGGCAGCGGCGATGGCGGCCTTCCACCCGCTGTGGGAGGACGTGAGCGAGGACGATGTCGTGTGGGTGGACGAGCATGTGGGCCACGGCAATTTCCGGACCTGGGCGAAGCTCACCTCGCACCTGACCGCCGAGATCTACGGCAAGAGCCGTGCGGTAGTGGACCGCCGGATGCTGGAGCGGGCCTGCGCACGGCTCATGGGGCCGCTGTGACCGGCGCGACCGGGCCGGAAGAGGGCGCTTCCCGCTCCGGCGTGCACGGGGACGGTCCGCCCGCTCGGGGAGACCTGCCTTCTTCCTCTCTGTCGGCGCTGCGCGGCCCTGCCGTGCGCCGGCTGCTCGCTCTGCGGCAGGATCAGAGACTGACGACCCGACATGTACGGCTGATGGCGGAGTCGTTGGAGGTGACCGAGCGCACGGTGTGGCGGTGGCTTGCCGCTGCCGAGCGGGACGAGTCCGCGGCCGCGGAGCCCGGGGCGCGGGCCCAGAGTAAAGACCGCTTTTCCGTCACCCCGGAGGTGCGCCGCCTGCTGGCCTTGTGGAAGGGCAACGTCGCGGCGGTCCATCGTGAGCTGATCGCTCGCGCGGCCAAGGGGGAGGGGGAGCCGCCTCCGTCGATTCCGACGCTGCACCGGGCGATCCAGCGGGACCTGACGCCGGGGGAGCGGGCCGGGCTCGCGGGAGGAGAGCGGGCGGCGCGCAAGCATGATGTGTTCCTGGCCCGGCCGCAGGGCTGGCGTAACCAGGTGTGGGAGACCGACCACGTACAGGCCCCGTGCTGGTCGATGTCGATGGTAAGGCTCGCAGGCCGTGGATCACCTGGTTCACCGACTGTGCCACCAACGCGATCACCGGTGTCGCGGTCACGCCGGGGGATCCGTCGCGGGAGTCGGTGCTGGCTGCGCTGCGCTCCGGTCCTGCGCGAGGACCCCTACGGCCCCTTCGGCGGCCTGCCCGAGAAAGTGCGCGTCGACCGCGGCAAGGACTTCCTGTCCCGAACGGTGACGGCTGCGTTCGATCTCCTGGACGTGACGGTGGAGGACCTGCCCGCCTACACCCCCCACCTCATGGGCACCGTGGAAGGCCTCAATCGGGCGGTGGAGAGCATGTTCCTGGCCGCGCTGCCCGGCTATGCCCGCCAGCCGCGCCCCGGCAAACGGGCTTCTCGCCCGAAGGACGAGGTGTTGCTCGGCTTCGAGGACTTCACCGCCCGGCTGCTGGATTGGACGCTGTGGTGGAACACCGCAGCACCGTCCCGCGCCGCTTGGGGGCAGGACTCCGCTTCAGGCGTGGCAGGACGATCCCACCCCGCTGCGGGACGTGCCGGCCGCGGATCTGTGGACGTTCACCCTGGAGGATGCCGGCACCCGCACGCTGACCACCCGCGGCATCCGCTTCAGGAAACGCGACTACGTGGGGCCGTGGATGACCGGCCAGGCCGGGATCCAGGTGAGGGTCCGCTTCATGCCCCACCACGACCACCGCATCGAGGTCTACCACGCGGCCACCGGCCGCTACCTCGGTCCCGCGGACCTGGCCGATCAGGCCACCGAGGAACAGCTCCGCGCGGTACGGCGGGCAAGGTCCGCCCGCACCCGCCGCCTGAAGAAGGACCTGGAGGCTCGCAGCGCGAGCGCTACGCCGCCGTGAACCAGCCCGAGGCATCTCAGCGGCTCGGCGCGCTGACCACCGCCCAGGCAGAGGCCGAACTCGCCCAGACTGCCGACTCCGACCTCGCGCAGCTGGCGATGCCGGACCTCATCCCACCCGCCGCGCCCCCGGGCAGACTGGCGCACCCCTGCTTCCCTGGCCGCGCTGACCACGCCAGGCCCGCCCTTCCGGCACCCGTACGGCCGTGATGGCGCTTCCGCCCCGGACGGCCCAGGCGGGCGGGCCGCACGTCCCACCACCGACGAAGACGCAAGACGCCTCGTGACTGCGGCCACCTACCAGTACGTCGACCTGCCCGATGCGTCCGTGGTCACCACCCGCGCCCTGCTCACCGCCCGGGAGAACATCACCGACACCGTCGCCGCGCGGGCCATGATGTGCATCCACGGCGGCGCCGGCTTCGGCAAGACCCTCGCCGTCAACACCTGCCTGCGCGCACTCGAACCCGGCGAGGACGTCCGCAAGATCACTTTCCGGGCCCGGCCCACCGCCCGCGCGGTGCGCTACGAGCTGTTCACCGCGCTCGACCTGGCCGGCGAGCCGCCGCGCCATCCCAGCGAGTTCGACCGCCTGCTGAAGACCGCCCTGGCCGAGCGCGCCCGCACCTTCCTGGTGGACGAGGCCCAGTGGCTCAACGGGGAGGCATTTGAATACTTCCGCTACCTGTGGGACGAGCCCTCCACTCAGCTCGCGGTCATCGTCGTTGGCGGGGAGGGCTGCCACACCGTGCTGCGCTGCGAACCGATGCTCTCCTCTCGCATCTTCATCTGGCAGCACTTCGCCCGCCTCACCCCCAGCGAGGTCCTCGAGGTGATCCCGCTGTTCCACCCGATCTGGGCTGACGCCGATCCTGAGGACATCACCTTTGCTGACAGCCACGCCGCGCACGGCAACTTCCGCGCCTGGGCCCAGCTGACCGCCCACACCCGCACCGCCCTGACACGCACCGGCCGCGCCCGCGTCGACCAGGAGCTGCTGCGCTGGGCCTTCAGCCGTCTTGGCTGACCACCACGCCGCCATGCCGCTCGCCGCGCCACCGCCCGTCACCGTGGTCATCGACCGCGATGACGACGCGATTCACACGCACACCGCCCTGGCTGCCCACCATCCGCCGTTCGGCCGGATCACCCTGCATCCCGGCCCGGGCACTTCCAGTGAAACCGGCCTCGCCCACGACCTTCTCGCCGCCCTGGAAAAGCCGCCCCTGCTTCCGGGCCGCTTCCCCGGCGGCCGTCGCCGTGGACCGGCGAATGTGCTTGTCCACGGTGCTTTGGAATCCAGGATCCCCAACCATCGGGCCGAACGAGTGTTCGATCTGAGCTGCTAAGCCAAGAAGGCCAGGAAAGTCCTGCTCCCGCGCAAGTCTGGCGATCACCCGAGCAGTCTGGCGGACGTGGCAAACGTTGCCCGATGCGGCACTAGCCCTGAAATGGCCGCGCGACCAACGACGTTGAAGCGCGTCATCCGGCGTCCTCCACACGGTGCTCACCTGGATGGCCACCTGAGGTGGCTGAGGCACGCGATCCACCAGATGCTGACCTGGAAGCGGGGCGCCTCAAGTGACACAAAGACACTTGCCCCGATATTCCTGACCAGGAGACGCATCATGCGCCACATCAAACGCCTTCCGCTGAGCGCGGTCACCGGCCTGGCCGCTGCCCTCTACTGCGCTCCCCTGGCGTCGGCCGCCACCCAGCCCGCGGACACGGCTGTTCCGTGGCCTCCCCTCGGGACGGAGGAGGTCTTCCACCTGACGGCGAGGCCGACCCAGACCAACTTCATCGATGTCCCCCCTCCTGGCAACAGCCAAGGCGACGAACTCGTCGTCACCGGGGACCTCGTGCGCTCCAACTCCACTGTGGGCCGGTTCGACGAGGTCTGCACGACCACCCGCACCGGTCCCGACGACTCGAGCGGTCTCCAGTGCCAGATCACCCTTTCGCTGCCCGAGGGACACATCACCGTGCAGGGCGTGTTCGGCATCTCCGGTGCCGGACCGGGCGACATCACCTTGGCGATCACAGGAGGTACGGGGCGCTACCGCACAGCCCACGGCTACATCCACGCGGTCAACCCCAGTGAGACCCAGACCGACCTCACCGTCCATCTCATCCCCTGAGAGTCGCGGTCAGCTGCCGGCGGGGACGAGCCCGAAGTCGTGTGCCCATCCGCATCCCGTGCGCTGCGCCGGCAGCTGCGTTTTCCCGGGGCGGTCGCCGTGTCGATCGCAACGCCGATAACCAGTGTGTCGCCGTGGACAGGTCCGTGAACGTCGGTACCCAGAATTACTGAGCGCCTTCGGCGCACATCGAAACCGACGCTTGGTATATGCAGTCACACCGTTTCACTTGCCGGTTCGCCGCTGGACAGCAAGCTCGCCTGCGTTTTCGAGGGGATCCCGACGTCAATGCCGCCGGTAGCAGCAGAGCTGCCACCACATCCCCTGCAGCCGCAGCGGACGTCATCCTGCACCCAACCGCCCCGGCGACCTTCCCGGTCAGCTCACTAGTCGGCGCAGGGCGATTGCGGGCTGCTCTTCGAGCGGATGAGCTCGTATTCGGCGGGTCCAGCATCTTCCAGGCCGCCTGGCCGATGGCAAGGACGCCGCGGGTCGGCAGGGTCGCGGCACCGATTCGCACGCATTCCGGCAACTGAGTTGGCCGGCCGAGATCGATACCGTCGAGCACGGCTCGGGAGGTCTCCACGAAGTAGGTTCGCTGCGGCATCAGCACTCCGGTATGGCCGCTCGGCATGACGCCGGAGAAGCGCATGTCGCCCATCCCCAGCGCGCGGGCCAGGCGCTGGCGTGCCCGAAGCCAGAGGGGACTGCGCCAGGTGGAGAGCGGCAGAGCCGCGTTGACGCTGTTGAGAAGATCCAGGTACCAGGTCGAGGTGGCGGTCAGGGTCCAGTCCTGTGAGGGGAGTCCATTGTCACCCGCATCGAGGCTGGTCCCGTCCAGGTGATCTGTATCTGCGCGTGCCCGGTGCGGTGGCATGCGGCGCCGTAGTACCTGGGGCACGCGGTGTCCAGCCGTGTCCCGTCGACGTCGATCGACCAGTGGCCGTCTGGATTGCACGCACCAACTCGTAAGGAGGCCGCCGACCTGGCCGAGCAAGTGACGGCCGGGGAAGTGGATATACGGGCCTTGGCCGACACGCTCAAGGGGTGGACCGAGAGGGCTTGAGCCCGGGTTCTGTCCGGGCGACATTGAGATCATCGCCCCAGGCGAGTCATGCCGCCGCTTCGGGCAGCTGACCTGGCTTGGTCTCGACCGTCCGTCGTCGTCGGGGGACGAGCGAGCAGTGGCCACAACATTGCCGTCGTTGCTGAAATCCACCCCCGTGAACGGTCGGCGGGACCAGACGGAGTCCACGACAGGGCCGAGATGGAGAGTTCTGACCGTGGACGCGTGCCCGCCTGCGAGATAGCGGAGCATGAGACCGCCGGGAGCCCAGCGCAGTGAGCTGGCCGTCTCATCGACGAGGGAGTGACTGAACACCGGACTGGCAGGGCGCGTGACCCGCCAGACGAGGATTTCGTCCGTGTCGATGGCTGCCAGGAACTGCCCGTCCGGGCTGAGGACTGCTTCGACGGTTCCCGGGTGCCCGACGGTATGGAGGAGCTTCCCGGAGGACACCCCCCACACCTGAATCTTCTCCGTGGTCAGGATCAGCAGCGCCCTGCTGTCCCGGCTGAAGGAGAACTGTAGGTCGCGGCACCTGGGTCGGGCTTCTGACAGCTGCGCGGTGGTCAGTTCCAGCCGACCGACCGTGTCATACACCTCCAGACGGGCAGAGCTGCCGCGGCACAAGGCCAGCAAACGATCATCAGGGCTCGCGTTGCCCCGGACAGGGCCGTCGGCGGCACCGGCGCGCCGCTCCAGGAGCAGACGGCCGCTCGCGATATCCCTCAGCTGTACGCTGCCGTCCGCACCGTAGACGATGACGGTCCGCCCGCTGGGGTTCATCTGGCCCACTGCGGTGCGGACCGGCGGCCGGCCTGTTGCTCTGCCTTCAGCCAGGTTCCACAGCCGCACGCCACTGTCGCTGTTCAGCACCGCGGTGTGCGACTCGACACTCACCTCGGGATAGTCCTCGGCGTACGGTCCAAGGCCTGGGTACGAGGCCAGTTGTCGATGCGTCGACACATCCCATTCCCGCACCCGTTCCCGGCCGGCGCTCACTACGATCCGCCCGTCCAGGCCGAGAAACTGACCCGCGGACGGATCGTCGGCAGGCACCGTGAAAGCGTCCTGCTCCTTCTGCCATGCTGCGACAAGCAGCGCCGATCGCGTCTCGGGAAGATCCGCCATCCGCCATGCGGCCACGCTCAGCAGCATGGCTCTCTTCGGGTCCTCGAAACGTATGCCGTCGGCCACCGCAGCGATACGGCGTCTCTCGGCCCGCAACTGCTCTCGCTCCCAGAACCTGCTCTGCCGAAAGGCGATCACGCCGGCGAGGAGGGACAGGACGAGCAAAACAGACAGGGCGACGGCGGACCGGCGCAGTTTCCTGGTGGTACGGGCCGCGAGGTGTTCTTCCTGCTCGCGTGCGGTGATGCAGGCGGTGAGGAAGTCGTGTTCCAGACCGGTCAGGTCCTCCGCGGACTCGCCTGTGAAGTGCTCTTGCGCTGTGTCAAGGAGGGTGCCCCGGTACAGAGCCCTCGAGTCACGACCGAGCTCTTCCCAGGTGCGGGCGGCGTCGGTCAGTTTCCGGTGGGCGCGGAGACGTTCGCGGTCGGTCTCGATCCAGCCACGCAGCCGGGGCCAGGCGGTCAGCAGGGTCTCATGGGCGAGATCAACGGTGTCGTTGTCGAAGGTGAGCAGGCGCGCGGCGGACAGAGCCTCCAGCACCTGAGCGGTCTCCTGGCCGCTGGTGACTTGCAGCTCGGCACGTTCTGCGGGCCGGCGGGTGTCAGGTGTGCCGTCGCCGGGGGTGACCAGGCGCAGCAGCAGACGACGGGCCGTGCGTGCCTGGCTCTCGGTGAAGCGGCTGTAGACGTCCTCGGCGGTCTTGGCGATCGCACCGTGCAGGGTGTCGGCGGCTTCGTAGGCGGTCTCGGTCAGGGTGCGGCCGGTGCGGTGGCGCCAGGTCTCCAGCAGCGCGTGCGACATCATGGGCAGCGCGCCCGGCTCGCCCTCGATCTCGTCCAGCAGGCGGGCGGTCAGTGAGCGCTCCACGACGAGCCCGGCCGCGGCGGCCGGCCCGACGATCGCCTGCCGTAGTTCCTCACGGTTCATCTGTCCGACCGGAACGGTGGCATCCCGCAGTGCCGCGGTGAGACCCGGGTGTTCCAGGCAGTGGGCGTAGAAGTCC
The DNA here is from genome assembly GCF_055607665.1 of Streptomyces sp. NPDC036984. Taxonomy (NCBI): domain Bacteria; kingdom Bacillati; phylum Actinomycetota; class Actinomycetes; order Kitasatosporales; family Streptomycetaceae; genus Streptomyces; species Streptomyces sp. NPDC036984. The sequence continues at coordinate 127,144 of NZ_JBVJRL010000021.1, forward strand.
GCCCGGACCGCGGCGACCACGCGCAGCCGGCTGCCGGGGGCGGCGGCAAGTAGCCGGTCGATGAAGTCGGTGCGTTCGGTCGCATCCCGGCACAGGGTGAACAACTCCTCGAACTGATCCACGATCAGCCAGGTGTCCGCGTCCGCGTCCGGCACCGGGACCAAGCGGGACGCGTGGGTGCCCACCGGGTGCTCACCGGGCGTCAGGACGCGGATCGCGGCCGGACGCAGGGCGGGGTCATCACCCTCGCGTAGCCGGGGAATCAGCCCGGCGCGCAGCAGCGAGGACTTGCCGCTGCCGGACGGGCCGAACACGGCGGTGAAGCGACGGTCACGGGCCAGGTCCAGCAGCCGGCCGGTCAGCCTCTCCCGGCCGAAGAACAGCTCGGCATGCACCGGCTCGAAGCGAGCGAGGCCGCGATAGGGCGGCGGGTCCGTGGTCCCACCCGACCGAATACTCCACGCGCTGCGCCATGACCCGGTAGGTGAGGCCGCCTGCCTCCCGCCTCAGCTTGCGCAGCTCCTGCGCGAACCGCTGCACCGGCCCCGCGGCTGGATCCACCGGCACCTCACGCCGACCCGCCACCGCCTCATCTCCTTCGACACCGAGACGCGGACCAGCGGCCAACCTACGCAAGGTCACTTCGGTCCGGCAGAGCCCATCGAGTCATTGTTCGGCGGCCGAAGAGGGCTGACGAACAATGCGACGGGCCCTGAAATCAATGGTGCAAGCCCGAAGGGCCACGCTCCCGTCCTCGGAGCATCGTCCGACGACCGATCGACAGAGCATCAAGCGACGCCTGCTTAGAAATCGGGGGAGCAGGCGCGTCCACCAGCATGGCGTGGTACCACGGCGCCTCCCCTCACCACACGGTTCAGCGACAGGCCGGCACGGTGAGTTGCTCGGTACCCCGTGGGGCACGGCTGCGGGCCAGCTCGCAGCGATGTACGGCGCGTTCAGGCACAGGCCACAACCGCGCCACGACCGATAGCCAAGCTCTCACACAACACGAATGGAGACATCATCGTGCGTGTACGCACTCTCCTCGTCGGCGTCGCCATGGGCGCCACACTTCTGGCTGGTGGTACCACTGCCGTCGCGCAGGCGGCGCCCACGCCCGCCGAAACGAACCCGACGACAGCCGTACCGGCCACCGCCCTCGATCTCGTCCGCGTCGGCTCCTACCGCACCAAGGCAGCGTGCGAGGCCGCAGGGGCGAGTTCCGCCTACAGCTTCTGGGTCTGTGAGCGGAACGGTAGTCGTTGGGAGCTCTGGGTGGACACCGACTCGTGAGCGCGTAGCGACCGGATCGGGCAATCACGAACGACGGAACGCGTTCCAAGGCGGGCGGCGGGGATGCCGGAGGACGGCTCACTGGACCTGCTTGCGCGGCGCCCGACCGTGGATCGGGGCGCCCCGATCCCGTCGACAAGTGACGTCACTACTGCTCGACAAAGCCACACACCACTCACACTCAGGAGGAAGAGCATGCGCAGAGGCATTCGTCGCTCGCTGACCGTGGCAGCGCTCATGACCGCGTCCGTAGCTGCCGGTCCCGCCGTCAGCGCTCAGGCTGCACCCGCAGGGGTGAACTCCACGTTCTTCACGTGCATGAACACCTTCGACTGCGGGTCAGTGGGGTACACGTATTCGAAGTTGCCCAACGGCTGGTACCACATCAACGTCTCAAGCCCCTTCGCCGGCAGCGAGGCGCAGGATGAACGAACGGTCCAGCTCCACATGCAGTACCGCAACTCAAGCGGTGCACACACCTCGGTCATAGCCGGGCCGACGCCCGACTACGGAGAGGCGTACGGCGGGAGCTTCGGGAAGGACGACGTGGCCGACGTGCACTTCTACCTCTGCTACGTCAGGGGCGATTCGGGGTGCTCACGACTGCACACGTGACCGGCACACGTTCACGCCTGCCCTGATCTCCGTCGGGTGAAGGAGTGGGCGGCTAGCTTCTTCACCGGTGCTGCGGCCCCGCTGCCCCCGCCCCGGCCTTCGAAGCCGGGGCGGGGGCCGGACCACGGCGAACACCGTTGAACACGACCTTCGGTCACGTCAGCATTCTCTTACGGGGACATCGTGGTGAACCACATCGCCATCGTCCTGCTTGCCGTCGCCTTGGTCGTCGTGTTCGCGCTCTTGGCCACCGCAGCCGCGGGCACACTCGCCCGCGTCGACGGCGCCACCTACCCCGCCGCCCTCACGCGCGGTGTGCGGCAGGTGTGTCAGCCACTGCCCGTCGGGCCACAGAGCGGCGAGCGAGGCGGGCAGGGTCAGGCTCCGGTGCCGGGCATCCTCTCGCCGGCGCCGCATTGCGCGACGCGCAGGCACCGTCGCCGGTCCGGCGGCGGTTTGGCTTCAGCCGAGGAGGGTTTCACCGATGCGGGAGCCGGCGGAAACGCCGTATTCCTTACAGCTCATTTCGTTTGGTGTGATCTTGCGGCATGCTGTTCGCGTGTCGAGCGAGTTGGTCGAGCGGATGGTGCCGGACGGGTTGTGGGAGCTGTTTCAGCGGGTGGTGCCGCCGGCTCCGGTGCGGCCGCAGGGTGGCGGTCGTAGACGGCACGGTGACCGGGAGGTCCTGGCGGCG